>NZ_JBVHLJ010000008.1:430956-440430 GCF_055559055.1 Streptomyces sp. NPDC024687 | reverse complement strand
GATCAACGTGCTGTTCGCGATGCTCCGCGACGGCACCTTCTACGAACCCAGAACCCCACGCCTCGCTTGACGAAAGACATAGAGGCACCCCCGCGTCAGAGTTGCGTCAAAGACCACCCCCGAGTCCCCTCCCGCCCCCTCCGCCCGGATCGGCGGCCGTAAGGTCGACGCTGCGTAGGCAGTGTTGACCGGAAGACAATGGACCCATGGGACGCGGCAGGCTTCGGATCTATCTCGGTGCGGCACCGGGCGTCGGCAAGACGTACGCGATGCTGTCCGAGGCGCACCGCAGGATCGAGCGGGGTACCGACTGCGTCGTGGGCTTCGTGGAGCACCACGGGCGGCCGCGCACCGAGGTGATGCTGCACGGGCTGGAAGCAACCCCGCGCAGGGAGATCGCGTACCGGGACTCCGTCTTCGGCGAGATGGATGTCGATGCCCTCCTGCGCCGGGCCCCCGCCGTCGCCCTGGTGGACGAACTCGCCCACACCAACATCCCGGGCTCGCGCAACGCCAAGCGCTGGCAGGACGTGGAGGAACTGCTCGCGGCCGGGATCGACGTGGTCTCGACCGTGAACATCCAGCACCTGGAGTCGCTCGGAGACGTGGTCGAGTCGATCACCGGGGTGCGGCAGCAGGAGACCGTGCCCGACGAGTTCGTACGCCGGGCCGACCAGATCGAGCTTGTCGACATGTCCCCCCAGGCGCTCAGGCGTCGTATGGCGCACGGCAACATCTACCAGCCGGACAAGGTCGACGCGGCGCTCTCCAACTACTTCCGGCCGGGCAATCTGACCGCCCTGCGGGAGCTCGCGCTGCTGTGGGTGGCCGACCGGGTCGACGAGTATCTCAAGCAGTACCGCAACGATCACCAGGTCTCCAGGATCTGGGGATCCAGGGAGCGGATCGTCGTCGGGCTGACCGGCGGGCCGGAGGGGCGGACGCTGATAAGGCGGGCCGCGCGCCTGGCGGAGAAGGGCGCCGGCGGCGAGGTGCTCGCCGTCTACATAGCCCGCAGCGACGGTCTGACCTCCGCCTCGCCCAAGGAACTCGCCGTCCAGAGGACGCTTGTCGAAGACCTTGGAGGAACCTTTCACCATGTCGTCGGCGACGACATACCGGCCGCGCTGCTCGACTTCGCGCGCGGCGTCAACGCCACCCAGATCGTCCTCGGTTCCTCCCGCCGCAAAACCTGGCAGTACGTCTTCGGACCCGGTGTCGGCGCGACCGTGGCCCGCGAGTCCGGGCCCGACCTGGACGTGCACATCGTCACCCACGACGAGGTCGCCAAGGGGCGCGGACTGCCCGTCGCCCGCAGCGCCCGGCTGGGGCGGGCCCGGATCCTGTGGGGCTGGCTGGTCGGTCTGGCCGGTCCGGCGTTCCTGACGATCCTGCTCACCACCGTCGACCTCGGCCTCGCCAACGACATGCTGCTGTTCCTGGCGGTCGTGGTCGCGGCGGCCCTGCTCGGCGGCCTCTTCCCCGCGCTCGCGTCGGCCGCGCTCGGCTCGCTGCTGCTCAACTACTTCTACACACCGCCCCTGCATCGCTGGACCATCGCCGACCCGAAGAACATCGTCGCCATCGTGATCTTCGTGGGCGTCGGCATCTCGGTGGCCTCCGTGGTCGACCTCGCCGCCCGCCGCACCCACCAGGCCGCCCGGTTGCGCGCCGAGTCGGAGATCCTGTCCTTCCTCGCCGGCAACGTGCTGCGCGGCGAGACCCGCCTGGAGGAACTCCTGGAGCGCGTCCGGGAGACCTTCGGCATGGAGTCGGCGGCCCTGCTGGAACGGGCGGGCGACGTCGAGCCGTGGACCTGCGCCGGCCGGGCGGGACTGGGACCCCCCGTGGAGCGGCCGGAGGACGCCGACGTCGACATGCCGGTGGGCGACCACATGGCGCTCGCGCTCACCGGCCGGGTGCTGCCCGCCGAGGACCGTCGGGTGCTCGCGGCCTTCGCCGCCCAGGCCGCCGTCGCCCTGGACCGCCGCAGGCTCCAGGAGGAGGCCGACCAGGCCCGCACACTGGCCGAGGGCAACCGCATCCGTACGGCGCTGCTGGCGGCCGTCTCGCACGATCTGCGGACCCCGCTCGCCGGCATCAAGGCGGCCGTCTCGTCGCTCAGGTCCGACGACGTGGCGTGGTCCGAGGAGGACCAGGCAGAGCTCCTGGAGGGCATCGAGGAGGGCGCCGACCGGCTGGACCACCTTGTGGGCAACCTGCTCGACATGTCCCGCCTGCAGACCGGTACGGTCACCGCGATCATCCGGGAGATCGACCTCGACGAGGTGGTGCCGATGGCGCTCGGCGGGGTGCCCGACGGGAGCGTGGAAATGGACGTGCCGGAGACTTTGCCGATGGTCGCCGTCGACCCGGGGCTGCTGGAGCGGTCGGTGGCCAACCTGGTCGAGAACGCCGTCAAGTACAGCCCGCCCGGCCATCCCGTCCGGGTCTCCGCCAGCGCCATCGCCGACCGGGTCGAGCTACGGGTCGTGGATCGCGGCCCCGGCGTCCCCGACGAGGCCAAGGAGCGCATCTTCGCGCCCTTCCAGCGCTACGGCGACGCCCCGCGCGGCGCGGGGGTGGGGCTCGGGCTCGCGGTGGCCCGGGGTTTCGCGGAGGCCATGAACGGCACCCTCAACGCCGAGGACACACCCGGGGGCGGCCTCACCATGGTGCTGACGCTCCGCGCGGAGCACACGCACGCGGAGCTCCTCGTGGACCCCTTCGCAGAGGCAGAGGCAGAGGCAGAAGCGGCGGCAGAAGCAGCGACTGAAACCGAAAGGCAGGCCACATGACCAGAGTGCTGGTCATCGACGACGAGCCGCAGATCGTGCGCGCCCTCGTGATCAACCTCAGGGCGCGCAAGTACGAGGTCGACGCGGCGCACGACGGCGCCACCGCGCTCCGGCTCGCCGCCGCCCGCCACCCCGACGTGGTCGTCCTCGACCTGGGCCTGCCCGACATGGACGGCGTCGAGGTGATCCGGGGACTGCGCGGCTGGACCCGGGTGCCGATCCTCGTGCTGTCCGCCCGGCACTCCTCCGACGAGAAGGTCGAGGCGCTGGACGCGGGCGCCGACGACTACGTCACCAAGCCCTTCGGCATGGACGAGCTGCTCGCCCGCCTCAGGGCCGCCGTGCGCCGCGCCGAGCCCACCGGGGGCGGCGAGGACGAGGTCCTGGTGGAGACCGACGAGTTCACCGTCGACCTGGCCGCCAAGAAGGTCCGCAAGCAGGGCCGAGACGTACGTCTCACCCCCACCGAGTGGCACCTGTTGGAGGTGCTGGTCCGCAACACCGGCCGGCTCGTCGGCCAGAAGCAGCTCCTCCAGGAGGTCTGGGGGCCGTCGTACGGGACGGAGACGAACTACCTGCGGGTCTACATGGCCCAGCTGCGGCGGAAGTTGGAGGCGGACCCCTCGCATCCCAAGCACTTCGTCACGGAACCGGGGATGGGATACCGGTTCGAACGCTAGTGCTGCGGGTACAACGCTGTCGGCGCACCCCGGTACGCTTTCGGATATGAGTGCTGTTCCGCGTTCCGAGAAGCCGGTGGGCCGGTTCCGGCGCATGCTCGACCGGCTCTCCTCGTCGCAGGAGGACCTGGAGTCCGAGGAGCTGCGGGAGGACACCGAGACCGCAGGCTGCACTCGGATAGGCGACTGCCACGACCGTCAGATCGTGACCGTTACTGGTACCTTGCGCACGGTCACCCTGCGTCCGCGCGCGGGCGTCCCGGCCCTGGAGGCCGAGCTGTTCGACGGCTCCGCCGCCCTGGACGTGGTGTGGCTCGGTCGGCGGTCCATCGTCGGGATAGAACCGGGGCGCAAGCTGATCGCCTCCGGGCGGATCTCGATGAGCCGGGGCCGCCGGGTGCTGTTCAATCCGAAATACGAACTCCGACCCGTGGGACGGGAGTAGCCGGTGACGTCTCTCGACAAGCCGACCGAAGACACTCAGGCCGACGACGCACGGGCGGTGACCGAGGCCGCCCTGTTCGAGGCGTTCGGCGGCGTCCGGGGCATGGTCGAGACGGTCCTGCCGGGCCTGCTCTTCGTCACGATCTTCACCATCAACAAGGACCTGCACCTGTCGGCGATCGCCGCGCTCGCAGTGTCACTGCTGCTGGTCGTGGTCCGTCTGGTCATGCGGGACACCGTCAAGCACGCCTTCAGCGGTGTCTTCGGCGTCGCCTTCGGTGTCGTCTTCGCGATGATGACGGGCAACGCCAAGAACTTCTATCTCCCGGGCATGCTGTACACCCTGGGCCTGGGCCTGGCGTACATCATCACCACGCTCGCGGGTGTGCCGCTGATGGGGCTCATCCTCGGCCCGGTCTTCAAGGAGAACCTCTCCTGGCGGACCCGCAACCCCGGCCGCAAGAAGGCGTACTCCAAGGCCAGTTACGCCTGGGGCGGCATCCTGCTCGCCAAGTGCGCGATCCTCTTCCCGCTGTACTGGTGGGCCGACACCGCGCAGCTCGGCTGGGTCCTGGTCGCCCTCAAGATCCCGCCCTTCCTGCTCGCCGTGTGGCTCACCTGGGTCTTCCTCGCGAAGGCGCCGGCTCCGATCGACGTGTTCGCGGAGATGGAGGCCGAGGAGAAGGCCGAGGAGGAGCGCAAGGCGGCCCAGGCCGCGGAGCACGGGGACACGGAGGCCGCGGGCGGACGGCACCGGCGCGAGGCGTAGATCGCGGCACTACCGACACCGTCTTTACGACGGCGGAGGGCGCCCTGCGTGTGCAGGGCGCCCTCCGCCGTCGTACCGCCCAAGAGGCTTCTTCCCGCTAAGAGGCGTCTTCGCGGCGGACCGACAGCAGGTCCTCCAGCTGTTCCTCGCGGGCCTGGGCGGCCACGAACAGGAGTTCGTCGCCGGCCTCCAGGGAGTCCTCCCGCGACGGGGTGAGCACGCGGGTGCCGCGGATGATGGTGACCAGGGAGGTGTCCTCGGGCCACTCCACGTCGCCCACCGTGGTGCCGGCCAGGGCCGACTCCTCGGGCAGGGTCAGCTCGACCAGGTTCGCGTCGCCGTGGCTGAAGCGGAGCAGGCGGACCAGGTCGCCGACACTCACCGCCTCCTCGACCAGGGCGGACATCAGGCGCGGGGTGGAGACGGCGACGTCCACGCCCCAGGACTCGTTGAACAGCCACTCGTTCTTCGGGTTGTTCACCCGGGCGACGACCCGCGGGACGCCGTACTCCGTCTTCGCCAGCAGGGAGACGACCAGGTTGACCTTGTCGTCGCCCGTCGCGGCGATCACGACGTTGCAGCGCTGGAGCGCGGCCTCGTCCAGGGAGGTGATCTCACAGGCGTCGGCGAGCAGCCACTCCGCCTGCGGAACGCGCTCGACCGAGATGGCGGTCGGCGCCTTGTCGATGAGAAGGACCTCGTGGCCGTTCTCCAGCAGTTCGCCCGCGATCGAGCGGCCGACCGCACCGGCACCGGCAATGGCGACCCTCATCAGTGACCGCCCTCCTCTTCGGGGCCCTCGGCGAAGGACGCCTCGACCTTCTCGATGTCGTCCGTGCGCATCATCACGTGGACGAGGTCGCCCTCCTGCAGCACCGTCTGCGAGGTGGGCAGTATGGCCTCGCCGAGGCGGGTCAGGAACGCCACGCGGACGCCCGTCTCCTCCTGCATCCTGCTGATCTTGTGGCCGACCCAGGCGGTCGAGGCGTGCACCTCGGCCAGCTGGACCCCACCGGTGGGATCACGCCACAACGGTTCCGCGCCCGAGGGCAGCAGCCGGCGCAGCATCTGGTCCGCCGTCCAGCGGACCGTGGCCACCGTCGGGATGCCCAGGCGCTGGTAGACCTCGGCGCGCCGGGGGTCGTAGATGCGGGCAGCGACGTTCTCGATGCCGAACATCTCGCGGGCCACGCGCGCGGCGATGATGTTGGAGTTGTCGCCGCTGGAGACCGCGGCGAAGGCGCCGGCCTCCTCGATGCCCGCCTCGCGCAGGGTGTCCTGGTCGAAACCGACCCCGGTGACACGGCGACCGCCGAAACCGGAGCCCAGTCGTCGGAAGGCGGTGGGGTCCTGGTCGATCACGGCGACCGTGTGCCCCTGTTGCTCCAGGGCCTGGGCGAGAGCGGAACCCACTCTCCCGCAGCCCATGATGACGATGTGCACGACCGTCCTTCCGGTGTCAATAAGTACTGCTCAGCCACATCAGGGTCTCAGACCGACGCCCAAGCTACACACGGGCGTAGGACGACGGCACCCCTGTGCACGGTTGCCCCGACTTCGGGCCGGTCAGCGGCGGCTGATGCTGCGGACGCTCGCGAGCGTCAGGATCCCGAGGCCGACGAGGGCTGCCGCGGCGCCGATCAGCTCTGCGGTCGTGTGCATGGAACCTCCGGGAGCAGTAGGGGCGGGGGTCCTGTCATATAGGCATGCCGCCCCGCTCACCTGCGCAATCCGTACCCGGAGGGGGTCCGGATTTCACCCGGAGAGCAGATGCGGGGTGCCGGGTGGTTGTTCTTCCTTTCGAACGCTTACGCTTCTCTGTTGTGTCCAAACTGACCGACGTGCCCAAACGGATCCTCATCGGGCGCGCACTGCGCAGTGACCGGCTCGGGGAAACGCTCCTGCCGAAGCGCATCGCCCTTCCGGTGTTCGCCTCCGACCCGCTGTCCTCCGTGGCGTACGCGCCCGGCGAGGTGCTGCTGGTCCTGTCCATCGCGGGCGTGTCGGCGTACCACTTCAGCCCGTGGATCGCCGTGGCGGTCGTCGTGCTGATGTTCACGGTGGTCGCCTCCTACCGGCAGAACGTGCACGCGTACCCGAGCGGCGGCGGCGACTACGAGGTGGCCAACACCAACCTCGGCCCCAAGGCGGGTCTCACGGTCGCCAGCGCCCTGCTGGTCGACTACGTCCTCACGGTCGCCGTCTCCATCGCCTCCGGCATCGAGAACCTCGGCTCCGCGGTCCCCTTCGTGGTCGAGCACAAGGTGTTCTGCGCGATCGCCGTGATCGTCCTGCTCACGCTGATGAACCTGCGCGGCATGAAGGAGTCCGGCTCGCTGTTCGCGATTCCGACGTACGTCTTCGTCACGGGCGTCTTCATCATGATCGCGTGGGGCGCGTTCCGCGGTCTGGTTCTGGGCGACACCATGCGGGCACCGACGGCGGACTACCACATCAAGGCCGAGCACCAGGGCCTGGCCGGATTCGCCCTTGTCTTCCTGTTGCTGCGCGCCTTCTCCTCCGGCTGCGCCGCGCTCACCGGCGTCGAGGCCATCTCCAACGGCGTACCGGCCTTCCGCAAGCCGAAGTCGAAGAACGCGGCGACCACGCTCGCGATGATGGGCCTGCTCGCCGTCACCATGTTCTGCGGGATCATCGCGCTGGCCATGGTCACCAAGGTCCGCATGGCCGAGAACCCGGCTGTCGACCTGATCCACAACGGCGTCGCGCTCGGCTCCGACTACGTGCAGAACCCGGTGATCTCACAGGTCGCCGAGGCCGTCTTCGGCAAGGGCAGCTTCCTGTTCATCGTGCTGGCCGCGGCCACCGCGCTCGTGCTGTTCCTCGCCGCGAACACCGCCTACAACGGCTTCCCGCTGCTCGGCTCGATCCTCGCCCAGGACCGCTATCTGCCGCGCCAGCTGCACACCCGCGGCGACCGCCTCGCCTTCTCCAACGGCATCGTGCTGCTGGCCGGTGCGGCCGGACTCCTGGTGTGGATCTACGGCGCCGACTCGACCCGGCTGATCCAGCTCTACATCGTCGGCGTGTTCGTGTCCTTCACGCTCAGTCAGACGGGCATGGTCCGGCACTGGAACCGCCACCTGGCCACCGAGAAGGACGCCGCGAAGCGCAGCCACATGATCCGCTCCCGCGCGATCAACGCCTTCGGTGCCTTCTTCACCGGGCTCGTCCTGGTCGTCGTCCTGGTCACCAAGTTCACCCACGGCGCCTGGGTGGCCCTGCTCGGCATGTGCATCTTCTACGCGACGATGACGGCGATCCGGAAGCACTACGACCGGGTCTCCGCGGAACTCGCGGCGCCCGAGGGCCCGAGCGACGACAGCCTGCGGCCCTCCCGCGTCCACTCCGTGGTCCTGATCTCCAAGATCCACCGCCCGGCGCTGCGCGCCCTCGCCTACGCCAAGCTGATGCGCTCGGACTCCTTGGAGGCCCTGAGCGTCAACGTCGACCCGGCCGAGACCAAGGCGCTGCGCGCCGAGTGGGAACGGCGCGGGATCGACGTACCGCTGAAGGTGCTGGACTCGCCGTACCGCGAGATCACGCGGCCGATCATCGACTACGTCAAGGGGCTCCGGAAGGAGTCGCCGCGCGACGCGGTGTCCGTGATCATCCCCGAGTACGTCGTCGGCCACTGGTACGAGCATCTGCTGCACAACCAGAGCGCGCTCCGGCTCAAGGGCCGGCTGCTGTTCACGCCGGGGGTCATGGTGACCTCGGTGCCCTATCAGCTGCAGTCCTCGGAGGCGGCGAAGAAGCGCGCTCGCAGGCGGCAGGAGTGGAACGCGCCCGGCGCGGTGCGGCGCGGTCCGGCCGAGCAGCGGGCGAAGGAGACGCCGGCGCCGAAGTAGACTGGTGGGCTGTTGTCCTGGTGGGTTGTCGACCCACCGCTTCCCTTGACGTTGTGGAGTCACCCCGCCATGCAGGCAGAACCGAAGAAATCGCTGGTGGGGCTGGAGTTCGAAGTCGAGGTCGGCCCCGTCGCCCACGGCGGGCACTGCATCGCCCGCACGGACGACGGCCAGGTGCTGTTCGTCCGGCACACGCTGCCCGGTGAGCGGATCGTGGCCCGGGTGACGGAGGGCGAGGAGGGAGCGCGTTTCCTGCGCGCGGACGCGGTTTCCATTCTGGAGCCGTCCAAGGACCGCATCGAGGCGCCCTGCCCCTACGCCGGTCCCGGCCGCTGCGGCGGCTGCGACTGGCAGCACGCGAAGCCGGGTGCGCAGCGACGCCTCAAGGGGGAGGTCGTCGCCGAGCAGCTGAAGCGGCTCGCCGGGCTCACCCCCGAGGAGGCCGGCTGGGACGGCACGGTCATGCCGGCCGAGGGCGACAAGCTGCCGGCGGGCGAGGTGCCCGCCTGGCGCACCCGCGTGCAGTACGCGGTGGACGCCGACGGCAACGCCGGTCTGCGCCGCCACCGTTCGCACGAGGTCGAGCCGATCGAGCACTGCATGATCGCGGCGCCGGGCGTCAGCGAGCTGGGCATCGAGGAGCGCGACTGGTCCGGGATGGCGTCCGTGGAGGCGATCGCGGCGACCGGCTCCCAGGACCGCATGGTCATCCTGGAGCCCCGCCCGGGCGCCCGGCTGCCGCTGGTGGAGCTGGACAAGCCGGTCTCCGTGATGCGCGTCGAGGAGCACGACGGCGGCATCCACCGCGTCCACGGCCGCGCCTTCGTGCGCGAGCGGGCCGACGGCCGCACCCACCGGGTGGGCAGCGGCGGCTTCTGGCAGGTGCATCCGCAGGCGGCCGACACCCTGGT
>NZ_JBVHLJ010000008.1:0-430860 GCF_055559055.1 Streptomyces sp. NPDC024687 | reverse complement strand
CGGCCGCGCCTTCGTGCGCGAGCGGGCCGACGGCCGCACCCACCGGGTGGGCAGCGGCGGCTTCTGGCAGGTGCATCCGCAGGCGGCCGACACCCTGGTGAAGGCGGTCATGCAGGGCCTGCTGCCGCGCAAGGGCGAGATGGCGCTCGACCTGTACTGCGGTGTGGGCCTGTTCGCGGGAGCGCTGGCGGACCGCCTCGGCGACAAGGGCGCGGTCCTCGGCATCGAGTCCGGCAAGCGTGCGGTCGAGGACGCCCGGCACAACCTCGCCTCCTTCGACCGGGTCCGCATCGAACAGGGCAAGGTGGAGTCGGTGCTGCCGCGCACCGGGATCACGGAGGTCGACCTGATCGTCCTCGACCCGCCGCGGGCGGGGGCGGGGCGCAAGACGGTGGAGCACCTGTCGTCCCTGGGAGCCCGGCGCATCGCGTACGTCGCCTGCGACCCGGCGGCGCTGGCGCGGGACCTGGGGTACTTCCGGGACGGGGGGTACCGGGTGCGGACGCTTCGGGTGTTCGATCTGTTTCCGATGACGCATCATGTGGAGTGCGTGGCGGTGCTGGAGCCGGTGGCCAAGGGGTCCTGACCCGGGGCTTTGTTGAGGCGCTGCTCAGGGACCTGGTGCCCGACCGCCCCCCGTCATGGCTGTTCGCCGTGTATGTCCTGTTTCTCCAGGGCCTTGCGCAGTGCCCGCACGGCGTAGAAGGCGCGGCTCTTGACGGTGCCGGGCGGGATGCCCAGGTGGTCGGCTGCCTGGGCCACGCTGCATTCCAGGTAGTACATGAGGCCGATAACGGTCCGATGCTGCTCTTTCAGCTCCCCCAGTGCTTCCAGCACCGCATGGGAGGTGATGGTGGACCTCATGCCGTCCCATGAGGTGTCCAGGTCCTCGACCGGCATCAGCTCGAGCGGCCTGGTCCGCCGGGCCCGGTGGTGGTCGAGGACAAGGTTCCTGGCCACGGTGAACAGCCACGGCCTGATGTGGTCGCCGCGGGTGCACAAGAACCGGGCATGTTTCCAGGCACGGGCCGCGGTCTCCTGGAGGATGTCCTCCGCCTTGTGCCAGTCACCGTCCAGCAGCCGCGTGGCGTACCGGACGAGCAGAGGTCCGTACTGATCGTAGACGTCTCGGACGAAGGCATCGCAGTCGGCGTCCGAAGTGACGTTCCGGGTATGCGCCCGAGCCGGAGCGAGGGTGGTGGTCCCCGCTTCCATGATCCCGTTCATGGGTGCCCCATCCTGTTCGAGTGTTCTGTGGCGTGCTCTCCCGCATGCACGGGCGAGTGGCTCAACCCTCGTAGGGACCCCTTGGCCAAACCTTGTCGTCTCCTTGTCGTGCCCCTTGGCGTCTCTCGCGGAGCGCCCCGGACAGACCTTGGCAACCGGGCCTGTCCGGGGCTGAGTGGGCGCCGACGATCTCGCGGCGGCTGCCAGGTCGGGATCCTCGACGGTTCCTTGGGCGGCCTCCCCGCGTGCACAACAAGGGCGGTTGCAGGGCCCTCTCGTGTCCTGGCAGCGGCAGCAATGATCGCTCTCCCGCCCGCCTCCCCGGCTGCCGCGGTCAATCAGACCGCCTGCGACGACCGGACGGACCTGGTCAGGGGTTTGTGACGACGGCAACCAGAGCACGTGCTTCGTCAACGCGACGCCGCCGATCCTGCAGATCCGCTGACCCCGCGCACCCGGAACTGCGCTGTGCACCGGAGCCGGCCCAACCCCCGGTGCACGGGCGGTCACTTCCGCCCCGGCGTTGACGCCCTCGGTGGCGGCCCTGTGAAGCACCGCTCATCGACTGCGACGCAGGGTGAACCGTCGCCCTGTCGCCGACGTTCACATGATGAGTGCAACGCCCAGGCAGCACAGGCCCACTGCAGCCAGTGTCCCTGTCCGCGGTCGGTGTGGACCACGCTCATGATCAATACGCGGGGCGCCCAGGATCACTACTCCTGGGAACCGGGAGCTTATGGCCCCCAGCCGCCCTTTCCGGCACGGTGGGCGTGGGATCCGCATCCATGTCCAGGGCGGTGAGCCGGTCACGGACCTGCTCGGCGCTGTGCGACATGGCTCGCTCGTCGGCGCTTTCGAGGACGTGGACCCAGTCCGCTCGTGCGCCTTCCCGGTCGCCTTGGGCCAGCCGGGTGTCGCCCAGCCGCATCAGTGAGCCGATGGCGTTCCTGTGGTCGCCCAGTTCCTCGAACGCCCGTGTCGCGCGCTGGTAGGTGGCCACCGATTCTTCGTAACGGCCGAGCAGACGGAGGTTGTAGCCCAAGACGTCCCAGGCCTGGGCCAGTTGCCATGGCGCGTCCAGGCGCTGGAACAAGTCGATGCCCTCCTCGCTGTACTGAAGGCTTTTCTCGAGCTGCCCCAAATTGGAGCGGAACCAGGCGAGTTCGACGAGGCACTCGGCCAACCACAGCTCTTCACCCATCTCCCGGGACAGTTCCAGTCCCCGCTCGGAGGACGTCACGGCCTCCTGGATCCGGCCGAACAGGAACAGCGCGCACGCCGTGACGTAGTGGGCTCGGGCCAGTTCACCGGTCGCGTCGAGCTCTTCGAAGATCGTGGTGGCGAGTTGCAGGTGGTGCAGAGCTTGTTCCTGATGGCCGAGATAACCGTGGACGCCACCGAGGTGGCGTAGGCAACGGCCTTCTTCGAGGCGGTTGTTCTGGCGCCGGGCCACTTCCAGGGCGGGGGTCAGTGCGGTGATGGCCTCGGGCCAGAATTCCTGGCGGTAGAGAAAGTCCTTGAGTGACCAGGCCAGCCCGGTGGTGTGGTGGTCCAGCTTCTGGCTGACGGCGGTGTGGAGCAGGCCGGTCAGCACCCGGTGTTCGGCGGTGAGCCATCGGGTCGCCTGCTCGACGGTGGTGAGGTTCTCCGGACTGACGCCCGGGTGGGGCGTACCGAGGTCGAGCTCGGGTGTGGTGTCGTGCTTCAGAAGCTGGTTGGCCTCGTGGGCGGTGAACAAGTAGTGGTCCAGGACCCGGAGGGTGGCGTGGTGGCGTTCGTCGGTGGTGTCGTGGGTGTGGGTCAGTTCGGTGGCGTAGTCGCGCAGGAGGTCGTGCAGGCTGTAGCGGCCGGGCAGTGGCTGTTCCACGAGGCAGGAACTGACCAGACCGGCGAGTGCACGGCGGGTTTCGGGGAGGGGAAGGCCGGCGAGGCTGGCCGCGGCGGGGGCAGTGATGTGGGGGCCGGGGTGCAGGGCCAGGAGGCGGAAGAGCCGGGCGGCGGGCTCGTCCAGGGACTGGTAGGACCAGGAGAAGACGGCGCGTACGTCGGTGGTGGTGTCGAAGCCGGTGAACGCGTCCAGGCCGCCGTGGGTGTGTCGCAGCTCGTCGGCGATGGCGTGCAGGGGCAAGGAGGGATCGAGCTCGGCGCGGGCGGCGACCACGGCCATGGCCAGGGGAAGCCGTCCGCACAGGCGGATGATGTCGGCTGTGGCGGTGGGCTCGGCGACCAGTCGTTCGGTTCCCAGGCGTCGTTCGAGGGCTTGGTGGGCCTCGGTCGGTGAAGGCAGCGGGAGAGTGAGGGGTTTGGCGCCGTCGGTGGCGATCAGGCCGGGGAGTTGGTTGCGGCTGGTGATCAGGGTGAGGCAGCCCGCTCCCGCGGGGAGCAGGGGGCGCACTTGTTGCTCGTCGCGAGCGTTGTCCAGGACGAGCAGGATCTGCCGGTCGGCGAGGAGGCTGCGGAAGAGCGTGCTGCGGCCGGGGGTGTCTTCGGGGATGCGCTGGGCGGGAACACCGAGGGCGGTGAGGAAGCCGTGCAGGGCGTTGCCGGGTTCGACGGCGGGTGCGTGGGGGTGGAATCCGCACAGGTTGACGAAAAGCTGTCCGTCGGGGAAAGAGGGGGCGATGCGGTGGGCGTGGTGGACGGCGAAGGTGGTCTTGCCGACACCGGGAGCACCGCTGATGGCGACGACCGGGGCAGCGGTCGGTCCGGGCCGGCCCGGTGCACCGCTCACCGCCGACAGCCACGCCCCCTCGGCCGCCCGCCCTGCGAACACCGGGAGACCGCGCGGCAGTTGTGCCGGACGTGCCAGGGGCGGCGACGTGGTTCCCTCGTCATTCGTTCCGTCCGCGGCCGGGTGGCAGCGCGCGTCCGACCGGTCGGCTGCGTCGGCCGGTGCGTCGGCTGCCGGGCCGGTGGGCGCGGTTGCCTCACCCTCGTCCGGTACCCCGGATCCGGCCGACCCGCTCGGGTCGCGGCCGTGCCCGGCACTCCCGCCGGGGACGGATGCCGCGCCGAATCGGTTCAGCTCATCGGTTGAGTGAAGGGGCGGCAGGTCGTGGTGAAGGATGCCGTGGTGCAGGGCGCGTAGGGCCGGGCCGGGTTCGAGGCCGAGTTCGTCGGCGAGGTGCCGGCGCAGGTCGGTGTAGCGCATGAGCGCTTCGGGGTGCCGACCGGCGAGGTACAGGGCGCGTAGCAGCAGGGCCCAGCCGGTTTCCCGCAGGGGATGTTCCACGGTCATTTCCTGCGCCGCGTCCAGGGCTTCCGTGATCCGTCCTTGCGCGAGCAGGGCAGTGGTGCGGATCTCGCGTGTGGTCTGCCGCAGTTCTTCCAGGCGTGCCGACTCGTGGACGGCGAACAGGTGGTGTGCAGCGTCGGCGAACGGGGTGCCGCGCCACATCTCCAGGGCCTTTCCGGCCTCTTCCACGACGTGTTCGGGCCGGCCCTCGTCCATGAGCCGGTGTGCGCGGGCAAGGGCCCGCTCGAAGCGCACGGTGTCACGGCTGTCGGGCGGTACCCGCAGGGCGTAGCCCAGGGGTTCGGTGACCAGCACCTCGAAAGTGCCCTGCCGGCGCAGGTGCTGGGGTTCCAGGACCGCGCGTACCTTGCTGATGTGGGCGTGCAGGGAGCCCATTGCTCCGCCAGGTGTCCGCCCCGACTGCTGGGGCCACAGTTCCTCGCACAGGGTCTGCGGAGCGACCGCCCGGCCGTCGGCGAGCAGCAGGCGGATCAGCAGCAGCCGCTGCCTGCGCCGACCCGGATCGAGTACCGTGCCCGCCCGCCGTACCACCAGCGGACCCAGCAGTCCGAAGTCGAGCCCCTGCCTCACAGTTGTCACCGTACCCACTCAGAATCCCGCTCGACAGCGCCGCCATCGAGGGGCACATGCATGACCATGACCCGCGGACCTGTGGGCGACCCGCTCCCGCGGTGACGAAGACCAGGCGTCGGCACACCCGGACATCCGCGCGACCCTCGCGGTGACCTGTCCGCCGAGGTGGGGGGCCGGAGCGAGTGATCGGATCGGCGGGGGACCCCGTCGTCCGCCTGCCGCATATCGGACAGGACATTAGCAGGGCGCCACCCGGCGCGATCACTTCACCGGCGGCGCGATACACCGCGCTGACAGGGGCGCCCACGCGTACCGCTGCCGGCCGGCTGATTCAGCGTTGCTGTAGACGGTCTCTGCAGATGACCTCCTACCGGACGGGCCCAACACAACTGCCTCTCCTTCGGCGAAGCGTGAACCGGCGTGACGTTCATTCCGTTCACTGATCGAACAGTCGTCGTCGGGAGTGGGAAAAGGGACATGGCCATCGTCGAAGGAACGAGCACCGCCCGGTTCGAACCGGTCCGAGCGGCGCTGGCAGCGCACCTGGAGTCCGGCGAGGAGTTGGGCGCGTCGATCGCCGTCGATGTCGACGGAGCCATGGAAGTCGATCTGTGGGGCGGGCACGCCGACGAGGCGCGGACCGTTCCGTGGCACCAGGACACGTTGGTCAGCCTGTGGTCCACCACCAAGACCCTCAGCAGTCTGGCGGCCCTCGTCCTCGTCGACCGGGGGCTACTGGATCTGCACCGCCCGGTCGCGCACTACTGGCCCGCATTCGCGGCTCAGGGCAAGCAGGACATCGAGGTGCGGCATGTCCTGGCACACACCTCGGGACTCTCCGGCTGGCAGCAGCCCTTCACCATCGACGATCTGTACGACTGGCCGACCGCGAGCGCCCGGCTGGCCGCGCAGGCGCCCTGGTGGGAGCCGGGCAGTGCCTCGGGCTACCACGTGCAGACTCAGGGACAGCTGGTGGGAGAGCTCGTCCGGCGGGTCAGCGGCCGTACCCTGACCGAGTTCGTCGACACCGAGATCGCGGGGCCGTCCCAAGCCGACGTCCAGATCGGTGCGCGGCAGGCCGACTGGCCGCGCATCGCCGAGCTGGTGGCCCCGTCGCAGCTCCCCGGAATGCCCGCCGGCCTCGATCCCGAGGGGATCTTCACCAAGACGCTGCTCGGAAGCCCCGCCCGGGACGAGCACGTCGACACCCCGCAGTGGCGCCGTGCCGAACTCGGAGCCGTCAACGGACACGGCAACGCACGAGGCATGGCCCGTGCCCTCTCCGTGATCTCACGGCGCGGCCAGGTGAACGGCCACCGGCTCCTCTCCGCGGACACGGTGGACAAGGTCCTCGACGTACAGGCCGACGGAATCGACCTGTTCCTGGGCGTTCCCGTGCGCTGGGGCATCGGATTCGCGCTCGCCGACGCGAGGACGATGCCGCACATGCCCACCGGACGGATCTGCTTCTGGGTCGGCCGGGGCGGTTCGATCGTCATGATGGACCTCGACCGGCGCGTCACGTTCGCGTACACGATGAACCGGCTGGGCGACGGAATCCTCGGCTCGGAGCGCACCCTCAGTTACATGAGGCATGTCTACGAAGTCCTGGACTCCACCGGCTGAGACTCGCCCGCTCCACCCCGACCGTTCTGCCGCTGCCGCGGGTCGCCCGCCAGCCATCCGAACCGCGCTCACCGCCTGGCGCAGACGGAACGCGCCACAACTCGGTCATTCCCGAAGGAACTCGGTGCCTCGTCTCCAGAGCGCACCGGCCCGCTTCGCCGGCACGGTCCGGTGAAGACCGACAACCAAGGAAGAGGACATTCACGCATGCGCATCACCCGCCTGGCCCGTCCGAGCCGCAGATCCGCCCTGCTCGCTGTCACAGCGGCGGTAGGTCTGTCTGTGGCCGCAGCCACCCTGCCCGGCGCAGCCGGTGCGGTGTCCCACCGTCCGGTACGTCCGACGATCGTGCTGGAGCACGGGGCGTTCGCCGACGCGTCAAGCTGGGACGGTGTCGTCACTCGGCTGCAGCGTGCGGGCTACCCAGTGGTGTCCGCCGCCAACCCGTTGCGTGGTCCGGCGACTGACGCCGCTTACCTGCGCAGCGTCGTCGACCACATCGACGGGCCCGTGGTCCTGGTCGGTCACTCCTACGGCGGCACCGTCATCAGCCAGGCCGCCGCGGGCCTGGAGGGCAAGGTGAAGGCGCTGGTCTACATCGCCGCGTTCCTGCCCGACACGGGCGAGAGTTCGCTCGGGCTGACGAACAAGTTCCCCGGCAGCACCCTCGGCCAGGCGATCGAGTCCGTCAACTACACGCTGCCCGACGGTGGTCAGGGCGCGGACGTGTACATCAAGCCGGAGAAGTTCCGCGACCAGTTCGCCGCGGACGTGCCGGCGGACAAGGCCGGGCTCATGGCGGCAGGACAGCGTCCGATCGCCGCCGCCGCGCTGGAGGAGAAGTCGACGAAGGCCGCCTGGAAGACGATCCCCTCCTGGTCGCTGGTCACCACCGAGGACCTCAACATCCCCGTGGCCGCCCAGCGCTACATGTCGGCCCGTGCCGCGGCGCGCACCACGGTCATCGACGCGTCGCACGCGGTGTCCGTGTCCCGCCCCGGGGCCGTCGCCCGCATCGTGGAGCAGGCGGCCCGCACGGTCCGCTGACCGGGAGTTCCGCCCCGTCGCGGCATCGCACGTCCCCACAACCCTGCCCACCCGGGCACCTCACCACCAGCGCATTTCCCACCGAAAGGCAGTGACCAGCATGGCGTTCATCACCGTCGGCCAGGAGAACTCGACCAGCATCGAGCTGTACTACGAGGACCACGGCACCGGGCAGCCGGTCGTACTGATCCACGGCTACCCGCTCGACGGCCACTCCTGGGAGAAGCAGTCCGCCGCCCTGCTGTCGGCCGGCTACCGCGTGATCACGTACGACCGGCGCGGTTTCGGCCGCTCCAGCCGGCCCACCACCGGCTATGACTACGACACCTTCGCCGCCGACCTGAACACGGTCCTGGAGACCCTCGACCTCAACGACGTCGTCCTGGTCGGCTTCTCCATGGGTACCGGCGAGGTCGCCCGCTACCTGGGAACCCACGGCTCCGCACGGATAGCCAAGGCAGCCTTCCTCGCCTCCCTCGAGCCCTTCCTCCTCAGGACCGACGACAACCCCGGCGGCGTCGACGGCACCATCTTCAAGGACATCGAAGAGACCGTCACCGCCGACCGCTACGCCTACTTCACCGCGTTCTACGAGAACTTCTACAACCTCGACGAGAACCTCGGCACCCGCATCAGCGAGGAAGCCGTCCGCAACAGCTGGAACGTTGCCGCCGGAGCCTCCTGGTACGCCTCCCTGGCCTGCGTGGCGACCTGGTCCACCGACTTCCGTGCCGACCTCCCCAAGATCGACGTCCCGGCGCTGATCCTGCACGGCACCGCCGACCGCATCCTGCCCATCGAGGCCACCGGAGAACGTTTCCACCAGTCACTCCCGCAGGCGGACTACGTCGTCATCGACGGCGCCCCCCACGGCCTGCTGTGGACCCACGCCCAGGAAGTCACCCAGGCCCTTCTCGCCTTCCTGGCCAAGTGACCGGCTCACGGCCCGTTGCGCGGGGGAGGCGTGGCTGAGCCTGCTCGTTCGCTCGCGGGCCACTCGTCGCCAGGACCGTGAGCCGTGTGCACCCGGTCCACGGCAGTTGCCCGCCGAGCAGCTCTGGCACGGTTCGAGATCCGGAGTGACGCCTCCCTGCTCTTCCCGCGCCATCTCCAGACCGAGGTGACGACCGGCGAACGCAACTCCGCCGGGTCCAATGCGCGAACGTACGCGCGGACCGGGACGCTCCTTTGGCGCTCTGGCCGCACATTGTGTCTGTAACAGGCCGTGCCGGGGCCGCCATCGGGACGCCCCGGAGCGGGCTGACCGCCGCGAGCCGTCAATACCCGTGTGCATCCCGGAGGCGAACCGGCAGTGGGTGTCTGGACGGCCACCCGGAGTCAGCGCCGGGCCGCTGGTTCAGCGGGACAACCACGGCCTGTCGCCGGCCCGGCCTCGAGGCCACAGGGAGTCACGCCGTCGCGGTCAGCAGGTCGGCCAGGACGTCGGGGCGTTCCAGGGCGATGAAGTGGCCCGCCTTCGGCACCTGGGTGAAGTCGGCGGTCGGCAGGAGTCGCTTGTTGGCCTCGCGGTCCGAGACGCGGGACCAGTCCTTCTCGCCGTAGACGAAGTGGACGGAGGCCTTGACCTCCGGGTAGCGGGAGCGGGCCGCGATGAGGCTGGGCAGGGCCTGGTACACGCCCCGGGCGACGGTCGGGTAGCCGGGGCGGGCGCCCACCTGGAGGAGCTCGTCCACGTAGTCCTCGCGCAGGGCGCTCTTGTCGCCGAGGCCGCCCTGCAGGATCTTGCGGAGGGCGGGCCTGGGCTCCACGCCGGCGATCACCGGACCCACTCCGGGGGCGAGGACTCCGCCGACCACCACGCGGGCGAGGAGACCGGACCGGGCGATTCCACCGGGGAAGTCGTACGTGTTCACCGCGATGACGCGTCGTACCCGCTCCGGCAGGTCGGCCGCGGCGGTCAGGGCGAGCACCGCCCCCATGGACTCTCCGACCAGTGTCGCGTCGTGGAGGTCGAGTTCGGTGAGCAGCCGCTCGACGCCCGCACGCATCGCCGGCTCGTCGTAGGACGCCCCGGGCACGATCTCGGAGTAGCCCATCCCCGGCAGGTCGAGGGCGTACACGGTGTACCGGTCCGCGAGCAGCGGGATGAGGAGGCGGAAGTGCTCGGCCTGCGTGCGCACGGTGTGCAGCAGGACCAGGGGGGCGCCGGTGCCCGCCTTGAGGTAGCGCAGGGTTCCCTCGTGACGGTGCTGCCCTGTGCGCGGGGTCAGGGTGTGGCTGGTGGTCCCCGGGATGTCGATGGTGGGGCGTGACGTCTGGCCGGGCTTCAGTGCGGTCATGTCCGCCTCCACAATGAGAAACTGATCGGTTTCCAGTACAGTAAACCGATCGGTTTCAGAGTGCAAGTGCGGTGCCTTCGCCGCACCGTGCTGTTCGAGCCGGTCGTCGGGCTGCTGTGACGCCAGCTCCCGGCGGGGTGCCGTGGGGCACTGCATCCCGCTCGCGGAGCTCAGCCGGGACGGTCCCAGGCGGTGCCCGGCTGCCGGCGTGTGAGGAGTCGCGGATATGCGCCCGTCGCCTGCTGGGACCCTCGGGCAGAAGCCGGTCGGCAGCGTGCGGGGCGAACCCGGCGAGGCGTCCGCCACCGGCCGGCGCGAGCGTCAGGCCTCGCCCATGACCGCTGCTCGGGCGTTCGTCTCCCGCTCGACCGTGCGGCGGATCACGGTGCGCGCACGCTGATCCGGCCGCCCGGTCTCTCGGGGAGCGCGTCCGCAAGGGCGGTCGGGAGGGACACGCTCACCCGCACTCACCGCAGCCGCATTCCGCTCATCCCCCGTGACCGGGCTCCTTCGCCAGCTCGGCGTTGAACTGGGCGCCGACCAGCAGTGCCAGGTTGGACAGCCACAACCAGATCAGGAAGACCACGACGCCCGCGAGCGAGCCGTACAGACGGCTGTACGTCCCGACATGCGAGGTGTACAGGGCGAACCCGAGAGAGACGGCCAGCAGAAGGGCCACCGCCAAGGTGCCGCCGGGCGCCATCCGCCCGACGGGGCGGGAGCACCCCGGGCCCGAACGGTACAGAACGAGTACCAGGGCGATGGCCACCGCGGCGATGACCGGCCACCGCAGGGTGTCCCAGGCGGCCTGCGGTCCGGTGCCGAGATCCATCGCGCTGCCCAGACGCCGGACGAGGCCTCCGCTGAGCAGCAGGGCGAGGGTCGACGTGAGGAGCAGGGCGAGCAGCACCAGGGCCGTGGCGACGATGCGCGGAGCGGTACGCCAGACCGGCCGGTCCGCGTCGATGCGGTGCATGGAGTACAGCGCCCGACGGAAGACGCTCAGATAGCTGCACCCCGACCACAGGGCACCCGTCCCTCCGGCGAAGATCAGCGTCCACGCCGTCGACTCCTGCCCGGCCATCTGCCGCAGGGTGCCGCGCAGCAGAGCACGGGACGCGGCGGGAGTGGCCTGCACCATGCGGTCAATGACGCCCGGCTCGGCGGTGGGCATGGCCAGACCGAGAATCGACAGGATCACCAGCAGCGACGGGAACAGGGCCAGAACCGCGTAATAGGTCAGCGCCGCGGCCCAGTCGGTGACGTCGTCGTTCCAGACGGCCACCGGCGTCCGGCGCAGCGCCGTCCACCACCGGGCGGTACGACCGTCTGCGTCATCCATGGCAGGACTCTCTGTCGGTGCTGGCGGAGAGGGCGGCGTTGTCGGTGTGTCGTGGTCGCCGCGCCGCCTCGTGCGTTTCACAGGAAGCGGCGGATCGGTCCGACCGCGGCTTCCCCGACGCGTTGCAGCACGGCCCGCCGTCTCCACCGATGGAGGTCGATGTCCACACTGCGCTCGAGGTCCGCCTCGTAGTCCCGGTCGAGGCAGGCGGTGAACTCCTCGTCCAGGACGGCGAGCATCACCTCTTCGTCGTGGTCCATGGACCGGCGGTTGAAGTTGGTGGATCCGATGAGCGAGGCCACCGAGTCCACGGTGATGATCTTGGCGTGCATCATGGTCGGCTGGTACTGACGTATGTGCACCCCGGCCCGCAACAGACGCGTGTAGTGGTGCCGGCCGGCCAGTTGGCAGGCGCGCTGGTCTGTGTGGGGACCGGGCAACAGGATCTCGACCCGCACGCCGCGACGAGCGGTCTCGCACAGCAGGTCGATGAAGTAGGCGTCTGGAGCGAAGTAGGCGGTGGCCAGCCTGAAGCGCTCCTCGGCGGAGCTGAGCATGATCCTGATGAGCGTCTGCATGTCCTGCCAGCCGATGCTGGCGGAGCCGCGGACGACCTGTACCGCCGACGACCCCGCCTGCGCGTGTTCCGTGAAGCGGTCCCGGGTGTCGAAGAGTTCGTCGTGGCACTCGGCCCAGTTCTGCGCGAACGCGGCCGCGATGCCGTCGACGGCCGGACCACGCACCTGGACGTGCGTGTCCCGCCACTCGGCGGGGTTGCGCGCGTCGCCGCACCATTCCTCGGCGATGCCGACGCCGCCGGTGAAGGCGGTGCCCTCGTCGACGACGAGGGCCTTGCGGTGGCAGCGGTGATTCTGCTTGAACGGCGACAGCCACGCCGGTTTGCGGAACCAGGCCACCTGTACGCCCGCGGCACTCATGAGATCCAGCAACCGCCGCTCGATCTCCTTGGCGCCGAAGCCGTCGAGCAGCAGTCGCACCCGTACCCCCGCGCGGGCGCGCTCGGCCAGCGCGTCGGCGAAGTCGTGGGCGATCTGCCCCCGCCAGTACACGAACGTCATCATGTCGATGGTGTGCCGGGCCGAGCGGATCGCCCCGAGCATCGCGGGGAAGATCTCGTCGCCGTTGCGCAGGGGCACCAGGTCGTTGCCCTCGGTGGCGGCCACGCCGATCAGTCGCTCCAGGCGACGGCGCAGCCGCTGCTTGCGCGCCTCCGGGTCGGGAGCGGTGTCCTGTGCGGAAGGTGCGGGTATGCCGCCGAGTGTCACGCCGGGTCTCCGAAGGGGTCATGAAGCGGGAACGTCACGGGGTCGAGCGAGCCCGAACAACACCTTCCCGGTGGACCCCGCGGCACACGATTACCCCGGCTCCGGGTTCCTGCGGCACGATGTCGCTGACACACCGCACCCTTGCGTGGCCCTTCTGGAGCCCTCGATCACACGCCCCCCGGGAGGCCCGCCGTATGAGGATCTCGCAACGCGCCCAGTCCGTCGCGCCGTTCTACGCCATGGAGTTCGGCAAGCATGCCGCGGCGCTGGAGGCCGAGGGGCAGCACGTCGTCAAGCTGAGTCTGGGGGAACCGGACTTCGGGGCGCCGCCGGCCGTGCTGGACGCGCTGCGGGGGGCCGTGGGGAGCAGGCCCATGACGTACACGGGGGCGCTCGGGCTGCCCGAACTGCGGCTGGCCATAGCGCGGTTCTACGGTGAGCGGCACGGCGTCGACGTCGATCCGGGCCGGGTCGTCATGACCGCAGGGGCGTCGGCCGCGCTGGTGCTGGGTGCCGCCGCGCTCGTCGATCCCGGGGACGAGGTGCTCATCGCCGACCCCTCGTACCCCTGCAACCGGCAGATCGCCGAGAGCTTCGGGGCGCGGGTCACGCTCGTGCCCACCAGCGCCGGGTCGCGGTACCAGCTGGACGCGGCCTCCGTACGGTCGTACTGGACGGACCGCACCCGCGGGATCATGGTCGCGAGCCCCTCCAACCCGACCGGCACCTCCGTCCCGGTCGACGAGCTGGCGGGCATCTGCGAGCTCGCCCGGGAGCGGGACGCCTGGCGGATCGTCGACGAGATCTACCTCGACCTCGGCGACCACGACGAGCACGGGCGGCCGCCGCGCAGTGTGCTGTCGTACGACCCGGAAGCCGTGGTCATCAACAGTTTCTCGAAGTACTTCGGGATGACCGGCTGGCGGCTGGGCTGGTGTGTGGTGCCCGAGGCGCTCGTACCCGCCCTGGAGCGGCTCGCCCAGAACTACATGATCTGTGCCTCCACCCCCGCCCAGTACGCCGCGCTCGCCTGCTTCACGCCCGAGTCGCTCGCCGTCTGCGAGGAGCGGCGGGCCGAGTTCGGGCGGCGGCGGGCCCTTGTCCTGGACGGCCTCGAGCAGATCGGGCTGCCGGTGCCCGTGCCGCCGGACGGGGCCTTCTACGTCTACTTCGACGTCAGCGGCACCGGGCTCACCTCGTGGGAGTTCTGCGGGCGGGCGCTGCGGGAGGCGCACGTCGCGCTCACGCCGGGGCGGGACTTCGGGGTGGCCACCGCCGACACGCATGTACGGCTGTCCTACGCGGCCTCGGCCGAGGAACTGCGCGAGGGGATCGCGCGGCTCGGGAAGTTCATGGCCACGCTCGCCTAGACATCGCTTGCCCAGGCATGGCACGGGGGCCGGTCCGTGTGGACCGGCCCCCGCGTCAGGCAGATGCTCAGACCAGGTCGAAGCGGTCCAGGTTCGAGACCTTGACCCACGCGTCGACGAAGTCCTTCACGAACTTCTCCTTCGCGTCGTCGCTCGCGTAGACCTCGGCCAGCGCGCGCAGCTCGGAGTTGGAGCCGAAGACCAGGTCGGCACGGGTGCCGGTCCACTTCAGCTTGCCCGTCTCCGCGTCACGGCCCTCGAAGGCCGTCTGGTCCTCGGAGGTGGATTTCCACGTCGTGCCCAGGTCGAGCAGGTTGACGAAGAAGTCGTTGGTCAGGACGCCCGGACGGTCGGTGAAGACGCCGTGCGCCGTGCCGCCCTGGTTGGCGCCGAGAACACGCAGACCACCGACGAGGACGGTCATCTCGGGGGCGCTCAGGGTGAGGAGGTTCGCCTTGTCGAGCAGCAGGTACTCGGCCGGCAGGCGGTTGCCCTTGCCGAGGTAGTTGCGGAAGCCGTCCGCGACCGGCTCCAGCGCCGCGAAGGACTCGACGTCGGTGTGCTCCTCGGTGGCGTCCACACGGCCCGGCGTGAAGGGGACCTCCACGTAGTAGCCGGCGTCCTTGGCGGCCTGCTCGACCGCCGCGGCACCCGCGAGGACGATCAGGTCGGCCAGGGAGACCTTCTTGGCACCGGTGTTGAAGTCGGCCTGGATGCCCTCCAGGACGCGCAGCACCTGGGTGAGCTGCTCGGGGTCGTTGACCTCCCAGCCGCGCTGCGGCTCCAGGCGGATGCGGGCGCCGTTGGCACCGCCGCGCTTGTCGCTGCCGCGGAAGGTGGACGCCGAGGCCCACGCGGTGGAGACGAGCTGCGAGACCGTGAGGCCGGTCTCCAGGACCTTGGCCTTCAGGGACGCGATGTCGCCGGCGTCGATGGTCTCGCCGTCGGCCTGCGGCAGCGGGTCCTGCCACAGCAGCGTCTCCGCCGGGACCTCCGGGCCGAGGTACAGGGACTTCGGGCCCAGGTCACGGTGGGTCAGCTTGTACCAGGCGCGGGCGAAGGCGTCCGCGAACTGGTCCGGGTTCTCGTGGAAGCGCTTGGAGATCTCGCCGTAGATCGGGTCGAAGCGCAGCGAGAGGTCGGTGGTGAGCATCGTGGGCCGACGCTTCTTCGACGTGTCGTGGGCGTCCGGGATGATCTCCTGCGAGTCCTTGGCCACCCACTGGTTGGCACCGGCGGGGCTCTGGGTGAGCTCCCACTCGTAGCCGAAGAGGATGTCGAAGAAGTCGTTGCTCCACTGGGTGGGCTTGGTGGTCCAGGTGACCTCGAGACCGGAGGTGATGGCGTCGCCGCCCTTGCCGGTGCCGTAGGTGGACTTCCAGCCCAGGCCCTGCTCCTCCATGGAGGCGGCCTCGGGGTCGTTGCCGACCGCGTCGGCCGGGCCCGCGCCGTGGGTCTTGCCGAAGGTGTGGCCACCGGCGATGAGGGCGACGGTCTCCTCGTCGTTCATCGCCATGCGGCGGAACGTCTCGCGGATGTCGCGGGCCGCGGCCAGCGGGTCCGGGTTGCCGTTGGGGCCCTCGGGGTTGACGTAGATGAGGCCCATCTGGACCGCGCCGAGCGGGTTCTCCAGCTCACGGTCGCCGGTGTAGCGCTGGTCGTCGAGCCAGGTGGTCTCGGGACCCCAGTAGACGTCCTCGTCGGCCTCCCAGACGTCGGCGCGGCCGCCGGCGAAGCCGAAGGTCTCGAAGCCCATGGTCTCCAGGGCGACGTTGCCGGTGAGGATCATGAGGTCGGCCCAGGAGATGGACTGGCCGTACTTCTTCTTCACCGGCCACAGCAGACGGCGGGCCTTGTCCAGGTTGCCGTTGTCCGGCCAGCTGTTCAGCGGCGCGAAGCGCTGCTGGCCGCGGCCGCCACCGCCGCGGCCGTCGCTGATGCGGTAGGTGCCGGCGCTGTGCCAGGCCATCCGGATCATCAGCGGGCCGTAGTTGCCGAAGTCCGCGGGCCACCAGTCCTGCGAGGTGGTCAGCACCTCGGCGATGTCCCGCTTCACGGCGTCCAGGTCGAGGGCCTGGAACGCCTCGGCGTAGTCGAAGTCCGCACCCAGCGGGTTCGCCACGACCGGGTCCTTGGCGAGGATCTTCAGGTTGAGCCGCTCCGGCCACCACTGGCGGTTGCCGCCGCCCTGGGTGGGGTGCGCGGCGCGCCCGTGCGCGACCGGGCAGCCATCGGTGCCCTCGGGCTTGGGGTCGGTGACGATTGCGTCGTGGTTCTCAGACATGGAAGTCCTTCCGAACTGGGTGGATCACGGTGCTGAAGTAAGCCTTGATCAGGGTGCTGAAGTAAGCCTCTGGGCGGAGCAGTCGGGGCACAGGCCCCAGTAGATGACCTCGGCCTCGTCGATCGAGAAGCCGCGGTCGTCGGAAGCCGTCAGGCAGGGCGCGTGACCGACGGCACAGTCGACGTCGACGACGGCCCCGCACGACCGGCAGACCAGGTGATGGTGGTTGTCCCCGACCCGTCCCTCGAACCGTGCCGCGCTGCCGGGCGGCTCGAGGCGGCGCACGAGACCCGCCGCGGTGAGCGAGTGCAGGGCCTCGTACACGGCCTGGAGGGATATGTGGCCGAGGCGGTCGCGCACACCTGTGGCGATCGCGTCGGCCGGGAGGTGGTCACCGGCCCGGACGGTCTCGAGCAGTGCGACGCGCGCGGCCGTCACCCGCAGGCCGGCACCGCGCAGCTCATCGGCGGTGTTCGGAAGCTGGGGGGCGGTCATGCGACCAACCTACCCCCACAAACACGAATGGTTCAAGAAATGGAACCGTTCCAAATTTGTGGCGCGTCGGATCGGGGGCCCATCTCAGCCACGAAGGCGCTCACAACACTGGCCGCTCCGGTGTGCGGCCGGTGTAACCCCTGATGAACGGCACGGGAGACATCTGTGTAATGGGCGTTTCGTACGGTCGGGGGAGATCGAGTCGGCTGAGCTCAGGAGGCGTGCCCGTGGTACGGACGGTCTGCTCGTACTGCGGTGTGGGCTGCGGCCTGGTCCTCGACATCGGGACCGGCCCGGACGGACGGCGTACGGTCCTGAAGGCGTCCGGCGACAAGGAGCACCCCGCCAACTTCGGCAAGCTCTGCACCAAGGGCGCGACCACCGCCGACCTGCTCGCGGCACCGGGGCGACTGTCCACGGCCCTGGTCCGGCCCGAGCGGGGCGAGGAGCCGGTGCCGGAAGCCGTCGGCGCGGCGATCACCGAGACGGCCCGGCGGCTGCGGGAGATCGTGGACGAGCACGGCCCCGACGCCGTCTCGCTCTATGTGTCCGGGCAGATGAGCCTGGAGGCCCAGTACCTGGCCAACAAGCTCGCCAAGGGATACCTGCGCACCAACCAGATCGAGTCGAACTCGCGGCTGTGCATGGCCAGCGCCGGCACCGGCTACAAGCTCTCGCTCGGCGCGGACGGGCCGCCCGGCTCGTACCAGGACTTCGAGCGGGCCGACCTGTTCTTCGTCATCGGCTCCAACATGGCCGACTGCCATCCCATCCTGTTCCTCCGGATGATGGAGCGGGTGAAGTCGGCGGGCGCCAAGGTGATCGTCGTCGACCCGCGGCGCACCGCCACGGCCGCGAAGGCGGACCTGTACCTCCAGATCAAGCCGGGCACCGACCTCGCGCTGCTCAACGGCCTGCTGCATCTGCTGCACGCGAACGGCGACATCGACCCCGACTTCATCGCCGCCCACACCGAGGGCTGGGAGGCGATGCCGGAGTTCCTCGCCGACTACCCGCCCGCCACGGTGGCCGCCATGACCGGCCTCGCCGAGGAGGACATCCGGGAGGCGGCGCGACTCATCGGCTCGGCAGGCGAGTGGATGAGCCTGTGGACCATGGGGCTCAACCAGTCCACCCACGGCACCTGGAACACCAACGCCCTGGTCAACCTCCACCTCGCCACGGGCGCCCTGTGCCGCCCCGGCAGCGGCCCCTTCTCCCTCACCGGCCAGCCCAACGCCATGGGCGGCCGCGAGATGGGCTACATGGGACCGGGACTGCCCGGCCAGCGGTCCGTCCTCGTCGACGACGAGCGGGCCTTCATGGAGGAGCTCTGGGAGCTGCCCCCGGACACCCTGCGCGCCGACGGCGTCGGCAAGGGCACGGTCGAGATGTTCCAGAAGATGGCCGACGGCGAGATCAAGGCCTGCTGGATCATCTGCACCAACCCGGTCGCCTCCGTCGCCAACCGCCGCACCGTCATCGAGGGCCTGGAAGCCGCCGAATTCGTCGTCACGCAGGACGTCTTCGCCGACACCGAGACCAACGCGTACGCCGACGTCGTGCTCCCGGGTGCGCTGTGGACGGAGGGCGAGGGCGTCTTCGTCAACAGCGAGCGCAACCTCACGCTGACCCCCGCGGTGGCCGACCCGCCCGGCGAGGCGATGGCCGACTGGCGGATCATCGCCGCCGTCGCCTGCGAGATGGGCTACGAGAAGGGGTTCTCCTACGACAGCGCCGAGGACGTCTTCGAGGAGATCAAGCAGGCCTGGAACCCGAAGACGGGATGGGATCTGCGCGGGGTCTCCTACGAGCGGCTGCGGCAGACGCCGGTGCAGTGGCCCGCGGCGAGTCCGGACGGGCCGGACCGGAACCCGATCCGGTACGTGGGGGAGGACGGTTCGCTGACCTTCCCCACCGCGAGCGGGCGTGCCGTCTTCTACGCCCGGCCGCACATCCCGCCGGCCGAGATGCCGGACGACGACTACCCCTTCGTCCTGAACACCGGGCGGCTCCAGCACCAGTGGCACACGCTGACCAAGACGGCCAGGGTGGCGAAGCTGAACAAGCTGAACCCCGGGCCCTTCGTGGAGCTGCATCCGCAGGACGCGTCGGCCCTGGGAGTGGTCGACGGCGACTCGGTCGAGGTGGCCTCGCGGCGCGGGCGGGCCGTGCTGCCGGCCGTGGTGACGGACCGGGTGCGGCCGGGGTGCTGCTTCGCGCCCTTCCACTGGAACGACCTGTTCGGGGAGTACCTGAGCGTCAACGCGGTGACGAACGACGCCGTCGATCCGCTGTCGTTCCAGCCGGAGTTCAAGGTGTGCGCGGTGTCGCTGACGAAGGTGCCGACGCCGGTGGCCTTGCGGACCCCGGCGGCCGTGGTGGCTCCGGATTCGGCAACCGGGCATGAGGTCGCCGAGGTTGCTCCGGCCGCGTCCACGGTTGCGTCCACGGCCGCGTCCGTCTTCGGCCTCGACCCCGCACCGCCGCCCGTCCTCACCGCTCAGGAACGGCAGTACCTGGTCGGCTTCCTCGCCGGGGTCCCCGCGGGGGCGCCCGGGGTGCCGGTGCTGCCGCCCGACGCGCCCTTCAGCCCCGAACACGCCCTGTGGGTGAACGGCACACTCGCCGGGATGTACTCCCGGGCGGCGGCCACACAGCCCTCGGCCACACAACTGCGCCGTGAGGTCGTCATCCTGTGGGCCTCGCAGACCGGCAACGCCGAGGAGTTCGCGGCCGCCACCGCCGAGCGGCTCAAGACGGTCGGCCACCCCGCCTCCCTGCTCGGCATGGACGAGGCCGACCTCGGCGAACTGCCGCCCGGCGCCGACCTGTTGCTGATCACCAGCACCTTCGGCGACGGCGACGCCCCCGACAACGGCAGCGGTTTCTGGGAGACCCTGGCCGACCCCGGCACCCCCCGCCTGGAGGGCCGCCGGTACGCGGTGCTGGCCTTCGGTGACTCCTCGTACGACGACTTCTGCGGGCACGGCCGACGCCTTGACCAGCGTCTCGACGAACTGGGCGCGCTGCGGCTCGCCCCGCGCGCGGACTGCGAACCGGACTTCGAGGACGCGGCGCACGGCTGGCTGGACCGGGTCCTGACGGCCCTGTCCGACCAGGTCGAGGCACACTCCGGCACCTCGACGGCAGCCTCCGGTACGTCCGTCGCCCTCGCCGGTCCGACCGCGCGACCCGCCGCCCCCGCCCTGCCCGCCCTCCCCGTCACCCCGCCCCGCCCGAAGAAGCCCGCTCCCGTCCTCGCCCGACTCACCGGCAACCGCCTGCTGAGCCTGCCCGGCGCCGGCAAGGAGGTCCGCAGGTTCACCTTCGACACCCGGGACGCCGAGAGCCCGCTGCTGTACGAGGCGGGCGACGCCCTCGGCATCCGGCCGCTCAACTCGGCCGACCTGGTCGAGGAGTGGCTCGCGGTCACCGGTCTGGACGCCGGGGCCGCGGTGGACGTCAACGGCGTGGGCGAGGTCGCGCTCGGCGAGGCGTTCCGGCGCCACCTCGACATCACCAGGATCACCCCCGGCCTGCTCCGGTTCGTCGCCGAACGCACCGGCGACGCCAGGGAGTTGAAGAAGCTCCTGCGCCCGGACAACAAGGACGAACTCGCCAAGTGGGGCTGGGGCAGGCAGGCCGTGGACGTGATCACGGAGTGCGCCGTGAAGGCCGGCCCGCAGGAGTGGGCGCAGACCCTCGGACGCCTCCAGCCGCGCCTGTACTCCATATCGTCCAGCCCGCTGACCGACCCGCACCTCGTCTCGCTGACCGTCTCCGTGGTGCGCTACGAGAACCTGCACGGCAGGCCCCGCCAGGGCGTCTGCTCACCCTTCCTCGCCGACGCCGCCACGGACACCCCGGTGCCCGTCCACGTCCAGCGCTCCCCGCACTTCCGCCCGCCGGCCGACTCCGCCACGCCCATGGTCATGGTCGGCCCCGGCACCGGTGTCGCGCCCTTCGTCGGCTTCCTGGAGCAGCGCCGGGCGCTCGGCCACCGGGGCCCGAACTGGCTGTTCTTCGGCGAACAGCACAGGGCGACCGACTTCTACTACGAGGAGGAACTGACCGGCTTCCTCGCGGACGGCACCCTGGCCCGCCTGGACACCGCCTTCTCCCGCGATCAGCGCGCCAAGGTGTACGTCCAGGACCGGATGCGCGAGCACGGCCCGCTGCTGTGGTCCTGGCTCCAGGACGGCGCCCACTTCTATGTGTGCGGCGACGCCTCCCGCATGGCGAAGGACGTCGACCAGGCGCTCCGGGACATCGCGGCCCTCCACGGCGGCCTGGACGAGGCGGGCGCGGCGGCCTATGTGAAGCAACTGGCCGCCGAGAAGCGCTATGTACGTGACATCTACTGACCGCACCCCTGGGTGGGGCGTCGGCCACACGTGGCAGTATCGGTCGCCATGAGGGCGTCCCCAGCGGTCCGCAGCCTGCGCGCGGCGGTGTTCGCCGCGCTCTGTGTGCTGCTGGCTGCCGGAGGACACACACTGGCGACCGGCATGGCGCCGCCGCTGTGGACACAGGCGGCCGGGTTCGTACCGGTGTTCGCGGCCGGGTGGCTGCTCGGCGGCCGGGAACGGTCACTCGGGGCCATCGGCGCGGCGACGCTCACCTCCCAGGGCGGACTGCATCTGGCCTTCGGCTCGGCGCGACCCCACACGGTGATGGTCATGCACGGCGTGCGCATGACCCACACGCACGCGCACGCCCTGACCCCGCACGCCACCGCGGCCCACGTCTCGGCCGCCGTCCTGCTGACCTGGTGGCTGCGGCGCGGCGAGGCCGCCCTGTGGTCGCTCCTGCGCCGGGCGGCCACGCTCGTACCGGGCCTCGCGGCCTGGTGGCAGGGGTACGGCGAACCGGCCGCCCCGGACCCCGTCCGCCCACCGGCCGACGGCCCGCGCACCCCCCGCCCGGTCCTGCTCCGCCACACGGTCCACCGGCGCGGACCGCCCACGACGATCCCGCACGCGCTCTGACTAGCCCCCCTTCCCGTCAGTACGGAGATCCCTCACCCATGTCCTCAGCACGCACCGCCCTGCGCCGCGCCGGTCTCGGCAGCGCCCTCGCCGCCTGCGCCGTCCTCACCGCCGCGGGCGTCGCCTCCGCGCACGTCACCGTCCACCCCGACAGCTACGCCAAGGGCGCCACCGACGGCGCCCTGACCTTCCGGGTCCCCGACGAGAGCGACACCGCGAGCACCACGAAGGTCCAGCTGTTCCTGCCCACCGACCACCCCCTGCTCGGCGTGCTCGTCTCCCCGCACGACGGCTGGACCGCCGAGGTCACCGACACCAAGCTCAAGACGCCGGTCAAGACGGACGACGGCACGATCACCGACGCGGTCTCCGAGATCACCTGGACGGGCGGGAAGATCGGTCCCGGCCATTACGAGGACTTCGACGTCGCCTTCGGTCAACTTCCCGACAACACCGCCCAGTTGACCTTCAAGACCCTGCAGACCTACTCCGACGGCAAGGTCGTCCGCTGGATCGAGGAGGCCGCCCAGGGCGACGACGAGCCGGAGAACCCGGCGCCGGTCCTCAAGCTGACGGCGGGCACGACCGCGTCGGCCACCGCGTCGAAGACCTCTGCCGCCGCGCCTGCCAAGGCCTCCGCGAGCGACTCCACCGCCCGTGGTCTCGGCGTCGCCGGACTCGTCGTGGGCGTCCTGGGGCTGGCGGCCGGCGCCTTCGCCGTCGTACGGAGCCGCCGTGCGCGCTGAGCGGGGACCTGCGGATTTCCGTACCCACAGGTGACGACGGGTGCCCGGATGGGAGGATGAGGCGCCATGACTGCTGGGTGGTGTGCACGCACAGTACGGGCCGCGGTGTTCGCGGCCGTCTGTGTGCTGCTCGCCGCCCTGGGCCACGTCCTCATGTCCGGCGCCCAGGTGCCGGGCCGGACACTGACCGCGGGCCTGGCCGCGACCGGGTGCGCGGGCTGGTGTCTGGCCGGCCGTGAACGCGGGCTGCCGCTGATCGTGGCCGTCGTGGTCGGCGCCCAGACGGCCCTCCACGCGGCGTTCTCCCTCGCGCAACCCACAGCGGCGGCGCAGGACATGGGCGGGATGCACACGGAGTCCATGCACATGAGCGGCATGGACTCCGCCGATGCGGCCTCCATGGGGACCTCGTCGGGTGTCGGCGCCCTGTCGTTCCTCGTGCCCTTCGGGATGTACGCCGCCCACCTGCTCGCCGCACTCCTGACCGGCCTCTGGCTGGCGTACGGCGAGCGGGCCGCGTTCCGCATCCTGCGGGCTGTCGCGGCACGGCTGGTCGCCCCGCTGCGGCTGCTGCTCGCCCTGCCCGCCACCCCGCACCGCCCGCGTCCGCGGGCATGCCGGCCCCGTTCGCAGCGGGAGCCGCGCCTCCTCCTTCTCGGCCACGCGATCAGCCATCGCGGTCCGCCTCCGGGGATCGCTGTCGCCTGACGACAGCCAGTGCGCCGAGGCCGCCCCTGCGCGACTCGGCCCCCGGCCGTACGCCCACGTGCACTCCACGCCGGCGCCGTACGACCGCGTCTCCTCACCGGACCACCCCGCGCCCCCGTGTGCACAGCCGGCGGTCCGGATCACGGCTGACCCGAGAAGGACACCTGGTGATCACTTCCGCCCCGCCCGCCCCGGCCGACCCCCGCGCTCACCGGGAGTCCGCCGACGCCACGGCCACCGCCTGGGCGCTCGCCGCCCGTGCCGGTGACACCGACGCCGTCGAGCAGTTCGTCCGCGCGCTCCACCATGACGTGCTGCGCTATGTCTCCTACCTCTGCGCCGACCCCCAGGCCGTGGACGACCTGGCCCAGGACACGTTTCTGCGGGCGCTCGGCAGCCTGCACCGGTTCGAGGGGCGGTCCTCGGCGCGGGCCTGGCTCCTTTCCATCGCCCGCCGTGCGGTGATCGACGGGTTCCGCCATGCCGCGGCCCGGCCCCGCCGGTACGACGGTTCCGACTGGCAGGCCGCGGCCGAGCGCGCCCAACCGCGGGGCGTGCCCGGCTTCGACGACGGGATAGCGCTGCTCGACCTGTTGGCCGCGCTACCGGACGAGCGGCGCGAGGCGTTCGTGCTGACGCAGATGCTGGGGCTGTCCTACGAGGAGGCGGCCGTGGTGAGCGGGTGTCCTGTGGGGACGGTGCGGTCCCGGGTGGCGCGGGCCAGGGGAGTGCTGATGGAACTGGCGGGCTGAGAGCGCCTACGGCGGTGCCGCTCCCCCGGGGAAGGTCCGGTCACCGCTTGTTCCGGAGGTACCGGGCCGCCGTGGCCGCCGCGGCCAGACCTGCGAGCCCTGCCCCGGCCAGGGTCAGCGCCCTGGCCCTGCGGCTCGGGCCGGCCGGCCTCGCGCCCGGCGCCACACCGTACGCGCTGCCCGGTGCCCCCGGGATCGCGCTCGCCAGCAGCTGCGAGCACGCCGCAGACGAGGATCGACGCGTAACAGGCCGAGATGACCGCGGCCACGGCGGGCCGGTGGGTGGCCGCCTGCGTCCACACCTCGCGCGTGCCGATGAACAGGCTGACGTCCGCGAGCAGCGTCAGGACGCGATGCCACTGCGTGGGAGGTTCCGGGGCGGTGGACACCGCCGGCTGGGTCGGCCGGGCGGGCGCCGACAGCTGAGTATCTGCCAGGAGCACGCCACCGGACGCTAATCGGACCCGGTGAGCGAGGTGGCGACGGAGGCCAAGAGTCCGGTGTGAGGGGGGTAAGACCCTTTCGTCCGGTCGGGGGTGACGTGATGTGTCCGCCGAGTCCGTCGCGGACCGTGTCGTTGTTGGGCCGAACGGGTGACTTGGCGTAAGAATTGGCTGGTGCAGGCATCGAAGGCAAGTCGGAGCGGGGGCAGCCGGTGAACAGGTACGACGTCACCGATGAACAGTGGGAGGGGCTCGCCCAGGTCGTTCCGTTGCGCGGACGGGACGCGTGGCCGTCCGCGGTCGACCACCGGTCCGTGCCGGAGGCCGAGACCGAGGCCCGGCGCCGGTTCGTGGTCCTGCGGATCAACGTCTTCGCGGACGCCCGCGAGGTCGCCGAGACCCTGATGGCGGGCATCCCCGTCCTCCTCGACCTCACCAGCGCGGAGACGGACGTCGCCAAGCGGGTCCTCGACTTCAGCACGGGCGTCGTGTTCGGACTGGCCAGCGGAATGCACCGGGTGGACCGGAACGTGTTCCTGCTCACCCCGGCCGGCACCGAGGTGACGGGGCTGATGGAGAGCGCGGGGATGCCGGGGGCTTAGCGGTTGGTTGGGGGCGGGCCGGCTCGATCGCGGGGCCGGCTTGGTGGTCCGGGATCGAGCCCGTTCCGGCCTCGGGTCGGTCGGTGCGGGAGGGGGCCGGTCGTTGGGGGCGGCCTGGTGGTGCGGTGGCGGGCCCGTTGTGGGGGCTGGTCGGTCGGGTGTGGCGGCGAGTCGGTCGTGGGACTGGTCTGCCGGTATGGAGCGGATGGGGTGCCGGTCCGGTCGGTCGCTGCGGGAGCGGGCTGGTCGTGGGGGCGGCCTGGCGGGCCGGTTGTGGAGCGGGTCGTCGGTGTGGGAGCGGGCCGGTCGTCGGGCTGGTCTGCTGGTGCGGTAGTGAGGTTGGCACGCTGGTTCGACGGTGCTGCGGTTGGGGGGCTGGTCGGCCGACATAGGGGCGGGCCCCTTCCGGGCGGACGTCACGGCCGGCCGGAGTGGCGTTCGCTCGTTCGTGGGAAGGCCGCGACGGAGGAACGGTTCGCCCCGTGGCGGGGTCCTACGGTCCGGATATGCGTGTGTCCCCCACCTCCTCCGTCGTGCCGGCCCAGTCCGCTTCGCCGCTCGCGGAGTCGCCGCAGCGACGGCCCGACCGGCCCTGTCTCACCGAGCTGCGGCTCTCCGCGTACGCCGGCCACCGGCGGGCCGGGCTGCCGCTCGGGCCGCTGACCCTGTTCGCAGGGCCCAGCGGGAGCGGCAAGACGAGCGCGCTCCGGGCGTACGAGGCGCTCGCGCGACTCGGTGGCGGTGCGAGCCTCGATGAGGTGTTCCCGTACCCCCTCTCGTGCGTCCCCGACCGAGCCCGCCCCGACGCTCAGCGCCGCCGCGGCTTCCGGATCGGCTGCACGGCCGACGGGCCCGAAGGTCCGGTCCGGCTCGACGTCGCCGTCCAGGCCGAGCCGGAACTGCGCATCGTGGGGGAGCGGTTGACCTCCGGCGGGCTGGTCCTGCTGGAGACCGCCCTGCGCGACCCGTCCCGCCGATCCGTACAGGCCGCCTGGCACACCGCCGGGACCGCGCCGGTCACCCGCGCCCCGCTCCCGGACGACCAGCTCGGCACCCCCCTGCTGCCGTTGCGCGTGGCCGGCAAGACGGACGGACAGCGGCGCGTTCTCGCCGCCGCCGAACAGATGGTCGTCGCCCTGCGCTCCGTCTTCGGCTGCGACCCACGGCCCGGACGCATGCGCCTGCCCGTCCCGACCGGTTCCGGACGGCTGCTCGGCGGCTGCGACAACCTCGCCGACGTCCTGTGGCGCACCCGCACGGAGTGCGGCCGACGGCACGCGCAACTCGTCGCCGCGGTACGCGCCGGATGCGCGGGACCGGTCGCCGACGTGCTCGCCGAACTCCTGCCCGCCGACATGGTCCGGGCCCTGCTCGACCGCGGGGACGGCAGCCGGACGGAGCTCGGGCGGCTGGGCGACGGCGAGTTGAGGTATCTCGCCCTCGCCCTGGTGCTGCTCACCGGCCCCGGAGTGCTGGAGGTCGACCCGGCCGGTGAGGTGCCCGCGGCGATGCAGACGCTCACCGTGCTTGCCGACAACCTCGACCGGAGCCTGGACCCACGGCAGCGGACCGAACTGCTGCGGCTGGCCGTGCGGATGTGCGAGCGCGGGCACATCAGGCTTGTCGGCGCGGTGAGCGACGCCTCGTGGGCCACGGGGGTGGACGGCGTCACGGTGGTACACCTGGAGCCGTGACCGAACCTCTCGACGTGGCGAAACTGCAGCGCAGGCTGGCCGACTTCGCGGCGGCCCGCGACTGGCAGCCCTACCACACCCCCAAGAACCTCGTCGCCGCGCTCAGTGTGGAGGCGTCCGAACTGGTGGAGATCTTCCAGTGGCTGACGCCCGAGGAGTCGACGCGGGTCATGGACGACCCCGACACCGCGCACCGCGTCACGGACGAGATCGCCGACGTGCTCGCGTATCTGCTCCAGCTGTGCGAGGTGCTCGGCGTCGATCCGCTGGCCGCACTGGACGCGAAGATCGACCGCAATGAACGGCGGTTTCCGGCGCCGTGAGGAAGGGATCAGTCCCCTTTCACTCTCCGTGATGAAAAACGGCTTCGAAATCGATTTGTTGTCCACAGATTTCCGCCTACCTCTGGTTTTTCGTTCCCGGCGACCTCACTCTGGGTAGTGAACAAGGGAGTTCGGGCGGACGTGCTCCGGGTACGTCGCGACAGACGGGGGCAGCCGATGGACGCGGTGCGGCTCATCGTGACGAGCAGGCGTGCCCTGGTCAGGGGCGGCGAGGCGCCTCAGGTCATGGCGGAGGTGTGGCAGGCGCAGGCCCTGGCGCAGGCGATAGGGAGCCGCCTCGCGGTCGCCGGGCCCCCCGAACTCCGGGGCGAGGCGCTGGGATTGACCGAGCTGGCGGGCCGGGGCTGCGGAGTCCTGGAGCGTCCCGACATCGCCGTGGCGGAGTTGCGGGCCGCGCAGCTCACCGAACTCGGCGATGCCCGCCAGGCCCTTCTCTACCTCGGCGGCCTCCTCGGCGAGGTGGGCATAGCCCTGGTCGGCCTCGCCTGCGCGGCGGACGACGAGACGACGTACTGGCAGTGCATGGAGGCGATCGACGCGGCGGACGAGTCGCGGGACCGGGTACTGCAGATGCTGCGAAGACTGGCGGACCGGGGGGAGGAGTTGCCGGAGGCGGGGTGAGGGTCCTGTTGGCTGTCGGCTGCGGGCCGGTGGGGGCGTAGTGGGTGCAATCGAAGCAGGCCCAGCTGTACCCACCTAGGGGCGCGGGGAACTGCGCGACCAGCCACGACGCACCCGCAGCCGAAGACCGACCTCAGCCGACCCCCTCCTCACCAACCCCCCGCCCAGAACTCCCGGCCCCCTGAAGATCCGTCTGCTGCAGCAACCCCTTCGGCTGCCCAGCCCCCGCAGTCGGCGGCACGGTTTCTTCGGACATGAGGCCTCCTCGGCCCAAAGACCCCGGCGGAGGGGCCGACGCGGGTGACGGATCACGCACCGGCGACGACGAGCCGGCTCCACCTGAGCCAAACGATCACCACAGGGCTCGGTCACTGGCGGGGCCACAGGGACCGGTGGGACCACGGTGAACCCCTGCGTGCAGGATGGAATCATGGATCTCCGCATCTTCACCGAGCCCCAGCAGGGCGCGAGCTACGACACCCTCCTCACCGTCGCCAAGGCCACCGAGGACCTCGGCTTCGATGCCTTTTTCCGCTCCGATCATTATCTCAAGATGGGTGACGCCGACGGCCTGCCCGGCCCCACCGACGCCTGGATCACCCTTGCCGGTCTGGCCCGCGAGACCAAGCGGATACGCCTCGGCACCCTGATGACCGCCGCCACGTTCCGGCTCCCCGGCGTCCTCGCCATCCAGGTCGCCCAGGTCGACCAGATGTCCGGCGGCCGCGTCGAACTCGGCCTGGGCGCCGGGTGGTTCGAGGAGGAGCACACGGCCTACGGCATCCCGTTCCCGAAGGAGAAGTTCCCCCGCCTCCAGGAGCAGCTGGAGATCGTCACCGGTCTGTGGGCCACCGAGCCCGGTGAGACCTTCGACTTCCACGGCGAGCACTACGAGCTCACGAAGTCGCCCGCGCTGCCCAAGCCCGCACAGAGCAAGATCCCCGTGCTGATCGGCGGCCAGGGCACGACCCGTACCCCGCGCCTCGCCGCCCGTTACGCCGACGAGTTCAACATGCCGTTCGGCTCGCCCGAGGACAGCGAGACCCAGTTCGGCCGGGTCCGCGCCGCCGCCCGGGAGGCGGGCCGCGCGGCCGACGCGATCACCTTCTCCAACGCCCTCGTCGTCTGCGTCGGCAAGGACGACCAGGAGGTCGCCCGTCGCGCCGCGGCGATCGGCCGTGACGTCGAGGAGCTCAAGACCAACGGCCTGGCCGGCACCCCCGCCGAGGTCGTCGACAAGATCGGCCGCTACACCGCCGTGGGATCGCGCCGGATCTACCTCCAGGTCCTCGACCTCGACGACCTGGACCACCTGGAGCTGATCTCCGCGAAGGTGCAGTCGCAGCTGTCGTAGACCGGAGCCTCCTGGTTAATCGAAGGCGCAGGTGGGACCCGCTGTGGGAAGCTGAGAGCGTCGTCCTGCCGAGCCCCCGGGATCACCGTCTCGGGGGCTTTCGCGCGCACGGCATCCTGTCCCGTCCACCGGCCGGAAAGGCCACTCGCATGTTCCTGACGATCAGTACCACCGGCACTCCCGAGCGCCCCGCCACCGACCTCGGCTTCCTGCTGCACAAGCATCCCGACAAGGCGCAGGCGTTCTCCACCTCCTACGGCAGGGCGCACGTCCTGTACCCCGAGGCGGACGATCAGCGCTGCACGGCGGCGCTGCTGCTGGAGGTCGACGCGGTGGCGCTGGTCAGGCGCGGCAAGGGCAAGGGACGCGGCGGCGCCCCGGACGCGGCGCTCGCGCAGTACGTCAACGACCGTCCCTACGCGGCCTCTTCGCTGCTCGCGGTGGCGCTGAGCGCGGTGTTCTCCAGCGCGATGCGCGGGGTGTGCACCGCGAAGCCCGAACTGCCCTCGCAGCCGCGGCCGTTGCGCATCGAGGTGCCCGCGCTTCCGGCCCGTGGCGGTCCGGAGCTCGTACGGCGTCTCTTCGAGCCGCTCGGTTGGGACGTGACCGTCGAACCGGTCGCGCTGGACACCGAGTTCCCCGAGTGGGGCGACTCGCGCTACGTCCGTCTCGAACTGGAGTCCACGCGGCTCACCGTCGCCGAGGCCCTGCGTCACCTGTACGTCCTCCTCCCCGTCCTCGACGACGCCAAGCACTACTGGGTGGCCTCCGACGAGGTCGACAAGCTGCTCAGGGCCGGTGAGGGCTGGCTGCCCGCGCACCCGGAACAGAAGCTGATCACCAGCCGCTACCTGTCCCGCCGCTGGTCGCTGACGCGGGAGGCGATGGAGCGCCTGGAGCTGGTGCGGCTCGCGGAGGCCGACGACAGCGCGGTCGAGGACATCGACAACGCCGTCGAGGCCGAGACCGAGACCGAGGAGAAGCCGACCCCGCTCGCCGTCCAGCGCCGCGAGGCGATCCTGGAGGCGCTTCGCGCCGCCGGCGCCGCCCGCGTCCTCGACCTCGGGTGCGGCCAGGGCCAGTTGGTGCAGGCGCTGCTCAAGGACCCGAAGTTCACCGAGATCGTCGGCGTCGACGTGTCGGTGCGGGCGCTCACCATCGCCTCCCGGCGGCTGAAGCTGGACCGCATGGGGGAGCGGATGGCCTCCCGCGTCCAGCTCTTCCAGGGCTCGCTGGCCTACACCGACAAACGGCTCAAGGGGTACGACGCCGCCGTGCTCAGCGAGGTCATCGAGCACCTCGACCTGCCCAGGCTGCCCGCCCTGGAGTACGCGGTGTTCGGCGCGGCCCGTCCGCGGACCGTCCTCGTGACGACCCCGAACGTCGAGTACAACGTCCGCTGGGAGTCGCTCCCGGCCGGGCACGTCCGGCACGGTGACCACCGCTTCGAGTGGACGCGGCAGGAGTTCCGGGACTGGGCGTCGTCGGTGGCCGAACGGCACGGCTACGACGTGGAGTTCGTTCCGGTGGGGCCGGACGACCCGGAGGTCGGACCCCCCACCCAGATGGCCGTTTTCGAGATGAGCACAGCGGTGGCCAGCACCGTGACCAGCACCGAGAAGGAGGCGAAGGCGGCATGACCGAGACCCAGCGCACAGGGCGGACTCTTCCCGTCACCGACCTCTCCCTCGTCGTCCTCGTCGGCGCCTCCGGCTCCGGCAAGTCCACGTTCGCCCGCCGGAACTTCAAGCCGACCGAGGTGATCTCCTCGGACTTCTGCCGGGGCCTGGTCTCCGACGACGAGAACGACCAGGGCGCGACGAAGGACGCCTTCGACGTGCTGCACTACATCGCGGGCAAGCGCCTGGCCGCCGGCCGCCGCACGGTCGTCGACGCGACCAGCGTGCAGTCGGACTCCCGACGGCAGCTGATCGACCTGGCCAAGCAGTACGACGTGCTGCCGATCGCCATCGTGCTGGATGTGCCCGAGGAGGTGTGCGCCGAACGCAACGCGGCCCGCACCGACCGGGCCGACATGCCGGTCCGGGTCATCAAGCGCCACATCCGCGAACTGCGGCGTTCGATCCGGCACCTGGAGCGCGAGGGCTTCCGCAAGGTGCACGTCCTGCGCGGGGTGGCGGACATCGAGAACGCCACCGTCGTCACCGAGAAGCGCTTCAACGACCTGACCCACCTCACCGGCCCCTTCGACATCGTCGGCGACATCCACGGCTGCGCCTCGGAACTGGAGTCCCTGCTCGGCAAGTTGGGCTACGTCGACGGCATTCACCCGGAGGGCCGTACCGCGGTCTTCGTCGGCGACCTCGTCGACCGCGGCCCGGACAGCCCCGGTGTGCTGCGCCGCGTGATGTCGATGGTCAAGTCGGGCAACGCGCTGTGCGTGCCGGGCAACCACGAGAACAAGTACGGCCGTTACCTCAAAGGCCGCAAGGTCCAGCACACCCACGGCCTCGCGGAGACCATCGAGCAGATGGAGAGCGTCACGGAGGAGTTCCGGGCCGAGGTGAGGGAGTTCATCGACGGCCTGGTCAGCCACTACGTCCTCGACGGCGGCCGCCTGGTGGTCTGCCACGCCGGGCTGCCGGAGAAGTACCACGGCCGCACCTCCGGCCGGGTCCGCTCGCACGCCCTGTACGGGGACACCACCGGCGAGACCGACGAGTTCGGGCTGCCGGTGCGCTACCCGTGGGCGGAGGACTACCGCGGCCGGGCGGCCGTGGTCTACGGCCACACCCCGGTCCCGGAGGCGACCTGGCTCAACAACACGATCTGCCTGGACACCGGAGCGGTCTTCGGCGGCAAGCTCACGGCGCTGCGCTGGCCGGAGCGGGAGCTCGTCGACGTACCGGCGCAGCAGGTCTGGTACGAGCCGACGAAGCCGCTGAAGTCGGAGGCGCCCGGCGGGCAGGACGGCCGGCCCCTCGACCTTGCCGACGTGCACGGCCGCAGGGCGGTCGAGACCCGGCACCAGGGCCGGGTGGCGGTCCGCGAGGAGAACGCGGCCGCGGCCCTGGAGGTCATGAGCCGCTTCGCGGTGGACCCGCGGCTGCTGCCGTACCTCCCGCCGACCATGGCACCGACGGCCACCAGTCACATCGAGGGATACCTGGAGCACCCCGCCGAGGCCTTCGCGCAGTATGCGCAGGACGGTGTCGAGCGGGTCGTGTGCGAGGAGAAGCACATGGGCTCGCGGGCGGTGGCCCTGGTCTGCCGGGACGCGGAGGCGGCCCGCAGGCGCTTCGGCGGTGGGGGTACCTCCCGCTCGAGCGCAGCCGAGAGCGGGGGAGGCCCGACCGGCTCGCTGTACACCCGCACAGGCCGCCCGTTCTTCGACGACGAGTCGGTGACGGAGGCGATCCTGGACCGGCTGCGCACGGCGATCGGCGAGGCGGGCCTGTGGACCGAACTCGCCACCGACTGGCTCCTGTTGGACGCCGAGCTCATGCCGTGGTCGCTGAAGGCCTCCGGGCTGCTGCGGTCGCAGTACGCGGCCGTCGGCGCCGCGTCCGGAGCGGTGTTCCCGGGCGCGCTGGCCGCGCTCCAGGGCGCCGCGGACCGGGGCGTGGACGTGTCGGACCTGCTGGGCCGCCAGCGCGAACGGGCCGACGCGGCGAGCGCGTTCACCGACGCGTACCGGCGCTACTGCTGGACCACCGACGGCCTGGACGGCGTCCGCCTGGCACCGTTCCAGATCCTCGCGGTCCAGGGCCGCAGCCTCGCCGCGCTCCCGCACGACGAGCAACTGGCCCTCCTCGACCGCCTGGTGGAGCACGACGGCACGGGCCTGCTTCAGACGACCCGGCGCCTCTACGTCGACACCGGTGACCCGGAGTCGGTGCGGGCGGGCGTCGACTGGTGGCTGGAGATGACCGGGCGCGGCGGCGAGGGCATGGTCGTCAAACCGCTCGGCGCGGTGGTCCGCAGCACGGAGGGCCGTCTGGTCCAGCCCGGCATCAAGTGCCGTGGCCGGGAGTACCTGCGCATCATCTACGGTCCCGAGTACACCCGTCCGGAGAACCTCGACCGGCTGCGCAAGCGGTTCCTGAACCACAAGCGCTCCCTCGCGATCCGTGAGTACGCCCTCGGTCTGGAGGCCCTGGACCGGCTGGCGGAGGGCGAGCCGCTGTGGCGGGTGCACGAGGCGGTGTTCGGGGTGCTGGCGCTGGAGTCGGAGCCGGTGGACCCCCGTTTGTGAGGCGTGGTTCACCCCACCAACCGCAACCGCTCCCCGCACACCCCCACCTCCACGGTCTGCCCCCACGTCAGCTCCAGCGAGTCGCCCTCCATCCCGTCCCCGAAGGCGATCAGGCGTTCGGACTCGACGGTGAGGCGGAGGCGGGCGGGGGCGGGGAGTTCGCCGGCGGTCAGCGAGGTGCCGGTGGCCGGGGAGGGCCAGGCCTCGCGGACGAACCAGACCAGGCGGGTCTCCGTCGGTCCCGGCAGCCGTAGGGCGGCGCCCCGCTCCTGCCACACGGACCGGAGCCAGCCCGTGGCTCCGGTCCCCGTGCCCACCAGCACCCCGGAGGAGGCCTGGGCCTCGACGACACCCCCGTCGCCCTCCAGGCCCAGGCGGTATCTGGCGGTCTGGTGTCCGGCGGCGCCCAGGTAGATCTCGTTCAGCGCGACGAGCCGCTGGGTGTCGTCCGCCACGGCCTCGACCATCGTCAACTCGTCGACACTCGCACCACCCACCGCCAGCAACTTGGCCGTGTCCCGCGGTCGGTGCCGCACCAGGACACCGGGGTTGCGGCCGGGCTCGGTGTCGATGCCCAGCACCGGCTGACCGGAGAGGTACTTGGCCACGTTCGCCACCAGTCCGTCCTGGCCGACCACGATCACGACGTCCTCGGGAGCGAACAGGAAACGGTCCAGGTCGGCCCGCTCCACCCGCGCCTGACGCCAGGTCAGCGGAATCGCGGAGGTCACCTCGGCGAGCGCCCGCCGGGTGCGCTCATGGCGTTCGGAGACCTCCCCGATGTCCCGGCCCCGGGAGGAGAGGAAGAAGGCGGCCTGGCCGTGGGTGCCGTGGTGGGCCACCAACTCCTCGTACTCCGTGGTGCGATGGACCAGGACCGCCCGTGGCGCGAGACTCACTCCGGCTCCCGTGCGCCCAGCTTGGCCAGGAGCCCCGTCAGTACGTCGGGGGAGATCGTCACGCTGTCGATGTTCGGCAGGTTCTCCGCGAGCCGGGCCCCGGTGAGGGCGTGCAGCGTGGCGACGTCGACCTCGGCGTGCACCCGCAGCCAGGCGGCCTGCGCCTGCGCCTTGGCGTCGCCGACCGCGCGCACTCCGTCGGCCTCCGCGCGAGCCAGCCGTACCGACCGCGTCGCCTCCGCCTCGGCCCGTACCGCGTCCGCCGCCGCGTGCTCCTCGGCCTCCCGGCGGGCGTTCGTGCCCCGCTGGTCCACCAACTGCTCCTCGCGGCGGGCGAGTTCGATCTTGCTGTCCAGTTCGTTCTCGGCGATGGCCCGCTCGCGCTCCACGGCGACGGCCCGCCGTTCGTAGGTCGCCCGGTCGGCCTCCTGCTGGATCTGTTCGCGGGCCGGGGTGCGCAGGGCCCGTTCCACCTCCGGTTCGGGACGCAGCGCCATCACGCGGACGGCGACCACCTCGATGCCGGTGGCCGGCAGCCGTGGCTCGGCGTCCAGGCCCGCCGCGACCCGCTCGCGCACCGCCGCCACCCCGTCGACCAGGGCGACGGACAGGGGAGTGCGGGCCAGTACGTCGAGCGCGTGCTGCTGGGCCGTCTCCGTGAGCAGCGTGCCCAGTTGCTCCAGGGGCGCACCCCGCCACACCCCGGTGTCCGGGTCGATCGAGAAGTCCAGGCGGGCGGCGGCGAGCGCCGGGTCACCGATCCGGTAGGTCACGGTCGCCTGCACCGCCACGTCCTGGAAGTCGGACGTACGGGCGTGGAAGGTCATGGCCAGCTCGCGGTCGTCCACCGGGACTTCGGAGAGCGCGGCCGTCAGTGCGCGGAACCAGAAGCTGAGCCCGGGACCGTCGTGCAGCAGTGTGCCGCCGCGGTGGTGCCGGATGTGCGCCGTGGGTGCGCCGCGCAGATGGCGCCAGCCGAGGCGCCGGGTGATGTCGGCCATCGAGCCCCCTCTTTTCGTCTGTTGGACGATAACCGGAAGGGCGGGTTGTCGTCAAGAGGACGAGAACAAGAAAGCCGGGCGGACCGCGGGTCAAGAGGCCCCTCGGTGGTCAGGATGGAGGCATGGGATTCCATGTCGACTCCGAAGCCGGGCGGCTCAGCCGCGTCATCCTGCACCGGCCGGATCTCGAGCTCAAAAGGCTCACCCCCAGCAACAAGGACGCACTCCTCTTCGACGACGTGCTCTGGGTGCGCCGGGCGCGCGCCGAGCACGACGGATTCGCCGACGTGCTGCGCGACCGCGGTGTCGCCGTGCACCTCTTCGGCGACCTGCTCACCGAGGTCCTGGAGATCCCGCAGGCCCGGTCACTCGTGCTCGACCGGGTCTTCGACGAGAAGGAGTACGGCCCGCTGGCCACCGACCACCTCCGGGCCTCCTTTGAGGCGCTGCCCGCCGGAGAGCTCGCGGAGGCGCTCGTCGGCGGTATGACCAAGCGGGAGTTCCTGGACGCGCACCCGGAGCCGACCTCCGTGCGCTTCCATGTGATGGACCTCGACGACTTCCTCCTGGCCCCGCTGCCCAACCACCTCTTCACCCGCGACACCTCGGCCTGGATCTACGACGGGGTCGCCGTCAACGCCATGCGCCGGCCGGCCCGCCGGCGCGAGACGGTCCACTTCGAGGCGATCTACCGCCACCACCCGCTCTTCCGTGACGAAACGTTCCACGTCTGGTCGGAGGGGCAGGCCGACTACCCGTCCACCATCGAGGGCGGCGATGTCCTCGTCATCGGCAACGGCGCCGTCCTCATCGGCATGAGCGAGCGGACCACGCCCCAGGCCGTCGAGATGCTCGCGCACAAGCTGTTCGCCGAGGGGTCCGCGCACTCGATCGTGGCCCTCGACATGCCGAAACGGCGGGCCTTCATGCATCTCGACACCGTGATGACGATGGTCGACGGCGACACCTTCACCCAGTACGCCGGGCTCGGCATGCTCCGGTCGTACACCATCGAACCCGGCGTCGGTGACAAGGAACTCAAGGTCACCGACCACCCGCCGGAGCACATGCACCGCGCGATCGCCGCCGCGCTCGGACTGAGCGAGATCCGGGTCCTGACCGCCACCCAGGACGTGCACGCCGCCGAGCGCGAGCAGTGGGACGACGGCTGCAACGTCCTCGCCGTCGAGCCGGGTGTCGTCGTCGCCTACGAGCGCAACGCCACCACCAACACCCATCTGCGCAAGCAGGGCATCGAGGTCATCGAGATCCCGGGCAGCGAGCTGGGGCGGGGCAGGGGCGGGCCGCGCTGCATGAGCTGCCCGGTGGAACGGGCGGCCGTATAGGGAACCCGTGTGCGCATGGTCGTACAGCTGTCTGTATATAAATGCTGAAGGTCGTATAGACTTCCAAGGTCCGTCTGATCACGTACCTCTGGAGCGCCCCCCATGGCGACAGTTCCGACCGCCCTCGCCGGCCGCCACTTCCTCAAGGAGCTCGACTTCACCGAGCAGGAGTTCCTCGGGCTGGTCGAGCTGGCGGCCGAGCTGAAGGCCGCCAAGAAGGCGGGGGCCGAGACCCGGTACCTGAGCGGGAAGAACATCGCGCTGATCTTCGAGAAGACCTCGACGCGCACGCGCTGCGCGTTCGAGGTCGCCGCGGCGGACCAGGGCGCCTCGACGACCTACCTGGACCCGTCCGGCTCGCAGATCGGGCACAAGGAGTCCGTACGCGACACCGCGCGCGTGCTCGGCCGTATGTACGACGGGATCGAGTACCGCGGGGACAGCCAGCAGAAGGTCGAGGAGCTGGCGGCGTACGCCGGGGCGCCCGTCTACAACGGGCTCACCGACGACTGGCACCCCACACAGATGCTGGCCGATGTGCTCACGATGACCGAGCACACCGCGAAGCCGGTCCGGGAGATCGCGTTCGCCTACCTCGGTGACGCGCGGTTCAACATGGGCAACTCGTATCTGATCACCGGTGCGCTGCTGGGCATGGACGTACGGATCGTCGCGCCGAAGGCCTACTGGCCCGCGCAGGACATCGTCGAGCGGGCGCGTGCGCTCGCCGTGGACAGCGGGGCGCGGATCACCCTCACCGAGTCGCTTGAGGAAGGCGTGCGGGGGGCGGACTTCGTCGCGACCGACGTCTGGGTCTCCATGGGTGAGCCGAAGGACGTGTGGGACGAGCGGATCGCCGCGCTGTCGCCGTACGCGGTGACGATGGACGTGCTGCGGGCCACGGAGAACGCGGACGTCAAGTTCCTGCACTGCCTGCCCGCCTTCCACGACCTCGGTACGAAGGTGGGGCAGGAGATCTTCGAGACCCACGGCCTCGAGTCCCTGGAGGTCACGGACGAGGTGTTCGAGTCGGCGCACTCGGTGGTCTTCGACGAGGCGGAGAACCGCCTGCACACGATCAAGGCCGTGCTGGTCGCGACGCTGGCCTGAACCTCACGCCGGGTGCCACTGAGGCGGCACCGCCTTCAGGTGGAACCACACCGCCTTGCCGGTCTCGGTCGGGCGGTGACCGCACGCCGAGCTGAGCGCCCTGATCAGGAGCAGCCCCCGGCCGTGCTCCTGCCAGGGGTCCGGTTCCGTGGTGTCCGGCCGGGTGAGATGCCCCGGCGGCGCCGGGTCCGGGTCGTGCACCTCCACCTGGCAGCCGGTCGGCAGCAGCTCCACGACCAGCTCTATCGGGGTGTCGCCGACCGTGTGCTCCACGGCGTTCGCCACCAGCTCGGCCGTCAGCAGCTCCGCGGTGTCGCAGTCCGCCCCGTGCTCCAGCTCGGCCAGCGCGGTGCGGACCAGAGCGCGCGCCACGGGCACGGCCGCGGCGGAATGCGGCAGCGCGATGCGCCAGGACGCGGAGGCTGGGGGGCGATCTTGCAAGGCGGTTCCGTTCATGAGCAGGCTGTCCTGCTTTCAACCCGATGAATGGTACGGCGCCGTCGGCAGAGTCGTCCGGCGGGCACCGTACGGGACCTTCGGCCCCGTTGGCAGGCGGCTTACCCGTAGCAACGGCTTGCCTCCCACGGCTGATCCCGCCGTTGCCGGTCTGTCGACGAGCCGTGACGGATGTGACGGGGCCAGGTCACATCTCCGGCGAGGCCATTCCCATTCCGCTATTGCGTGCTCGTGACGACAGTCAAAGATGAGTGATAGCTTCGAAGGGCAGAGCGCACCTGGAACCTCGCCACTCGCACGTCGTCCGAGCACGAGGAGGCCGCACGATCATGAGCCCCTTCACCGGCTCCGCCGCCCGCACCCCCGACTGGCAGCATCTGCGCGTCGACCTCGCCGACGGCGTCGCCACGGTCACCCTCGCCCGCCCCGACAAACTCAACGCGCTCACCTTCGGCGCCTACGCCGACCTGCGCGACCTGCTCGCGGAGCTGTCCCGCGAGCGTTCCGTGCGCGCCCTGGTCCTGGCCGGCGAGGGCCGCGGGTTCTGTTCCGGCGGTGACGTCGACGAGATCATCGGCGCGACCCTCGCCATGGACACCGCCCAGCTCCTCGACTTCAACCGGATGACGGGCCAGGTGGTGCGGGCCGTACGGGAGTGTCCGTTCCCGGTGATCGCGGCCGTGCACGGGGTGGCGGCGGGCGCCGGCGCGGTCCTCGCCCTGGCGGCCGACTTCCGGGTGGCGGACCCCTCGGCCCGCTTCGCCTTCCTCTTCACCCGGGTCGGCCTGTCCGGCGGTGACATGGGGGCGGCCTATCTGCTGCCCCGGGTGGTCGGGCTCGGCCACGCCACCCGCCTCCTCATGCTCGGCGAACCGGTCCGCGCCCCCGAGGCCGAGCGCATCGGCCTGATCAGCGAACTGACCGGGGAGGGCGGCGCGGACGAGGCGGCCCGAGCCCTGGCCCACCGCCTGGCCGAGGGCCCGGCCCTGGCGTACGCCCAGACGAAGGCGCTGCTGACGGCGGAGCTGGACATGCCGCTGGCGGCCTCCGTGGAACTGGACGCCTCGACGCAGGCCCTGCTGATGAACGGCGAGGACTACCGGGAGTTCCACGCGGCGTTCACGGAGAAGAGGCCGCCGAAGTGGAAGGGGCGGTGATCATGTCCACTTCCGTGCGACGCATCGCGATCATCGGCGGCGGCCCCGGTGGGCTCTATGCGGCAGCCCTGCTGAAACGCCTGGACCCTCGCAGGGAAGTCACCGTCTGGGAACGCAACGCCCCCGACGACACCTTCGGCTTCGGAGTGGTCCTCTCCGACGAGACCCTCGGCGGCATCGAGCACGCCGACCCGGAGGTCTACGAGGCGATGCAGGCCGACTTCGTCCGCTGGGACGACATCGACATCGTGCACCGGGGCGTCCGGCACACCTCCGGAGGACACGGCTTCGCCGCCCTCGGCCGCAGACGACTCCTGGAGATACTGCACGACCGCTGCCGCGCGCTCGGCGTGGACCTCCGTTTCCGCACGCGGGCCCCGGCCGGTCTCCAGGAGACGCACGACCTCGTCATCGCCGCCGACGGAGTCAACAGCACCACACGCGGGGCCCACGCACCTGTGTTCCGCCCCCATGTGATCTCGCACCACTGCCGCTACATCTGGCTCGCCGCCGACTTCGCCTTCGACGCCTTCCGGTTCGAGATCGCCGAGACCGAGCACGGCGTGATGCAGCTCCACGGCTACCCCTACGGGCCCGACGCCTCCACCGTGATCATCGAGATGCGCGAAGAGGTCTGGAGGGCGGCCGGCTTCGACGAGGTCAGCGCACAGGAGTCGACGCAGAGCTGCGCCAAGATCTTCGCCGAAGCACTCCGCGGCCGCCCTCTGCGCTCCAACAACTCCACCTGGACCACCTTCCGCACGGTGGTCAACGAACACTGGTCGCACGGCAACACCGTGCTGCTCGGCGACGCGGCCCACACCGCCCACTTCTCCATCGGCTCGGGCACCAAGCTCGCCGTGGAGGACGCCCTCGCCCTGGCCGCCTGCCTGGAGGAACAGCCGTCATTGACAGAGGCGTTGGCGGCCTACGAGGCGGAGCGCAAACCCGTCGTCGCCTCCACGCAGCGCGCCGCCCGCGCGAGCCTGGAGTGGTTCGAGAACCTCGGCCTCCACCTCGACCAGCCGCCCCGCCAGTTCGCCTTCAACCTGCTCACCCGCAGCCGCCGCGTCACCCACGACAACCTGCGCCTGCGCGACGCCCGCTTCACCGGCGCCGTGGAGCGCGAGTTCGGCTGCCCGCCGGGCACGCCCCCGATGTTCACCCCGTTCCGGCTGCGCGGTCTGACCCTGCGCAACCGGGTCGTGGTCTCGCCGATGGACATGTACTCCGCCACCGACGGCATCCCCGGCGACTTCCACCTGGTCCACCTGGGCGCGAGGGCGCTCGGCGGCGCCGGGCTGGTGATGACCGAGATGGTGTGCGTATCGCCCGAGGGGCGCATCACGCCCGGCTGCACCGGCCTCTACACCGGCAGACAGGCCGAGGCCTGGAAGCGGATCACCGACTTCGTCCACGCGCGGTCGCCGGGCACCGCGATCGGTGTGCAGCTCGGCCACAGCGGCCGCAAGGGCTCGACCAAGCTGATGTGGGAGGGCATCGACGAACCGCTGCCCGAGGGCAACTGGCCGGTCGTGGCGCCGTCCCCGATCCCCTACAAGCCCTCCAACCAGACCCCGCGCGAGCTCGGCCGTGCCCAACTGACCGACATCCGCGAGCAGTTCAAGCATGCCGCCGTGCGGGCCGCCCGAGCCGGCTTCGACCTCCTCGAACTGCACTGCGCCCACGGCTACCTGCTCTCCGGCTTCCTCTCCCCGCTGACCAACCGGCGCACGGACGCCTACGGCGGCTCGCTCGCCGAGCGCCTGCGCTTCCCGCTCGAAGTCTTCGACGCCGTCAGGGGAGTGTGGCCCCAGGAACGGCCCATGACCGTCCGTATCTCCGCCACCGACTGGGCCGAAGGCGGCACCACGGCCGAGGACGCCGTCGAGATCGCCCGCGCCTTCGCCGCGCACGGCGCCGACGCGATCGACGTGTCGACGGGGCAGGTGGTGGCCGAGGAGCACCCCGAGTACGGGCGCTCCTACCAGACGCCGTACGCCGACCGGATCCGTCACGAGACCGGCGTCCCGGTGATCGCGGTCGGTGCCATCTCCTCCTGGGACGACGTCAACTCACTGATCCTGGCCGGGCGTACCGATCTGTGCGCGCTGGCCCGGCCCCATCTCTACGACCCCCACTGGACCCTTCACGCAGCCGCCGAGCAGGGGTACGACGGTCCCGGCGTCGCCTGGCCCGACCCGTACCGCGCGGGCAGCCGTCGGCCACAGACCGGCCGCACGGACGCCCCCAAGCCCCGGCTCGGACTGGGGGCTTGAGGGGCTGCTCCGCTCGGCGTACCGCGCGACTGTGACGGCCCGGGATCACAGACCGGCGAACGTGGCCCCCGCGTCCCGCAGCCGCTCGTGCAGGCCCCGGAACACCGCCGCCGCCCGCCCGCCCGGCCAGTCCTCCGGGAGCAGCGCGGCGGGCAGCCCGGGGTCGGCGTAGGGGAGGTGGCGCCAGGAGTCGAGGGCGAGGAGGTAGTCGCGGTAGGCCTCCTCCGGCGGAGTGTCGGCCCGCTCCTCCCAGTCGTGCAGCACGCGCGCGTGGCGGTCGAGGAACGCCTCGTGCTCCTTGGCGATCGCGGCCAGGTCCCACCAGCGGGAGACCGCCTCCACGGTCGCCGCGAAACCGAGATGCTCGCCGCGGAAGAAGTCCACGTACGGGTCGAGCCGCAGCCGCTGGAGCGTGTGCCGGGCCTCCTCGTACAGTCGCGCCGGGGCGATCCACACTCCGGGGGCCGCCGTGCCGAAGCCGAGTCCGGCCAGCCGGGAGCGCAGCACATGCCGCTTCTGCCGCTCCGACTCGGGCACCGAGAACACGGCGAGCACCCAGCCCTCGTCCTCGGGCGGGGTCACCGCGTAGATACGCCGGTCACCGTCGTCGAGCAGCTGGCGGGCGTCCGGGGACAGCTCGTAGCCGGCGGCGCCCTGTGCCGTGCGGGCCGGCAGCAGCAGCCCGCGCCGCTTGAGGCGGGACACCGACGACCGTACGGAGGGGGCGTCCACGCCGACCGCGGCCAGCAGCCGGATCAGCTCGGCGACGGGCACGGGGCCCGGCATGAAGCGGCCGTAGGCTCCGTAGAGCGTGACGATGAGAGACCGTGGTGCATGCTGGTCGGACACGTTGATCATCTTAGGTCGTGTGGATCACTGCTGGTCACCATCGGTGCGCAGCCTGAACCGCTGGAGTTTTCCGGTCGCCGTGCGCGGCAGCGCGTCCAGAAAGACGATCTCGCGCGGGCATTTGTAGGGTGCCAGTTCGCCCTTGACGAAGGCGCGCAGCGCGTCGGCATCACGTTCGGCACCTTCCCTGAGCACCGCGAAGGCGACGACGACCTGACCGCGTGCCTCGTCGGCCCGCCCCACGACCGCCGCCTCGACCACGTCCGGGTGTCGCAGCAGGGCGTCCTCGACCTCCGGTCCGGCGATGTTGTACCCGGCGGAGATGATCATGTCGTCCGCGCGGGCCACATAGCGGAAGTACCCATCGTCCTCCCGGATGTATGTGTCGCCGGTGATGTTCCAGCCGTCCCGCACGTACTCGCGCTGCCGGGGATCGGCGAGATAGCGACAGCCGACCGGGCCGCGTACGGCCAGCAGTCCGGGCTCGCCGTCGGGTTTCTCGTGACCCCTCTCGTCGACCACGCGCGCGTGCCATCCGGGTACCGGCACCCCGGTCGTCCCCGGCCGGATGTCCTCGTCGGCCGCGGAGATGAAGATGTGCAGCAGCTCGGTGGCGCCGATGCCGTTGACGATCCGCAGCCCGGTCCGCTCCCGCCAGGCCCGCCAGGTGGCCGCGGACAGGTTCTCACCGGCGGAGACACAGCGGCGCAGGGACGAGACGTCGTACGCGTCGAGCCCGTCGAGCATGGCGCGGTAGGCGGTGGGCGCGGTGAAGAGAACGGAGACCCGGTGCTCGGCGACGGCCTGCAGCAACTGCTGGGGACCGGCCTGTTCGAGGAGGAGGCAGCTGGCGCCCGCGCGCATCGGGAAGACCACCAGACCGCCGAGCCCGAAGGTGAAACCGAGCGGCGGACTGCCCGCGAACACATCGTCCACATGGGGCCGCAGCACATGCCTGGAGAAGGTGTCGGCTGTCGCGAGCACATCCCGGTGGAAGTGCATACAGCCCTTGGGGCGCCCGGTGGTCCCGGAGGTGAAGGCGATCAGCGCCACGTCGTCGGCAGCGGTCCGCACGGCGGGGTACGGCGTCCCGGGCGCCTCGCGGTTCAGGAGGTCGTCGGGGGCGTCGCCGCCGTAGGTCGTGATCCTGAGGCCCGGTATCTCGGCCTTGGCGAGGTCGTCGACGGAGCGTATGTCGCACAGGGCGTGCTCTATGCGAGCGATCTCGCACATCGTGGCCAGCTCGTGCGGGCGCTGCTGGGCCAGCACGGTCACGGCGACCGCCCCGGCTTTCAGTACCGCCAGCCAGCAGGCCACGAGCCAGGGCGTGGTCGGGCCGCGCAACAGGACGCGGTTGCCGGGGACGACCCCGAGGTCGCCGGTGAGCACATGCGCGAGCTGGTCGACGCGGGCGCGCAGTGTGCCGTACGTCCATGTGTCCCCGGCCGGGGTGTGGAAGACCGGGCGGTCGTCGGGCGGCCCCGTCAGCAGCTCGGCGGCACAGTTCAGCCGATCGGGGTACTGCAGCTCCGGCAGGTCGAAGCGGAGCTCGGGCCACTGGTCGGGGGGCGGGAGGTGGTCGCGCGCGAAGGTGTCGACGTGGGCCGAGACGTTCATGGCGGGTCGCCCCCTTGCCTTGTGGGCCGCGTGGGCCGAGTGGGCCGCCTGGTGGGCGTCGATGGTGGGCTCGCACAAGGAGCGTATCGTGTTAGTGACGACAGTCAACGGCACGCGATACTGTCGTGGGGTCCTGTCGACGAGAGGGGACCGGCAATGCCCGCATTCTCACTCGAACCGTCACAGACCGCCCGGTGTGCGGAGCTGCGTGCCCTCGCCGAGGCACGGCTGCGCCCGCTCGCGGAGAAGGGCGAGCCGGGGCATGTGAACCGTCCGCTGATCGCCGAACTCGGTCGACTGGGCCTGCTGGAGCGGCTGTTCACCTCGGGGGCCCTCGACCTCTGTCTGATGCGGGAGTCCCTCGCGTACTCCTGCACGGAGGCGGAGACGGCCCTCGCCCTCCAGGGTCTCGGCGCCCACCCCGTCCACGCCCACGGCACCCCGGCCCAGCGGGAGCGCTGGCTGCCGGCGGTCGGCGACGGCAGCGCGGTGGCCGCGTTCGCGCTGAGCGAGCCGGGGGCGGGGTCGGACGCGGCGGCACTGTCCCTGTCCGCGGTCCCCGACGGCCCCTCCCGCTGGCGGCTGACCGGGGAGAAGTGCTGGATCTCCAACGCCCCCGAAGCCGACTTCTACACCGCCTTCGCCCGGACCACCCCCGGCGCCGGAGCCCGTGGAGTGACCGCCTTCCTCCTGCCCGCCGACCGCCCCGGTCTCACCGGCACCGCCCTCGACATGCTCTCCCCGCACCCCATCGGCACCCTCGCCCTCGACGGCGTTCCGGTGAGCGCCGACGACGTCCTCGGTGAGGTCGACTGCGGTTTCCGGGTCGCCATGGGCACCCTCAACCTCTTCCGGCCCAGCGTCGGCGCCTTCGCGGTCGGCATGGCACAGGCGGCGCTCGACGCGACCCTCGCGCACACCGCCCGGCGGGAGGCCTTCGGCGGCAGGTTGAGGGACCTCCAGAGTGTCGCCCACGCCGTCGCCGAGCTGGCCCTGCGCACGGACGCGGCCCGCCTCATGGTGTACGCGGCGGCGACGGCGTACGACGAAGGCGCCCCGGACGTGCCCAAGCGGGCGGCGATGGCGAAGCTGCTGGCCACCGAGACGGCGCAGTACGTCGTCGACACCGCGGTCCAGCTGCACGGCGCGCGCGCCCTCCAGCGCGGACATCTGCTGGAGCACCTGTACCGGGAGGTGCGCGCCCCGCGCATCTACGAAGGAGCGAGCGAGGTGCAACGGGGCATCATCGCCAAGGAGTTGTACGCGAACCTGGAGGCCTCGTGAGCGCCGAGCGCATCAACCCGCCCGAACTCTCCCCGCCCACCGGCTTCTCGCACGCGGTCGTCGCCACCGGGTCCCGGGTGGTCTTCCTGGCGGGGCAGACGGCCCTCGACACCGACGGCAAGGTGGTGGGCGACTCCCTGCCGGAGCAGTTCGAGAAGGCGCTCACCAATCTCCTGACCGCCCTCGCCGCCGCCGGCGGTACCCCCTCCGACCTCGCCCGGGTCACCGTCTACGCCACCGACATCGCCGCCTACCGCACCCACGCTAGCGAACTGGGCGGTATCTGGCGGGAGTTGGCGGGCGGTGACTATCCCGCGATGGCCGTCGTCGAGGTCGTGCGGCTGTGGGACGACCAGGCGGCGGTGGAGCTCGACGGGTTCGCGGTGCTGCCCTAGCGGCGCCGATCTTCCGGCGCGAGGCCGCCGTATGCCGCCGATGATCAGGCGGCGACGGCCAGCTGTGCGGTCGGTACCCGGTGCGGGGCGACGACGCGGCCGTCGGGAAGCAGCTCGCCGGTGTCGTCGAAGACGATCGCGCCGTTGCACAGCAGGTTCCAGCCCTGCTCGGGATGGGCGGCGACGATGTGCACGGCGGTGTTGTCGGACGAAGCGCACGAAGACCGGTGAGAACACATGGCGCACCTCCACATTGGTTGGACCGTCCCTGTGGGGGCCGTATCCGTATGGGTAGACCATGCTCCCGTCGCGGACTCATCGGAACGGTCCGACGTGAAGCGTGACAACACGCGGACAACTCTCGGACGGTTCCACGACGCTCGGTGCGGACTCGCCACCGAAGGAGTGACGATCACGGCTGTCCGGGCGTGTAGCCGGTAGCAGTGGAGGCCCTCACTCCACTCATCCGGGAGGTACCCCCATGCCTGTTCGCCTCGCTCTCACCGCCGCTGCCGGTGCCGCGCTGTTCCTGCTGGCCGCCCCCGCACTGCCCGCGAGCGCCGACGCGTCCGAGACCGTCACCGTCGACTCCGTCGGCCGTATCGCCGAGGACGGGACCGTGACCCTGTCCGGCACCTACCGCTGCACCGCCGGTACGGGCCCCGTGTTCGTGAGCTCCTCCGTGGGCGGGCGCTCCTCGTCCGTGCGGTACGGCATCGGCGGAACCCGCGCGGTGTGCGACGGCCTGCAGCGCAGCTGGGAGAACACGGGCAAGATCACCTCGGGCACGCTCGAACCGGGTGCGGCCCACGTCGAGGCCACCCTCATGGAACTCAGCCTCCAGGGCGGTCTCCCGCTGCCCCGCTTCCACGCCGCCGAGCAGCGGGACATCACGCTGACGAAGGGCTGAGCACGACCATCCCCACCGGGCGGTCAGCGCACGAGTGTGATCTCCGGCGGCCACAGCACACCCTCGGCCAACAGCAGCGCGGGACCGAGGTGTTGAGGGCACACGACCAGCGGTGGCCGGGCGTGGCAGGCGATCTGGAAACGGGCGCGGGCCCCGCACTCCTCCCCGTCCCGCGGACCGGAGTGCCGGCTCGCGCACCGCAGCGCGGGCGGGGTGTCCCCGGCGGTCACCGCGGGACCGCCCGGACGTCGGAACCGTGTTCGAGGGTGGCCAGGGCCATGGTCTCCTCCTTCGGGCCGGCGGCCGGGAGCGGGCCGGGCGGACGCACCACGCAGGCCTTCACGCTAGGAACGGGCAGGCCGGACGGCCTGCCCGGAAGGCCCGTACGAGTGAGAGGGGAGCGGCGACTCCACCGAGCCGACCGGCGGACAGGGGCCTGCCGGTCACGTCTCCGGACCGGTCAGGTGTGCGCGGCGGTCACGTGTCCAGCCCGCCGGTCGGTCGTGTGGTGACTGGGCCGATACGCCCGTTGAGCCGTTCAGGTGGCGCACATCGCGCCGGGCCAGGTTCGGTGGTCCGCGGGACCGAGGGGTGGATTCGTCCGGTCACCGCGGTGGCAAGGGTGCCTGCGCGGCCCCGCACCTCCGGGCCTCCTCAGACCGGATACGCGTGCGTCTGCGCCGCCTTCACCGCCGCCCAGACCTCCGCGCCCGGGTGCAGGTCGAGCTCCGCGGCGGCCACCGTCGTGAGGTCCGCCACGAGGGGGAGTTCGCCCGTGAGATCGGCACGGATCTGGTCGCCGTGGGTCTCCAGGCCGGCGACCTCGCACCGCCAGTGGTTGCGGGCGCTGGAGCCGGTGGGCGGTTCGCGGTGGAGGGTCACGGCGCTCGGCGGGAAGGCCACGAAGACGGGGCCCGTGAGGTCTTCCGTGGTGGTGAGCGCGGGCCCCGCCTCCAGGCGGACCGTGTGCCCCTCGGCCTCGCCCCGGTAGAGGTTCAGGCCGACCAACCGGGCGATGTAGTCGGTACGGGGGTGGCGGGCGATGTGGGAGGGGGCGCCTTCCTGGACGACCGTGCCGTGTTCGACGACCACGAGGCGGTCGGCGAGGACCATGGCGTCGAGCGGATCGTGCGTGACGAGTACGGCCACGGCCTCGAACTCCGCCAGGTGCCGCCGGAGTTGGGCTCGGACCTCCAGACGGGTGCGGGCGTCGAGGGCGGCGAGGGGCTCGTCGAGGAGCAGCAGCCGGGGCCGGGTGGCCAACGCCCGGGCCAGCGCGACGCGTTGGGCCTGCCCGCCGGACAACTTGCGGGGCTTGGCGGCCGCGTGGGCCGCGAGGTCCATACGGTCCAGCCACTCGGCGGCTCGTGCGCGGGCCGCCGCCTTGCTCGCGCCCTGGCAGCGCGGCCCGAAGGCGATGTTGTCCAGGGCGCTGAGGTGCGGGAAGAGCAGATAGTCCTGGAAGACGACGCCCACCGGGCGGGACTCCGGCGGCGTACGCTCCAATGCGGCGCCGTCCAGCCGTAGATGACCGTCGCTGAGCGGGGTCAGCCCGGCCAGCGCGCGCAGTGCGGTGGTCTTCCCGGCACCGTTCGGGCCGAGCAGGGCGACGACCTCGCCGGGGGCGACGGACAGTGACACGTCGAGCCGGAAGGCTCCGCGGTCCACGACGAGACGGGCGTCGAGACCGCCGGGGGCGGCGGGCGCGTCCGGTGTCGCGTCGGGGGCGGGGCGGGGCTTCTCGGTCATCCGGCTGTCGTCCAACGGTGTCATCCTGCTGTCATCCAACGGTCGCGCAGTCCCGCCAGTACCGCCACGGACACCGCCAGCAGGACCAGGCTGAGGGCGACGGCCGCCTCCGGGGCGCTCTGGAGGGCGAGGTAGACGGCCAGCGGCATGGTCTGGGTGCGGCCGGGGAAGTTGCCGGCGAAGGTGATCGTCGCGCCGAACTCGCCCAGCGCCCGTGCCCAGGCCAGCACCGCGCCCGCCGCGATGCCCGGCGCGATCAGCGGGAGGGTGACCCGGCGGAACGCGGTGAAGCGGGAGGCGCCCAGGGTCGTCGCCGCTTCCTCGTAGCGCGGGTCGGCGGCCCGCAGGGTGCCCTCCACGCTGATGACGAGGAACGGCATCGCGACGAACGCCTCCGCGACCACGACCCCGGCGGTGGTGAAGGGCAGTGTGATCCCGAACCAGGCGTCCAGCCACTTCCCGACGACCCCGTTGCGGCCCAGCGCCATGAGCAGGGCGACACCGCCGACGACGGGTGGGAGCACCAGCGGCAGGGTGACCAGGGCACGGACCAGACCGCGGCCGGGGAACTCGACGCGGGCCAGCAGCCAGGCCAGCGGAACCCCCAGCACCAGGCTCACCGCGGTCGCGGCCGTGGCGCAGACCAGGGACAGCTGGAGCGCCTGCCACACCTCGGCGCCGGTCAGCTGCTCGGGCATGCTCCGCCAGGGCGCTCGTACGAGGAGGGCGATCAGCGGCACGATCAGGAACGCCAGACCCATCAGCGCGGGCACGAGGAGGGGCAATGGCACACCGCGGCCGCCGCCGACCGTCCGGGCGCGCCGACGCCGCGGCCCGCCCCGGAGGGTCTCGGTCGCGGCGTCGGCCCTGCTCGACGAGGGAACGGTCACGGCTCGAGGAACCCGGCCCCGGTCAGGACCTTCCGGCCCTCGGCGGACCGTACGAGCGCGATGAACGCCTTCGCGGTGTCCGTGTTCCGGGCGCCCTTGAGCAGGGTGATCGGGTAGGCGTTGACGGCGTCGGCGGACTCGGGGAACTCCACACCCTCCACCTTGTCACCTGCCGCGCGCACATCGGTCCGGTAGACGACGGCCGCGTCGGCCTCCTTCAGCTCGACCTTCGTCAGCGCGGCCTTGACGTCCTGCTCGTAGGAGACCGGGGTCAGCTTCAGCCTGCTCGCGTCGAGGGCCTTCTGCGCGGCGGCGCCGCAGGGCACCTGCTTGTCGCACAGCACGACCTTCAGGTCCTTGTCCGTGAGGTCCTTCAGCGACGTGACCTTGTCCGGGTTGCCGGGCAGCGTGGCGATCTCCAGCCGGTTGCGCACGAAGGTCGCGGGTGTGCCGGAGGCGTCCCCGGCGTCCGTGACGATCTTCATCGTCTTGGGGCTGGCAGACGCGAACACGTCCGCCGGTGCGCCACCGGTGATGCTCGCGGCGAGCGAGTCACTGCCCCCGAAGCTGAAGGTGACCCGGGTGCCGGGGTGGTCCTGCTCGAACCGCTTGCCCAGGGCCGTGAAGCTCTCCTGGAGGGAGGCGGCGGCGAAGACGGTCACCGTGCCGGAGAGCCGGTCCGAGGCGGAGGAGCCCGACGTCGCGGCCGAGGAGTCCGAGTCGGACGACGAGCAGGCGGTCAGGGCCAGCAGCGCGGCGGCGCCTGCACCGGCCACCTGCAAGGACCGGCGGGTCCGGCGGCTCCGGAGCACGGTAGGGATCATCACGGGTCCACTTCCTCTGGTCCGCACGGGCACATGCCGATCATACTGACGCAGATGCAAGGGCAAAGTCATCTGTCGCATCGCATGAGCCGGATGCCTGATCCATGAGGTTGGCATGTGCGTTTGTACGGCATACGGCTCGATGAATGGAGTTGCCGCCGGATGATCCGGGTGATTACGGTCGGCCCCATGGCGGATGACGAACCCACGCGCGCGGCGAAACTGCTGGACGCCCAGGCGAAGGCCGAGCGGCTCTTCGCGGAGATCGGGGAGCGCGGGCTGGTCGTGCCGGGCGCGGGGGAGCAGGCGGTCAGCGACCGGATCCGGGACCTGGCGAACGACCTGTTCGGCACCACCCGGCACTGGCACAAGCGGATCGTGCGCTCCGGACCGAACACGCTCAAGCCGTACCGGGAGAACCCGCCGGACCGCGTGATCGGCGAGGACGACATCGTCTTCGCGGACTTCGGCCCGATCTTCGAGGAGTACGAGGCCGACTTCGGCCGCACCTTCGTCGTGGGCGACGACCCGGCCAAGCACCGCCTCCGCGACGACCTGCCGAAAATCTTCGCCGCGGGCCGCCGCCGCTTCGAGGCCGACCCGGACATCACCGGCGCGCGCCTGTACGCCGAGATCGAGCACCTGGCGACCGGGGCGGGCTGGAAGCTGGGAGGCTGGCACGCCGGCCACCTGGTCGGAGAGTTCCCGCACGAGTGGATCGACGGCGCCGACGTGGAGTCGTACATCACCCCCGCCAACGACACCCCGCTGCGCCGCACCGACAGGGCCGGACGCTGCTGTCACTGGATCCTGGAGATCCATCTCATCGACGAAGAGCGGGAGTTCGGCGGCTTCCACGAGGAACTGCTCACCCTCTGACCCGGGCGGTGGCCGTGCTCAGGTGCGGTCGATGTGCACGTTCGTCGACTTCACCCGGGCGGTGGCCTCCACCCCGACCTCCAGGCCGAGTTCCTCCACGGCCTCCCGCGTCAGCAGCGACACGAGCCGGTGCGGGCCCGCCTGGATCTCCACCTGGGCCGCGACATCGCCGAGCTTCACCGCGGTGACGATGCCGGGGAAGGCGTTGCGGGCGGAGGTGCGGGAGGTCTCCTCCTCGCCGCCATCCCCCTTGGCCAGCTCCACGGAGAAGGCGGCCAGGTCCCTCCCGTCGATGAGGCGCCGACCGCTGTCGTCCCGGTGGGTGGGGACCCGCCCGGCGTCCGCCCACCGCCGCGCGGTGTCGGGGCTGACGCCGAGCAGCCGTGCGGCCTGGCCGATCGTGTAGGACTGCATAGCCGCCAAGATAAGCGCCCTCGCGCCAGGCGGCGCGGCCGACCCGCGCCACCGCTTCGGCGTGATGTCCTGGAAGTCGCAGGTCCTGGGCGTCAGATGTCCCGGAAGATCTCGATCTGCGCCCCCACCGAGTTGAGCCGCTCGGCCAGGTCCTCGTAACCGCGGTTGATGACATAGACGTTGCGCAGGACGGACGTGCCGTCGGCCGCCATCATCGCCAGCAGGACGACCACGGCGGGGCGCAGGGCCGGCGGGCACATCATCTCGGCGGCCCGCCAGCGGGTCGGGCCCTCCACCAGCACCCGGTGCGGGTCGAGGAGTTGGAGGCGTCCGCCCAGCCGGTTCAGATCTGTCAGATAGATCGCCCGGTTGTCGTAGACCCAGTCGTGGATGAGGGTCTGGCCCTGTGCGACCGCGGCGATGGCCGCGAAGAACGGGACGTTGTCGATGTTCAGGCCGGGGAAAGGCATCGGGTGGATCTTGTCGATCGGCGCCTCCAGTTTGGAGGGGCGGACCGTGAGGTCGACCAGGCGGGTGCGGCCGTTGTCGGCGAAGTACTCCGGCGTACGGTCGTGGTCGAGCCCCATCTCCTCCAGCACCGCGAGCTCGATCTCCAGGAACTCGATCGGCACCCGGCGCACCGTCAGCTCCGACTCCGTCACCACGGCCGCGGCCAGCAGGCTCATCGCCTCGACCGGGTCCTCGGAGGGGGAGTAGTCGACGTCCACGTCGATGTGCGGCACGCCGTGCACGGTCAGGGTGGTGGTGCCGACGCCCTCGACCTTGACGCCCAGGCTCTCCAGGAAGAAGCAGAGGTCCTGGACCATGTAGTTGGAGGAGGCGTTGCGGATGACGGTGACGCCGTCGTGGCGGGCGGCCGCGAGCAGCGCGTTCTCCGTCACGGTGTCGCCGCGTTCGGTCAGGACGATCGGACGGTCGGGGCGGACCGCCCGGTCGACCCGGGCGTGGTACTGGCCCTCGGTCGCCGCGACGTCCAGACCGAACCGGCGCAGCGCGATCATGTGCGGCTCGATGGTCCGGGTGCCGAGGTCGCAGCCGCCGGCGTAGGGCAGCCTGAAGCTGTCCATGCGGTGCAGCAGCGGGCCCAGGAACATGATGATCGAGCGGGTGCGGACGGCGGCCTCGGCATCGATGGCGCCCATGTCCAGCTCGGCCGGGGGCACGAGTTCGAGGTCGACGCCGCCGTTGATCCACCGGGTGCGCACCCCGATGGAGCTCAGCACCTCCAGAAGGCGGTAGACCTCCTCGATGCGGGCGACCCTGCGCAGCACCGTGCGCCCCCTGTTGAGGAGCGAGGCGCACAGCAGGGCCACGCACGCGTTCTTGCTCGTCTTGACGTCGATCGCGCCGGACAGCCGACGGCCGCCGACCACCCGAAGATGCATCGGGCCCGCGTAGCCCAGAGAGACGATTTCGCTGTCGAGTGCTTCACCGATTCGGGCGATCATCTCAAGGCTGATGTTTTGATTGCCGCGCTCGATGCGATTGACGGCGCTCTGACTGGTGCCGAGTGCCTCGGCAAGCTGCGACTGTGTCCAGCCCCGGTGCTGCCGGGCGTCACGGATGAGCCTGCCGATACGTACGAGGTAGTCGTCTGCCATGGGCTTGAGGCTATCTCAGATATGAGATGGCGCATTCCCGAGGCGTCCGTTCGGGGGAGGGGGCCGGGCGGACCTGAGGAAACGTCAGTGACGCTTGGCGGTACGGGTCCGACGCCATCCGAAAGGTCCGGGCAAATCAACCGATGTCGTACGACGTCCCGTGCTGCTGTGCGTGTGCTTCGGTCCGTGGCTTCCGCCACCGGTCGTGATGGACCAGGAGCGCCGGTTGATGTTCAGCCGCACCCCGGGAAGAATCCGGAAACTCTTGCGGAACGTGAGCGGCATGGGGGCCTCCCGTTGAAGGTCGGTCGTGTGCTTTCGATGTCGTTCGAATACCCCGGCTCGGCGAAGTGATGGGTGCCGGGTTCGCATCGGCCTGCTGTTACGGGGGAGTTGGGCAGTCGAACGTGTCTGCCGAGGCCGAACATGCCCAGGCGCCGGCCTGTCGCGTGTGCATGTGCCCGAGAGGGGCCGGTGCGGGGTGGTCACGGTGAGCGGCAGGCGCGGGCGGTCTCGCAGGGGGATCCGGCGAGCGCCGCCGGAACGTCGGCGGCCGGAACGGCCGGTCTCCGCTCGGTCCGGCGTGAGGGCCGCGGGGACTTGGCTGCGTCGAACTTCGTCCGCACCGTCGGCAGTCGTCGACGCCCCACCATCCGGCCCGCGGGAAGCGCGACAGCAGCCTCCGGAAGAGAAGGCTGGGGCACCCGAAAAGGGCGGAGGTGCGGTCGCCGATGCCCCGTACGGGCGGGGTCGCCCCGGTTCCGGCGGGACATCGCAGCGAGGCCGGGCATGACCATCCCGGCCTCATGTACTAGAGTTATCTCGACATCGAGATATCTGCCGAGGCGTACCGCAGTCGCACGTTCGCTGGGTCTGGCAGTAAGGCGTACCTAACTTAGCCTTACCTTAGCGGATCGGCCAGGACGGCGTGGCGGCAGGATGCGGTGGTAAGCGCACAAAAATGAAGGAGACTGTCGTGTCGGCGAACAGCTTCGACGCCCGCGCCACGCTCAGCGTGGGTGACGAGTCGTACGAGATCTTCCGGCTGGACAAGGTGGAGGGCTCGGCCCGCCTGCCGTACAGCCTCAAGGTTCTCCTGGAGAACCTGCTCCGTACCGAGGACGGCGCGAACATCACCGCCGACCACATCCGCGCCCTCGGCGGCTGGGACTCCCAGGCCCAGCCGTCGCAGGAGATCCAGTTCACGCCGGCCCGCGTGATCATGCAGGACTTCACCGGCGTGCCCTGTGTCGTCGACCTCGCCACCATGCGTGAGGCCGTCAAGGAGCTCGGCGGCGACCCCGCGAAGGTCAACCCGCTCTCCCCGGCCGAGCTGGTCATCGACCACTCCGTCATCGCCGACAAGTTCGGCACGAACGAGGCCTTCGCGCAGAACGTCGAGCTGGAGTACGGCCGCAACCGCGAGCGCTACCAGTTCCTGCGCTGGGGCCAGACCGCGTTCGACGACTTCAAGGTCGTCCCGCCGGGCACCGGCATCGTCCACCAGGTGAACATCGAGCACCTGGCCCGGACCGTCATGGTCCGCAACGGCCAGGCGTACCCCGACACCCTGGTCGGCACCGACTCGCACACCACCATGGTCAACGGCCTCGGTGTGCTGGGCTGGGGCGTCGGCGGCATCGAGGCCGAGGCCGCGATGCTCGGCCAGCCGGTCTCCATGCTCATCCCGCGCGTCGTCGGCTTCAAGCTCACCGGTGAGCTCAAGCCCGGCACCACCGCCACCGACCTCGTGCTGACCATCACCGAGATGCTGCGCAAGCACGGCGTCGTCGGCAAGTTCGTCGAGTTCTACGGCGAGGGCGTGGCCGCCACCTCTCTCGCGAACCGCGCCACCATCGGCAACATGTCGCCGGAGTTCGGCTCGACCGCCGCGATCTTCCCGATCGACGACGAGACGATCAAGTACCTCAAGCTCACCGGCCGCTCCGAGCAGCAGCTTGCGCTCGTCGAGGCGTACGCCAAGGAGCAGGGCCTCTGGCTGGACCCGAAGGCCGAGCCGGACTTCTCCGAGAAGCTCGAGCTGGACCTGTCGACGGTCGTCCCGTCGATCGCCGGCCCGAAGCGCCCGCAGGACCGCATCGTCCTCGCCAACGCGGCCGAGCAGTTCGCGACGGACGTCCTCAACTACGTCGACGCCCCCGTCGCCCAGGCCGCCGCCGCGTCCGCCTCCCCGGTCGACGAGGCGAGCGCCGAGTCCTTCCCGGCCTCCGACGCTCCCGCCTACGGCAGCCAGGAGAACGGCGCCGGCGCACCGCAGCACGACGCGGGCACCGGCGCGGCCGTCCCGTCCAACCCGGTCACCGTGACCGCCCCCGACGGCTCGACGTACGAGATCGACCACGGCGCGGTGACGGTCGCGGCCATCACCTCCTGCACCAACACCTCCAACCCGTACGTCATGGTCGCCGCCGCGCTCGTCGCGAAGAAGGCCGTGGAGAAGGGCCTGACCCGCAAGCCGTGGGTCAAGACCACCCTCGCCCCGGGTTCCAAGGTCGTCACCGACTACTTCGACAAGGCAGGGCTCACCCCCTACCTCGACAAGGTCGGCTTCAACCTGGTCGGCTACGGCTGCACCACCTGCATCGGCAACTCCGGCCCGCTGCCGGAGGAGGTCTCCCAGGCCGTCAACGAGCACGACCTCGCGGTGACCTCGGTCCTCTCCGGCAACCGGAACTTCGAGGGCCGTATCAACCCCGACGTCAAGATGAACTACCTGGCGTCCCCGCCGCTGGTCGTCGCGTACGCCCTCGCGGGTTCCATGAAGGTGGACATCACGCGCGATGCCCTCGGCACGGACCAGGACGGCAACCCGGTCTACCTGAAGGACATCTGGCCCTCCGAGGCCGAGGTCAACGACGTCGTGGCGAACGCCATCGGCGAGGACATGTTCAACAAGTCCTACGCCGACGTCTTCGCGGGCGACGCCCAGTGGCAGGCGCTGCCGATCCCCACCGGCAACACCTTCGAGTGGGACGCCGAGTCGACCTACGTCCGCAAGCCCCCGTACTTCGAGGGCATGACGATGGAGACCACCCCGGTCTCCGACATCACGGGCGCCCGGGTCCTGGCCAAGCTGGGCGACTCGGTGACGACGGACCACATCTCGCCCGCCGGCGCCATCAAGGCCGACACCCCGGCCGGCAAGTACCTCACCGAGCACGGTGTGGAGCGTCGTGACTTCAACTCCTACGGCTCGCGCCGAGGCAACCACGAGGTCATGATCCGCGGCACGTTCGCCAACATCCGCCTGCGCAACCAGATCGCGCCGGGGACGGAAGGCGGCTACACCCGCGACTTCACCGTCGAGGGCGCTCCGGTGTCGTTCATCTATGACGCCTCGCGCAACTACATCGAGCAGGGCATCCCGCTGGTCGTCCTGGCCGGCAAGGAGTACGGCTCCGGCTCGTCCCGCGACTGGGCCGCCAAGGGCACCGCGCTCCTCGGCGTCAAGGCCGTCATCGCCGAGTCGTACGAGCGCATCCACCGCTCGAACCTCATCGGCATGGGCGTCCTGCCGCTGCAGTACCCGGAGGGCGCGAGCGCCGAGACCCTCGGTCTGACCGGCGAGGAGACCTTCTCCTTCACCGGTGTCGAGGAGCTCAACAACGGCAGCACGCCGCGCACGGTCAAGGTCACCACCGACACGGGTGTCGAGTTCGACGCGGTCGTCCGCATCGACACCCCCGGTGAGGCCGACTACTACCGCAACGGCGGCATCATGCAGTACGTGCTCCGCAGCCTGATCCGCAAGTAAGTCCTTCCGGACTCCTTTCCGGAGTTCTTCGGACGCCTGAGGGCCGCACTCCCGGTGACGGGGGTGCGGCCCTTCGCCGTACCCCGTCACCGCAGGTCATCACCCACCCTCAGGTGGAACACAGGATTCCCTCAGCGGGCCGGGACACGATCGGTACATGACCAGCACCTCCGGGCCCCGGACGGGCCGTGTACGCGTGCTCATCGTCGACGACGAGCCCGCACTCAACGAAGTGCTGTCCGTCGCCGTCACCGAGGCGGGCTGGCGCCCCTACCCGGCCCTGGACGGGCGCAGCGCGCTGAGGAGCGCACGCGACTGCGCACCGCACGCCGTCGTCCTGGACTGGATGCTGCCCGACCTGGACGGCCTCCAGGTGCTGCGCCGGCTGCGCTTCGAGAACCCGAAACTGCCCGTCCTCATGCTCACCGCCCGCGACGCCCTGGAACACCGGCTCGACGGGCTGGAGGCCGGTGCCGACGACTACGTCACCAAGCCCTTCTCCCTGGAGGAGGTCGTACTGCGGCTGCGCGCACTGCTGCGCCGGGCCGGCTCCGTGCACGGACGCACCGACGACCGCGTCCATGTGCTCGGCGACCTGGTCCTGACCGAGAACACCCGCGAAGTGCGCCGCGCGGGCGAGCCCGTCCAGCTCACCGCGAAGGAGTTCGACCTGCTCGGTCTCCTGCTCGGCCACCCGCGCCAGGTGCTCAGCAAGGCGCAGATCCTCGACCACGTCTGGAGCAGTTCCTTCGGCGGCGGCAATCTCGTCGAGGTCTACATCTCCAACCTGCGCCGGAAGATCGACAGGGGACGGGCACCGATGATCCACACCGTGCGCGGGTTCGGGTACTCCATCAGGGCCGCGGAGGACGGGAGATGAGCCGGCGGCCGAGCGCGAGGACGCGTACCCGTTCCATCCGCACCCGTTCCCTCCGTACCCGCCTGCTCGTCTTCGTCAGCGCCACTCTGGTCGTGATGTGTGTCGCGATGGGCCTGATCACCACGCTCTTCCAGCACGCCTATCTGATGGGCAGCCTGGACGACCGGGTCCGCGACACCGCCGAACGGGCCCTGGGAGGAGCCTCGTTGCACCAGGACCACCAGGACGATCTGACGTTCCTGGGGGAAAACGGGCAGCCCGCCGGAATGCTCGCCGCCCGGCTGGACGAGGACGGCGCCGTCGTCTCCGCGGCCGTCGTCGTCCAGGACGGCCCGACCCGCGGCCTCGGTACCGGCCAGCGCACCGCCCTGGCCGGCATCCGGGCGGACGGGGCGATGCACACCCGGACCGTGCCCGGCCTCGGCATCTACCGGGTCACCGTCCTCGTGGACGGCGGTGTCCGGGTCCTCGCCGGCCTGCCCATGGACGACGTCCAGGACATGATCAGTGGACTCGTGATGATCGAGACGGGCGTCGCCGTGGCCGGGCTGGCCGTCGCCGGCTGCGTCTGCGCGGTGGTCATACGGCGGCAACTGCGCCCCCTCGGCCGGGTCGCCGCCACCGCCGCCGAGGTCTCCCGCGCCCCGCTCGGACACGGCGAGGTCACCGGCCTGCCCCGGGTACCCGAGCGCGACACCGACCCCGACAGCGAGGCCGGCCAGGTCGGCGCCGCGCTCAACCATCTCCTCGACCACGTGGAGTCCTCCCTCGCCGAGCGGCAGCGCGGCGAGGAGCGGATGCGGCGCAGCCAGGAACACATGCGGCGCTTCCTGGCCGACGCCAGCCACGAACTGCGCACACCGCTCGCCTCGATCGCCGGATACGCCGAGCTGATGAACCGCGGCACCGACCGCATCGAACCGGTGCTGGCCTGGCGCCGGGTCTCGGCGGAGTCGGCGCGGATGACGGGCCTGGTGGAGGACCTGCTCCTGCTGGCCCGCCTCGACGAGGGCCGCCCCCTCCAGTCCGCCGAGGTGGACCTGGCGGGACTGGTCGCGGAGGCGGTGTGGGACGCGCGCGCGGCGGGAAGCGGCCACGACTGGCAGCTCGAACTGAGCCTGGACACCCCGGCGTTGGTAACCGGCGACGCGGCCCGCCTGCACCAGGTGGTGGCCAACCTCCTGGCCAACGCGAGGATGCACACACCGGCCGGTACGAGGGTGACGGCAGCGGTGGAGTCCGCGGGCGATCGCTGCGTGATCCGCGTCCGCGACAACGGCCCCGGCATCCCCCCGGCCCTCCTGCCCACGGTCTTCGAACGCTTCACCCGAGCAGACACCTCCCGCTCCCGCGCCGACGCCAACTCCGGTGGCTCCGGCCTGGGTCTGGCCATCGCGGCGGCGATCTCGGCGGCCCACGGCGGCCACATCCAGGTGAACAGCGTCCCGGGACGCACCGAGTTCACGATCGAGCTCCCGGCGGCCATGGAGACGGCGGTGGAGGAGGAGCGGGCGGTCTCGGGCAACGGGGCGTCGGTGTAATCGCGTCGGTTGATTGTCTCTCAGGCGCTCGGACCCTCACTCCCGTCGCAGGGTCGAAAACCAGTGGAGCCGCGCCGCTGACCGCCATTACCGTGCTGCCGAACCGGGTTCCCCAAACAAGGACGTGCCGTTGTACACCGTGTGAGACCTCCCGAACGCTGATCGGTCGCGCGTCGCACCTGTGCGCCGCGCTGCTTTTTGCTGCGGACTTCTCACTGAAACCGGTGTACTCCTGTGCTCACCGACTGGGTGGTCATGCCCACCTGCCTCCCGCTCGTTCTCCGCCGTTGCCGCGTGTGCGCGTCGCAACGCTTCCGGGCGAACGGCAAGTTTCGCGTCAACGCGAACCACAAGCTCATCGACGCCTGGCTCCTCGTGCTCTGTACCGTCTGCGGGGACACGGCGAAGCTCACGGTCCTCGAGCGGAGCCATGTGCGTTCCGTACGACCTGAACTGCTGGACCGGCTGCACGCCAACGACCCTGGTCTGGCCGCCGAGTTGCTCCAGAACCCGGTCCTGCGACGCCGTAACCGCATCGCCCTGGACTGGGGCGGCGCCTGGCGCCTCGACACCGGCGGAACGGGTCATCTCAGCCGCGAGGTGATCGACGTATCGGTCCGTTTCGCGGCCCGGATCCCCGTCCGCCCGGTGCGGCTGATCGCCGAAGGCTGCGGCCTTTCCCGGGCCGAGGTCGAGAGACTCATCACGGAGGGCAAGCTGGTCTCCGGGGTCCGGCTGAACGCCAGACTCTCCAGCGCCTTCACCTTCACGCTCAAACGCTGAGCCCCGGGATGGGCACCTGGGACCCGGCGTAGCCAGACCCCAGGTGCCCGTGAGGCGGGCAGCACCTGCCGCCGCCCCACCGCCGCGCTGGCCGACCGAGCGATGCCTGCCCGACGGCTACGGGCCCTGGAAGGAGGCGAGTTGAGTCCCTCGGCCGTCCGAGCGGCACCCGCCCCGCCAACCTCTCGCAGCACTGCGCTCCGCCGACCCCGGCGTACTCAGGCAACCGCCCGCCCCACCAGAACACGGCCGGTACTTACAGGGGGATGCGGGACCGCACCCAGGCGAAGACACCGCCAGCTGTTTACAGTCGCCCCGGTTCGCGCTACCTTCCGCAACACGTGGGGTGGGAGCGCTCCCATTCGGACGGACCGGAACCCGCCCGCCGGTCGCCCCCATCCCACGGCAGCCACAGGCAACCACACACCCCACACGGCCCGTACCCCAAGGAACGGACTGGACTGTCATGATCCTGACAAAGTTATCGAGGGTGACACGCCCCAGAGCCCTCTTCCTGGTCCTCGTCTCCCTGCTCGCCACCATCCCCGCCCTCAGTCTCGTCCTCACGGCCGGCGGCAAGGCCGAGGCCCACGGCACCCCGATGAAGCCCGCCAGCCGTACCTTCCTGTGCTGGCAGGACGCGCTGACCGACACCGGTGAGATCAAGCCGGTCAACCCGGCCTGCCGGAACGCCCAGGCGGTCAGCGGCACCACACCGTTCTACAACTGGTTCTCCGTGCTCCGCTCGGACGGCGCCGGCCGCACCCGCGGCTTCGTGCCGGACGGTCAGCTGTGCAGCGGCGGCAACACCAACTTCACCGGCTTCAACGCCGCCCGCGACGACTGGCCGCTCACCCATCTCACCGCGGGCAAGACGGTCGACTTCTCCTACAACGCCTGGGCGGCGCACCCGGGTTGGTTCTACGTCTACGTCACCAAGGACGGCTTCGACCCCAAGAAGACCCTCACCTGGGACGACATGGAGGCCCAGCCGTTCCTCAGCGTCGACCACCCGCCGCTCAACGGCAGCCCGGGCACGGTCGAGGCCAACTACTCCTGGACGGGACAGCTTCCGGCGAACAAGTCCGGCCGCCACATCATCTACATGGTCTGGCAGCGCTCGGACAGCGCGGAGACCTTCTACTCCTGCTCCGACGTCGTCTTCGACGGCGGCAACGGCGAGGTCACCGGCATCCACGAGCCCGGCAACCCGTCCGAGCCGGTGCCCGGCACCTGCACCGCCACCCGTAAGACCACGGGCAGTTGGAGCGGCGGCTACCAGTCCGAGGTGACCGTCACCAACTCCGGCGACGTGCCGATGCTGGGCTGGATGGTCGACTGGACCCTGCCGGCCGGACAGAAGGTCGACAGTCTCTGGAACGGCAGCGCCACCTACACCGGCCAGGACGTGATGGTGCACAACGCCAACTGGAACGGCTCACTCAGTCCGGGACAGAGTGCGACGTTCGGATACGTCGTCACCGGATCCGGAGGCGACACCGCCACGACACTTCCCTGCCGCGTCGGCTGAGTCACCGCCAGAGCACGCTCGGGACCTTCATGCTCAGGGCGGACCCGGTGGGGCTGTGCGCCACCGGGTCCGCGAGCCGTGCCGGCGCAAGGGGGGTGGTGGCCGACACGGATGGTGCATGGCTTGTGACGACGCGACGCGCGACAACGTTGTCGAGTGGTCTACACCTGACTCTGTCGCGTCAACGGACAACGATGTCAACTCAGTTGGGGGTGGCCGCGCCCGACCCTCCTCGCCGCGTACGACAACACCGGGATCTCGGACGACACCGGCGACCATGACGAGGCCGACTGCGACAATGGCTGGAGTTGCACCAGTTCACGCCAGCTGTGAGCTGACGGGGCTTGCAGGCGTGGCGAGGCTGACGGGGGCCACCTCCAACACCCCTGCCATCCAGTCGAGTTGGCGTCGCACCTGCACCGCGTCGCCCCCCTCGTGACCGTTGTACGGATAGGCGTGGATCTCCTTGCGGGGGTCCACGCCGGTCAGTTCGCCGTAGCGGTTGAAGGCCGCGTACGCCCCGCTCGGCGGGCACACCGTGTCGCGCAGGCCGGTTCCGAAGTGGGCCGGGGCCGCAGCGCGCCGCGCGAAGGAGACGCCCTCCACATACGAGAGCGTGCGGTACGCGGCCTCCTCCACGCCCCGGTGCACCGAGAGGTATGCGCTGATCTCGCCGTACGGACTCGCGTCGGTGAGGTCCAAGGCGCGCCGGATCCCGCACAGGAAAGGCGCGGTGACCAGGACCGCCGCCAGATCCGGCACCAGCCCCGCGACCGCCAACGCCAGTCCGCCACCCTGGCTGTTGCCGACGGCCGCGACGCCGGACGCCTCCACACCCGGAAGGGCGCGCACAGCGGCCACCGCACGCACCGCGTCCGTGATCAGCCGCCGGTAGTGGTAGGCGCGTGGATCGAGCAGCCCCCGCACCGCGGGGCCCGGGCCGCCCGGTGCCGAGGCGTGCGGGTCGGGGGTCGCGCCGCCGTTGCCGTACTGGTCGCCCTGACCGCGGTTGTCCATCAGCAGATGCGCGTACCCGGCGTTCACCCAGGTCAGCCGCTCGTGGGGGAGACCGCGGCCACGGCCGTAGCCGGCGTACTCGACGACCGCGGGCAGTGGCTCGCGCACCCCGGCGGGTCTGCTGTACCAGGCGCGTACCGGATCACCGGCGAAGCCGCGGAAGGTCACGTCCCAGGTCCGGGTCAGCCGCAGCCCGCTCTCCGCCGGGCGCACCGACACCAACACGTCCGGCTGCGCCGCCTCCTTCAGGGTGTCACGCCAGAACTCGTCGAAATCCGGGGGTTCCTGGACATCGGGGCGGTACTGCTCCAGCTCCCTGACGGGCAGGTCGAACGCAGGCACAGGGCACCTCGCATGAGTCGGTCCACTTAGTGAAACTTGCGGAGAGGGCCGGCATGTCGCCTTCCTGTCCTACCCCACTCCTCCCTCAGGTATCTCCTGCCCGCCCCATTGACAGCGCTTTCTCCATCCCTTTAAGTTGCCGCGAAGTTACCGGTAAGCGCTCGAAAGTTTCGGTTCCGTGCCTCCGTCTGAGAGGACCGAGCATGAGCACATCCGTCAAGTCGGCCTCTCCACCGTCCAGCGTTCAAGACCCACCCGTGGCCGCAACCCACCCCTCGCCGCGCAGGAGTTGGCGCCGGACCCTGCGCCGCGACTGGCAGCTCTACTCGCTGGCCGTCCTGCCGCTGCTGTTCTTCCTGGTCTTCCGCTATCTGCCGATGATCGGCAACGTGATCGCGTTCCGGCGCTTCGAGCCCGGTGGCTCGATGTTCGGCGAGGACTGGGTGGGTCTGCGCTATGTGCGCATGTTCCTTGGCGACCCGACCTTCTGGCAGGTGTTCCGCAACACCCTGTGGCTCGGCGGGCTCACGCTGGTGTTCTGCTTCCCGATCCCGATCGTCCTCGCCCTGCTGCTCAACGAGGTGCGCCGGCGCTCCCTGAAGCGGTTCGTGCAGTCGGTGTCGTACCTCCCGCACTTCCTGTCGATCGTGATCGTCGCCGGCCTCACGATGCAGATGCTCGCCACCGACGGTCCGGTCAACCACGCCCTCGGCTGGTTCGGCCACGACGAGATCCGCTTCATCCAGGAACCCGACTGGTTCCGCACGATCTACGTCGGCTCGGAGGTCTGGCAGACCGCCGGCTGGGGCACGATCCTCTACCTCGCCGCGCTCACCACCATCGACGAGGACCTGTACGAGGCCGCGCGCATCGACGGCGCCAACCGCTGGAAGCAGATCTGGCACGTCACCCTGCCCGGCATCCGCCCCACCATGATCACGCTGCTGATCCTCAACATCGGCACGTTCATGGCGGTCGGCTTCGAGAAGGTCCTGCTGCTCTACAACCCGCTGACGTACCCGACCGCCGACGTGATCTCGACGTACGTCTACCGGGCGGGCGTCGAGTCCAACAGCTTCAGTTACGCCGCCGCCATCGGGCTGTTCGAGGCGGTCATCGGCCTGGTCCTGATCACGACCGCCAACACGCTCTCGCGCCGCGCAGTGGGGACCAGCCTGTGGTGAGGCCGAGCCGTTCCTACCGGGTCTTCCAGGGCGTCAACGGGGTGATCCTCACCCTCGTGGTGCTCGTGACCCTGTACCCCTTCGTCAACATCGTCGCGAGGTCCTTCAGCGGGGAGCGGCAGATCCGGGCCGGTGAAGTGACCCTGTGGCCCAAGGGGTTCAACCTCACCACGTACCGGATCGTCTTCCAGGACTCGATGTTCTGGCGGAACTACGGCAACACCGTGTTCTACACGCTCGTGTCCACCGCAGTCGCCATGGTCCTGACCACCTGTTACGCCTACGTCCTGTCGAAGAAGCACCTCAGGGGGCGCGGACTGCTCGTCGGCATCGCCGTGTTCACGATGTTCTTCACCGGCGGTCTGATCCCGAACTACCTCCTGGTCACCCACCTCGGGCTGAAGAACAGCGTCTGGGCCATCGCGCTGCCCAACGCGATCAGCGTCTTCAACCTGCTGGTGATGAAGGCCTTCTTCGAGAGCCTGCCGACCGATCTGGAGGAGGCCGCGCAGATCGACGGCCTGAGCACCTACGGCATCCTCCTCAGGATCGTGCTGCCGCTGTCCAAGGCGGTCGTCGCGACCATGGTGCTCTTCTACACGGTGTCCTTCTGGAACTCCTGGTTCAGCGCGTTCCTCTACATGGACCACTCCGACCTGATGCCGGTCACCGTCTATCTGCGCAACCTCATCGCCGGTGCCACCGGGGGCGGCAACGCGGGCGCAGGCACGGCGGAACTCAGCCAGGTCGGCGCCAGCATCCAGGCGGTCACGATCGTGCTCACCGCGCTGCCGATCATCTGCGTGTACCCGTTCGTCCAGCGTTTCTTCGTCTCGGGCGTGATGCTCGGCGCGGTCAAGGGCTGACAGCCCGTCATTTCACTTACGGAACAAGGGAGTATCCGTGGAGAACACCGGACAGCTGTCACGGCGTCAGATCCTGGCCGCCGCGGGATTCATCGGCCTCGCCACCCTCACCGGCTGTGGCAGCGGCGACGACGGAGGCGACTCCAAGGACCTGTCCAAGAAGCAGAACGGCGCGATGAAGGAGTACCAGGCCGGCCAGCAGTTCAAGGCCACCAAGGCGCTGTCCTTCTCCCTGCTGCACAACGACAACCCGGTCTACCCCCTCAAGAAGAACTGGCTGTTCTGGAAGGAGGTCACCCAACGCACCGGCGTCACCATCAAGCCCCTCGACGTCCCCCTGGCCGACTACGAGAAGAAGCGCAGTGTCCTGATCGGCGCGGGCGACGCGCCCTTCCTGATCCCGAAGACGTACCACCCCTCCGAGGTGGCCTTCGTCTCGTCGGGCGCCATCCTCCCGGTCAGCGACTACACGCACCTGATGCCCAACTTCCGCGACAAGGTGAAGAAGTGGAAGCTGGAGCCGGAACTCGACTCCATCCGGCAGTCCGACGGCAAGTACTACCTGCTGCCCGGGCTGCACGAGAGGCCCAAGGCCGGCTACTCGCTGTCCTTCCGCACGGACATCCTCGACCAGCACGGACTGTCCCTGCCCACGACCTGGGACGAGGTGTACGACGTCCTCAAGGCGCTCAAGGCGGAGTACCCGGACAAGTACCCGTGGACGGACCGCTGGAGCACCAACACCCCCTTCCCGTGCGGCGCGTTGTTCGGCTATCTGGGCCAGGCGTACGGCGTCCGGGCGGGCTGGGCGTACGACAACATCAGCTTCGACGCCAAGAAGCAGCAGTTCGTCTTCACGGCGACCCAGGACGGCTACCGGCAGATGATCGAGTATCTGCGGAAGATCGTCGCCGAGAAGCTGCTGGACCCCGAGAGCTTCACCCAGCAGGACGACCAGGCCGTGCAGAAGCTGCTGGCCGAGAAGTCCTATGCGATCAGCGCCAACCCGCAGGAGCTGGTCCAGAACTACCGCTACAACCTGAACAAGCAGGTCAAGGGCTCGAAGATCGAGATGGTCCCGGTGCCGCTCGGTCCGGCAGGACCGGTCCTGCTGAGTGGCATCCGGCTGGAGAACGGCGTCATGATCTCCAGCAAGGCCCTCAAGAGCGCCGACTTCGTCGCGATGATGCAGTTCGTGGACTGGCTCTGGTACTCCGACGAGGGCCAGAAGTTCTGCAAGTGGGGCGTGGAGGGCGTCACTTACACCGAGTCCGGCGGCAGGTACACGCTGAAGCCCGGGATCTCGCTGATGGGCTCCGATCCCGACGCCCCGAAGGACCTCCAGAAGGACTACGGCTTCTTCAACGGCGTGTTCACCTACGGCGGCAGCTGGGAGCTGGTGTCCTCCAACTTCAGCCCCGACGAGAAGAAGTTCCAGGACGTCATGTCCCGGCGCAAGGAACTGCCCGTCGACCCGGCCCACCCCCTGCAGTCCTTCGAGCAGGAGCAGGCGACCCTCTGGGACACCCCCCTCAAGGACCACGCCATCCAGAACACCCTCCAGTTCGTGCTCGGCAAGCGCCCGCTGTCCGAATGGGACGCGTTCGTCGCCGAGTTGAAGGCGAAGAACATGCAGCAACTCGTCGACCTGCACAACAAGGCGCACGAGCGTTTCCAGAAGGAGAACGGGTGATCTTCCGCGTCCCCACCGAGCCGTCCGGACCCTTCTCCGACGCCTGGCGCCACTGCGTGGGCACCGGCCGGATCGAACTCGCCCTGCGCCGCGACTACCAGGACTCCCTGAAGCTGCTCCAGCGCGAGATCGGCTTCCGGTACATCCGGGGCCACGGGCTGCTGAGCGACGGCATGGGCGTCTACCGGCCGTACGAGTGGCCCGAGGGCGTCCGGCGCGTCCGGCACTCCTTCACCTACGTCGACCAGGTCGTCGACGCCTACCTGGAGCTCGGCATCCGGCCCTTCCTCGAACTCGGCTTCATGCCGGCGGAGTTGGCGTCGGGGGAGCAGACCGTGTTCTGGTGGCACGGGAACGTCACCCCGCCCCGGTCCGAGAAGGAGTGGGCCGACCTGGTCCGGGCGACCCTCAGGCACCTCATCGACCGCTACGGCCTCGCCGAGGTGCGCACCTGGCCCATCGAGGTGTGGAACGAGCCCAACCTGCCCGACTTCTGGCAGGGCGCGGACGAGAAGGCGTACCACCGCCTCTACGAGGTGACGGCGGGCGTGGTGAAGGACGTGGACCCGGATCTCCAGGTCGGCGGCCCCGCGATCTCACCGGCCGCGGACGAGTGGCTGGACCGCTTCGCCGAGTTCGCCGCAGAGCGCGACGTCCCGGTCGACTTCGTGTCGAAGCACGCCTACACCTCGGGACCCGCCCAGCACGTCCCCTTCGGCACCCACCAGACCCTGGCACCGGCCCAGGACCTCCTGGACCAGTTCGCCACGCCCCGCGAACGGCTGAAGGGCACCCGCCTCGCCGAACTGCCCGTGCACATCACGGAGTTCAACTCCTCCTACCGCCCCGACAACCCGGTCCACGACACCGCCTTCCACGCGGCGTACCTGGCTCCGGTCCTCGCGCGCGGCGGCGATCACGTCGACTCCTTCTCGTACTGGACCTTCAGCGACATGTTCGAGGAGAACGGCCCGCCGACCGCGCTCTTCCACGGCGGCTTCGGCCTGCTCACCCACCGACAGGTGAGGAAACCGACCTACCACCTCTACGCCTTCATGGCCCGCATGGGCCCCGACCTGCTCACCCGTGGCGCCGACCACCTGGTCACCCGGCACCCCGACGGCCGGGTGACCGTCCTCGCCTGGGCACCGGTCGACGCGAGCGGTGAGACGCCCGGGCCGTCCCGGCACCGGCTGCGCCTGTCCGTGCCGGTGCCGGGTGCGCGGGAGGCGTTCGTACGGCGGTCCGTGGTCGACGAGGAGCACGGCAACGCCCGCACGGCCTGGCAGCGGATGGGCAGCCCGCGCTCACCCCACCCGCACCAGCTCGACGTACTCCACGAGGCCGCCGAGCCCGGCCGGCAGCACCTGCGGCTGCCGGTCGAGGACGACCGGACCGAACTGGACCTGACGTTGGCCCGCCACGAGATCACGCTCGTGGAGGTGAGCCCGGTCGTGGAGGAGGCACCGGAGTGGTGGGACGAACGCCGACTGCTGGGGACGGGCCCGCGGTGAGTGGGGTGAGCCGGGTACGCGCGGCAGCCGGTCGCACCCGGGCGGGGGCCCACGCCACCCCGGCCCACGCCACCCCGCCCTACGCCACCCCGGCCGCCGCCCGACCCGGCGTCCCACTCACGGTTCGCGACGACCGCCCCGGCACCGCCCCCTCCTTCGGCACCGGCCCCCTCTCCCGCGCCGCGGCCCTCATCCACACCCTCGTCACCGTCGAGGCCCTGCTGCTCGTCGCCGCCTCCCCGGGCCTGGCAGGGCTGCTCCTGCTGGGCCCCGCCCCCGCCAACCTCCCGCTCGCCGCCGTATGCCTGCTGCCCCTCGGCCCGGCCACGGCCGCCGCCCTGTACGCCCTCCACCACCGCGACCGCGACCTCACCGACCTCCACCCGGCCCGGTCCTACTGGCGCGGCTGGCGGCTCAACGCCGTCCCCGCCCTGAAGCTGTGGACCCCCCTGCTGACCTGGCTCACGGTCATCGCCTTCACGCTCACCCACTTCACCGCCACCGGCCTGCCCGGCTGGTGGGCCGTACTGCTGGCGGCGATCGGCGTCGGCTCCCTTCTGTGGGGTGCGCACACGCTCGTCCTCACCGCCCTGTTCGCCTTCCGGGCGAGGGACACCGCACGCCTCGCCGGTTACTTCCTCTTCCGGCACGGGGGCGCCACCCTCGGCGCCGCCTCGCTGCTCGTCCTGACGGCCGCCGGGACCGCCGTACTGACCGAGGCCCTGCCCGCCCTGCTGGCGGCCCCGCTGCTGCTGTCCCTGCTGCACAGCAGCCGCCCCGTGATCGCCGAGACCCAGGAGGACTTCACCGCATGAGCCCGTCGAGCTCCAAGATCCCCTACGGCGGCGACTACAACCCCGAGCAGTGGCCGCAGGAGGTCTGGGACGCCGACCACCGTCTGTTCACCCGGGCCGGCATCGACACCCTCACCGTCGGCGTCTTCTCCTGGTCCGTCACCCAACCCGCCGAGCACACCTACGACTTCACGATCCTCGACCGCATCCTGGACCGGGCGGCGGCCGAGGGCCGACAGGTCTGTCTGGCCACCGGCACGGCCGCCCTGCCGCCCTGGCTCGCGCACCGGTATCCCGAGGTCAACCGCACCGACTTCGAGGGCCGCCGGCACCGCTACGGCCAGCGCCACAACTTCTGCCCCAGCTCACCGGCGTACCGCCGACTCGCCACGGCCATGGCGGAACGACTCGCCGAACGGTACGCGGACCACGCGGCGTTGCTCGCCTGGCACATCAACAACGAGTACGGCGGCTTCTGTTACTGCGACCTGTGCGCCGACGCCTTCCGGGACTGGCTGAGGGACAGATACGTCACCCTGGACGCCCTCAACGACGCCTGGTGGACGACGTTCTGGTCACACCGCTACACCTCCTTCGAGGAGATCGAACCGCCGAGCGCCCTCACCGAGCACTGGCGGGGCCCCGACCACACCGCCTTCCAGGGCATCACGCTCGACTACTTCCGCTTCACCACCGACGCGCTGCTCGGCTGTTTCCTCGCCGAGAAGGAGGTGATCCGCACCCATGATCCGGTCACCCCCGTCACGACCAACTTCATGGGCATGTTTCGCCCCCTCGACTACCACCGCTGGGCACCCCACCTCGACTTCGTGTCCTGGGACAGCTACCCGCCCCTGGACGCCCCGCCGACCTGGGCCGCCCTGGCCCACGACCTGATGCGCGGCCTCAAGGGCGGCGCTCCCTTCTGGCTGATGGAGCAGACCCCGTCCACCACGGCCTGCCGTGACGTCAACCCCCTGCGCAGGCCGGGCGAGTTGCGCCTGGCCACCTACCAGGCGATCGCCCACGGCGCCGACGCGGCCCTCTACTTCCAGCTGCGCGCCTCCCGGGGAGCCTGCGAGAAGTACCACGGGGCGGTCATCGGCCACGCGGGCCGCGACGACACCCGGGTCTTCCGGGAGGTGGCCGCACTGGGCGAGGAGTTGGAGCTGCTCGGCAACGCGTCTCTCGGTGCCCGCACCCCGGCCCGCACCGCCCTGCTCTTCGACTGGGACAGCTGGTGGGCCCTGGAGATCTCCGACGGTCCCTCGCGCCTGGTCCGGTACCAGGAGGTGGTGCACGCCTACTACCGGGCGGCCCGCGAGGCAGGCGCGGACGTGGACGTCGTCCCGCACACCACCGACCTCACCCCGTACGACGTGGTGCTCGCCCCCGCCCTGCACATGGTCAAGGGCGACCTCGCCGCCCGGCTCGAAGCGGTGGCGGAACGCGGCGGCACGGTCCTCGCCACCTTCCTCTCCGGCCGGGTCGACGAGCACGACCGGGCCTTTCTCACCGACGTCCCCGGCCCCCTCGCACCCCTGATGGGCATCCGCATCGACGAGTGGGACTCCCGCCCGCCGGGGTTCGCCCAGCCCGTCCCCGAACTGGGCTCGGAGGGACGGCTCGTCTTCGAGATCGTGCGGCCGCGGGGCGCCGAGACGGTCGCCACGTACGGCGCGGACTTCTACGCCGGAACCCCCGCCGTGACCCGCAACCACTACGGGCAGGGCGAGGGCTGGTACGTCGCCACCGCCCTCGGTCAGCCGGGTGTGAACCAGGTGGTCCGCCGTGTCCTGGCCCGCCACGACCTGATCGGCCCGTACGCCGATCACGAAGGACTGGAGGTCGCGGCCAGGACGGCCCCTGACGGAAGCCGCCTGCTGTTCCTCCTCAACCACGCTGCGGTGCCAGTGGAGTTGACGGCCCACGCCACCGCGACCGACCTGCTCACGGGGAAGCGGACCGAGGCGGGCGCCCCGCTCACTCTCGACCCGCGGGGCGTCGCCGTCCTACGCCTTCAGTAGATGCGCCGCCCCCGCTCGTCCGGCACCCCCGACTTCCGGAAGAAGTAACTGTTGACCTGATCGCGCCACTCGCGGGCACTGCGGAGCTGCTCCTCGAACCGCTCCGTCACCCGCGCGTGGCACGCCGGGTCCACGAGACCCGCCAGCGAGGCCCACACCTCCCGCGTTGCCTCCACCTCCGCCACGCCCTCGAAATGCGTGTCGTAGATGTGCTGGATCACCGTCTTGCCGCTGCGCAGCATGTGGTCGTACGACACGTGGTGGAAGAACAGCAGCAGCTCGTCCGGGCAGGTCTCCGCGGACTCGTACACCTCGGCCCAGGGCTTCGCGTACTGCCCCGCGTACCCGGTCCCGCTCGCCACGCTCCGGTCGACACCGAGGCCGTCGCGGTCCGCGAAGTGGTAGGTGCCCCACGGGCTGTACTCGTAGCCGTCGACGCTCGGCCCGTAGTGGTGCCCCGGCTGGACCATGAAGCCGACTCCGAGCGGTGCGGTGTACTTCTCGTACGTCCGCCATGATCCGGTCAACACCGCGCGCACCCCCGCCACCGGCCCGGCTCCGAAGGTGAGCCCGATCCATTCGTCGAGGACGCGATGCGGATCGGCCCCCGGCTCCCAGGCCAGCCGCCCGAACGTGTACAGGTTCGCCTGGGCCAGCGGATGCCCGGTCCAGAACGGGTCGTCCCCGACGTTGGACACGGCGACGAGCCCACCGCGCGCCAACTCACCAACTGTGGACTCCCCGTTGATCCCGAAGCGCAGCACCTCGCTCCACATCGGCCCCAGCCAGCACGCGTGCCGCTGCTGCCCGGTGTACTCCTGCGTCGCCTGGAGTTCCACTGCGAGCCGCGTGGCGGGCATCGCCCCGATCAGGGGTGAGACCGGCTCCCGCACCTGGAAGTCCATCGGCCCGTGCTTGACCTGGAGGACGGCGTTGTCCGCGAACTCTCCGTTCAGCGGCACGAAATGGTCGTACGCGGCCCGCGCCCGGTCGGTCGAGCGGTCCCGCCAGTCCTGGCGGTGGTCGTAGACGAAGGCCCGCCAGTGGACCGTGCCGCCGTGCGGTTCCAGAGCAGCGGCCAGCATGTTGGCGCCGTCGGCGTGGGTGCGCCCGTACGCGAACGGGCCCGGCCGGCCCTCGGAGTCGGCCTTGACCACGAACCCGCCGAAGTCGGGGATCGCCGCGTACACCCGCGCGGCCGCCTCGGCCCACCACGCCGACACGTCCGGGTCGAGCGGATCGGCCGTCGGCAGACCGCCCAGCAACATCGGCGCGGCAAAGGTCACCGAGAGGTGGACGCGAATGCCGTACGGCCTCAACACACCCGCGATGTCGGCCACTTCACCGATCCGGTCGGTCAGCAGCCGTGCCTCGGTCGCGTGCACGTTGACGTTGTTGACGGCCAGGGCGTTGATCCCGCACGCGGCGAGCAGTCTTCCGTACTGCCGCACCCGCTCCCACTGCCCGCGCGCCCGCCCGTCCTCCCAGAACAGCGACCCGCCCGCGTATCCGCGCTCCACCTGGCCCATGACCGGGTGCACGGCCACGTTGTCCCAGTGGTCGAGCATCCGCAGCGGCAACCGCGGTCGGTGCTGCTCCCGTTGGACCTGCCCCTGGAACGCCGCCTCCCCGAGCCGCACGACGTGGAAGAACCCGTACAGCAACCCGCGCGCCCCGGACGCCGTGACGGTCGTACAGCCGTCACGGCGTCCGTACCCGAACCCCTCGGAGCCGTCGTCACCGTCGAGCTCCAACACCAGGTCGCAGGCACCGGTTTCGCGCGAGACGCTCCCGCCGAACCGTTCGCAGGCCTGAGCCACCTCCCCGTGGACCGTGTCCACCAGTGGATGCGAGCCGCGGATCAGGGTCCGCCGGGTGCCGATCGGCCGGAACGCCCCGTCCGGCAGCCAGGCCGGATCGACACCCTGCATGAGACCCCCAACGCTCCTGCTCAGGCGAGCAGTTCGACTTCCGAGACCGCCGCCTCGCCGTCGAGCACGAGACGGTACTTCCCGTACGTACCCGCGGACCTCACGGAGAACGCCCGTGTCTGCCGGTCCCATGCGAAGGCCTCACCGGAGCGCCGGTCGAGGGTCTTCCACGTGGTCCCGTCGTCCGAGCCCTGGAGTGTCCAGCCGTCCGGCGCCTTCGCATGGTCCCGGGACGATGTCACCGTGTACTGCAGGGCCTTGACCGATCCGGACACCGGCAGATCCACCGAGGTCACGGTCGCGTCCGTCGCGGAGGTGTTGTCGAACAGCGCCCCGTCACCGGCGAGCACGTCCGCGCGCGGCGTCGGCACCTCGTCGTCGTGGGTGATGGACACCGGGGCCGCGTTCTTGCCCGTGCCCCACTTGGACGGCCGCGGACCCATGTCGAAGTCCAGGACGGCCCCCTTGGACAGGACCGAGTGGGGGAGCGACGTCGACCTCCAGGGCTTCCCGTTGACCTTCAGACCCTGTACGTACACGTTCCGCGCACTGTTCTTCGGCGCCCTGACCACCAGGTCCCGGCCGTTGTCCTGATGGACCGTGGCCTTGGTGAACAGCGGTGAGCCGACGGCGTATTCGCCGCTGCCCATCACCAGCGGGTAGAAGCCCAGCGCCGAGAAGAGGAACCAGGCCGACTGCTCGCCGTTGTCCTCGTCGCCGTGGTAGCCCTGCCCGATCTCGCTGCCGACGTACAGCCGCGACAGCACCTCACGGACGTTCTTCTGCGTCTTCCACGGCTGACCGGCCGCGTCGTACATGTAGGTGACGTGGTGGGCGACCTGGTTGGAGTGGCCGTACATGCCCATCCGGACGTCCCGCGCCTCCGTCATCTCGTGGATGACCCCGCCGTAGGAGCCGACGAACTCCGGCGCGGCCGTCTCGGGCGTCGCGAAGTACTCGTCCAGCTTCTCGGCGAGCCCGGAGCGGCCGCCGTACAGATTGGCGAGGCCCCGGCTGTCCTGCGGGGCGGTGAAGGCGTAACCCCAGCCGTTGGTCTCGGTGTAGTCGTAGCCCCACACGCGTGGGTCGTAACTCGACGACGGGACACGCCAGTTGCCGTCCGCGTCCCGGCCCTGGAAGAAGCCCGCCTTGGTGTCGAAGAGGTTCACATAGTCCCGGGCCCGGTTGAGGAAGTACTCCGACTCCTCCCGGTAGCGCTTCTCTCCGGTCTTCGCGTACAGCGCCTGGCCCATCCGCGCGATGCCGTAGTCGTTGAGGTAGCCCTCCAGCGCCCAGGACAGGCCCTCGTGGGTGTCGGTACTGGTGTAGCCGAGGAAGGGCGAGGTCTCCATGCCCTTGCGGCCCACACCGGAGGACGGGGGCGCGACCGTGGCGTTCTTCAGGGCCGCGTCGTACGCCGACTTGGCGTCGAAGTCGACACCCTTGACGTACGCGTCCGCGAAGGCGACGTCCGAAGAGGTGCCGGTCATCAGGTCCGCGTAACCGGGCGAGGACCAGCGGGAGGTCCACCCGCCGTCCTTGTACTGCTGGACGAACCCGTCAACCATGTCGCCCGCCTGAGAGGGCGTCAGCAGTGAGTACGCCGGCCAGGTGGTCCGATAGGTGTCCCAGAAGCCGTTGTTGACGTACACCTTGCCGTCCACGATCTTCGCCCCGGTGTGAGTCGGGGTGTCGGGGGAGGGCATCGGGGAGAACGGCGAGGCGTACCGGTACGTCGAACCGACCTTCTCGAAGCCGGAGTTGGGGTACAGGTACAGCCGGTACAGGCTGGAGTACAGCGTGGTCAGCTGGTCCTGTGTGGCACCCTCCACCTCGACCTTGCCGAGCAGCCGGTCCCAGGCTCGCCGGGCACTTCCCTTCACGTCGTCGAAGGACGTGCCGTCCGGGATCTCCTGCCGCAGGTTGTCCCTGGCCTGGTCGAGGCTGATGAGTGAGGTGGCGAGGCGCAGGGTGACGGTCCGGTCGGCGCCGGCGTCGAACCGCAGATACCCCTTGACCCCGCTCGACGAGCCCTCCTTCACCGCCCGGTCGAACTCGCCGTACACGAACAGCCGGGTGGCTCCCGTCGACAGCCCGGACTTCACGTCCGAGTAGCCCGTGAAGGTCCCGCTCGCCTTGTCGAGCGTCAGCCCCGCCTGGTCCGTCACATTGTCGAAGAGCACACTCGCGTCGTCGCCCGGGTAGCTGAAGCGCAGGACCGCCGCGTGATCGGTGGGCGCCATCTCCGCCTTCAGCCCGTTCTCGAACCGCACCCCGTAGTAGTACGGCCGCGCGGTCTCGTTCTCGTGCCGGAAGGCCAGCTCCCGCGCCTCCCGGCCGGTGTCCGGGGTCCCGGAGGCGGCCGACGGCATCACCTGGAAGGTCTGCCGGTCACCCATCCACGGGCTCGGCTCGTGGCTCGCGCTGAACGCCTGGATCGTCGGCAGGTTGTCGTCGTTGTTCGCGCGGGCGTAGTCGTACAGCCAGCTCAGCGAGGACGCGTTGGTCACCGGCGTCCAGAAGTTGAAGCCGTGCGGCACGGCCGTCGCCGGGAAGTCGTTGCCGCGCGAGAAGCCACCGCTGGAGTGGGTGCCGCGGGTGGTGAGCGCGTAGTCGGACGGATGCGCCTTGGGCGCCTCGGGCGCGGCCCGCTCCAGCGTCACGTCGTCCAGCCAGCCCCGGAACTTCGCCGGCCCGCTCGGTGAGTCGTACCCGACGAGGATCCGGTCGACGGTCTTCCCGGCCGCGACCGACCCGATCCGCGCGGCCACGTGGTTCCACTGGTTGACGTAGAGCGCCTTCGAGGCGCCCTGCCCCTGCGGTGACAGCGTGAATCCGTGCTGGTCACGCGCGCCGAGGTCGCTCAGGAAGGTGCCGTCGGTGAAGGCCAGGTCCACGGAGACGTTCGTCGCGTCGTAGTCCCGGTCGCCGTCCGCCATCGCCGGGAAGATCCGGTAGGACAGTCGGGTGAGCGCGTCGACCTTCACGTCCACGTCGAAGACCTTGTTGTACGAGTACGCCCGCCCGTCCGCGGTGTGCCGTCCGGCGTAACGCAGGGCTCTCTTTCCGGTGAATCCGGCGCCCGCTTTCGCGGTGGGCGATCCGCTCGGACCGCGGTCGACCAGCGAGAGCATGTCCGGCGGCACCGGCCCCTCGCCGCCGCCCGTGGACAACTGCACATCGGCCAGTTGGAGGATGCCGGAGGCGCCGTTGTTCTTCGTGATCTCGAGCCGGAAGTGCTGGTATTCGGCCGGATCCGCGATGTCGTACGACTTCGTCCGGAACCGTTCGTCGAACGATTCGCCGGAGCGGGTGTCGAGGGTCTTCCAGTCCTTGCCGTCCGTCGAGCCCTTCAGCGTCCAGTCGCTGGGATCGCGCTCGGCGGCGTCATTGGCCGAGGTCAGCGCATAGGTGACCACCTTGAGCGGCTTGGCCAGGTCGAACTCGGCCCAGCCGGTGGACTCGAAGGCCAGCCACTTGGTACCCGGCTCGCCGTCGACGAGGTTCTCCTTCACCTCGCCGCCGCCGGTGTTCTCGGCGCTCGCCCGGACGTCCGTGACCTGGTCGGTGACATTGCCGGGGATGCCGGTGCTGTAGCCGCCGTCGACGCCGGAAGCCCGGCCGCCGTCGACGCTGCTGGTCCAGTCCGGTGTGGGTTCGCCGGCCTCGAAGGAGGAGGCGAACCCCCGGTCCGCCGGGGGCGGGGCCTCGGGCAGGGCGACCGCCGCGCCCTGCGAGCCCACCGTCACGCAAAAGGCGGCCGTGATCACGACCGCCGCACTCCGTCTGAGCCGAGTTCTGTACCGATCCATCGGCGAGTACCCTCCCTGCACCAGGATGGACAACGTTGTCACACAATCCGTGCAAGGATCAGTAGTGGCCCAAGTGGTCGGTGCTGTCAAGAGTGTTGGCTGTGGCATTCGGGGCTTATGTCGAGGATTTTTCCGGCAAGCTTCGCACAGGGCGCTCATATTTCCGCGAGGTCTCAACTCGAAAACACCCATGGCCAACATTGCATTCGATCTTGCTACGTCGACCGGAAGTGGACTATACCTGTCGGCGATTCACCCCTCTTGAACGAACCTCTTGCACGAAGCTCCTGCACGAACCTGCTTGACCTGACCGCGGTGCCGGGGAGGATCCGGTTCACCGCCTGAGTCCTGGAGAAGGCGAGGACTTGAGCATGGGATCCACTTCCGCAGACAGCCACGGTGATGAAGGTGTCGGCCGCCGCGATCTGATCAAGCGGTCCGCCGCGCTCGGCTTGGCCGCCGTTCCCGCGACCGGGTTTCTGTCCGCCTGCGCCAGCGGCGGCGACGATTCGAGTGACGACAGCACCAAGGGCACCGCCTCGAAGGACAATCCCTTCGGCGCGGCGAAGGGCAGCAAGCTCGACGTCGTGATCTTCAAGGGCGGCTACGGCGACGACTACGCCAAGGCGTGGGAAGCCGACTTCCAGAAGAAGCTCGGGATCACCTCCACCCACACCGGCACCCAGGAGATCACCGGAAAGCTCCAGCCGCGCTTCAACGCGGGCAACCCGCCGGACATCGTCGACGACTCCGGCGCCCAGCAGATCAAGGTCGACGTCCTCTACAGGAACGGGCAGTTGCTCGATCTCGCCGTGGTTCTGGACGCGCCCGCGATCGACGACCCGAGCAAGAAGGTCCGCGACCTCATCATCCCGGGCACCCTCGACGCGGGTCTCCAGGGCGGCAAGGTCGTCGCCCTCAACTACATCTACACGGTCTGGGGCCTGTGGTACTCCGGCAAGCTCTTCAAGGAGAAGGGCTGGGAGGAGCCCAAGACCTGGGACGACTTCCTCGCCGTCTGCCAGGACGCCAAGAAGCAGGGCATCGGCGGCCTCGCCCACCAGGGCAAGTACCCGTACTACATCAACGTCGCCATCATGGACCTGATCGCCAAGAAGGGCGGTCTGGACGCCATGAAGGCCATCGACAACCTCGACCCGAAGGCCTTCGTCGGCTCGGACGCGGCCCAGGCCGGCGTCGAGGCGATCTACGAGGTGGTGGAGAAGGGTCTGTTGATGCCGGGCACCAACGGCCTCACCCACACCGAGTCCCAGACCCGCTGGAACCAGTACAAGGCCGCCTTCATCACCTGCGGTTCCTGGCTGGAGAACGAGCAGCTCAAGCAGACGTCGGCGGACTTCGACATGAAGTTCATGCCGATGCCGCTGCTGCCCGACAGCGCGCTGCCCTTCGAGGCGATCCGGGCCGGCTCCGGCGAGCCCTTCATCATCCCGGCCAAGGCCAAGAACCTGGCGGGCGCCAAGGAGTTCATGCGGCACATGCTCTCCAAGGAGTGGTCGACGCTCTTCGCCAAGGAGGCCAACTCCCTCACCATCCTCAAGGACGGCGTGGACCCGAGCGTGAAGCTGCGCCCCGGCACCCAGTCCACCGTCGAGGCCTCGAAGGCGGCCGGTGACGACACCTTCCGTTACCTGTACACCGAGTGGTACAGCGAGATGGGAGCGGCGATCGAGGCCGCGTCCAACGAGCTGATGGCCAAGCGCATCCAGCCGAAGGAGTGGCTGAAGCGGGCCCAGGCCGCGGTCGACAAGCAGGCCAAGGACCCGGCCTCCAAGAAGAACCACCGGGACTGACCGCAACGCCGTTTCCCGGGCCGGAGTGCTCCGGCCCGGGAAAGGAGACCAGGGGCAGGAATCGCCAATGCGCAAAGGGCAGTACAGGTTCGTCGCGGGTTTTCTCTTCGCTCCCGTGTCGCTCTATCTGATCTTCGTGATCTGGCCCTACGTCCAGACGTTCGGCTATTCGCTGACCGACTGGAAAGGGCAGTCGCAGACGTTCGAGTTCATCGGCCTGGACAACTACAAGGCGCTGTTCCAGGACGACGTGTTCATGCAGGCGATCTGGCACAACATCCTGTTCCTGATCTTCATCCCGGTGATCACCATTCTGCTCGCCCTGTTCTTCGCGTTCATGCTGAACGCGGGAGGCCGCAGCAGGGCCGGGGGGGTGCGGGGAGTCGCCGGATCGCAGATCTACAAGGTCGTCTACTTCTTTCCCCAGGTGCTGTCGCTGGCGATCGTGGCCGTGCTGTTCAACGCGGTGTACCGCAGTGACGGCGGCGGACTCCTCAACGGAATCCTGATCAAACTCGGCCTGGTCTCCGCCGAGAATCCGATGGAATGGCTCAACGAGCCCGACCTGGTGCTGTGGATGCTGGTCATCGCCGTGGTCTGGCACGGAGTCGGCTTCTACCTGGTGCTGTTCTCGGCTGCCATGCAGTCCATTCCGAGGGACATCTACGAGGCTGCGCTCATCGACGGCGCGGGCCGCAACCAGTCCTTCTTCCGCATCACGCTGCCGCTGCTGTGGGACACCGTGCAGACCGCCTGGGTCTATCTGGGCATCGTCGCGATGGACATGTTCGTGCTGGTTTCGTCGATGACCCAGAACATGGGCGCCTACGGAGGCGGCCCCGACCATCACAGCGACGTGATGTCGACGGTGATGATGCGCAACTTCCAGTACTTCGGCAAGAGCGGATACGCCTGCGCGATGGGCGTCGTCATGCTGCTGCTCACCCTGGTCCTGTCCGTGGTCATGCTGCGTGCCACCCGCCGCGACCGCGTCGAGTTCTGAGCGGGAGAGATACGACGATGAGCGCACCCATCAAGGAGACCGCCGCCGTCCCGGCACAGCGGGCCACCGGCACGGCCCCGGCCCGCCCCGGCAGCGAGCGCAGCGAGGGCGTCGTCCTGAACGCCTTCTCGCACGGCTTCCTCGCGCTGTGGGCCCTGCTGATCGTGCTGCCACTGCTGTGGCTGGTGCTCAGCTCCTTCAAGACCGATGTCCAGATCGGCGGTTCGGCTTTCGGCTGGCCGCAGAACTGGTCCCTCGACGTCTTCGGACGGGCCTGGGACAAGGGCATCGGCGACTACTTCCTGAACACCGTCATCGTGCTGGTCTTCTCGGTGCCGCTGACGATGCTGCTCGGCTCCATGGCCGCCTACGTCCTGGCCCGCTACCAGTTCTGGGGCAACAGGTCCCTGTACTTCTTCTTCGTCGCGGGCGCGATGTTCCCGGTGTTCCTGGCCCTGGTGCCGCTGTTCTTCATGGTGAAGCGGCTGGACATGCTGAACACCTACCAGGGGCTGATCCTGGTGTACGTCGCCTACTCGATGCCGTTCACGGTGTTCTTCATGCACGCCTTCTTCCGGACGCTGCCGACGGCCGTCTTCGAGGCCGCGGTCCTCGACGGCGCCTCCCACACCCGGACCTTCTTCCAGGTCATGCTGCCCATGGCGAAGCCGGGACTGATCAGCGTCGGCATCTTCAACACCCTGGGCCAGTGGAACCAGTTCATCCTTCCCACGGTGTTGATGCAGCCGCAGAGCGGCGACGATCCGGAGCGCTATGTGCTGACCCAGGGCCTGATCCAGCTCCAGCAGCAGATGGGATACGCCTCGGACCTGCCCGTGCTCTTCGCCGGGGTGACCATCGCGATGATCCCCATGCTGGTGGTGTACCTGTCCTTCCAGCGCCAGGTGCAGGCGGGGCTGACTTCGGCGACCCTGAAGTAGCGCTGCGCGAGCGCACGCACGCGCACCGTCCCCGCCTTCGGTGACGGTGCGCTCACGTGTGCCCTACACCCCGGATAGTGTTCAACCTCTTGACGGGAGGCGACCCGAACGGCTCAGCTTAGAGTTCACTAGTTGGACATAGACGGGGCCTCATCGATGCGGTCCCCGCGCGCAGGAGGTCGTCGTGGAGACTCCGGGGTCGCAGTCGTCGCTGCACCGAGCCAACCTGGAGCGGGTGGTACGGGCCGTCCGGCTGGCCGGGTCCCTCACGCAGGCGGAGATCGCCCGGACCACGGGACTGTCCGCCGCGACCGTCTCCAACATCGTCCGTGAGCTCAAGGACGGCGGAACCGTCGAGGTCACGCCCACTTCGGCGGGTGGCCGGCGGGCCCGTGCGGTCTCCCTGAGCGGAGACGCGGGCATCGTCATAGGGGTGGACTTCGGGCACACCCATCTGCGCGTCGCGATCGGGAACCTCGCCCATCAGGTGCTCGCCGAGGAGTCCGAGCCGCTGGACGTGGACGCCTCCTCCAGTCAGGGCTTCGACCGGGCGGAACAGCTGGTCAGCAGGCTGATCGAGGCGACCGGCGTGGACCGCTCGAAGATCGCCGGGGTGGGCCTCGGCGTGCCCGGCCCGATCGACCTGGAATCCGGCTCCCTGGGCTCCTCCGCCATCCTGCCGGGCTGGATCGGCACCAAGCCCGCCGAGGAGCTCGGGGAGCGCCTCGGCGTGCCCGTCCACGTGGACAACGACGCCAACCTCGGCGCCCTCGGCGAGCTGGTCTGGGGCAGTGGCCGGGGGGTGCGCGACCTGGCGTACATCAAGGTCGCGAGCGGTGTGGGCGCCGGTCTGGTGATCCAGGGCAAGATCTACCGCGGCCCGGGTGGCACTGCGGGAGAAATCGGGCATATTACTCTTGATGAGTCCGGCCCCGTCTGCCGTTGCGGCAACCGCGGCTGCCTGGAGACCTTCGCGGCCGCGCGCTATGTGCTCCCGCTTCTCCAGTCCAGCCACGGCACCGATCTCACCATGGAAGGCGTTGTTCGACTCGCACGGGACGGAGACCCTGGCTGCCGTCGGGTGATCGCCGACGTCGGCCGACACATCGGCAGTGGAGTCGCCAATCTCTGCAACTTGCTGAACCCGAGCCGAGTCGTCCTGGGCGGTGATCTCGCCGAGGCCGGTGAGCTGGTGCTCGGGCCGATCAGGGAGTCCGTCGGCCGCTATGCGATCCCCAGTGCGGCACGTCAACTGAGTGTGCTTCCAGGGGCACTTGGAGGTCGCGCGGAGGTGCTCGGAGCGCTCGCCCTCGCCCTCAGCGAGATGGGCGATTCGACCCTTTTGGACAGCACGCTGCATGCAGCGGCACCTGCCTTCACTTAGAGAACGCAGGACGCCGTTGCCATCTCGTTAAGTATTTACTTCTTGACGTCGCACGTGCGGCCGAGTTGACTTCCAGCCACCTCGGCCGCAACGACGCGGCCTCGTCAGGGAGGTTTCTCAAGTGAACACGCTCATGCGTCGTGCCGCCGTGTCCGTAGCGATTTCGGCTCTCGCCGTCTCGGTCGCCGCCTGCGGCAAGGCCGGCGACGACAACAGCGGCAGTGACAGCAGCAGCTCCGGCTCCGGCAGCAAGTCGATCGGCCTGCTCCTGCCCGACAACGTCACCGCGCGGTACGAGAAGTTCGACAAGCCGTACTTCGTCGCCAAGGTCAAGGAGCTGTGCAGCGACTGCACCGTCTCCTACGCCAACGCCGCGGCCGACCCGGCCAAGCAGGCCCAGCAGATGAGCAGCATGGTCACCAAGGGCGTCAAGGTGATCGTGGTCTCCGCGCAGGACTCGGCGGCCATCAAGTCCTCCATCGCCTCCGCGGTCAGCAAGGGCGTCAAGGTCGTCGCGTACGACCGTCTGGCCCAGGGCCCGGTCTCCGCGTACGTCTCCTTCGACAACGTCAAGGTCGGCGAGCTCCAGGGTCAGGCCCTGCTCGACGCGCTCGGCTCCAAGGCGACGCCCAAGGCGAACGTCGTCATGATCAACGGTGACGACGCCGACCCGAACGCCGCGCAGTTCAAGGAAGGCGCGCACAAGGTCCTCGACGGCAAGGTCAAGATCGCCTACGAGCAGTCCGGCCTGTGGAAGGACACCGTCGCCGCGCAGAAGGTGTCCGCGGCCATCACCCAGCTGGGCGCCAAGAACATCGCGGGCGTCTACGCCGCCAACGACGGCATGGCCGGTGGTATCGCCAACACCCTCAAGGGCGCGGGCATCAGCACCATCCCGCTGACCGGTCAGGACGCCGAGCTCGCGGCCATCCAGCGGATCGTCGCCGGCACCCAGTCCGCCACGGTCTACAAGGCCTACAAGCCGGAGGCCGACACCGCCGCCGAGCTCGCGGTCAACCTGCTGCAGGGCAAGGACATCAAGTCCCTGGCCGACACCACGGTGACCAGCGGCTCCGGCGACAAGGTCCAGGCGAAGCTGCTGACCCCCGTCTCGGTGACCGTGAAGAACATCAACGACACGGTCGTCAAGGACGGTCTGTACAAGGTCACCGACATCTGCACCGCGGACTACGCCGCCGCGTGCAAGAAGGCCGGCCTTCAGTAAGAGCCGCTGAGCCCTCGGGGCGAGTCCTTCGACGGGACCCGCCCCGACAGGCAGGCACAGAGCCTGTCCGGTGCCCGCACCGCCTTCATACCCCGCTGCGGGGCGGGCGCCGGACGGAAGCATGGCGGACGCAGCCGTTGCCAAGAGGCATCGGCCGCGCGCATGTTCGACTAGTAAATGCGTACCAACGGCACAACTCGTCAGTCGAGTGCTACGAGCCGAGTGCCGTGCGTACGACCCCTCCGCGCCTTACCCCAAGCGCGGCATCCCCGCCGGTCAGGCGGCGAAGGAGATGGTTCACGTGTCCGCTACGCCCGTGCTGGCGTTGCGCGGAGTCTCCAAGCGATTCGGTGCGGTGCAGGCCCTCACCGATGTCGAACTGGAGGTCCACGCCGGTGAAGTGGTCGCCCTTGTCGGCGACAACGGCGCCGGAAAGTCCACGCTGGTCAAGACGATCGCCGGTGTCCACCCGATCGATGAGGGCATCATCGAGTGGGACGGCACCCCGGTCAGCATCAACAAGCCGCACGACGCCCAGGGACTCGGCGTCGCGACGGTCTACCAGGACCTCGCCCTGTGCGACAACCTCGATGTGGTCGGCAACCTCTACCTCGGACGCGAGCTGCTGCGCCGCGGCATCATCGACGAGGTCACGATGGAGCAGAAGGCCCGCGAGCTGCTGAGCACGCTGTCCATCCGCATCCCGAGTGTGCGCATCCCGATCGCGAGCCTCTCCGGCGGTCAGCGCCAGGTCGTCGCCATCGCGCGCGCCCTGATCGGCGACCCCAAGGTCGTGATCCTGGACGAGCCCACCGCCGCCCTCGGTGTCGAGCAGACCGCACAGGTCCTCGACCTCGTCGAGCGGCTGCGCGAGCGCAACCTCGGCGTCATCCTCATCAGCCACAACATGGCCGACGTGAAGGCAGTCGCCGACACCGTCGCCGTGCTGCGGCTGGGCAGGAACAACGGTTCCTTCTCGGTGAAGGACACCAGTCAGGAAGAGATCATCTCCGCCATCACGGGTGCCACGGACAACGCCGTGACCCGTCGCGCGGGGCGTCGCAGCACGGAGGCCGCGAAGTGAGCGACACATCCAAGGTTTCCAAGGCGGACGCCGCGACGAAGGGCCAGACCACGGTCGCCCCCGCCGACGATCCCACCGCCGCGCCGGTCTCGGTGGTCGACCCCCGGCTGCTGGTCCGCGAAGAGGGCCTCAAGGGCTACTGGACCGAGTTCACCCGCAAGGTCAAGGGCGGTGAGCTGGGCTCCCTGCCGGTCGTGATCGGCCTGATCGTCATCTGGGCGATCTTCCAGTTCAAGAACGACCGCTTCCTGAGCGCCGACAACCTCTCCAACATCAGCTACTACATGTCGGCCACCGGCATGATCGCCATCGGCCTGGTGTTCGTGCTGCTGCTCGGCGAGATCGACCTGTCGGTCGGCTCCGTCAGCGGCCTGGCCTCCACCCTGTTCGCCGTGTGGGTGGTGCAGCACGGCATGAACGCCTGGCTCGCGCTGCTCCTGGCGATTCTCGTCGGCATCGCCATCGGCGCACTGCACGGCTGGTTCTTCGCCAAGATCGGGGTGCCGGCATTCGTCGTCACTCTGGCCGGCCTCCTGGGCTGGAACGGTCTGATGCTGTGGCTGCTGGGCTCCAGCGGCACCATCAACATCCCGTCCGACTCGGGTCCGATCCACCTGCTCGGCCAGAACTCCTTCTTCATGGACCAGGCCATCATCGGCGGGTACCTGCTGGCCGGCCTCGCCGTCGTGCTGACCCTCGTCGGCAACTTCGGCGAGCAGCGGCGCCGCAAGGCCGCGGGTGTGCCGTTCCGGCCGACCGGCGAGATCCTGCTGCGCGTCGGCGCGCTCGCCGTCGCGTCCTTCGTGGCCGCGGCCGTGCTCAACAACGCGAACGGGGTCTCCAACTCGCTGGTGATCTTCCTGGCGGCGCTGGTGATCGTGGACTTCGTGCTGCGGCGTACGACGTACGGCCGCAAGGTCTTCGCGGTCGGCGGCGGCATCGAGGCGGCCCGTCGTGCCGGTATCAACGTGCCGATGGTCCGGATCACCGTCTTCGCCATCTCCGGCGGGTTCGCGGCGATCGGCGGTATGTTCTTCGCCGGTCAGACCGCGAGCGCCACGCTGTCCGCCGGTGGCGGCAACACCCTGATGCTCGCCATCGCGGCGGCCGTCATCGGCGGTACGAGCCTGTTCGGCGGCCGCGGTTCGGTGTGGTCCGCCCTCCTGGGCATGCTGGTCATCCAGTCCATCACGACCGGTCTGGACCTGCTGAACATGAACGCCTCGATCCAGTACATGATCACCGGTGGTGTTCTGCTGGGCGCGGTCGTCATCGACTCGGTGTCGCGCAGGTCTCAGAAGGCGGCGGGTCGCGGATAGCTCCTGGTCGCACCCTTCAGGGTCGATCCTCTTGCCCGGCACCCACCAGGTGCCGGGCAAGATTGTTCTCGCAGAACATTAGACTCGACCCGCCCGGCAAAGCTCGATCAGCTCTAACGCAAGGAGGCACGGGTGCCGCTGCTGACCCGTATCAGGGGACCGCGCGATCTGGACCGGCTCAGCCTCGAGGAGCTGGACCAGCTGGCGGAGGAGATCAGGAACTTCCTCGTCGGTGCGGTCTCCAAGACCGGCGGCCACCTCGGCCCCAACCTCGGTGTGGTCGAGCTGACCATCGCCCTGCACCGGGTGTTCGACTCGCCCAAGGACCGGGTCCTCTTCGACACCGGCCACCAGTCGTACGTGCACAAGCTGCTCACCGGGCGCCACGACTTCTCGAAGCTGCGCTCCAAGGGCGGGCTGTCCGGCTACCCCTCGCGCGCCGAGTCCGAGCACGACGTCATCGAGAACAGCCACGCCTCGACCGTCCTCGGCTGGGCCGACGGCCTCGCGAAAGCCAACCAGGTCCTCGAGCGGGACGACCATGTCGTCGCCGTCATCGGTGACGGCGCCCTGACCGGCGGTATGGCCTGGGAGGCGCTGAACAACATCGCCGACGCCAAGGACCGTCCGCTCGTCATCGTCGTCAACGACAACGAGCGCTCCTACGCGCCGACCATCGGCGGCCTCGCCAACCACCTCGCGACCCTGCGCACCACCGACGGCTACGAGCGCTTCCTGGCCCGCGGCAAGGACCTCCTGGAGCGCACCCCGGTCGTCGGCCGGCCGCTCTACGAGACCCTGCACGGCGCCAAGAAGGGCCTCAAGGACTTCATCGCGCCCCAGGGCATGTTCGAGGACCTCGGCCTGAAGTACGTCGGCCCCATCGACGGCCACGACATCGAGGCGCTGGAGTCGGCGCTGGCCCGCGCCAAGCGGTTCGGCGGCCCGGTCATCGTGCACTGCCTCACCGAGAAGGGCCGCGGCTACAAGCCCGCCGAGCAGGACGAGGCCGACCGCTTCCACGGCATCGGCCCCATCCACCCCGACACCGGCCTGCCCGTGAAGGCCTCCGCCGCCAGCTGGACCTCCGTCTTCGGCGACGAGATGGTCAAGCTGGGCCGTGAGCGCGAGGACATCGTCGCCATCACCGCGGCGATGCTCCAGCCGGTCGGACTGAAGAAGTTCGCGGACACCTTCCCCGACCGCATCTACGACGTCGGCATCGCCGAGCAGCACGCGGCCGTGTCCGCGGCGGGCCTCGCGACCGGCGGCCTGCACCCCGTGTTCGCCGTCTACGCCACCTTCCTCAACCGCGCCTTCGACCAGGTCCTCATGGACGTCGCCCTGCACAAGTGCGGTGTGACGTTCGTGCTCGACCGGGCCGGTGTCACCGGCGACGACGGCGCCTCGCACAACGGCATGTGGGACATGTCGATGCTCCAGGTCGTGCCGACGCTCCGGCTCGCCGCCCCGCGCGACGCCGAGCAGCTGCGCGCCCAGCTGCGCGAGGCCGTCCAGGTCGACGACGCGCCGACCGTGCTGCGCTACTCCAAGGGCGTCGTCGGCCCCGCCGTACCCGCCGTGGGCACCGTCGGCTCCATGGACGTGCTGCGCGAGCCGGGGACGGACAGGCCCGACGTGCTCCTCGTCTCCATCGGCGCCCTCGCCCCGATGTGCCTGGAGATCGCCGGCCTGCTGGAGAAGCAGGGCATCTCCACCACCGTCGTCGACCCGCGCTGGGTCAAGCCCGTCGACGAGGCCATGGCCCCGCTCGCCGAGCGGCACCGCGTGGTCGTCACCGTCGAGGACAACAGCCGCGTCGGCGGAGTCGGCTCGGCGATCGCACAGGCCCTGCGCGACGCGGGCGTCGACGTCCCGCTGCGCGACTTCGGCATCCCGCCCCGCTTCCTCGACCACGCCTCCCGCGCCGAGATCATGGCCGAGATCGGGCTGACCGCGCCCGACATCGCCCGCCAGGTCACGGGTCTCGTCTCGAAGCTGGACGGCCGGTACGACAGGGCCCCCGCCGAGGCGGAGCCCGCCCGCGACTAGCGCCTTCCCAGCTCGGCCGTACGGGCCGGTGACACCACTCTTGGCAGTGGTGTCACCGGCCCGTTCGCGTGAATACGCCCGTGCCGGGGCATACGACCTACGCCCCCTCTCGATCATGTCGGGGACGACACAGCGTGGGAGGTACCCGTGAGCAGCACCCTCTTCCGGACGAAGAAGGTCGAGCAGTCCATCCTCGACACCGAGGAGCCAGAGCACGCGCTCAAGAAGTCCTTGTCCGCGCTGGATCTGACCGTCTTCGGCGTCGGTGTCATCATCGGCACCGGCATCTTCGTCCTGACCGGCACCGTCGCCAAGAACAACGCCGGCCCGGCGGTCGCCCTGGCCTTCGTCGTGGCCGGCGTCGTCTGCGCGCTCGCCGCGCTCTGCTACGCCGAGTTCGCCTCCACCGTCCCGGTGGCCGGGTCGGCGTACACCTTCGCCTACGCCTCCCTCGGTGAACTGCCCGCCTGGATCATCGGCTGGGACCTGGTCCTGGAGTTCGCGCTGGGCACGGCGGTGGTGTCCGTCGGCTGGTCCGGCTACATCGCCTCGCTGCTGGACAACGCGGGCTGGCATCTGCCGGCGGCGCTCGGCAGCCGTGACGGGGCCCACGGCTTCGGCTTCGACATCCTCGCCGCCGCGCTCGTCCTGGTGCTCACCGGAATCCTCGTCCTCGGCACCAAGCTCTCCGCGCGCGTGACCTCGATCGTCGTCGCCATCAAGGTGGCGGTCGTGCTGACCGTGATCATCGCGGGCGCCTTCTTCATCAAGGGCGACCACTACGACCCGTTCATCCCGAAGGCCCAGGACGTGCCGGCCGGTGACAGTCTCCAGTCACCGCTGATCCAGCTGATGTTCGGCTGGGCGCCCTCCAACTTCGGCGTGATGGGCATCTTCACCGCCGCCTCCGTCGTCTTCTTCGCCTTCATCGGCTTCGACGTCGTCGCCACGGCCGCCGAGGAGACCAGGAACCCGCAGCGCGACATGCCCCGCGGCATCCTCGGCTCCCTCCTCATCTGCACGACCCTCTACGTGGCCGTGTCGATCGTCGTCACCGGCATGCAGAAGTACACCGACCTGTCGATCACGGCCCCGCTCGCGGACGCCTTCAAGGCCACCGGCCACCCCTGGTTCGCGGGCTTCATCAGCTTCGGCGCCGCGGTGGGCCTCACGACGGTGTGCATGATCCTGCTGCTGGGCCAGACCCGGGTCTTCTTCGCGATGAGCCGCGACGGACTGCTGCCCACGTTCTTCTCGCACGTCCACCCGAAGTTCAGGACCCCGCACCGCCCGACCATCCTGCTCGGCGTGATCATCGCGATCGTCGCCGGCTTCACGCCCCTGAGCGAACTAGCCGAACTGGTCAATATCGGCACCCTGTTCGCCTTCGTGGTCGTCGCCATCGGCGTGATCATCCTCCGCAGGTCCCGCCCCGACCTGCCCCGCGCCTTCCGCACCCCGTGGGTGCCGTTCATCCCGATCCTGTCGGTGGCGGCCTCCCTCTGGCTGATGCTCAACCTCCCGACCGAGACCTGGCTGCGGTTCGCGATCTGGATGGTCATCGGCTTCGCCGTGTACTTCCTCTACGGCCGCAGCCACAGCCGCCTCGGCCGGAGCACGGCGACGACGGCCGGCAGGACGGAGTAACCCGGGGGTGCAGCCAGGCAGGCGGCTGCACCCACCTCCGGACGGCACAACGGCGTACATCGGAACGCGCTCACGGCCGAACCGTCCGCGGCCCCGCCACCTCCGCTCCCAACTCGCCGACCCGCCGCCGAAGTTCACGATCCGCGGTGACCACCAGCACAGGCCGCTCGCCGGCCTGTGCCACCAGCTCCACCATCCGGTCGTCCCCGCTTCCCGCGGCCGACTCCACCCGGACCCCCGGCACGGACTCCACCCCCCGGGCCGCCCCCTCCACCACCAGCACGATCTCGACCGCCCCGGCCCGCCCCGGTACCCCGTCCACCGCCAGCCGGTCCCGCAACCGCTCCGCGGCCCCCCGCCGGTCCCGCCACCATCCGTCCGGCACCGACCCGACGACATTCGCGGCATCCACGACGACCAGCAGCACGTCACTCATGCCCCCAGCGTCCCACGACCGGCCCACCCGAAGACGGTGCCAACAGCCCGATTAGAGTGGGCCCGTGTCAATGGTCCGTACAGTGAACGGCGACTGGCTCATCCGCGCCCGCGACGGCCGACTCGGCGTCTACGCCACCCGTGACGAAGCGGTGTGGTGCAGGGCGGAGAGCCGCCCGGGCGGCGACACCTGGCTGCCCTGGCGCAAGGTCGGCGGCGAGCAGCGCCTGCACCCCGGCCTCGCCGTGGGACACGGGGCCGACGGCTACGCACACCTCGCCGCCTGGCGGCCCACCAAGGGCCAGGAGTCGGGCCTGGTCCACTCCACGCACTTCCGCGTCCACCTCGCCGCCCTCGACTGGAGTCCGGTCGGCCACCCCGACAGAGCCGGCGCGCGCACCGGCACACCCGCCGTGGCCGTCGACGCGGAGGGCCGGGCGCATGTCTTCGTCCGCAACCGCGGCGACGGTGTGCACGCCCTCATCCAGAAGGAGCGCGGCGGCTGGAACGCCTGGGCCGACGTCGGGGGGACCGGCGTGCACGAGCAACTGACCGCCGTGACAGGGGAGTCGGGCCGGATCGAGCTGTACGGCACCGACCCGGCCGGCCTCCTGCGCTGGCGCCAGGTCGCGGCGGGCGCGCCTCCCGTCCCCGCCGACCCGCTGCCGGTGCGCGTCGAGCCGGGCACACTCAGCGCGCTGCCCACCTCGAAGGAGCACATCACCCTGTTCTTCGCGGACCCCGAGGGCATGCTCTACGCCTGGCGCCCGGACACCGAGCCCACCCCGCTGCTGGCGGCGGCGGGCCCCGGCCCGGCGGCCCTGCTGCGCTGCACCCTCGAGGGCCACGACTGCACGCTGCTCGCCCAGCGTTCGGCCTCCGGCCGGGTGGCCTTCGCCGCCTGTCCGACCGAGCAGGAGTCGGCGGGTCTGTGGTGGACGGAGTCCGGGCCGCAGTTGCCCGCGGGCACGGCCGTGGCCCTCGCCGAGGACGCGGACGGCCGTATCGTCGCCGCCACGGTGACCCCCGACGGGGACCTCCGGATCGCCCGTCAGAAGGACGAGCCGGGCCTGGCACTGGCCGCCTGGCAGGAGGTCTGACGGCCCGCCGCGGACAGCCGGGCCACGGGCGTCCCAGGGGTGGTGACCGTCGCTGCGAACGGCACGGAGGCGGTCGCGCCCACCCGGTTCCGGACCCGCGCGGCCTCGAAGAACCCGAGCTGTGCCGACGGTCCGGACGCCGACGGCTCGGCGCGGCCGAATCCGGCGAGGGCGGCGCGTGAGGGAAGCGACCTCCGAACAACTCGTCGCCGGGCCGAAGAATGCCGGGCCGCCGCCGGGACCGAACGCCGGAGGGCCTCCGTCCGGAAGCCCGGAGCGGAGGCCCTCTTCACAGCTGTACGAGCGTTACGCCGGAACCGACGCCACGCCCGGAGCCAGGAACTTCTTGCCGTTCACGCGCTCGGAGACACCCTCGCGGTCCAGGTACGGCGTGATGCCGCCCAGGTGGAAGGGCCAGCCGGCGCCCGTGATCAGGCAGAGGTCGATGTCCTGCGCCTCGGCGACGACACCCTCGTCGAGCATGAGCCCGATCTCCTGGGCGACGGCGTCGAGAACGCGCTCGCGGACCTGCTCCTCGGAGAGGACGACATCGCCCTGCTTGAGCAGCGCCGCGACCTCGGGGTCGAGCTCGGGCTTGCCACTGTCGTAGACGTAGAAGCCGCGCTTGCCCGCCTTGACGACGGCCGCGAGGTTCGGGGAGACCGTGAAGCGGTCCGGGAAGGCCCGGTTGAGGGTCTCCGAGACGTGCAGACCGATCGCGGGACCGACCAGCTCCAGGAGGACGAGAGGAGACATCGGCAGGCCCAGGGGCTCCACCGCCTTCTCCGCCACGTCGACCGGGGTGCCCTCGTCGATGACGTTCTGGATCTCGCCCATGAAGCGGGTGAGGATGCGGTTCACGACGAACGCCGGGGCGTCCTTGACCAGCACCGCGGTCTTCTTCAGCTTCTTGGCGACGGCGAAGGCGGTGGCCAACGACGCGTCGTCGGTCTGCTCGCCGCGGACGATCTCCAGGAGGGGGAGGATCGCGACCGGGTTGAAGAAGTGGAAGCCGACGACCCGCTCGGGGTTCTTCAGCTTCGACGCCATCTCGGTGACCGACAGCGAGGAGGTGTTGGTGGCGAGGATCGCGTGCGCCGGGGCGACCGCCTCGACCTCCGCGAACACCGTCTGCTTGACGCCGATCTCCTCGAACACGGCCTCGATGATGAAGTCCGCGTCGGAGAAGCCCTCCGCCTTGTCCAGCACACCGGTGACCAGGGCCTTGAGGCGGTTGGCCTTGTCCTGGTTGATACGGCCCTTGCCGAGCAGCTTCTCGATCTCGGCGTGGACGTAGCCCACACCCTTGTCGACGCGCTCCTGGTCGATGTCGGTCAGCACGACCGGCACCTCCAGGCGGCGCAGGAAGAGCAGCGCGAGCTGGGAGGCCATCAGACCGGCGCCGACGACGCCCACCTTGGTGACCGGGCGGGCGAGCGACTTGTCCGGGGCACCGGCCGGGCGCTTGCCGCGCTTCTGCACCAGGTTGAACGCGTAGATGCCGGAGCGCAGTTCGCCACCCATGATCAGGTCGGCGAGGGCCTGGTCCTCGGCGTCGTAGCCCTGCTGGAGGTCGCCGTTCTTGGCGGCGGCGATGATGTCGAGGGCGCGGTAGGCGGCCGGAGCGGCCCCGTGCACCTTCGAGTCCGCGATGAAGCGGCCCTTGGCGACGGCCTGGTCCCAGGCCTCACCGCGGTCGATCGCCGGGCGGTCGATGACGATCTCGCCCTTGAGGACGGACGCCGTCCACAGCAGGGACTGCTCCAGGAAGTCCGCGCCCTCGAACAGCGCGTCCGCGATGCCCAGTTCGTAGACCTGCGCGCCCTTGAGCTGCTTGTTCTGGTTGAGCGAGTTCTCGATGATGACCGAGACGGCCTTCTCGGCGCCGATCAGGTTCGGCAGCAGGGTGCAGCCGCCCCAGCCGGGGACCAGCCCGAGGAAGACCTCGGGGAGCGAGAAGGCGGGCAGGGCCGCGGAGACCGTGCGGTAGGTGCAGTGCAGACCGACCTCGACGCCACCGCCCATCGCCGCGCCGTTGTAGTACGCGAAGGTCGGCACCGCGATGCCCGCGAGGCGCTTGAACACCTCGTGGCCGCCCTTGCCGATGGCGAGCGCGTCCTTGTGCTCCTTCAGCAGCTCGACGCCCTTCAGGTCGGCGCCGACGGCGAAGATGAACGGCTTGCCGGTGATGCCGACACCGACGATCTCGCCGGCCGCGGCCTCCTTCTCGACCTGGTCGATGGCGGTGTCGAGGTTCGCCAGCGAGGCCGGGCCGAAGGTGGTCGGCTTGGTGTGGTCGAAGCCGTTGTCCAGCGTGATGAGGGCGAAGCGCCCCGCGTTGAACGGCAGGTCCAGGTGGCGTACGTGCGCCTGGGTGACGACCTCGTCCGGGAACAGCTCGGCCGCACCCTTCAAAAGCTCCGTGGTGCTCACTTGCTGCCTCCGGCGTCCTTGTGGTTCGGGTTCTCCCAGATGACCGTCGCGCCCATGCCGAAGCCGACACACATGGTGGTCAGGCCGTAGCGGACCTCGGGCTGCTCCTCGAACTGACGGGCCAGCTGCGTCATCAGACGCACACCCGAGGAGGCCAGCGGGTGACCGTACGCGATGGCGCCGCCGTACTGGTTGACGCGCGCGTCGTCGTCCGCGATGCCGTAGTGCTCGAGGAAGGCGAGGACCTGGACCGCGAAGGCCTCGTTGATCTCGAACAGACCGATGTCGGAGATGGACAGCCCCGCCTGCGCGAGGGCCTTCTCCGTGGCCGGGATCGGGCCGTAGCCCATGACCTCGGGCTCGACACCCGCGAAGGAGTACGAGACCAGGCGCATCTTCACCGGCAGGTCGTTCTCGCGGGCGAAGTCCTCGGAGGCGATGAGGGAGGCGGTGGCGCCGTCGTTCAGACCGGCCGCGTTACCGGCGGTGACCCGCCCGTGCACACGGAACGGCGTCTTCAGACCGGAGAGGTTCTCCAGGGTGGTGCCGGGACGCATCGGCTCGTCGGCCGTCACCAGACCCCAGCCGGTCTCGCCGGCCTCCGGGTTGGTGCGGCGCACCGAGATCGGCACCAGGTCGGCCTGGATCTTGCCGTTGGCGTACGCCTTGGCGGCCTTCTCCTGGGAGCGCACGGCGTACTCGTCGGCGCGCTGCTTGGTGATCGTCGGGTAGCGGTCGTGCAGGTTCTCCGCCGTCATGCCCATGAACAGGGCGGACTCGTCGACCAGCTTCTCGCTCACGAACCGCGGGTTCGGGTCCACGCCCTCGCCCATGGGGTGGCGGCCCATGTGCTCGACACCACCGGCGATGGCGATGTCGTACGCCCCGAAGGCCACGGAACCGGCCACCGTGGTGACGGCGGTCAGCGCACCGGCACACATGCGGTCGATGGAGTAACCGGGTACGGACTGCGGCAGACCGGCGAGGATCCCGGCGGTACGGCCGATGGTGAGCCCCTGGTCACCGATCTGCGTGGTCGCGGCGATGGCGACCTCGTCGATCTTCTTGGGGTCGAGACCCGGGTTGCGGCGCAGCAGCTCCCGGATCGCCTTCACGACGAGGTCGTCGGCGCGGGTCTCGTGGTAGATGCCCTTCGGGCCCGCCTTGCCGAACGGGGTGCGGACGCCGTCTACGAAGACGACATCCTTGACGGTACGAGGCACGATGGCTCTCCTCCAGATGCGGGATCTGCACTGCTGCGATGCGCTGAGCGCGCGCTCAGGACCCATGCTACTTATGAGTAACGTGACTGCACAGTCCTGGGGGAGGGAGCGGCGAAGGTCACACCGCGGGAGGCGCCGTGGAACCCCGCGGTGTCAGTACCGGAGTGGGTACGGGGTGCGAGCCGGGCCCCTCGCCGGTGATTACTCCGAACAGGGTCCGAGCCGCCTCGGCACCGAATCCGTGCACGTCGTGGCTCATCGCGGAGAGCGTGGGATGAGTGAGCCGGCACAGCTGGGAGTCGTCCCAGGCGAGCAGCGAGACGTCGCGCGGGACGTGCAGGCCCATCTCCGCGGCGACCGACAGCCCGGCCACCGCCATGATGTCGTTGTCGTAGACGATCGCCGTCGGCCGGTCCGTCGGCGGGGAGGTCAGCAGGGACCGGGTGGCCCGCCCTCCGGCCTCTCCCGAGTAGTCGGTGGTCACCTGCCAGGCCCCGGCCAGCCCGAGCCCGCGCGCCGCGTCGTCGAACGCGGCCGTCCGCATCGCCGTGTGCCCCAGCGCCGCCGCACCTCCGACCCGGGCGATCCGCCGATGTCCCAGTGCGGCCAGATACCGCACGGCCTCCGTCACGGCGGTCGCGTCGTCGGTCCACACGGAGGTGAGACCGCCGGTGAGGGAGGGATGCCCTACGGCCGCCACCGGCATCCCCAGCCGTTCGGCCGCCGCGACACGCGGATCGTCCGCCCGGAAGTCGACCAGGATCGAACCCCCGACCTGCCGTCCCCGCCACCACGACTCCTGGAGCCCGACCTCCTCCTCCACGTTCCGCACGAGCCGCAGCAGCAGGGAGCAGTTCCGCTCGATCAGCACGCTCTCCACGCCCGACACGAACTCCATGTAGAAGGGCTCGAGCCCCAGCAGCCGCGCCGGCCGGCAGATCGCGAGCCCCACCACGTCCACCCGAGACCCGGCCAGCGTCCGTGCCGTGAGGTTCGGCGCCCAGCCCAGCTCCCGCGCGGCCCGGAAGATCCGGTCCCGGGTCGCCTCCGACAGCCCCGGCTTGTGGTTGAAGGCGAGCGACACGGCCCCCTTCGACACGCCGGCGCGCGCGGCGACGTCCTTGATGGTGACGCGCGAGGCCGGCTGGGCTGTCATCGGCCGGGCTCCAGGCAGTACAGGGCGGACCGGGCGGCATCCGCGTCAGGAGTCTCCCAGCCGCTGACCCCGATGGTCACCCGCTCCCCGGGCAACAACGTCACCAGCCCCCGGTCGGCCCGCGCCGCCGGATCCAGCCGGTCGGCCTGAAGCAACAGATCCCGCACGAGGGTGCGCGCGGTCACCGTCACGGCGCCGGGCGCCACGGACACGTCGAACTCGGGCCTGGGATAGGGAATGTCACGATCGGGAGCGGGAAAGTACAGAGCCCTGAACGCCTCCGACATCTGGCCGCCCGCGGAGTCCTGGCCCGCGCGCGGGGCGGATTCGGAGTCCAGGCCCGTATCCGAGGCGCTTCCCCCCGCGTCCGCCACCAGGAACTCCTTCGCCCCCGCCGGCTCCAGCTCCGGCGGTACCGCCACCTCCGCGACCGCCCGCCGGTCCGCGTGGAACGCCACCTCGGTCTCGCCGATCAGCTCGCCGTCCACCGACATCCGTCGTAGCCGCAGCACCCCCGCCCACGGCTCGCCCACCTGATTGACGACGGCCAACACCCGCCCCTGGTCCCGCTGTTGAACCGTCAGCAGCCGGTCCGCGTACAGTCGCCGCAGCTCGTGGTAGAGCGGCTTCTCCCGTCCGTCCCCGTCGACGGCCGCCCAGGACGTCACCGGCCAGCAGTCGTTGAGCTGCCACACCACCGTCCCCGCACACACCGGCCAGTGCGACCGCCAGTGCTCGATCCCGGCGGCCACGGCCCGCGCCTGGTTGACCTGCATGAGGTAGTGCCAGCGGTCGAAGTCGCCCTCGGGGAACACGAAATGGCGCTCCAGGCCGCGCCGGAGCTTGCCGTTCCCGTCGTCCGCCTTCTGGTGGTGCAGCACACCGGGGGAGTCCGCGACGAGCTCCTCCCCGGGCAGCGCACGCGCGAGCGTCGCGTACGCGGGCGGTGCCTGCCACCCGAACTCGGCCACGAACCGCGGGACGTCGTCGCGGTACCCGGCGTAGTCGAGACGGTTCCACACCTCCCAGGAGTGGTGCGTCCCGTGCGCCGGGTCGTTCGGATGGTGCTCCCACGACCCCGACCAGGGACTGCCCGCCGCGTACGGCCGGGTGGGGTCCAACTCGGCCACCACCCGCGGCAGTACGCCCAGGTAGTACCCCTCGCCCCAGGAGTCCCCGGCGAGCCGCGCCTCCCAGCCCCAGTCCCGAAAGCCCCACAGGTTCTCGTTGTTGCCGTTCCACAGCACGAGCGAGGGATGCGGCATCAGCCGTACGACGTTCTCCCGGGCCTCCGCCTCCACCTCGCCCCTGAGCGGCTGCTCCTCCGGATAGGCCGCGCACGCGAACGGGAAGTCCTGCCAGACCAGCAGACCGAGTTCGTCGCAGACGTCGTAGAAGTCCTCGCTCTCGTAGATCCCCCCGCCCCAGACCCGCACGAGATCGACGCCCGCGCCGGCCGCCTGCCCGAGCCGCTCCCGGTAGCGCTCGCGGGTGATCCGGGAGGGGAACACGTCGTCCGGGATCCAGTTCACGCCGCGCGCGAAGAGCCGCTCGCCGTTGACGACCAGACAGAACCCGGTGCCGTGCTCATCGGCCGACCGGTCCAGCTCGACACTCCGGAAGCCGACCCGGCGCCGCCACACGTCCAGCGGGCCGCCCTCGTTCAGCAGCGTCAACTCCACGTCGTACAGCGGCTGTTCACCGTAACCGCGCGGCCACCACAGTCGCGCCTCCGGCACCTCGAGGCGTACGGTCCCCGAGGTCCCGTCGATCGCGGTGCGTGCCCGTACCCCGCCCACGGAAGCCTCCAGCGTCAGCGGCGCCTCGACCCTGGCCCGCTCCACGTCGACCGCCAACTCGACTACGCCCACGCCCTGTTCGACGCTCACCAGCGGCCGCACCCGGGCGATCCGGGCCGTCGACCACCGCTCGAGCCGCACCGGTCGCCAGATCCCGGCCGTCACCAGCGTTGGCCCCCAGTCCCAGCCGAACGAGCAGGCCATCTTGCGGAGGTACTGATAGGGCTCGGCATACGCGCCGGGCCGCTCGCCCAGCTTCCCGCGCACCGCCTCGGCCTCGGCGTAGGCGGAGACGAACCGCACGGCCAGCCGCCCGGACATGCCGGTCACGTCGAAGCGGTACGAGCGGTGCATGTTCCGTGTCCGGCCCAGGAGTCGGCCGTCGAGCAGGATCTCGGCCGCGGTGTCCAGGCCGTCGAAGACGAGGTCGGTCTGCTCGTGCCCGTTCGTGGGGGCCAGGTCGCGCTCGTAGGTCCACTCCCGCCGCCCCACCCACGCGACCTCACTCTCGTTGCGCCCGAGAAAGGGATCCGGAATCACCCCCGCGGCCAGCAGATCGGTGTGCACACAGCCCGGCACGACGGCCGGCAGCGCACCCCCGTCGTGCCGCAGGATCCATCCCTCGGTGAGCGGTGTGGCCTGAAGCATGTACCCACTCCCTAAACCGATCAAGTCCCGTACTGCGGAAGCTTTTTGACATCGCTGCCATCGTTGGCGAGATAGGGACTTTACCGGTTAAGAAAACGTTGTCAGAGTACCGAACCAGCCAACCCGCTCGTGCTCGTCCGTCCCGTGAACGGAGCTGATGCACATGAACCGCCGTACAGTCCTGGCCATGGCCGTGGGAGCCGCCCTGCTGATCCCGGGGTGCACCGGTACCGGAGGCTCGTCGAAGGGCGCCGACGCCAAGGCCGCTGCCGACCCGTCAAAGGTCTCCGGAACCATCAAGGTCCTCACCGTCCGCACCGACCTCGTGCAGGACGGCACGATGAAGAAGTACGCCGCCGAGTTCAACAAGACCTACCCCAAGGTCAAGGTGGAGTTCGAGGCCCTCACGAACTACGAGGCCGAGGTCAAGATCCGGATGAACACCGAGAACTACGGTGACGTCCTGCTGATCCCCGCGGTCATCAAGAAGGCCGACTACCCGAAGTTCTTCGCCTCGCTGGGCACCGAGGCCGAGCGCAGCAAGAAGTACCGCTTCACCGACTACACCACCGTCGACGGCAAGGTCTACGGACAGAGCCCGATCGGCGTGGCCCCCGGGTTCCTCTACAACAAGCGGATCTGGAAGGAGGCCGGGGTCACCGCATGGCCCACCACCCCGGCCGAGTTCCTCAAGGATCTCAAGGCCATCAAGGCCAGGACGGACGCGATCCCGTACTACACCAACTTCGCGGCCGGCTGGACGCTCACCTCGTGGACATCCGTCGACGGCGCCGTGCACTGCGATCCGCAGGCCACCACCAAGCTCGCCGAGGGCGACCCGTGGGCCAAGGGCGCCGATCTGCGGGTCGGTGACACCCTGCTCCACGACATCGTCAAGGCGGGCCTGGTCGAGAAGGACCCGACGACCAGCAACTGGGAGGAGTCCAAGCCCCGTACCGCCAAGGGCGAGATCGCCACGCAGTGGCTCGGCACCTGGGCGATCGTGCAGTTCCAGGACGCCGCCAGGAAGGCCGGGGTGAACCCCGACGACATCGGCTTCATGCCCTTCCCGTCGCAGACGGACGGCAAGTTCTGCGCGACCGTCGCGCCGGACTACAACCAGGCCGTCAACGTCCACTCCAAGTACAAGGAGGCCGCCCGCGCCTGGATCGACTGGTTCACCGACAAGTCCACGTACGGGAAGGACAACCTGGCGATCTCGCCGCTGAAGAACGCCTCCATGCCCGAGGTCCTCAAGCCGTACGAGGAGCAGGGCGTGAAGCTCATCGAGGTGGACGACTCCAAGGGCGCCCAGGTCAAGCAGGTCGACAGCGACTCAGAAGTGGGCATCTACGCCCCCGAGTACCGCCAGAACCTCGTCGACCTCGCCCGCGGAGCCCGCAAGGGCAGTCTCGACGGCTTCCTCGCCGATCTGAGCAAGCGCTGGACGGACGCCCAGAAGAACCTGGGGTCCTGATGACGGACACCACACAGAAGGCGGCCGTGGAGGTGATCCCGGCCGCCCCCGTCCCGGAGCCCGCCTCGCGCCGGACCCGGACATGGCGGCGCCTCACGCCCTGGCTGTTCCTGATCGCCCCCCTCGCCCTGCTGATCACCTTCACCTACGCGCCGATCGTCAACATGCTCGCGTACAGCTTCACCGACTGGGACGGCGTCAGCCCCGTGCTGCACTACACGGGCGCGGAGAACTACCAGGAGGTGTTCACCCGCCCGGATCTCTTCGAGGTCTTCTGGGTCAGCGGCTACTACCTGGCCGCCTCCGCGGTCCAGATCGTCCTGGCGCTCTACTTCGCGACGGTCCTGAGCTTCAACGTCCGCTTCCGGAACTTCTTCAAGGGCGTGCTCTTCTTCCCGTACCTGATCAACGGGGTCGCGATCGGGTTCGTGTTCCTCTACTTCTTCCAGGACGGCGGCACCCTCGACTCGGTGCTGAGCCTGTTCGGCGTGCACACCGACCACGCCTGGCTCGGCACCCCGGCCTCCGCCAACACCTCGCTGGCCGGCGTCTCGGTCTGGCGCTATCTGGGCCTGAACTTCGTCCTCTTCCTGGGCGCGATCCAGTCGATCCCGGGGGAGCTGTACGAGGCGGCGGAGCTGGACGGGGCGGGCCGCTGGCACCAGTTCCGCCACATCATCGCGCCGGGCATCAAACCGATCCTGACGCTGACGGTGATCCTCTCGATCTCCGGATCGCTGTCGGTCTTCGAGATCCCGTACATCATGACCGGCGGCGCGACCGGCACCGAGACCTTCGTGATCCAGACGGTCAACCTGGCCTTCCGGTTCAACAAGACGGGCCTGGCCTCGGCGGCCGCCGTCGTCCTCCTGCTGATCATCCTGCTGGTGACCTGGGTGCAGCGGCGCCTGGTCCCCGACGACAAGGTGGACCTCGTATGACCCGCCGTACGATCACCCGCGTCCTGGTCCAGCTGTCGCTGATCGCCGCGACGGTGGTGGTCCTGCTCCCGCTCGTGGTCGTCCTGCTGACCTCCCTCAAGTCGGAGAAGGAGATGGCGAACACCAGCGGCGCCCTCGACCTCCCGCACGACCCGCTGAACTTCCACAACTACGTGGCGGCGTTCCAGGACGGCGGGATGCTCTCCGCCTTCACCAACACGGCGATCATCCTGCTGGTCTCGGTCAGCGGCACGGTCCTCATCGGCTCGATGACGGCCTACGCCATCGACCGCTTCACCTTCCGCTTCAAGAAGCTGGTGGTGGCGCTCTTCCTGACGGCCGCCCTGGTGCCCGGCGTCACCACCCAGGTGGCGACGTTCCAGATCGTCAACAGCTTCGGCATGTTCGACTCGCTGTGGGCGCCGATCGCCCTCTACATGGGCACGGACATCGTCTCGATCTACATCTTCCTGCAGTTCGTCCGCTCGATCCCGATCTCCCTGGACGAATCGGCCCGCCTGGACGGCGCCAACGCCTTCACGATCTACCGGAAGATCATCTTTCCGCTGCTGAAGCCGGCGACGGCGACCGTGGTGATCGTGAAGGGCATCACCGTCTACAACGACTTCTACATCCCGTTCCTGTACATGCCCTCGAAAGATCTTGGCGTGATATCGACGTCGTTGTTCCGCTTCAAGGGCCCGTACGGCGCCCACTGGGAGGTCATTTCGGCGGGAGCGGTCCTGGTGATCCTGCCCACGCTCATCGTCTTCCTGTCGTTGCAGCGCTTCATCTACAACGGCTTCATGCGGGGCGCGACCAGATGACTCCCCAGGGGCGCGGGGAACCGCGCGAGCAACCACCACGCACCCGCAGCCGCCGTGCCTCAGGAATCACCCACGGCGGCTAGGCGGAAAGCGCGGCCACCAACACCGGAGTCACCTGTTCCACTTGCCACGCTCGAGCCCCGTAACCGGCCAACGCCGCTCCCACCGACTCCGCACTGACATCGGCCGGCGGCTCCCAGCAGACCCGCCGCACGGTGTCCGGGGTGATCAGGTTCTCCTGAGGCATGTTCAGGGTCTCGGCCAACGCGGAGACCGCGGCTCGGGCGGCGGACAGCCGGGCGGCCGCCGCGGGATCCTTGTCGGCCCAGGCGCGCGGGGGCGGAGGCCCCGTCACCGGCTGGCCGGGCTGCGGCAACTGCGCCTCGGGAAGGGCCCTGGCCCGGTCCACGGCCGCCTGCCACTGCTCCAGCTGGCGCCGCCCCATCCGATGCCCGAACCCGTTCAACGCGGCCAGCGCATGCACGGTGACCGGCACGGCGAGCGCCGCCTCGACGATCGCCGCGTCGGACAGCACCTTGCCCGGCGACACGTCCCGCCGCTGGGCGATCCGGTCCCGTGCCTCCCACAGCTCCCGCACCACGGCCAGCTGCCGGCGCCGCCGTACCTTGTGCATCCCGGAGGTCCGGCGCCAGGGTTCCTTGCGCGGCTCGGCCGGCGGGGCCGAGGCGATCGCGTCGAACTCCTCGAGCGCCCACTCCAGCTTGCCCTGCCGGTCGAGCTCCTTCTCCAGCGCGTCCCGCAGATCGACGAGAAGCTCCACGTCCAGGGCGGCGTACCGCAGCCAGGGCTCGGGCAGCGGACGGGTCGACCAGTCGACGGCCGAGTGGCCCTTCTCCAGCACGAAGCCCAGCACGCCCTCGACCATCGCGCCGAGCCCGACCCGGGGGAACCCGGCGATCCGCCCGGCCAGCTCGGTGTCGAAGAGGCGGGTGGGGATCATGCCTATCTCGCGCAGACACGGAAGGTCCTGTGTGGCGGCGTGCAGCACCCACTCCGCGCCGGAGAGGGCCTCGCCCAGACCCGAGAGATCGGGACAGGCCACGGGGTCGATCAGCGCGGTCCCCGCTCCCGCGCGGCGCAGCTGCACGAGGTACGCGCGCTGTCCGTAGCGGTAGCCGGACGCCCGCTCGGCGTCGACGGCGACGGGGCCGGAGCCCGCGGCGAACGCGGTGATCACCTCGGCGAGCGCGTCCTCGTCGGCGATCACGGGCGGGATGCCCTCGCGCGGCTCCAGCAGAGGGATCGGAGCCTCCGCGACAGAAGATCCGCCATCGTCCGGAGGGCCGCCTCCGGTGGTTCGCAGTGAAACGTCTGCTGCGGTGTCTTGGGCGTCGGTCACATGTCAAGGGTATCTGTGTATGGACAGCGCCTGCCGACGGAACGTTCCGTCGGCAGGCGCTTGGGGGTCGTAAACCAGTCAGCTCGGTGAAAGCCCTGGTTCACGTCCGTGAACAGTGCGGCTCGAAGAGCCTCAGTGGATGATGCCGGTACGGAGGGCCACCGCCACCATCCCGGCGCGGTCTCCCGTGCCGAGCTTGCGGGCGATCCGGGCGAGGTGGCTCTTGACGGTGAGTGCGGACAGGCCCATCGAGACGCCGATCGCCTTGTTCGACTGCCCTTCGGCCACCAGCCGCAGGACCTCGACCTCACGGCCGGAGAGCTCGCGGTAGCCGCCCGGGTGGCTCGGGGCACCCGGGGGGCGGCGGTGCATACGGGCGGCGGCGGCGCCGATGGGGGCGGCTCCCGGTCGGGTGGGGAGCCCGAGGTTGGTACGGGTGCCGGTGACGACATAGCCCTTGACGCCGCCCGCGAGGGCGTTGCGCACGGCGCCGATGTCGTCGGCCGCGGAGAGGGCGAGGCCGTTGGGCCAGCCCGCGGCGCGGGTTTCGGACAGCAGGGTCAGGCCGGAGCCGTCGGGGAGGTGGACCTCGGCGACGCAGATGTCTCTGGGACTGCCGATTCGGGGACGGGCCTCCGCCACGGACGAGGCCTCGATGACATCGCGCACACCGAGCGCCCAGAGGTGACGGGTGACGGTGGAGCGGACACGCGGGTCGGCCACAACCACCATGGCGGTGGGCTTGTTGGGGCGGTAGGCGACCAGGCTTGCGGGCTGCTCGAGGAGAACGGACACCGGGCCTCCTGGGGTGCGGGACGGCTTGGGAAGGTCACAGACGTCTTCGGCACCGAACCCGGCGTCCTTTAGAGAATGATCACGATCTAGTGAGTAACAATTAGTGCAATTCGGACGTACGGTCGATCGTTCGGTGAGCAAATCGGTTCGTTCGATGGCTCACTCCTGACTGAAAGTGGCCGTATCGACAAATTGATGCTCCATGTGGGTGGCCAGTACCGCTGGTCGGGCAGGGGGTCAGCGCGCCTGGGGATCCCGCCGCTGCGGCAACGTCACGACCGACGCGTCACCCGGGCCGGCCGGCGGCAGACCCGCGACCTGGGCCAGCAGATCGCACCAGGCGATGAGGTGCCCCGCCGTGTCCGGCACCCCGCCGAGGCCCTCGCGGGGCGTCCAGGAGGCACGGATCTCGATCTGCGAGGTCGCGGGGCGCTCGGACAGGCCGCCGAAGTAGTGCGAGCTCGCGCGCGTGACGGTGCCGCTCGGTTCGCCGTACGACAGCCCGCGCGCTGAGAGCGCGCCGGTCAGCCACGACCAGCACACCTCGGGCAGCAGCGGGTCGGCGGCCATCTCCGGCTCCAGCTCCGCGCGCACCAGCGTCACCAGCCGGAACGTGCCCCGCCAGGCGTCGTGGCCGTCCGGGTCGTGCAGCAGCACGAGGCGCCCGTCGGCGAGGTCCTGGTCGCCGTCGACGACGGTCGCCTCCAACGCGTACGCGTGCGGGGCGAGCCGCTGGGGCGCGCGGGTCGGCTCGATCTCGATCTGCGGCCGCAGCCGACTGCCGCGCAGGGCGTGAACCGCGGCCTGGAAAGCCGGCGGAGCCGCACCGCTCCCCTCCCGGTCACTCCCCTTCGCGTCGTCCATTCCACCCGAGTCGTCCGACAGTCGTCCCTGTGCCGCAGCCATGCGGGAAGGTTAAGGGGAAGGGGGGCGTGGTGCGGCCCTAGACACCCTGACTCGACTCCATGCCCACACAGACACCGCGCACTCGGCACTCATCGCACCGTGCGAGACTTTCCGACGTGAGTGCACTCGAGACGCCGCCGTCAGCCACGTACGAATCCGCCTTCCTCAAGGCCTGCCGGCGCGAACCCGTGCCGTACACCCCGGTGTGGTTCATGCGCCAGGCCGGGCGCTCACTGCCGGAGTACCGCAAGGTCCGCGAGGGCATCCCGATGCTCGAGTCGTGCACGCGTCCCGAGCTGGTCACCGAGATCACTCTCCAGCCGGTCCGCCGGCACGGCGTCGACGCGGCGATCTACTACAGCGACATCGTCGTCCCGCTCAAGGCCATCGGCATCGACCTCGACATCAAGCCCGGTGTCGGCCCGGTCGTCGAGCACCCCATCCGCACCCGAGCCGACCTGGCCCAGCTGCGCGACCTCACCCCCGAGGACGTCTCCTACGTCACCGAGGCCATCGGCCTGCTGACCCGCGAGCTCGGCCCGACCCCGCTCATCGGTTTCGCCGGCGCACCTTTCACCCTCGCGAGCTACCTCGTCGAGGGCGGCCCGTCCCGCACGTACGAGAACGCCAAGTCGATGATGTACGGCGACCCCGAGCTGTGGGCCGACCTCCTCGACCGCCTCGCCGAGATCACCGCCGCCTTCCTCAAGGTCCAGATCGAGGCCGGCGCCTCCGCGGTCCAGCTGTTCGACTCGTGGGCCGGCGCCCTCGCCCCCGCCGACTACCGCCGCTCGGTCCTGCCCGCCTCCGCGAAGGTCTTCGAGGCGGTCGAGGGGTACGGCGTCCCCCGCATCCACTTCGGCGTCGGCACCGGTGAGCTGCTGCCACTGCTGGGCGAGGCCGGCGCGGACGTCGTCGGCGTCGACTGGCGTGTCCCGCTCGACGAGGCCGCCCGCCGTGTCGGCCCCGGCAAGGCGCTCCAGGGCAACCTCGACCCGACGGTCCTGTTCGCGTCCACGGAGGCCGTCGAGGCCAAGACCCGCGAGGTCCTCGACTCGGCCCAGGGCCTGGAGGGCCATGTCTTCAACCTCGGCCACGGCGTCATGCCGTCCACCGACCCGGACGCGCTGACCCGCCTCGTGGAGTACGTCCACACGCACACCGCCCGCTGAGTCACCACGTGTGCCGGGGCCGCGCCTTCCTGCCGAACAGCAGACCGCGCGGTTCCGGCGGCGGGGGAGTGCCCGGCTTCAGCGGCCAGGCGAGCAGCATCCCGGCGAGGAAACCGACCACGTGCGCCGCGTACGCCACCGTGCCCGCCGCGGAGACGCCCTCGCCGGACGAGTACACCGCCTGGAGCCCGAACCAGAAGCCCAGCACCAGCCAGGCCGGCAGTCGCAGCGGCAGGAAGACCAGGAAGGGCACCAGGACCCACACCCTGGCCTTCGGATACAGCACCAGATAGGCGCCCAGGACCCCGGCGATCGCCCCCGAGGCGCCGATCAGCGGGTCACCCGAGTCGGCGTTGAGCAGCGCGAAGCCGTACGACGCCGCGTAGCCGCAGACGACGTAGAACAGCGCGAAGCGCACATGCCCCATGCGGTCCTCGACGTTGTTGCCGAAGATCAGCAGGAACAGCATGTTGCCCAGCAGGTGCAGCCAGCCGCCGTGCAGGAACATCGCGGTCAGGACCGACAGCGCGGGCGACTTGTCGTAGTCGGGCGGGGCCACCACACAGCCCGCCGAGCCCTGTGCGCTCGTGCCGACGTCGCCCGTGGGGACGAGCCGCGGCATCTGATGGTGGATCAACTCCTGTGGGACCGCCGCCCAGTGGTCCAGGAACGCCTGGAGATGGCACAACTGCGACAGGCTGCTGTCGCCCGCCCCGGAGCCGGCCAGGCCGGGTGTGTACAGGAACACCAGGATGTTCGCGGCGATGAGCGCGTATGTCACCACGGGGGTGCGGCGCACGGGGTTCACGTCATGGACGGGGATGACCACAAGGAAGTACTGCCCCCGATGGGCCCCTCGAATCGGTGCCTTGTCGGTGAACACCCGCACGCACGCGTGCGTATGTCTCCTCAACCGCCCGCGGCACGGGGAAGGCGGCCCGCGGGGACTACGTGAGGAACAGCGATGAACGACCGTATTACTCCGCCGATGCACGCTCTTCCCGACGGTGAGGCCGAACTCTCCCTGGTGGTGCGACTGCCGTGGGAGGACGTGGCCAGGCTCGGTCAGGAGGCCGGGCGGCTGGCGGCCCAGATGCAGCGGCCGGTGACGCTCGACGAGGCGGTGAGCAACCGGCTGCGCTCCACCCGGGCCGCGTCCCACGCCAAGCCGGCGGGTGAGCAGCCGGCCGCGATGCCCGGCAGCGCCAGCGCCTCCGTCTCGGCGCTGCCGCCCAGGCCGCCGGCCGACCAGGCCCGCCAGGCCATCGAGCGGATCAACGGGACGGCGTAGCGCTCAGGAGCCCCGCACCTTCGCGACGGCCTTCCTGGCCGCCACCAGCACCGGATCCCATACCGGGCTGAACGGCGGCGCGTACCCCAGGTCCAGGGCCGTCATCCGTTCCACCGTCATCCCCGCCGTCAGGGCCACCGCGGCGACGTCGACCCGCTTTCCGGCGCCCTCTCTCCCGACGATCTGCACGCCGAGCAGCCGCCCCGTGCGGCGCTCGGCGAGCATCTTCACCGTCATGGGGGAGGCGCCCGGGTAGTAGCCGGCCCGGCTGGTGGACTCGATGGTGACCGACACGATCTGCAGGCCCGCCCGACGGGCGTCCTTCTCGCGCAGTCCGGTGCGGGCGATCTCCAGGTCGCAGACCTTGCTGACGGCCGTGCCGACGACCCCGGGGAAGGTCGCGTAGCCGCCGCCGACGCCCGTGCCGATGACCTGGCCGTGCTTGTTCGCGTGGGTGCCGAGCGCGATGTGGCGCTCCTGCCCGGACACCAGGTCGAGGACCTCCACGCAGTCACCGCCCGCCCAGATGTTCTCGTGGCCGCGCACCCGCATCGCCAGGTCCGTCAGCAGGCCGCCGTGGCTGCCCAGCGGCAGCCCGGCCGCCCGCGCGAGCGTCGTCTCCGGGCGCACGCCGATGCCGAGCACCACCACGTCCGCCGGATACTCCGCGTCCTCCGTGGCCACGGCACGCACCCGGCCGTCCTCGTCCGTGAGCACCTTGGTCACCGCGGCGTCGTTGACCATGGTGATGCCGAGCCCCTCCATCGCCTCGTGCACCAGCCGGCCCATGTCCGGGTCGAGCGTCGACATGGGCTCACTGCCCCGGTTGACGACCGTGACCTCGTAGCCGCGGTTGATCAGGGCCTCGGCCATCTCCACACCGATGTAACCGGCGCCCACCACCACCGCCTTGCGGCCACGCGTGCGTGCCAGCGTGTCGATGAGCGCCTGCCCGTCGTCGAGGGTCTGCACCCCGTGCACACCAGGGGCGTCGGCGCCCGGCATGTCCGGGCGGATCGGGCGGGCGCCGGTCGCGATCACGAGTTTGTCGTACGACGTCCAGGACTCGGCCCCCGAATCGAGGTCACGCGCGCGTACCCGCTGCCGCTCGACGTCGATCTCCGTGACCTCGGTGCGCATGCGCAGATCGATGCCCCGCTCCCGGTGCTCCGCGGGCGCACGGGCGATCAGCTGGTCCGGCCCGGTGACGTCACCGCCCACCCAGTACGGGATGCCGCACGCCGAGTAGGAGGTGAAGTGGCCCCGCTCGAACGCCACGATCTCCAGCTCGTCGGGGTCTCTCATCCGGCGTGCCTGCGACGCCGCGGACATCCCCGCGGCGTCGCCACCGATCACGACCAGACGTTCCCTCGTGTCCCGCGTACGGCTCATGTTCATGTGAACACGCTACGAGGGCGGGGCATTTCAGCGAATTTTTGCGAGGAACCTCGGGCGTTTACGCCCGGGAGGAATCGCATCCCTGTGGTTGCGGCGCGGAGCGCCGCAGCATCACTGTGTCGGCTCGGCCGGGTGATGCGAGCGCGTGGTCGGTTGAGTCACTCGATGTGATGAGCGCGGCCGAACGCGTGGTGGCATCTCGTACGGGTGCCTACGATCAGTGATCGTGAAGCTGGTGGTGCAGGTCAAACTGGAGCCGACACCCGGACAGGCGGCGGCGCTTGAGGCGACCCTGCGCGGCTGCAACGAGGCCGCCACCTGGGTAAGTGAGATCGCTTTCGAGCGCGGGGAGTTCAAGAACTTCCCCCTGCGCAAGCACACCTACGCCGAGGTGAAGTCGAGGTGGAGCCTGGGCGCGCAGGCCGCCCAGCACGTGATCAAGAAGACCTGTGACGCGTACACCACGCTGAAGGCGAACCTGAAAGCCGGCAACCTCGGCAAGCCCGGCTCGAAGCGCTACCGCAAGGCCACCGAGAAGCCGATTGCCTTCCGCCCCCGGGGTGCCCAGCCCTACGACGACCGGATGCTCTCGTGGCAGATCGCCGAGCGCACGGTGTCGGTCTGGACCACGTCGGGGCGGGTCAAGAATGTGGCCTTCACCGCCTCGGTGGAGCAGCTCGCCACGCTCGCCCTGTACCGCAAGGGCGAGTCCGACCTGCTGGAACGCGACGGCATGTGGTTCCTCAGCGCCACATGCGAGGTCCCCGAGGCGGAGCTGAACACGGCTGCGGCGGACTTCCTCGGCATCGACCTGGGCATCGTGAACATCGCCACTACCAGCGACGGCGAGATCATGGCCGGGCGCGAACTCAACCGCGTCCGGGTCCGCGAGCGCGGCCTGCGCACCAAACTGCAGAAGAAGAACACCCCGTCCGCGAAACGGCGCCTGAAGAAACGCAGGCGCAAGGAGGCGCGGCGGGCGAAGGACATCAACCACAAGATCGCGAAACATGTGGTGGCCGAGGCAGAACGCACCGGTCGCGGAATCGCCCTGGAAGAGTTGACGGGCATCCGTGAGCGGGTACGGCTTCGCAAGCCCCAACGGGCCACCCACTCCTCCTGGGCGTTTTACCAGCTCGGAGAGTTCATCGCGTACAAGGCCCGCAAGGCCGGGGTGCCAGTAGTGCACGTCGACCCGGCGTACACCTCGCGCACCTGCGCCGAATGCGGGCACATCGACGGGGCGAACCGGGTCTCCCAGGCATTCTTCGCATGCCGGAACTGTGGATTCGTTGATCACGCAGACCGGAACGGCTCCCGCAACATTCGCGCCCGGGCGCGGGAGTTGTGGCGACGCGGGGCCCAGTCAACGGCCCCCGCCCCACCCCGGACATCCCGGGGTGGGGCTGGACGCAAACGCAGCATCACAGCCAGTGATGCCCGTTGTGCAAGCCCGGGACTTTAGTCCCGGGTAGTTGACTCCCGCTCGCCCCGCTCCTGCGTGCGTCCCGGCCCCTCCGCGCCTCCCGCGTCCGGGGCGGGACGCGCCACGGGCAGCGGGCCCAGCGCGGTCGAGGCGGCCGCGGGCGCGGGCCGGCGCGGCAGCCGGGGCCGGACCAGCCGCAGCCACACCAGCACGAGCAGCGCGATTCCCGCGAGGAACGGCAGCACCGCGGCCACCGCCACCACGACCCAGCGCAGCATGGTCACGAACGCGTCCCAGCCACCCGCCAGCGCGTCCACGACACCGGGGTCGTCGTCCTCCGCGGCCTCGACGACCGGCGACTCGGACAGGGAGAGGGTGATGGTGGCCAGGCTGGTGCGGTCCTTCAGGGAAGCCTGGCGGGCGAGCAGCGACTCCAGGTCGGCCTGGCGGGTGCTCAGTTCGCCCTCCAGGGTCACCACGTCGCTCAGTTTGGTCGCCTTGTCCATCAACTCGCGGATCCGCGCCACACTCGCGCGCTGCGTCGCGATCCGGCTCTCCACGTCGACGACCTGGTCGGTGACGTCCTGTGCGTTCGCGGTGCGCTCCAGGAGCTTGCCCGCGCCCTCCAGGTCGGCGAGGACCTCGTCGTACTTCTCGACGGGTATCCGCAGCACCACCTCCGTCTGCTCCCGGCCCTCCTCGTCCCGGGAGGTGGACTCCTTGCCGACGAACCCGCCCGCGCTCTCGGTGGTGGTGCGGGCCGCGGCGAGCGCCTTCGGCACGTTCTTGACCTGCACGGTCAGCGTGGCGGTGCGGATGATGTGGTTCACCGCGGGCTGGGGCGCGGTGGTGGCCTGCTTGCCGCCCGCGCCGGCCTCGGCGCCGGCCGCGCCGTCCGCCCGACTCTGCGCCGCCTTGTCGTCGGACAGGGCGCTGCCGCCGTCGCTGCTGCTGGCGCCTCCGCTGCACCCGGTCAGGGCGAGGCCCGCGGCGAGCAGGAGGCCGGCCAGGGCCTGCGCGGGCCGTACGAAACGTCGTGAATGTGATGTGCGCATGGGCGTCCCCCCGAGGGTCGTGAACAACTGACGGTCCTTCGACGCCGGAGGGGGCGCGAACGTTGGACTCCGGCGGTTCCGATGCGGTCACGGTCAGGACTCGTGAAGGACACCGGGCCGCCGGAGCACTGTCAGTGGGGTCTGAGAGGCTGGGGTCATGAGCGGATCACAGGTCGTCGTCGTCGGAGCCGGCATCGCGGGGCTGGCCGCGGCCCACCGGCTGCTGCAGAGCGGCGCGCGCGTCACCGTGCTCGAGGCGTCGGATCGCGTCGGCGGCAAACTGCTGCCCGGCGAGATCGCGGGCGCCCGCGTCGACCTCGGCGCCGAGTCGATGCTGGCCCGCAGGCCGGAGGCGGTGGCCCTCGCGCGTGAGGTGGGCCTCGACGAGCGCCTTCAGCCACCGGCCACCGCGACCGCCTCGATCTGGACCCGCGGTGCCCTGCGCCCCATGCCCAAGGGTCACGTCATGGGCGTCCCCGGCACCGCCGAGGCCCTCGCCGGGGTGCTCTCCGAGGAGGGCCTGGCCCGCATCGAGCAGGACACCGGCCTGCCCCGCACGGAGGTCGGCGAGGACGTGGCGGTCGGTGAGTACGTGGCGGCGCGCCTGGGCCGCGAGGTCGTCGACCGCCTCGTCGAACCCCTCCTGGGCGGGGTGTACGCGGGCGACGCGTACCGCATCTCGATGCGCTCGGCGGTCCCGCAGCTCTTCCAGGTGGCCAGGACGCACTCCTCGCTCACCGAAGGCGTGCGCGAGATCCAGGCGCGCATGGCGGCCAACCAGCAGACCGGGCCGGTGTTCATGGGCATCGAGGGCGGCGTGGGCACCCTTCCGCTCGCCGTCGCCGACGCGGTCCGCGCGCGGGGCGGCGAGATCGCCACCGGCGCCCCGGTGAGCGAGCTGCGCCGCGAGCCGTCCGGCGGCTGGAAAGTCGTTGCCGGGGACCGCGTCCTGCACGCCGACGCCGTGATCGTCGCCGTCCCCGCCCCGGCCGCCGCGGGCCTGCTGCGCGCCGAGGCCCCCGAGGCCGCCACCGAGCTCGACACCGTGGAGTACGCCTCCATGGCCCTGGTCACCCTCGCCTACCGCCGCTCCGACACGGCCCTGCCCGCGGGCAGCGGGTTCCTGGTCCCGCCGGTCGACGGCCGCACCATCAAGGCGTCCACCTTCGCCTCCCAGAAGTGGGGCTGGATCGCCGACGAGAACCCGGACGTCGTCGTCCTGCGCACCTCGGTCGGCCGCTACGGCGAGACGAAGATCCTGGAGCGCGACGACACCGACCTCGTGGACGTCTCCCGTCGCGACCTGCGCGAGGCGACCGGCCTCGACGCCACGCCCCTGGAAACCCGCGTCACCCGCTGGACCGACGGCCTGCCCCAGTACCCCGTCGGCCACCACGCGCGCGTGGCCCGCATCCGCGAGCACGTCGCCAAGCTTCCCGGCCTGGCGGTGTGCGGCGCGCAGTACGACGGCGTCGGCATCCCCGCCTGCATCGCGAGCGCCCACGCGGCCGTCGACCAGATCCAGGGCGACCTGACCGCCGTACGGGAGCTCACGGCCAACCCGGTGCAGAGCCTGCACGGCGGAGCGGGAGAATAGGGGCCATGAGCAACGACGCCCCCACCCCCGAGTCCGGCAGGGTCCCGAACAAGGGCAAGCTGGCCAAGGACCTCAACGAGGTCATCCGTTACACGCTCTGGTCCGTCTTCAAGCTGAAGGACGTGCTCCCCGAGGACCGCACCGGCTACGCCGACGAGGTCCAGGAGCTGTTCGACCAGCTCGCCGCCAAGGACGTCACGATCCGCGGCACCTACGACGTGTCCGGGCTGCGCGCCGACGCCGACGTCATGATCTGGTGGCACGCGGAGACCAGCGACCAGCTGCAGGAGGCGTACAACCTCTTCCGCCGCACCAAGCTCGGCCGCGCCCTGGAGCCGGTCTGGTCGAACATGGCGCTGCACCGCCCCGCCGAGTTCAACCGCTCGCACATCCCGGCGTTCCTCGCGGACGAGAACCCCCGGGACTACGTCAGCGTCTACCCGTTCGTGCGGTCCTACGACTGGTACCTGCTGCCCGACGAGGACCGCCGGCGCATGCTCGCCGACCACGGCAAGATGGCCCGCGGCTACCCGGACGTCCGCGCCAACACCGTCGCCTCCTTCTCCCTGGGCGACTACGAGTGGATCCTGGCGTTCGAGGCCGACGAGCTCTTCCGCATCGTCGACCTCATGCGCCACCTGCGCGCGTCGGAGGCGCGTATGCACGTCCGCGAGGAGGTCCCGTTCTACACGGGCCGCCGCAAGGACCTCGGCGACCTCGTGGCGGGCCTCGCCTGATCAGCGGGCCGGTGTGCCGGCCGCCTTCCGGGAGCCGCCCTTCGGCTCGGGCTCGGGGTGCGGGGCGCACGCGGCGCGCCGCACCGGGAGGCGGCCGTCCAGCAGGTAGGCGTGCAGGTATCCGTTGACGCAGGGGTTCGGGCCGCCCGCGATGCCGTGCGTGCCCGCGTCCCGCTCGGTCACCAGCACCGAGCCGGACAGCCGCCGGTGCAGCTCGAGCGCACCCTCGTACGGAGCGGCCGCGTCCCTCTCGGCGGCCAGGATCAGCGTCGCGGCCAGCTCACCGGGCCCCGTCCGCACGTCCAACGGCTCCTGCCGGGCCGCCGGCCAGTACGCGCAGGGCAGGTTCATCCACGCGTTGTCCCAGGTCTCGAACGGCGCCACCCGTGCCAGCCGGGTGTTGTCCCGGTCCCACACCTTCCAGTCCGTCGGCCAGGGAGCGTCGTTGCATTCGACGGCCGTGTAGACCGCGTTGGAGTTCTCCGCCTCCTTCGCCGCCTCCTGATGCGGTCCCGCCTGCTGGATCAGCGGCTTCGGATCGCCCTTGAGATACGCCGACAGCGCCTGCGCCCGGTGCGGCCACAGGTCGTCGTAGTAGCCGGCCGACAGGAAGGCCCCCTGGAGCTGGCCCGGTCCGACCTTCCCGCCGGCCGGCTCGGCGGCCAACTGCGCCGCCGCCCTCTCGTAGCTGAGCAGCACGTCCTCGGCCGTGGCTCCGAGCCCGTACACGTCGTCGTGCCGGGCGACCCACTCCCGGAAGTCCGTCCAGCGCTCCTCGAAGGCGGCCGACTGGTCCAGGTTGTTGCGGTACCAGACCTGCTCGGGGGCCGGGTTCACCGCCGCGTCGAACACCATCCGCCGGACATGCGAGGGGAACAGCGCCGCGTACAGCGCGCCGAAGTACGTCCCGTACGACGCACCCATGAACGTCAGCCTCCGCTCGCCCAGCGCGGCCCGCAGGACGTCGAGGTCCCGGGCGTTGTTCAGGGAGGTGTAGTACGGCAGAGCCGCGCCCACCCGGTCCGCACACCCGTGCGCGTACGCCTTCGCCTGCTCGACGCGTTCCTTCTTGTACGACGGCGAGGGGTGCGTCGGCGCCTGCGTGGGCGCCTTGAGGTACTGCTCGGGGTCCGTGCAGGACAGCGGTGCCGAACGGCCCACCCCGCGCGGGGCGTAGCCCACCAGGTCGTAGGCCGCGGCGAGCCCCTTCCACCCGGGGAGAGCGCCGACCAGCGGGAAGTACATGCCGGAGGCGCCGGGCCCGCCGGGGTTGAAGACCAGGGCGCCCTGCCGGGGCACCCGGCGCTTGCTGTTGTGCGGGTCCTTCTGGGTGGCCCGCACCCGGCTGACGGTCAGTTTGATCTGCCGCCCGTCGGGGCGCGCGTAGTCGAGCGGGACGGACACCGTGCCGCACTGGACGCCGTCGGGCAGGTCCTCCACCGCGGGGCAGGTGCCGAAGCGGACGCCGGCCGCCCCGGCGCGCGCGGCGGCGACGGCGGTGCCGTGGAGCTCCGCCGCGCCCGGGGCGGCCGGAGCGCCCCCGGCCGGTGCGGCGGTGAGCGTGGCCAGGAGCAAGGATCCGGCGGCCGTGTAGAGGGCGGGAGCTCTCATCGGTGTCCCTTCGGTGCGCGGCGGCGACAAAAGGGAAGTTTCGTCCGGCTGTGGGCGAGGGCAAGCATCGCCCCGCCGTTGTCGGCCCCAATGCCTCCGTGCGCCCCCGGGCGGGCTCAGTCGCGGTGCGGGCGGCGGTGTTTCTCGCCCTGTCCGCCGGGCCGCTCTCCGCGCCGCTCCTCGCCGTGACGGGCGTGGTGCTGCTCACGGTGGGCGAAGGCCGCGCGCAGGTCCGGTTCGCCGACCGCGCTGATGCCGCGCACGGCGACGCAGGTGAGATACGTCCGCTCGTCCGTGCCGCCGGCGCGCCGGGTCAGGGCGCCGAGCAGCCGCTGGCCCGCCGGGGACGCCCAGCGCGAGTACGGGTGGACCTCCATCCGCGCGATGGCCAGACAGCTCAGGCTGAGGGCGAGCGGCAGCGCGAACCAGAGGGCGACCAGGTGCCGCGGCATCTCCGACGGGGCGGGCGCCAGCAGCGCGATCGCGCCCAGCGCGACGACGGCCCCCGCGGCCAGCCGTACCTGGCGGACGCCCGCCGCCATGCCGGACCGGGCGCCGTCGGGCACGGCGAGCCCCGCGTCCACCAGCCGGTCGGCGAGGCTGCGCACCGCGTCCGCCGAGGCCGCGTCCGCCCGCACCGGAGCGATCCGGGACTGCCCCTCGGGCCCGATGGCCCCGATGACCGTGCGCTCCATCTCGTCCCGCCCGCGCGGATCGACGACGGTCGCCCAGCCGGTGTGGGCCAGCAGCAGCCGGCGCTGCCGGGCCATCGAGACGAGCGTGAGATCGGCGACCCGCCGCGGGCCGCCGGAGAGGAACGCGGCCTCGTACAGCGTCAGATCGTGTGCCCGGGCATCCGCGTCCGGGGCCGCCGCGTGTACGGCGGCCAGGCACAGCCGCGTACACGCGGTACCGGCGGCGGCCCAGGCCAGGAGCAGAAGCAGAACCCAGAACATGCCGCGTTTCTATGCCAAAGGCTCCTGGCGGCGCCATGGGCTGTTCACGATCCGGACGATGTGTTGTCGGTGTGTGACGTTCCGTTTGTCCGCGAGTGCACTACGACGGGACGGGCGCCGGGGGCGGACTGGAGGCGGCGGGAGGAAGGGTGAACGTCGTGGCGTACGGCGACGGGGTGACCGGGACGACCGCCCCCGGGTCGGCCGTCGGACCGGGCGGCGCGGGGGAGTTGGTGATCGGCGGGGTGCTGCCCGCGGCCAGGTCCCGGGCTAGGGCGCCGAAGTCGACGTATCCGGTGGCCTCCAGGATCTTGATGTGGTCCAGCACCGTGCTGTTGGCGTCGTCGGCCAGGGCGCGGACCAGGGAGTTCTGGGTGCTCGCGCGGACCTCGGCGACGACGGAGAACACCCTGCCGTGCGCGAGGCGCAGGATGTTGGCGAACTGGCGGTCGTAGTCGACGCCCTGGGCCTGGTTCAGGGTGCTGAGCCACTGCTTCTGCTGCTCGTTGGGCTCGTTGGGCAGGGCGAGTCCGAGCTTCGAGGCCACGTCACGCACGCGGGCGTCGAGGAAGGTGTGCCCCTCCACGAGGTGCTGCCCCGCCGTCCGTACGGCCTGCGTGGTCCCCTTCTGCTGCGCCTGCTGTCCCGCGGGCAGCTCCCACAGCCCCGCCAGCCGCACCTTCGTGACGAAGTCGCGGTCCAGCGCCGAGAGCGGCCCGTACGGCGTCGTCACGGTCCCGGCGTTGAGCACGCTCACTCCCGTGCCGGAGCGGTCGGCGTAGGACCAGATCGGGACGAGCAGCGCCACGAGGGTCGCGGTCAGGCCGGCGATGATGACGCCGGTGCCGGAGAAGATGCCTCGTCCCTTGACGGGCGGTCGTGGTCGCGGTCGCATGGTGCCTCCTGTTGCGGCACCGCACGCTAGTGAGTTTCAGGTGCGGGGTTGACATATTACTGCCGGGTCAATGTCGACTTCCCCGCGCACGTCCGCGACAGCGGCCGGTGCCCCCGGCCCTCCGTCCCGTCACCGCCGCAGCAGCACCCTCCGCGTGGCCCGGGCCAACCGGAGCGTCGGCCTCCGGGATCTCGGTGCCGGTCCCGACCGCTCCAGCCACCACTCCCGCAGCTCCCGCCGCACCCGCGCGTCCCCCGCATCCCCGCCCAGCGGCAGCTCCCCGCCCAGCAACAGCTGCTCGGCGAAGTTCAGCGCGTCCCGCCGGTACCCGTCCGTCATCGGCGCCCCCTGCGCATACCTCAGGAACGCCGGCCGGTACCCCGCCCCGAGGATCACCGGCAACTCCGGCGCAACCTTGGCCACCACATCCGCCCGCTTCCCCGCGAGCGCCCGCGCCTGCACCCCCAGCCGCACCCGGTCGAAGCCCTCCGGCACCGGCGTCCCGGCCACGAGCGCGGACAGGAGCGCGGTCTGGGCGAGGGCGAGCCGCTGGCGGGCGGAGTCGGTCGGGACGCTCGACGGCTCGGCGGCAGCGCGCCACTCGCCATTGGTCCGGGCACCGCCCCCCTTCTCCACCGCCTCCCGGATCGCCGCCAACTCCCCTTCCAGTTCGGCCGGTTCGGGAAAGTTCTCGTCCCGCTCCAGCAGCACCCCGGGCGGCGAGATGCGGGACGCGAGGTCGGTGAGGATGTCGAGGACCGGCCGCGGAACCGGGTGGGCGTGGCTGTCGTGCCACACCCCGTCCCGCTCGAAGCCGCCCGCGACATGGACGTAGGCGAGGGCCTCCAGGGGAAGCCCGGCGAGCGCCTCGGCCGGGTCCTCGCCGCGGTTGACGTGGTTGGTGTGCAGGTTGGCCACGTCGATCAGCAGCCGTACCCCCGTCCGGTCCGCGAGGTCGTACAGGAACTGGCCCTCGGTCATCTCCTCGCCCGGCCACGAGATCAGTGCGGCGATGTTCTCCACGGCCAGCGGCACCGGCAGCGCGTCCTGCGCGATGCGGATGTTCTCGCAGAGGACGTCCAGGGCGTCCCGGGTGCGCGGGACGGGCAGCAGATGTCCCGCCTCCAGTCGCGGGGAGGCGGTCAGCGGGCCGCCCGCCCGGACGAACGCGATGTGCTCGGTGACCAGCGGCGAGCCCAGCGCCTCGGCCCGCTCGGCGAGCGCCTGGAGCCGCCCGGCGTCGGGCCGGTCCGCTCCGCCGAGGCCGAGCGAGACGCCGTGCGGCACCACGGTCACCCCGCGCTCGCGCAGCCGCCGCAGCGACTCGGGCAGGTGCCCGGGGCAGACGTTCTCGGCCACGACCTCGACCCAGTCGATGCCCGGCATGCCCTCCACGGCGTCCGCGATCTCCGGCCGCCACCCGATACCCGTGCCCAGTCGCTCCATGGTCCGTCCCCTCCTCGGCCGCTCCCGCATCCGCTCCGGTCGTAGCCCCCTCGGCGTGACGGAGGTATGGCCCCGGGGCCCGCGCCCCAACCGTCCCGGCAGGACGTTCAGAGCAACATTTGAGGTTCGGGCGGGCGAGGTCACCCGCCCGTTCCGGGCCACGACTGCGGCTCCCGGCCCAGCAGCCGCAGCGTCTCCTCCAGCGGCCCTGCCCCCTCCGGAACCTTCAGCGCGGGCGCGAACGCGAACCCCGGGCCACGGCCGGCCGGATCCACCGGCACGCGCCGGGCCACCGCCAGTGCCGCGACGAGGACCTCGTCGGCCAGCCGGAGCCGCACGCCGAGCGCGGCCGCCACGTCCCACGCGTGCACGACGTAGTCGACGAAGTGGAAGCCGATCGCCGTACGGCCGGCGAACCCTCCGCCCAGCTCCGGCAGCACGAACTCCCTTTCCGGCATGCCCGGTTCGGCGAACGCCGAGAGCACCGCGTCCGCGGCCGCGCGATGCGCCGCGGTGGGGTCGCCCACCCCGTCCGGTTCCCGCCAGTACTCCAGCTCGCCGCCCACGCCCCGTGCCGCGGCCGCGAACCCGCGGTGCTGCGCGGTCATGTGCACCACCAGCCGCCGCAGGTCCCACCCCGCGCAGGGAGTGTCCCGCGCCCAGTCCCCGTCGTCTGCGCCCCGGGCCAGCTCCACCACCCGCACGGCCTCCCGTACGGCGATCCGGTCCAGCTCGACGACATCCATCCGAACTCCCATGAAGTCGGTGCCCATGCCCCGACCCTAAAACTAAACGAACGATCGTGCTACTAGTTTCCGAGAGTGAACCAGCTCTGCGACCGGCCCGCTCCAGCTCTCAGCCCCGCAACCGTGAGGCGATGCCCCGCCGGGCCCTGGCATAAGGCGCGGCCTCGCCGTGCAGCACCGACATCGCGTTCGCCGTCTCCATCAACGCGACGACCTCGAAGGCGAGTTGGGCCGGATCGGTGTCCGCGCCCAGCTCACCCGCGGCCCTCGCCCGCTCGGCACACCTCTCCAACTCCCCGAGCCAGGCGCGCTGTGCCTCGACGAGGGCGTCATGCACCGCCCCCTCGCGCGCGTCGAACTCGGCCATCACCCCATAGAAGAAACAGCCCCCCGGGAAGATCCGCTCCTCGGAATAGCGCAGCCAGCCCTCGCACAGGCCCCGCAGCCGGGCGAGCCCGTCGGCCGCCTCGGACACCGGGTCCAGCACCTCGGCGACGAAAATCCGCGAGGCCTCCCGCACGGTCGCCAGCTGCAGCTCCTGCTTGGACCCGAACAGGGCGAACACCCCGCTCTTGCTCAGCTCCAGCTCCCCGGCCAGCCGCCCCACGGACAGCGCCTCCAGCCCCTCGACCGAGGCGATGTCGACGGCCCTCCGCAGCACGGTCCGCCGGGTGCGGTTGCCCCGCTCGACGCGCCCGTCGACCCCGGTCATCGCAGCGCCGGATGGTCCGCGACGACCGTGCAGGAGCCCGGCGCGATCTCGGTGAAACCGGCGTCGCGGACCAACGGCAGCCCGCTGCCGGTCAGTTCGGCCCAGCGCCTGGGCTCCGCCGTCCGCACGGCGAGCGGGAACCCGGCGTCCCGCCAGGCCGCCTGCTCCTCAACCGACAGTTCCCACCAAGCCAGTTGGGCGCCGTGACCGGCCTGGGCCATCGCCTTGCCGGCCGACATGTCGAGATCCGGGTTCAACCACAGCACGGGGGCGGTCGTATCCGCCTCGACGGGTGGCTCGGGGTCGTCGAGGTCCGTACCGGAGACCTGGAGCCTGGCCAGCTCCTTGGGCCACCCGTCCAGGGGCACGGGCGGAAACACCCGCACCTCCGCCGACTTCCCCGTCACCGTGATCCCGGGCAACGCCTCGGCCCGCCGCCACTCGGCACCCCGGGCCCGCCGTACGACCTTGCGGATCCGGGCGTCCTGCCAGTCCCGCACGGCCTCGGCCCACTCCCCGTCGCCGGCCGAACGCTCGTCGCCGAGCAGGACGAGAACGGCGCGGGCGGCGGTCTCCAGAGCGTCGGTACGGGCGGGCGGAGCGGCCTTCTCGATGCGGACGACCAGGGGCAGCACGAACTGGGGTGCCTGGTCGCGTGCGGTCGGCTCGGTACGGAAGGGGCTGTCGGTCGAAGGCGTCACGTCGTGGCTCACCCGGACAACCCTAAGGTCACCCGGAGCAGGCCGTCCGCTGCGCCTCCTGCCACTCGCACACCGGGCACAGCGTGATCCCCTTGTACGACTCCGGATACTCCGTCGGCTCCCGGCACACCACGCACTCCGCGTACGGCGGCCCGTCGGCAGCCGGAGGCTTCGGCCCCTCGCCGGTCGTGCAGTAGTCCTCGCTCATACCTCCAGCCTAGAACCCGATCAGCCTAGGAACCGATCAGCTCGGACACCTTCACGAACCGGAACCCCCGTGCACGCAGCTCGGGCACCACCGCCCGCACCACCCGCTCAGTCGTCGGCGCGGCACTGCGCGTGCAGTGCATGACCACCACCGACCCCGGCCGCACCCCCTCCAGCACCTGCCGGGACACGGCCTCCGCGTCCGTGGCGAACGCGTCCCCGCTCACCACGTCCCATTGCACGGCGGTCACCCCGACCGGGGTCAGCGCCTTCAGGGCCCGCCGGTCGTAGCACCCGCCGGGAAAACGGAAATACGGCCTAGCGTCCGGCACCCCCGCCCTGCGGAACGCCGCGTACGCCCGCTCCACGTCGGCCCGCATCCGGTCACCGGAGACGGTCGGCAGCCCGTAGCAGTCGTCGGTGAAGGCGTAGTGGCTGTAGGAGTGGTTGGCGATCTCGAAGAGCGGGTCCCGCCCGATGGCACGGGCCTGCCGTGGGTACTCCTCGGCCCACCGTCCGGTCATGAACACGGTGGCCGGCACCTTCAGTGCCCGCAGCGCCGCGATCAGCCCGGGGTTGTCGAAGTGCTCGCCGGCCGCCGCCCGGGCCCCCTGGTCCGCGGTCATGTCGGCGTCGAAGGTGAGCGCGACCGTCCTGCCGTGGGTGCGGGAGCCGTTCGTGAAGACGGGGGTCAGGCCTCCGGGGCCGGGGGCGAGGGTGGGGGGCGCGGAGGGTGCGGACGTCGCGGAGGGTGCCGGGCGGGCCGGCCGAGAGGCCTGGTGGGGAGCGGCGGCGCAGGCCGTGAGGGCGGCGCCGAGGGCACAGACGGCGGTGACGCGTCGTACGAGAGTGATCACCGTATGAAAATATGGCGAACTGTCCTATTTACCTCTCACCCCGGCCGTGGACGTCACCCGCTCAGATGTCCCGCCGCTCCAGCGGCTTGGTCGCCGGTCCCTGGATCACCTTGCCGTCCGTGTCGAAGCGGGAGCCGTGGCACGGGCACTCCCAGGCGTCCTCGGCCCCGTTGAACGACACCAGGCAGCCGAGGTGGGTGCAGCGGGGGGAGACGGCGTGGAGGTTGCCGTCGTCGTCGCGGTAGACCGCGAGGCGGTCGCCGTTCACCCTGACCACGGCGCCCTCTCCCGGCGGCAGGGACTCCAGCGGGGGTGCGGGGCGCAGACGGTCGCCGACGAAGTGGCGGGCCACCTTCCCCTGCGTCTTGAGGAAGGTCGGGGCCTCGCGGACCGCCGACAGCAGGCGGCGCGGGTCGTACAGCTCGCTCCACGCGCACTGCTCGCCGGTGATCTGGGCCGCGAGCAGCCGGCCCGCCATGATTCCGCCGCTCATGCCCCAGCCGCCGAAGCCGGTGGCCACGTAGGTGTGCCGGGCCCCCGGGTGCAGCGGGCCGACGAGCGGCACGGTGTCGGTGGGGTCGTTGTCCTGGGTGGCCCAGGCGTGGGTGAGCTCGACGTCGGGGAAGTGCCGGGTGGCCCACGCGGAGAGGGCGTCGAACCGGGCCCGGGTGTCGCCCGTGCCGGGGGTGAAGTGCTCGCCGGTGACGATGAGCAGGCGCCGGTCGGCGTCCCAGGGGGCCGTACGGACCGAGCGGGTGTCCTCGTCCGGCGTGATGTACATGCCGTCCGGATCCTGCTCCCGGTCGATGGTCCCCGCGACGACCAGCTCACGGCGCGGGGAGAGCCGGGTGAACAGCAGGGCCCGGTCGAAGATCGGGTAGTGGGTGGCGACCACGACGTCCCGGGCCGTCACCGTGGCACGCGTGTCCGTCGACAGCCGGCACGGCTCGCCCTCGTCGAGCCCGAGGACGGCGGTGTGCTCGTGGACGGCCGCGCCGGAGGCGACGAGGTCCTCGGCCAGGGCCAGCAGGTACTTGCGCGGATGGAACTGCGCCTGCCCGGTCACCCGCACGGCGCCCGCCACCGGGAACGGCAGCCCGGTCTCCGTCACGAACGACGCCGGCAGCCCCGCCTCCCGGGCGGCCGCCGCCTCGGCCCGCAGCTCCTCGACCCGGCTCTCGTCACGGACGTAGGTGTAGGCGCTGCGCTGCTCCCAGTCGCAGTCGACACCCAGCTCCTCCGCGATCTCGGCGGCCCGTGCGATCGCCTCGCTCTGCGAGCGGGCGTACAGCCGGGCGCCCTCGGGGCCGCGGGTGCGGCGCAGCTTGTCGTAGATCAGTGTGTGCAGGGCGGTCAGTTTGGCGGTGGTGTGCCCGGTGACGCCGGCGGCCACCTGTCCGGCTTCCAGGACCGCCACCCGCCGCCCGGCCCGCGTCAGCTCCCATGCCGTGCTCAGCCCGGCGATGCCGGCGCCGATGACGGCCACGTCGACGTCGAGGTCCTCGGTCAGCGGCGGCCGGGGTCCGCCGGGTGCCGTCTCCAGCCAGTACGAGCCCTTGACATGCCGGTTCTCGGTCATGTGCCCCGGGTACCCCGGGAATCACTGTTCCAGCAGCCGCCTGCGGGCTTCCTCCACGTCGAAGTCCGCCTTCGGGTAGCGCGGGTCCAGCTCCGACAGGTGCTCCAGGAGGAGTCGGCTCACCGCCCAGTTGCGGTACCACTTGCGGTCGGCGGGGACCAGGTACCAGGGGGCGTGCGGGGTCGAGCAGCGCTCCAGGGCGAGCTCGTACGCCTGCTGGTAGGCGGGCCACAGGGCGCGGTCGTCGATGTCCGAGACGTTGAACTTCCAGTGCTTGTCCGGGCGGTCGAGGCGCTTGAGCAGGCGGTCGCGCTGTTCGCCGTACGAGATGTGCAGGAAGCACTTGACCACGGTGACGCCGTCGTCGGTGAGGGCCTTCTCGAAGCGGTTGATCTCGTCGTAGCGGCGCTCGATCTCGGCGGCCGGGGCGAGCGCGCGGACGCGGGCGATGAGGACGTCCTCGTAGTGCGAGCGGTCGAAGATGCCCAGCTCACCGGCGTGCGGGAGGGCCTTTTTGACCCGCCAGAGGAAGGGGTGTCCCAGTTCTTTCGGCGTGGGTGCCTTGAAGGCCCGGATACGGCAGCCGGACGGGTTGAACAGACCGATGGCGTGCTTGACCGTGCCGCCCTTGCCGCTGGTGTCCATGCCCTGCAGCACCAGCAGGACCCGGCGCCGGTCGCCGGCCGTGCTCGCCGCCCACAGGCGTTCCTGCAGGTCGGCGAGCGGGGTGGCCACGTCCGTCATCGCGGCCAGGCCCGCCCGCTTGTCACGGGGACCGGCCGGGGTCTCCCGGGCGTCGTGGGCGCTCAGGTCCACCGGCTCGCCGCCCGGCACGCGCAGCAGCTCGCGCAGGGCGAGGTCGTCCGCGCCCTGCTTCTTCGCCTTCTTCGCCGCGTGGGTCTTAGAGCCCTTCTTCGCCATGGGGCACCCCTTCCGGTCCGGGTCCGGCCCCTCGATCCTGCGCCGGGGGACCGGAGCGCGCCAGCCGTCGTGGAGGGCGGCTACCTGCGCCAGGGCCCCGTCACCGCGAAGGTTGTCCCGGGCGTGTAGCAGTTGACGTACATCGTCTGCCCGTCGGGGGAGAAGGTGACGCCGGCGAACTCGCCCCACTCGGGTGCTTCCGGGGTGCCGATGTTCTGCCGGCCGCGGGCCATGGCGTAGACCTCGCCGTGCCGGGTGACGCCGAAGACGTGCTGGGCGCCGCTGCCGTCCTCGCACACCATCAGGCCGCCGCTCGGGGCGAGGCAGATGTTGTCCGGGGACTCGCCGGGCAGCTGCACATCGGTGTCAGGGCCGAAGACGATCACCAGGGTCAGTCGGCGCTCCGAGGGGTCGTAGCGCCAGATCTGCCCGAAGTGGTCGGCGGCCGAACCCTCGGCGCTGTGCGCGAACGACGACACGAAGTAGACGCTCTTGCCGCCCCAGTAGCAGCCCTCCAGCTTCTGGGCGTGCGTGATGCCCTTCGGGCCGAAGTCCTGGAGCCGGACCGGGGTTTGGGTGGCAAGCGGGTCCGGTACGTCGACCCACTCGATGCCCTCGAAGCAGGCACCGGTCTCCTGGATCGCCGAGAGGTCCGGCACGCCCGGCACCCGCATCGCCTGGAGCCGGCCGCCCGCGCGCAGTGAACCGAGGCCGCCCTCGGGCCTGTTGGGCAGGAAGCGGTAGAAGAGGCCGAAGGGCTTGAGGAAGGCGTCCTCGGTCTCGTAGACGATGCCGCGTTTCGGGTCGATCGCGATGGCCTCGTGCTGGAAGCGGCCCATCGCGGTCAGCGGGACCGCGCCACTTTTGTGCGGGTCCGTCGGATGGACCTCGAAGATGAAGCCGTGGTCCTTGGTGTAGCCGTTGGTGCCGGCCCTGTCCTCGGTCTCCTCGCAGGTCAGCCAGGTGCCCCAAGGGGTGGGCCCGCCCGCGCAGTTGACGGCGGTGCCGGCGATGGCGACCCGCTCCGACAGCACGTTGTTGCGGGAGTCCAGCGTGAGGGCCGTACAGCCGCCCTTGCCCGCCGGGTCGTAGGTCAGGCCCTCGACGGTGGGGACGGCGATGGCCGCGGTGGGGCGGTTCTCGTGGTTGCGGACCAGGTGGACGCGACCGTGTCTGCCGGGCAGTGCGGTCATGCCGTCGTGGTTGGAGGGGACCTTGCCCTCGCCGGAGCGGAGCTGGTCGCCCTCGCGGGACAGGACCTTGTAGCGGAAGCCCTTCGGCAGGTCCAGCAGCCCCTTCGGGTCGGGGACGAGGGGGCCGTAGCCGGTGTGGCCGAGGGACTGGGCGGCGGCGGTGCCGGCGAAGAGTTCGGACAGGGCGCCGGTGAAGGCGATGCCCACGCCCAAGGCGCCGGTGCGGGCCAGGACCTGACGTCGTGTCGCCGGAGAACCGGACAGAGACATGGCGAAGCAACCTTCCTGCTGGCGGACAGGACTGTGACGTCGCTGTGTCTATCACCTGGGTCGGCTCGCGGGAACCACGCGCGTAGCGTGTCCCTGCCCCTCACGTCCCGGTCGGGCGCTCCTGCGCCCGTTCCAGGAAGCGCAGCAGCTCCACCGGGAAGGGCAGGACGAGCGTCGAGTTCTTCTCGGCGGCCACCGCCACGACCGTCTGCAGCAGCCTGAGCTGGAGTGCGGCGGGCTGCTCGGACATCTCCTTGGCGGCCTCCGCGAGCTTCTTGGAGGCCTGGAGCTCGGCGTCGGCGTTGATGATCCGGGCCCGCCGCTCACGGTCGGCCTCGGCCTGCCGGGCCATCGACCGCTTCATCGTGTCCGGCAGCGAGACGTCCTTGATCTCCACGCGGTCCACCTGCACACCCCAGCCGACGGCCGGGCTGTCGATCATCAGCTCCAGGCCCTCGTTGAGTTTCTCGCGGTTGGACAGCAGGTCGTCCAGCTCGCTCTTGCCGATGATCGAACGCAGCGAGGTCTGGGCCATCTGGGAGACGGCGAACCGGTAGTCCTCGACCTTGACCAGGGCGCTCGCCGCGTCGATGACCCGGAAGTAGACGACCGCGTCCACGCGCACGGTGACGTTGTCCCGGGTGATGCCCTCCTGGCCCGGCACCGGCAGCGTGACGATCTGCATGTTCACCTTGTGCAGCCGGTCCACGAACGGCACGACCACCGTGAACCCGGGCTCGCGCACCTCGCCCGCGAGGCGTCCGAGGCGGAAGACCACCCCGCGCTCGTACTGCTTGACGACCCGGGCCGCCGCCGCGAGGTAGACGACCCCGGTGGAAGCGGCCGCCACGGCCGCCGTCAACAGTTCCTGGAGCATTCCGACCCCCTCGTCGAGAGGTCTGTATGTCTGCTCCTGCAACGATATGCCCGGTGCCCGGTCCGGGGCCACGACGGGCCCCGGACCGGACGGGGAGCGCTACGGAGTGGTGGCCTTCGCCGGCTCCGGCTCCGTGACCCGGACGGGTTCGGTGCCGACCGCGCTGTGCCGCTCGGCCCAGTTCTCCAGGGCCGTACGGCAGGCGTGGTCCAGGTGGTGCAGACCGGACAGGTTCAGCTCCACGGGCCGGTCCTGGGGCAGCGACTCCAGGGTGTCGAGGATCTTCGGCAGCCGGAGGAAGGTCGCGTTGCCCGACAGGTGCGCCTGGATGGGGCCCGCGCCCTTGTCGACGATCTCCAGCTTGAGGTGCGAGGCCTCCCAAGCGGTCTTGACGACCGCCAGGGCCAGACCGATCAGCACGCCCTCGAACATGTTCACCGCGACGATCGAGACGGCCGTGGCCACCAGGATCAGCGCCTCGCCGCGGTGGCCGCGCCACAGCGACACGATCTCCCGGAAGGGGATCAGCTTGAAGCCCGCGTGGATCAGGATGCCGGCGAGCGCGGGCAGCGGGATCAGCGCCAGCGTCGAGGGCAGCAGGGCCGCGAACAGCAGCAGCCACACGCCGTGCATGACCCGGGACGCCTTGGTCTTCGCGCCCGCCTGGACATTGGCGGAGCTGCGCACGATGACCGCGGTCATGGGCAGGGCGCCGAGCGCGCCGCACACCGCGTTGCCCACGCCCTGGGCCATGAGCTCCTTGTCGTACTCGGTGCGCGGACCGTCGTGCAGCCGGTCCACCGCAGCTGCGCTGAACAGGCTCTCGGCGGAGGCGATCAGGGTGAAGGCGATGATCGTGCCGAAGATGGCGGGGCTCGCCAGTTCGCCGAAGGCGTCCATGCCGGGCGGCTGGATGGAGTCCAGCAGGCCGTTCACCTCGACGGTGGCGACCGGCGCGTCGAGGACCAGCGTGGCCAGGGTGGCCAGCAGGACCGCGGCGAGCGCACCCGGTACGGTCTGTGCCTTCTTGGGGAGCCTCTTCCACAGCAGGAGCACCGCGATGGTGCCCGCGCCGACGGCGAGCGAGGCGAGCGCCGTGGTGCTGCCGAGCGCGTCGACGGCGGCGCCGGGCAGCCCCAGGATCTTGTCGAGTCCGGAGGTGGGGGCCTTGAGACCGGCCGCCGAGTACAGCTGGCCCGCGATGATCACGAGGCCGATACCGGCCAGCATGCCCTCGACGACCGAGACGGATATCGCCCGGAACCAGCGCCCCAGCTTCAGGGCGCCCATGGCGAGCTGGATCAGTCCGGCGGCCAGCACGATGACTCCGAGCGCGGGGAGCCCGAACTCGTCGACCGCCTCGAAGACGAGCACGGTCAGACCGGCCGCGGGCCCGGAGACCTGGAGGCTGCTGCCCCGCATCAGGCCGGTGACTATGCCGCCGACTATGCCGGTGATCAGGCCGAGTTCGGCCGGGACACCGGAGGCGACGGCCACGCCCACGCAGAGCGGGAGCGCGACCAGGAAGACGACCAGGGAGGCGGCGAAGTCCTGCCGCAGGTGAGGGTATTTGGTCATCATGCCGATCACAGACCCTCGAACGCGTCGGTCTCGGCGCGGTGGACGCGCACCGCGCCCGTGTGCACCTCGTAGTACCAGGCGTGCAGGGTCAGTTGGTCCTCCGCGAGCTTCTTGTCGATGAAGGGGTACGACCTCAGGCGCAGGATCTGGGCGAGGACGTGGCTCTGCACGCCCTCGGCCACGCACGGGTCCTCGGCGGCTCCCGCCGGGCGGGGGGTGGCGCGCGTGAGCCAGTCGCGCACGGCCGGTACCGCGTCCAGGTCGTCGCCGCGGACGAGGGCGCCGACGGCGCCGCAGTGCGAGTGCCCGCAGACCACGATGTCGCGGACGCCCAGCACCTCCACGGCGTACTCGATGGTGGCCGCCTCGCTGGTGGGATGCTCCGAGGCGTAGGGGGGAACGATGTTGCCCGCGGTGCGCAGCTCGAAGAGCTCGCCCGGGCCGGCGCCCGTGATCAGGGCCGGGACGACCCTGGAATCCGAGCAGGTGATGAACAGGACCTGGGGGGACTGGCCTTCGGCCAGCTTGGCGAACTCCTCAGGGCGCTGTCCGAACGTACGGGCGTTGTCGATGAGGGGCTGCATGTGGTGACTCCTCCTGGCGCGCGTGGGGGCGCGTCCGGGTTACCTGGCGCGCCGAAGGGCGCGTCGGCTTACATGACAGGTGGGGGAACGCAGGTGGGGGGCTGCTCTGCTGTCAGCAGCGGAAGACCTGAAGTGCCGCCGGGGCGTGGGCTGTCGAGGGTCTCGACAGGGGGAATTCGCCCGATGCGACCCGCGCGGGCATGGCCGCCGCCCCCTGAGCCGCCAGTGAGCGCTCGGGCCCCTCGGGGGCGAAGTCGACGGCGCGGTGCCGGTCGCGGGTGCGCAGGGGACCGGTCGGGTCCCCGACGTGGTTGCAGTGGCGCTTGCCCAGGGCTTCGGCGCGTGACGCCTTGCCGGAGAGCTTGATTGCGGGAAGGGCTTTGGCCTCAGCCTGACGGCCTGTGTGCGCGGTTGCGAATGCCCCGGAGGATGCGAAGAAGGGGAACGCCAGAAGAACGGCGGCGAGGAGCGCTACCACGGTCCGTACCGTCGTACCTCGGAACATGCACCCCCCTCTCGACAGTTGGCACTTCTAGTCCAGACCAAGCACTGGTCAACGACTGGTCAAGAAACACCTTAGCTCGGCAAAGTCGTTTGCTGGGTTAACTTAACGTTTCCGGCTGAAGAGAGGCTGAAGCGCGCCGGGTCGCTGACGCGAACTGGCCCTTGACGTGCGAGGTTCCGCTGATTAACGGACGAGACCCTTGGCGTCGCGCGCCAGTGCCGTCAGCCGGGATATCGCACGGAAGTACTTCTTGCGGTAGCCGCCGTTCAGCATCTCGTCGCTGAACAGCCGGTCGAAGGGCAGCCCGGAGGCCAGCACCGGGACCTCGCGGTCGTAGAGGCGGTCCGCGAGCACCACGAGTCGCAGCGCCGTCGACTGGTCCGGCACCGGCTGCACGTCGGTGAGGCAGACCGCCCTCAGGTCGTCGGTCAGCGCACCGTAGCGGCTGGGGTGGACCTTGGCGAGGTGCGCAAGGAGGCTCGGGAAGTCGTCGAGCGAGGCGCCCTCGGTGGCGTACGCCGCCCCGGTGACCTCCTCGTCGGAGAACGGCGCCGGCGCCTCGGGCAGCCCGCGGTGACGGTAGTCCTCGCCGTCGATGCGCAGCGGGCGGAAGTGGGCCGACAGGCCCTGGATCTCGCGCAGGAAGTCGACGGCCGCGAACCGGCCCTCGCCGAGCTTGCCCGGCAGGGTGTTGGAGGTGGCGGCGAGCGCCACGCCCGCGTCGACCAGCTTGCCCAGCAGGGTGGAGACCAGGACGGTGTCGCCCGGGTCGTCCAGCTCGAACTCGTCGATGCACAGCAGACGGTGGCCGGAGAGCGTCTGGACGGTCTTCTGGAAGCCGAGGGCGCCGACCAGGTTGGTCAGCTCGACGAAGGTGCCGAAGGCCTTGAGGGAGGGCTCGGCGGGCGTGGCGTGCCAGAGGGAGGCCAGCAGGTGGGTCTTGCCGACGCCGTACCCGCCGTCGAGGTACACACCGCGGGGGCCCGCCGGGGCCTTGGCCGCCCGGGCCTTCCCGAAGCCCTTTCCGAGACCGAGGAAGCCGCGCTTGCCGCCGACCGCGTGCGCGCCGCCGAGGCCCGCCGCGAAGCCCTCCAGGACCCGGACGGCCTCGGTCTGGCTGGGCTGGTTAGGGTCCGGGATGTACGTGTCGAAACGCACCGAGTCGAACCGCGGCGGCGGCACCATCTCGGCGACCAGCCGGTCCGCGGGGACGTGCGGCTCGCGGTCGCACAGGGACGGCGGGACGGTCTCGGTCATCGAGCCGGACCCGGACGCGGCGGGGGAAGTAGACACGGTTCACCATGCTAAGCGCCGTGCCACACTGCACGACATGCGACGCCTGTTCCCTGTGACCGACGAGACAGTGACCCGGAGCCCGGAAGCCGAGGCCGACCATGACTGGAGCCTCGCCGAGCTGGCCGCCGCCTACGCGTACCCCGAGCTGGGGCCCGGCCCCGGGGGCCCCGAGGTGTGGCTGCGCGCCAACATGGTCTCCACGCTGGACGGGGCCGCCCAGCACGACGGCCGCTCGCACCCCATCTCCACCGCGACCGACATGCGGATCTTCGGGACGCTGCGGGCCCTCGCGGACGTGGTGATCGCCGGTGCGGAAACGGTCCGGCAGGAGGGTTACCGGCCCGCACGCGTGCGTGACGAGTTCGCGCAGGCGCGGGAGGCGGCCGGACAGGGCCCGGTGCCGGCGATCGCGGTGATCTCCGCGAGCCTCGACCTGGACTTCTCGCTCCCGTTGTACACCTCGCCCCTGGTGCCCACGCTGATCCTGACGGGCGCGGCGGCGGCCCCCGATCGGATCGCCGCTGCCGAGAAGGCGGGCGCGCGGGTGGTGATCGCCGGGGACGGTGTCGGCGTGGACCCCGCGCGGGCCGTACGGGCGCTGGCCGAGCTGGGGCACACCCGACTGCTGACCGAGGGCGGCCCGCGGCTGCTCGGGCAGTTGGTGGCCGCCGGGGTGCTCGACGAGCTCTGCCTGACCCTGTCCCCGATGCTCACCGCGGGAAGCGCGCAGCGGATCGCCGGGGGGCCGTCGGTGGCCGTGCCGGCACGGTTCGTACTGGACTCCCTGCTGGAGGAGGACGGATTCCTCTTCAGCAGGTATCGCAGGCACTGACCGTCCGGATGCGGGTTCGATCGGCATCGTCAGGACCGACATCGTCGGAATCTGTCGTTCCGGTTGGCTTCCGGCGGGCAAACTGAATCCGGCAGTACCCGTGCGATAACGGGGGCAGGATGGTTTCCGCAGCGCGCAGAGAAGGGGACGCCCGGTGTTCACCAGCGTTTTGATGATCGAGAAGGCCCTGACGTCCGCCGACGTGGAGTTCGTCACCACGTTGCACGGTGACGAGTCGGTCGCGTTCCATGTCCTGCTCCAGCCGCGCGGGGACCAGGCCGACCGGCTGTTGCGGGCCATCGACGACGTGGCGCTGGGCGAGCTGGACGAGGCCGTACGGGAGCGGGAGACGCCCGAGGGTGAGGCCGCGAAGGGCGTGGGGGAGCGGGCCCTGGAGGTCTCCCTGCAGGCGCTCAGGGTCTCCGGGAGCGAGGCGGAGGGCCGGCTCATCGAGGACCACCCCCTGGACGCGCTGAAGTCCCTGGTCGACGAGATCGGCGCGGACGAGGTGATCGTCCTGACCGACCCCCACTACGTGGAGGAGTTCTTCCACCGGGACTGGGCGTCCCGGGCCCGTCACAAGGTGGGCGTACCGGTGCTGAAGCTGTTCTCGCACAGCAAGGCATAGGCTGAGCCCGGCATCCGTACCGCACCACCTTGGGGAGACACACGCATGGCACCCGGCCTTCCTACCGCCATGGACCGACCGCACTTCATCGGGATCGGTGGGGCCGGGATGTCGGGGATCGCGAAGATCCTCGCGCAGCGCGGCGCGAAGGTGGCCGGCAGTGACGCCAAGGAGTCGGCGACCGCCGAGGCGCTGCGGGCGCTCGGCGCGACCGTGCACATCGGGCACGCGGCCGAGCACCTGGCGGCCGACGCCACCTGTGTCGTCGTGTCGTCGGCGATCCGGGCCGACAACCCCGAGCTGGCCCGCGCGGCCGAGCTCGGCATCCCGGTCGTGCACCGGTCCGACGCCCTCGCCTCGCTGATGGACGGCCTGCGCCCGATCGCGGTCGCGGGGACGCACGGCAAGACGACCACGACCTCGATGCTGGCCGTCTCCCTGTCCGAGCTGGGCCTGAAGCCGTCGTACGCCATCGGCGGCGACCTGGACGCCCCCGGCTCGAACGCGCTGCACGGCGAAGGCGAGATCTTCGTCGCCGAGGCGGACGAATCGGACCGCAGCTTCCACAAGTACGCCCCCGAGGTCGCGATCGTCCTCAATGTCGAGCTCGACCACCACGCCAACTACGCGTCGATGGACGAGATCTACGAGTCCTTCGAGACCTTCGTGGACCGCATCGCCAAGGGCGGCACGCTGGTCGTCAACGCGGACCACGAGGGCGCCCGGGAGCTGACCCGGCGGGTCACGGCGAGCGGCGTGCGCGTGGTGACGTACGGCGACGCCGAGGACGCCGACGTGCGCGTTCTGTCGGTCGCGCCGCAGGGCCTCAAGAGCGAGGTCACCGTTCTCCTCGACGGCGGGCAGCTCACCTTCACGGTCTCCGTCCCCGGCCGCCACTACGCCCACAACGCGGTGGCCGCGCTGGCCGCCGGTGTGGCCCTCGGGGTGCCCGCCGAGGATCTGGCGCCGGCCCTGGCCGCCTACACCGGGGTCAAGCGGCGCCTGCAGCTGAAGGGCGAGGCGGCCGGAGTGCAGGTCATCGACTCCTACGCCCACCACCCCACCGAGATGACGGCCGACCTGGAGGCCATGCGCGCGGCCGCCGGGGACGCCCGCATCCTCGTCGTCTTCCAGCCCCACCTGTTCTCGCGGACCCAGGAGCTCGGCAGGGAGATGGGCCAGGCCCTCGCACTCGCGGACGGCTCGCTGGTCCTGGACATCTACCCGGCCCGCGAGGACCCGATCCCCGGCGTGACGAGCGAACTGATCATCGCGGCGGCCCGGACCGCGGGCGCGGACGTGACACCGGTCCACGACAAGGCGGACGTGCCCGAGGCGGTCGCGGGAATGGCGAAGGCCGGTGATCTCGTTCTCACCATGGGCGCGGGTGACGTGACGGACCTCGGCCCGCTGATCCTGGACCGTCTCGCGAAGTAAGGGGCTGAGCTTCATGTCGTACGACGTCGAAAAGCCGGACGAGCAGTGGCGTGCGGAGCTGAGCCCGGCCGAGTACGCCGTACTCCGCCAGGCCGGGACGGAACCCGCCTTCACCGGTGAGTACACCAACACCAAGACCACAGGCGTGTACTCCTGTCGCGCCTGCGGTGCCGAACTGTTCACCTCCACCACGAAGTTCGAGTCCCACTGCGGCTGGCCGAGCTTCTACGACCCGAAGGACACGGACGCGGTCGAACTGATCCAGGACCGCTCGCACGGGATGGTGCGGACCGAGGTGCGCTGCGCCCGCTGCGGCTCCCATCTCGGCCACGTGTTCGAGGGTGAGGGGTATCCGACGCCCACCGACCAGCGGTACTGCATCAACAGCATCTCGCTGCGGTTGACGGCGGACGAGGACTGACAGAGCGGTTCCGGTCAGGTGTCCTTCGGGCACCGACCGATCAACTCCGGCCATGTGGGCCTTCTTTGTGATGCGGTGCCGAGTGCGCGGGCGGGATACGGTGCGGACTCGGTGATCCAGAAGGAGGCCCGATGCGCGTCGGGACAGTGTCCGAGGTCCGGCCCGTGTCGGAGTTGCTGGTCGAGAACGCCTCGCGGTACGGCGGCAAGCTCGCCTTCGCCGACGACCGGCGGGCGGTGAACTGGGCCGAACTGGACCTGCGCACACGGCGGTTGGCGGGCGCGCTCGGGGTGCGGCGTGGGACCAGGGTGGCGTTCTGTCTCGACAACAGCGTCGAACTGGTGGAGGGGTTGCTCGCCACGGTCCGGGCCGGTGCCGTCGGGGTGCCGCTGAGTCCGCGCGGGACCCATGCCGAACTCGCGGCACTGCTCGCCGACTGCGATCCGGACGTACTGGTCGTCGACCGGCGGCAGTTGGCACGGATCGCCAGCGTGGTCGGCGAGCGGTCACCGCGGCTGGTGGTGACCGGGGAGGGGCCGGCACCGGAGGGGGTCGTGCACTTCGACGACCTGATGGCGCACGGCAGTTCACCCGGGCCCCGCGACGACCTCGGTCTGGACGAGCCCGCCTGGCTGCTGTACACCTCCGGCACCTCGGGTACCCCCAGGGCCGCGGTCGCCAGCCAGCGATCCGCGCTGTGGTCGCCGGTCGCCTGCTATGTGCCCCGGCTGGGGCTCTCGGCGGACGACCGGCTGCTGTGGCCGCTGCCGCTCGCGCACACCTACGCCCACTCGCTCTGTGTCCTCGGTACGACCGTGGCGGGCGGCAGCGCGCGGATCACCGCGGAGCGGGAACCGGCCGCGCTGGTACGGCTGGTCGAGGAGTTCGCGCCGACCGTGCTGGGCGGAGTGCCGCTCACCTACCAGCAGTTGCTCGACGCCGGACTCGGCGAGGTGCCCTCGCTGCGGGTGTGTGTCACCGCCGGGGCACCGAGCGGTCCGGAACTGCGGGAACGGGTCGAGGAGCGGCTCGGGGCACCGCTGCTCGACGGGTACGGCAGCACCGAGACCTGCGGCAAGATCGCGATGGAGTCGCCGGCGGGGCCGCGGGTGCCCGGCAGCAGCGGGGCCGTGCTGCCCGGCATGGAGGTCCGGCTCGTCGATCCCGGCACCGGGGCGCAGGTCGTGGGCGCCGAGGGGGAGATCTGGGTGCGCGGGCCCGGCGTGATGCTCGGTTACCGCGACGGGGCCGGGGTGGACGCCGACGGCTGGTACCGCACCGGTGACCTGGGGCGGCTGGGCGAGCACGGGTACCTGACCGTCACCGGGCGCGCGAACGACCGGATCGTCCGGGGCGGGGAGAACGTCGACCCCGTCGAGGTCGAGCAGGTGCTGCGCGCTCTGCCCGGGGTGCTGGACGCGGCCGTGGTGGCGCGACCGCATCCGCTGCTCGGCGAAGTCCCGGTCGCGTTCGTCGTACCGGGGGAACGGGCCCTCGACACGGGCGCCCTGCTGCGGGCCTGCGCCGAGGTGCTCTCCGCGCACAAGGTCCCCGAGGACGTGCTGTTCACCCCGGCCATCCCCCGCACCGCGGCCGGAAAACCCCGGCGGGCCGTCCTCCGGGAGGGCCTCGCCGCCCGCCCGGCGGAGGAGGCCCTCGCCGGGCTCGCCGACCGGCCCCCGGCGGAGCGCCGGGCGGCGCTGACCGAGCTGGTGTGCGCACAGACGGCGGCGGTCGGCGGGGCGGGGAGGCCCGGTGGACCGGAGAACCCCGGCGAGCCCGTCGCGGCCGGCGCCTCGCCGGTCCCGGGCGGATCCGCGAGCACCCCGCCGGCCGTCCTTGGCGAGGCCCCCGTCACCGACGCCTCCGCGATCGACCCCCACACCGCCTTCACCGACCTCGGTCTCACCTCCATGGGCGCGATGACCCTGTGGCACCGGCTCGGCCTGCGCACCGGACTGCGGCTGCCCGCCACCCTGGTCTGGGACCACCCCACGCCCGCCGCGGTCGCCGCCCACCTGGACGAGCGGCTGCACGGCGGCGGGCAGGAGAGCACGGCCCCGCGCCGCGGCCCCGCCGCCGAGCCGATCGCGATCGTGGCCGTCGGCTGCCGTTACCCGGGTGGGGTGCGCTCGCCCGAGGACCTCTGGCGGCTGGTGTCCGACGGGGTGGACGCCACCGGGGAGTTCCCGGCCGACCGGGGCTGGGACGTCGACGCCCTGTACCACCCCGACCCCGACCGGCTCGGCACGACGTACACCCGGCGCGGCGGCTTCCTCACCGACGCGGCCGACTTCGACCCGCTGTTCTTCGGGATCTCGCCGCGCGAGGCCACCGCCACCGATCCGCAGCACCGGCTGCTGCTCGAAGTCGCCTGGGAGACGCTGGAGCGGGCGGGCATCCCCGCGCCCGCGCTGCGCGGCAGTGCCACCGGCGTCTACGTCGGCCTGATGCACGGCGGATACGGCGGCGGGGCCTCGCAGCACCCGCTGGAGGCGCACCTCGGCGCCGGTTCGGCGGGCAGCGTGGCCTCCGGGCGGATCTCCTACGTGCTGGGCCTGCGCGGCCCGGCCCTGACCGTCGACACGGCCTGCTCGTCCTCCCTGGTCGCCATGGACCTGGCCGCCGCGGCGCTGCGCGCGGGCGAGTGCACCCTCGCGCTGGCCGGCGGGGTGACCGTACTGGCCAGCCCGAAGCCGTTCGTGGTGTTCAGCCGGCAGCGCGGACTGTCGGCGGACGGCCGCTGCCGGTCCTTCGCGGACGGCGCCGACGGCACCGCCTGGGCGGAGGGCGTCGGCCTCGTGCTGCTGGAGAAGCTGTCCGACGCCCGGCGCAACGGCCACCCGGTCCTGGCCGTGCTGCGGGGCTCCGCCGTCAACCAGGACGGCGCGTCCAACGGGCTCACCGCACCCAACGGCGAGGCCCAACGGGAGCTGATCCGGCTGGCGTTGGCCGACGCCGGACTGGACACCGCCGATGTGGACGTCGTCGAGGGCCACGGCACCGGGACCGCGCTCGGCGACCCCGTCGAGGCGGGCGCCCTGCTGGCCACCTACGGCCAGGGCCGGGACCCCGGCGACCCGGTGTGGCTCGGCTCGGTCAAGTCGAACGTCGGGCACACCCAGGCCGCGGCCGGGGTGGCCGGCGTCATCAAGATGATCGAGGCCATGCGCCACGGCGAACTGCCCAGGTCGCTGTACGCGGAGCAGCCGTCGCCGCATGTCGACTGGTCCGGCGGGGCGGTACGGCTGCTGGAGCGGGCCCGGCCCTGGCCGGAGCGCGACCGGCCGCGCCGGGCGGCGGTCTCGTCCTTCGGGATCGGCGGGACCAACGCGCACGTGATCATCGAGGAACCGGAGGAAGCCGAGGCGGAGGACCGGCCGGAGAGCGTCCGCCCGGAGCCGGGCACAGTCATCCCCTTTCTCGTCGGCGCCAGCGACGAGGCCGGACTGCGCGCCCACGCACGGGAGTTGGCGGCCGCGCTGGCCGACGTCGACGGGGAAGCGGACGTCCTGGACGTCGCGTACTCGCTCGCGACCACCCGCGCGCCCCTCCGGCACCGCGCCGCCGTACTGGCCACCGGCGCCGACGGACTCCTCGCAGGACTGAGGGACCTGGCCGACGGCACCGACAGCCCCGCACTGCGCAAGGACACCGCGCGCGACACCTCCAAGGTGGCGCTGCTCTGCGCGGGCCAGGGCTCCCAGCGCACCGGCATGGGTCGTGAACTGGCAGCCCTGTTTCCCGTGTTCGACGCGGCTTACACCGAACTGTGCGATGCCTTCACCCCGTTGCTCGACCGACCCCTGCGCGAGGTGATCGACGACCCCGACAGCGAGCTCCTGCACCGCACCGACTACGCCCAACCGGCCCTGTTCGCCTACGAGGTCGCGCTGCACACCCTCCTCGCCGACTGCGGAGTACGGCCGGACTTCCTGGTCGGCCACTCGATCGGCGAACTGGCCGCCGCGCACATCGCGGGCGTGTTCTCGCGGGCCGACGCGGTACGGCTGGTCGCCGCACGTGGCCGCCTGATGGCCGAACTGCCCGCAGACGGCGCCATGTTCGCCGTACGAGCGCCACTGGCCGACGTGGTGAAACGGCTCGACGAGGAGCCCGGTGACCGGGTCGCCGTAGCGGCGGTCAACGGTCCCGAGTCCGTGGTGCTGTCCGGTGACGAGGAGGCGGTGTCCGCGCTGGCCGCCCGACTCGGGCGTACGGCGACCCGGTTGCGGGTCAGCCACGCCTTCCACTCGCCGCTGCTCGACCCCATGCTGGACGGGCTGCGGGAGGTCGCCGAGTCGGTCACCTACCACCGGCCGTCCCTGCCGGTGGTGTCGACGCTGACCGGCCGTCCGGAGCCGGACGCGATCCGGACCGCCGAGTACTGGGTACGGCAGGCGCGGGAGACCGTGCGGTTCGCCGACGCGGTGCAGTGGCTGGCGCGGACGGGCGTGACGGCGTACCTGGAGGCCGGGCCGGCGGCGGCGCTGAGCACGGCGGCCGAGGAGTGCGTCGAGCCGGGCTCCGGAGTGCTGTTCACCTCCGGGGCCGAGGCGGCCGTGGCCTTGGCGGAACTGCACGTCCACGGCGTGCCGGTGGACTGGCGGGCCGTGTACACGGGAACCGGCGCCCGGCGGCGGCCGTTGCCCACGTACCCCTTCCAGCGGCAGCGCTACTGGCTCGACGTGAGCGAGCGCGGCGGCGGTGACGAGGGGAAGCTGGTCGGCGAGGCGCAGCCGGACGCCGACGGGCCCGGGACCCGGTACAGCGGTGCGTTGTCCACCGCGCGGCAGCCCTGGCTCGCGGACCATGTGATCGGCGACCGGGTGCTGGTGCCCGCGACGGTCTTCGCCGAGCTCGCCTTCCGGGCGGCGGGGGCGGGCGTGGCGGAGGGCCCGCTACGGCTGTCCGAGCTGGTCCTCCACGAGCCGCTGGTGCTGACCGCGTCGGAGCAGGTGCCGATCCAGGTGGTCGCGGACGCCCCGGACCAGGACGGCAACCGGCCGGTCACCGTGTGGGCACGAGCGGGAGAGAGCTGGACCCGCCATGCCGGGGCGTCGGTCGCTCCGGTCGGCACACCTGCCGCGGTCGCTCAGGGCACGCCGTGGCCCCCTGCCGGTGCCGAGGAGGTGGCCGTCGGCTATGAGCGGCTCGCCGCGTACGGGCACCACTACGGGCGGGCCTTCCGCGCGGTCACCGGGCTCTGGCGGCGGGGTGCCGAGATCTTCGCCGAGGTGGCGCTGCGGCCGCGGGAGGCGGCGGAGGCCGGCGCGTACACCCTGCACCCGGCGCTGTTCGACGCCGCCCTGCACGCCGCGCTGCTGGCCGAGGGGCCGGGCGAGGGGCCGGGCGAGGCGCGGGTCCCGCTCGCCCTCACCGGCGTGACCGTGCACGCGAGGGGTGCCACCGCCGCGCGGGTACGGCTGGAGCGGCTGGGGGCCGACGAGGTACGGGTGACGCTGACCGGTGTGGACGGGCGGCCGCTCGCCACCGTCGATTCCCTGGTCACCCGGGTGACGAAGGTCCGCCCGGCGGAGCTGTACAAGGTGGCCTGGCGGCCCGCCACGGAAGACGGCCGCGCCGGTACCGAGCATGAACTCCTCGACACGGCAGACCTGTTGGCCGAGCCGTACGAGGACATGCCGGGCCGGGTGCGGGAGCTCGTCACGGCCGCCCTCGCCCGGGTGCGCGAGTGGGTCGCCGACACCCGTCCGGGCCGACTGCTGGTGCTCACCCACCACGCCACCGGGGACGACCCGGATCCGGCGCAGGCCGCGCTGGCGGGGTTGGTGCGCAGTGCCCAGTCCGAGCATCCGGGCCGGATCGTGCAGATCGACCTCCGCGGCGGCACCGCCACGCGCGCGGCACTGAACGCCACACTGGGCGCGGCACTGGACGCGGCCCTGCGCACCGGCGAGCCTCAACTCGCCCTGCACGACGGCACGGTCCTGGTGCCCAGGCTGGTCGCCGCGGGCCCCGCGACGGCCGCCCCGCCCGCCCTGGACCCCGACGGCACCGTGCTGATCACCGGCGGCACCGGAGCGCTCGGCGCGAGCCTCGCCCGGTATCTCGTGGCCGAACACGGGTCCCGGCACCTGCTGTTGGCGAGCCGTGGCGGCCGTACTCCCGACTGGGCCGCCGAACTCCCCGCGGAGGTAAGGGTGGTGGCCTGTGACGTGAGCGACCGGGCGGCCGTCGACGCACTGGTCGAGTCCTGTCGGCCGCCCCTGACCGCTGTGTTCCATCTCGCCGGAGTGGCGGCCGACGGCGTGGTGGACGGCATGACCCCCGAGCGGTTGGCGGAAGTGCTGGCACCCAAGGCGGACGCCGCCTGGCATCTGCACGAGGCGACCGCGGACCTGGGACTGGCCGCGTTCGTGCTGTACTCCTCGGCCGCCGGAGTGCTGGGCAGGCCGGGACAGTCCAACTACGCGGCCGCCAACGGCTTCCTCGACGCACTCGCCCAGTACCGGACCGCCCGTGGGCTGCCCGCGCGGTCCCTCGCCTGGGGCCCCTGGACCACCGCGCACGACGACGGCGGCATGGCCGGCCGGGTCGCGCCGCACCTGCTGACCGAGGGCGGGGTGCCCGCCGTCACCGAGCCGGAGGGCGTCGAACTGCTGGACTCCGCGCTGCGTACGGCGGCACCGGTGCTGGTGCCCGTCCCGTTCGCCCGCGCCACGCAGAGCGGCTCGCCGCTCCCGCTGCTCGCCGACCTGCGTCCGCAGCGCCCGGCCCCGGTCACCCTGTCACCGGCGGCCGACCAGGCTCCCGGCGCCTGGCGCAAGAGGCTCGCGGGCACTCCAGAGGCCGATCGCTCCGGGGTGCTGGCCGGTCTGCTCCGCGCCGAACTGGCAGCAGTGCTCGGCTTCCCAGACGCGGACGCGTTCCCCGCCGACCGCGAGTTCGGACAGCTCGGCTTCGACTCGCTGACGGCTCTCCAGTTCCGCAACCGGCTCAGCGCGTTCACCCGGGTGCGGCTGGCGCCGACGGTCGTGCTCGAACACCCCACGCTGGAGGGGCTGTCGGCGCACCTCCTCACCGCGTTGAGGGAGGCGGGTGCGCTGCCGGAGACGGCGGACACCCCGACGGCGGAGACGATCGCTCAAGTACCCGAGTCCGCGTACCCGTTCGCCACCCTCTACCACCGCGTCCTGCGCGAGCAGGGCCCGCTGGAGGCGATGACCCTGCGGTACGTCGCCTCGTACGCCCTGCCGTCCTTCACCGCGGCCGACCGCACCCGGTACTCCGTCGAACCCGTCCGGCTCGCCCGCAGCGGCAGCGGCGGGCAGGCTACGGCGCTCGCCTACCTCCCCGACTACCTCGCCCCCTTCCACCGTGTCCCCACCGGACTGGCCGCACAGTTCGACGGGGAACGGGACGTGTACCTGCTGGAACACCCTGGGTTCGGCGCCCGCCGGGCGATTCCCGACTCGATGGAGACGCTGGCGGGGGCGCACGCCGACGCGGTCCGCGAGCTCACCCGGGGCGGTCCGGTCGTCCTGGTCGGTTACTGCGCCGGCGGCGTGATCGCGCACGAGGTGGCACGCCGACTGGCGGCCGATGGAGTGCCACCGGCCGGTGTCGTCCTGATCGACTCCCACGCGGGCGTGCTCCAGCGCGGTGACGCACGCGCCCTCGCCCTGATGGCGGCCGGTGCCGCCCTGCCGGAGGACGTGGTCGCGGAGTTCGACGACTCGTTGCTGATCGCGGGCGGCGGCTATGCGCGCGTTCTCGAGGGATGGCAACCTGAGCCGGCCCCCGAGCCGTCCCCCGTACCGACGTTGCTGCTGCGCGGCCGGCCGACCGCCGAGATGCGGAGAACCGACTCCGAAGGGGACTGGCCGCCGCACTGGCCGCTGCCCCACGACGCCGTCGACGTCCCCGGCGACCACTACTCCGTCGTCCACCAGGACGCCGACACCACGGCCGCGGCGATCCGCGCGTGGCTGACCGCGTAACTCGTCCGATTGAGAAGTTGGAGTGCACCGATGAATCCCGAGTACGACCTGATCGTCGTCGGTGGCGGGCCGGCCGGCTCGACCGCCGCGGCTGCCGTGGCGATGCGCGGACACCGGGTGCTGCTGCTGGAGCGGGAGACCTTCCCGAGGTACCAGATCGGCGAGTCGCTGCTGCCGGCGACCGTGCACGGCCTGTGCGGCATCCTCGGTGTCGCCGACGAGGTCGCCGAGGCCGGGTTCACCCTCAAGCGCGGCGGCACCCTGCGCTGGGGGCGCGACCCGAAGCCGTGGCAGTTCTCCTTCTCCATGACACCCCGGCTGCCCGAACCCACGGCGACCGCCTTCCAGGTGGAGCGCTCCCGGTTCGACGAGATCCTGCTGCGCAACGCCGCCCGCGTCGGCGCCGAGGTCCGCGAGGGCAGCCCGGTGCGCCGGATCGTCGCCGACGACGAGCGGGTGCGCGGGGTCGAGTACACCGACAGCGACGGCAACGCCCGTACCGCGTACGGCCGTCACGTCATCGACGCGTCCGGCAACACCGGCCGGGTCCACTCCGGGGTGGACGGGAGGCGCGTGTACTCCGACTTCTTCCGCAACCTCGCCGTGTTCGGGTACTTCGCGGGCGGACGCCGGCTGCCCGAGCCGAACCGGGGCAACATCTTCTGCGCCGCGTTCGACGCCGGCTGGCTCTGGTACATCCCGCTGCGCGACGACCTGACCAGCGTCGGCGCCGTGATCTCGCCCGAGCACCACCCGGCCGTCCAGCGGGACCCGCGGGCCGCATGGCAGGACCTGATCCGCGCCTGCCCGGAGGTCGCCGAGCTGCTCGACGGAGTGCCGGCCGCGACCGAGCCGCCGTACGAACGGGTGCGCGTGCGCAAGGACTGGTCGTACTGGAACACGTCCTTCTGGACGCCCGGCATGGCGCTCGTCGGCGACGCCGCCTGCTTCGTGGACCCGGTGCTGTCCTCCGGGGTCCATCTGGCCACCTACGGCGCCCTGTTGGCGGCCCGCGCCGTCAACTCCGCGCTCGACGGCAGTGTGCCCGAGGAGCGCGGATTCGCCGAGTTCGAGGCCCGCTACCGGCGCGAGTACGGGGTGTTCTACGAGTTCCTCATCGCCTTCTACGACATGGAGCGCAACGACCAGTCGTACTTCTGGTCCGCGAAGAAGGTCACGAAGGTCGACAGCACCGAGGTGGCGGCCTTCGCCGAGCTGGCCGGCGGACTGGTCTCGGGTGATGCGGCGGTGCTGGGACCGGAGCGGTTCGGGGCCCACTGGAGTGCCGCGGCGGCCGAACTGGACGGCGCTGTGGGTCGGTTGGCCACGTCGGACGAGCGGACGAACCCGCTGCTGTCCACGCGGGTCGTCGGCGAGACCTTCCGGACGGGCAACGACCTCCAGGAACAGGCGCTCTACGGCGGCCCGCTGGACGACACCGCGCCCGCCGCGCCGGGCCACCTCGTCGCCTCCGCCGACGGGCTGGGCTGGGAGCGGGGGCTGTGAATGGCCGAACCACTGGTCTGTTGACTTTCGGCTGAGCGAGCCAGAGGATTCCCGGGGTGACCCCTACCGAGCACCCGTCCGCCCGCACCGCCCTCCCCGTCGACCTCGACGAGGCCGCCCACCGCTGTCTCGTCGCCGGGTTCGAAGGCACCACGGCCGTCCCCGACACCCTCAAGCGGCTCATCGACCGAGGGCTCGGCGGGGTCATCCTGTTCACCCGCAACGTGCGCGACGCGGAACAGGTGCGCCGCCTCACCGACACCCTGCGGGCCCTGCGCCCCGACCTGCTGGTCGCCATCGACAACGAGGGCGGCGGCATCGGGCACCTGGTCGCCGCGGGTGCCCCGGAGGTCCCCGGCTCCTACGCCCTCGGCGTCGTCGACGACCCGCACCTCACCGCCCGCTGCGCCGACGCCCTCGCCGGACACCTGGCCACCCTCGGCATCACCGCCTCCTACGCTCCCGTCGCCGACGTCCAGCGCGAGGCCGGCAACCCGATCGTGCGCACCCGCGCCTTCGGCACCGACCCCGAACTGGTCTCCCGGCACCTGAGCGCCTGGATCGCGGCCACCGAGGCACGCGGCATCGCCTCCTGCGCCAAGCACTTCCCCGGGCACGGCGGCACCCTCACCGACAGCCACCACGAAGTCGCCGTCGATCCGCGGCCGTACGAGGAACTCGACCTCGGCCCCTTCCGGGCGGCGATCGCCGCGGGCGTGCCGATGCTGATGAGCGCGCACGTCGTCTTTCCGGCGCTGGACGCCAACCGGCCGGCCACGCTCAGCCGGCGAGTCATCGGGGATCTGCTGCGGCACGAGCTCGACTTCGACGGGGTGCTGGTCAGCGACGCGCTGGAGATGAAGTCGATCGCGGACCTGTACGGGGAGGCCGCGGGGGCGCGGATCGCCCTCGCCGCCGGAGCGGACCAGGTCATCGTCGCCGTGGCGGATCTGGGGGTGACCCTGGAGTGCCGGGACGCCGTGCTCGAAGCATTGCGGGACGGGGTGCTGGGCGAGGAACGGGTTCGGGAGGCGGCGGGGCGGGTGCAGCGGCTGGTGGAGCGGTATGCGACGCCGGCGGACGAGGTCGCCGTATGGGACGAAGGGGCGGGCCTGGAGGCGGCTCGGCGGGCGGTGCGGGTACCTCCGGTGGGTCTGCGGGGGGCCCATGTCGTGGACCTGTTCCCGGCGCCGCACCCTGCTTTGAACTGGGGCGGGGAGGACCTGTTGACCGAGGTGCTGGCCGTTGACCCCACTGTCACGGGGACGGCGGTCGCGGGGGAGCCGGCGGATCTGGACGGTGTGGTCGAGGGGATTCTGGCCAAGGCCGGGAGCGCGCCGCTGGTGGTGGCCACGTGTGATGCGGGGCTGCATCCCTGGCAGGCCGGCATGCGGGACGAGCTGGTGGCCCGGCGGCCGGGGGTGGTGCGGGTGGCCACGGGGCTGCCGGAGGAGGGGGCGGTTTGTTCCTACGGGCGGGGGACGGTCAATTTGCGGGCGGTGGCTGAAGTACTGGTCGGGGCGCGGTGATTCGTCTGCGGGCCGGTGGGGGCTGGTCGCGCAGTTCCCCGCGCCCCTTAAGGGCGCTCACCTTCACGGAAACTGTATGAGCTCCTTGACTCCTCTTGCCGACAGGTAGGCCTCGTCCTCCGCCCGTTCCGCCAGTACCACCGCAGGACGCACCCCCTGCTGGCGCAACCGCATCCACTCCTCGAAGTACGCCCCGCCCGGTCCCGACACCGATCGCGTGGACGGTGTGCAGTCCAGGACCAGGGCCGTTTCGCGTGGCTCAGCCGACAGTGATCCAGCGCGCAGTTCGGCGATCGTCGCCGCCACCGCCTCCGCGATCGGCTTGGGTCGTCCCTCCGAGTCGAAGAGCCCCAGCGTGTACTCCAGTTCCGGGAAGTCCGACAGTGAGCGGTCCACGTCGTGGGAGCACCACCAGGTCACGCCCCACAGGCCCGCGCACCCCGAGGCGTTCAGGATCGTCTCGCGGGCGAAGTGCGGGGCGTCGGCGGCCGGGATGTGGGGTTCGGGGGCGCCCGTCTCCTGGATCCAGACCGGGCGGGACGGGTCCTCGGCGTAGGCCTTGGCGAGTTCCGTGCCGTACTCGGCGAGGTGCAGGACCTGGGGGGAGCGGGGGCCGTAGCGGCTCGCGCAGCCGCCGGAGAAGACCCAGGGGTGGACGGTGGTGACGTCCCCCTTGCGGGCCGAGGCCTCAGGGGTGAAGGGATGGTCGTCGCCGTACCAGGCCGCGTCGTACGCGGAGTGCGTGACCAGGCCGCCGGCCGTGCCGAGGCCCTCCCGGGCGGCCGCCAGCAGGGAGTCCAGGTAGTGGTCGACCTCGGCCGCGGTCACCGGGTTGTGCTCGACGAGGTTGTTGAGCTCGTTGCCCAGCTGGAGGCCGATGAGGTTCGGGCGGTCGGCGAGGGCGCGGCCGAGGGTGCGGAGCAGGTCCGCCTGGGCGTCGATCGCCTCCGGGTCGGTGAAGACGTTGCGGTGGTGCCAGCTGCGGGTCCACTCCGGGTAGAAGTCGAAGCTCGACAGATGACCCTGCACGCCGTCCACCAGCACGTCGAGGCCCGCCTCGGCGGCCAGGTCGACCAGCTGGGCCAGCTGGTCCACGGCGGCGGTGCGGATCAGCGTGCGGTTGGGCTGCAGGAGCGGCCAGAGGTGGAAGACCCGGACGTGATCGAGGCCGAGCCCCGCTATGTGGTCCAGATCCTCGCGGGTGCGGACCGGATCGAAGTCGTGCCAGGCGTGGAACCAGCCGTGGCGGGGCGTGTAGTTGACGCCGAAGCGGAGCGTGGGAATGGGATCCTCCTCGGGCCGGGCCTTGTCCTGCGCGAATGTATCAATCACCATAGTCATCGATGGGTAATGATTTGAACCAAGAGTTGGTCGTCGGTGAATTGGTCGTCGGCCTCGACGCCGGCGGCACCCGCACCCGTGCGGTGCTCGCCGCCGCCGACGACGGCCGGGTGCTGGGCGAGAGCACCGGCGGACCGGGCAACGCCATGACAGTCCCGGCCCCGCAGCTCACCGACCACCTCACCGAGACACTCGCCCGGGTGGTGCCCGAGAAACTGCGCCCCCGGGTGGTGGCCGTGACCGGCGGTTTCGCGGGCGCCACGGCGGCCGCCGAGGACGACCCCGGCACCGGCAGGGCCCGCGCCGCCCTCACCGAGGCCCTGCGCCGCCTCGCCGTCCCGACCGGTCGGGTCGGTGTCTGCAGCGACATCGAGGCCGCCTTCGCCGCCGCCCCCGGCACCCCCTCCGAGGGCCTCGCCCTGGTCGCGGGCACGGGCGCGGTCGCCATGCGCATCACCGGCTGGCATGCCACGACCACCGTGGACGGCGACGGCTGGCTCCTCGGCGACGAGGGCAGCGGCTTCTGGATCGGCCGCAGCGCGGTCCGCGCCGCCCTGCGCATGGCCGACGGCCGCGGCCGTCCGACGGTCCTCGCGGGCTGGCTCGGCCACGCCCTGGACCTGCCGGTCGACGTCCTCCCGAAGGGCGGAATCCCTTCCTACGACCGTGGCGGCACCGTCCTGCCGAGCGGTGCCGCGGCCCACCCCACCGGCGTCCCCGGCTGGGAACGCGCCCGGCGTGAGGACTTCCGCCGCCATCTGCTGCCCGCCGTCCTGGCCGATCCGCCGATCCGGCTGGCCCGTTTCGCCCCGCTGGTCGCCGAGGCGGCCGCCGAGAAGGACGCCGTGGCCGAGACCATCCTGAGCGAGGCGGCGGACCACCTGCTGGAGTCCGTACGGGCGCTGGACCCCCGCCCCGGTGAGCGGATCGTTGCCACCGGCGGGCTCCTCGGTCCCGAGGGGCCGCTCACCACCCCGCTGGCCGAACGGCTCCAGGCGCACGGCCTGACCCTGGACTGGGTGGCCGACGGCTGCCCCGGCGCGGTCGCCCTCGCACGGCTGGCGCACCTGTCGTGAGCGATGCCGTGTACCGCGACCCCGCCGCCCCCCTCGACGCCCGCGTCCAGGACCTCCTGTCCCGGATGACCCTGCGCGAGAAGGCAGGTCAGCTCAACCAGCGGATGTACGGCTGGGACGCCTACCGCCGCACCCCCGACGGCGGCTTCGAACTCACCGAGGCCCTGCACGCCGAGACCGACCGCTTCGAGGGACTCGGCGCCCTGTACGGCCTCCAGCGTGCCGACGCCTGGTCCGGCGTGGATCACGGGAGCGGACCCGGCGCGCGGGACGGGGCCGCCCTCGCCGAGCTGGTGCAGCGGCATGTCGTGGCCCGGAGCCGGCTCGGCATCCCCGCGCTGTTCGTCGAGGAGGTCCCGCACGGTCTCATGGCCCTCGACGGCACGGTCCTCCCGGTCAACCTGGCGATCGGAGCCACCTGGGACCCCGCCCTGTACGAGCGTGCCGCCGCCCACGCCGCCGCCGAACTGCGCGCCCGTGGTGGTCACGTGGCCCTCGTCTCGGCGCTGGACATCTCCCGCGACCCGCGCTGGGGCCGCACGGAGGAGTGCTTCGGCGAGGACCCGTACCTCGCGGCCCGGCTGACGCAGGCGCTGGTCCGGGGCATGCAGGGAATGCAGGGCAGCTCCCCGGAGGGCCTCTTCGCCGCCGACAAGGCGCCCGTCGTCCTCAAACACTTCGCCGGGCAGGGTGCCACCGTCGGCGGCCGCAACTCCGCCGAGTCCGAGCTGGGTTGGCGTGAGCTGCACGAGATCCACCTGCCCGCCGCCCGGGCCGGTGTCCGCGCGGGTGCCGCCGCCGTCATGGCCGCGTACAACGAGGTCGACGGCATGCCCTGCTCCGGCAACCGCGCCCTGCTCACCGGGCTGTTGCGCGAGGAGTGGGGCTTCGACGGGCTCGTCATGGCGGACGGCCTTGCCGTCGACCGGCTGGCCCGGATCACCGGCGACAAGGTCTCCGCAGGTGCTCTCGCTCTCAACTCCGGTGTGGACCTGAGTCTTTGGGACGAAGGCTTCACCCACTTGGAGGAGGCGGTCGAGCGGGGACTGGTCAAGGAGGCCGTTCTCGACGCCGCCGTCGCCCGCGTCCTGCGCCTGAAGTTCCGGTTGGGACTGTTCGAGCGACAGCACCCGACGGCCCCCGCGCCGGCCGGCGGGGACGAGCTCAGCAAGGAGGTCGCCCGGGCCGCCGTCACCCTCCTGCGCAACGACGGTGTGCTCCCCATCGGCGGGAACGTCTCACGGATCGCCGTGCTCGGGCCCCAAGCTGCCACCACCGCACACCAGTTGGGCGACTACACGGCCCCTCAGCCTCCCGGCACCGGCAGCAGCGTCCTCGACGCCCTGCGCAGACTCGCCCCACCCGGCCTGGACATCCGTCACACCCAGGGCTGTGCCCTCACCGGCGACGACCTCTCCGGCATCCCGGCGGCGATCGCCCAGGCCGCCGCGTCCGACCTCGCCGTGCTGGTACTGGGCGGCAGCAGCGCCCGTACGCCCGGGACCGAGTTCGACGCCAACGGGGCCGCGCGCACGGCGGTCTCCGAGATGACCTGCGGCGAGGGTGTCGACCTCGCCGGGCTGCGGCTGGGAGGCGCCCAGTACGCGCTGTTGGACGCCGTGGTGGCGACGGGCACACCGACCGCGGTCGTGCTGGTCCAAGGGCGCCCGCACGTCCTGCCGGACACCGCGCCCGCCCTGCTCACCGCCTGGTATCCCGGCCCCTGGGGCGGCGAGGCGATCGCCGAGGTGCTGCTCGGACTCACCGAACCGGCGGGCCGCCTGCCGGTCTCCGTCCCCCGCTCGGCAGCCCAACTCCCCGTCCACTACAACCACAAGGACACCGAGTACGGCGGATACGTCGACGAGAGCGCCGCGCCGCGGTACTCCTTCGGCCACGGGCTGTCGTACACGAGCTTCGCGTACGGCGAGCCGCGGTCGAGGGGACTCACCGTCGAGGTGGACGTCACCAACACCGGTCGGCGCTACGGTCGTTCGGTCGTCCAGGTCTATCTGCGCCGGCTGATCACCCCCACCTGGCCGCGCACCCTCGAACTGTGCGCGTTCGAGGGGGTGAGCCTGGCGCCGGGCGAGCGCCGCACGGTGACCCTGCCCCTGGAGGGCTTCTGCGGCACGGTCGAGATCAGGGTCGCCGCGTCCGCCCGGGAGGCGCTCGAAGCCCGGGGTCAGAGCTTGACGGCCCCCGACGAGACGCCCTTGTAGAACCAGCGCTGGGTGATCACGAACAGCACCAGCACCGGGACCACCGAGATCACCGAACCGGCCATGACCATCCGCTGGTCGTAGCCGAACGACGAGCTCTGCAGGCGCGAAAGCCCCAGCGTCAGTGTCATGTTGCTCTCGGAGCGCAGCACGATCAGCGGCCACAGGAAGTCGTCCCAGGCGCTGATGAAGGTGTTGATGACGACCACCAGGATCGCGCCCCACGCGGACGGCAGATACAGGTGCCGGAAGCGCTGCCACTCGTTCGCGCCGTCGAGCATGGCCGAGTCCTCGATCTCGCGCGGGACCGCGAGGAACGCGCCGCGCATGAGGAGGACGTTGATGGCGCCGACGAAGCCGGGCAGCCACACGCCGGCCAGGCTGTCGACCAGGCCCATGTCCCGGATGCTCAGGAACAGCGAGACCATGATCGACTCGAAGGGGAACATCATCGAGGCGATCAACACCACCCACACCGCCCTGCGGCCCTTCCAGCCGGGCTTGGAGAGCATGTAGCCGGCGGTGGTGGAGAACACCAGCTGACTCGTCACCGACAGGGCGACCACGATCAGGCTGTTCTTGATGTACGTGCCGACCGGCACCTGGTCGAAGACGGTCCGGTAGGCCCGCAGGGTCGGGTGGTGGGGGAGCAGGGTGGCGTTGGAACCGAAGACGTCCTCGCCGGTGCTCTTCAAGGAGGCCAGCAGTTGCCAGAGGAGCGGGCCCACGGTGAGGCCGAGGACCAGGAACAGCAGCAGATAACGGACGATCAGCTCGCGGGGGCGGCCGTAGTCCCGCCAACGCGGCGTCAGGCGGCGGCGCTTGGGAGCGACAGCGGTCGTCGTCATGCCTCGTCCTCCTTCGTCAGGCGCTGCGCCAGCAGGGTCAGCCCCAGCGTCAGCAGGAACAGGGCCACGCTGACGGCCGAGCCGTAGCCGGCGTTGCCGGTGAGGGGGTCCAGGCCGACGTCCCGGATGTAGAAGGGCAGGGTGCGGTCGGCGCCGCCGGGGCCGCCGGTGGAACTGCCGAGCATGTAGATCTCGGTGAACACCCGGAGCGAGCCGATGCCGGTGAGGGTGCCGACGAGCATCATGGCCTGCCGTACGCCGGGCACGGTGATGTGCCAGAAGCGGCGGGCCGCGCCGGCGCCGTCCATGGCGGCCGCCTCGTGGAGCTCCTTGGGGACGTTCCCGAGGGCGGCCAGGTAGAACACCATGTACCAGCCGAGGCCCTTCCACAGCGTCAGGCCCATCGCGGACAGCAGGATCAGCCAGGAGTCGGAGAGGAAGGGGATCGCCGACCGGATCAGATGGGCCTTCTGCAGCCAGGTGTTGACCAGTCCGTCGTCAGCCAGCAGCCACTGCCAGCTCAGACCCACGACCACGCTGGAGGCCAGCACCGGGGTGTAGAAGGCGGACCGGAAGAAGCCGATGCCCGGCAGGTTCTTCTCCACCAGCACGGCGAGGAGCAGGGGCAGCAGCACCATCAGCGGTACGACGATCAGGGCGTACAGGACGCTGTTGCGGGTCGCGAGCCAGAAGTCCGAGTCGTCCAGCATCCGCGTGTAGTTGGCGAGCCCGACGAAGCTCGACGCGCCGCCCAGCGGCTTGGCGTCGGTGAACGACAGCAGGACCGTGTTGAGGAACGGGAACACGCCGAAGATCACCGCGCAGGCGATCGCGGGCGCGGTCCACAGCCAGGGCAGCCACCAACGGCGGTACCTGGCAGCCCCGTTGGCGCCGGGAGCGGGTCCCGGCAGGACGGCCCTGGCGAGGCGGCGGGCGCGGGACGGGGCCGGGCCCGGTACGGAGACCTTCGCCTCCGTACCGGGCGCGGACACCGGCTGCGTGGTGTGCGTCGCCGCCATCAGCTGCTCTGCTTCAGCAGCTCGTTCGCCTTCTCCTGGGCGTCCTTGACCGCGTCCGCCGCGCTCTTCTTGCCCTGCATGGCGAGCTGCACCTGGCCCACGATGGCGTTCTGCACGGCCGAGGAGATGTTGGTCTGGTACGCGGTCGCCGTCTTCAGCTGCTCGGCGACCAGCTTGCGGGCCTGGGCGAACGGATCGTCACCGGTCACCTTCTGGAAGAACGGGTCGTCCAGCGAGGCCGAGGTGGTCGGGAAGATCACCACGTTCGGGTCCTTGCACCAGGCCGTCTGGTTCCGGGCGTCGGTGAGGAACTTCGCGAACGCCAGGGCCGTGGGGGCGTTCTTGCTGGTCGCCGCGGTCGCGATGTACTGCGGGGCGCCGGTGGTGTGGCCGAGCGCGTCGAAGGGCTGCTGGCCCACGGCGGTCCTGTCGTAGACCGACGGGCTGTTCTGCTTCACGAACCGCACGAAGCTCGGGTTGGTCGAGCCGTAGGCGACCTTGCCCTGGCTGTAGAGGGTGGAGGGGTCGTTGCTTGAGGACAGCGAGTCCTTCGGCATCGCGCCCTCCTTGTACAGCTTGGTCATCCATTCGACCCACTGGACCGTGCGCGGGTCGTCGGCGAAGACGGCGGACCTGCCGTCGGCGGAGAGCGTCCTGATGTTCATCTGGTCCCAGTCGGCCGGGATCCGCCACACCGGGTTGGCCATCGTCGCGTAGAACTTGCCCTTGCCCGCCTCGGCGACCTTCTCGTAGTCGGCGAACAGCCCGAAGATCGTGGTCGGCGGCTTGGCCGGGTCGACGCCCGCCTGCTTCAGCAGATCGGTGTTGTACGTCAGCACGATGCCGCCGGTGTACCAGGGCAGCACGGTGTGCACCGAGGCGCCGGAGGCATCCTTCATCACGCTGGACTTCCAGAAGGCCGGCACGAACGGCTTCGAGGCGTCCGGGTCCTTGACGCCCAGGTTGAGCAGGTACCCGGCCTTGGTGAGCGAGGTCGCGGTCGGGGAGTCGGTGTTGAGGACGTCCGGGAGGGTGCAGGCCTGGGCGTCGGCGACCGTGCGCTGGCTGAAGGTGGCGTCACCGGGGTCGTCGATCCACTTGACCTCGGTGCCGGGGTGGGCCTTCTCGAAGTCCTTGATCACGCCGTTGAAGAAGGTCCCGAAGTCTTTCTTCAGGTTGGTCGTCTGGAAGGTGATGCTGCCCTTGACCTCACCGGTGAGCCTGCCCGACCCGACGTTTCCCTTGTCGACCTTGCAGCCGCCGGCGGTGGCGGCACCGCTGTCGGATCCGCCGCCGAGGCCGCAGCCGGTGGCCGCGAGTGACAGAACGGCGATACAGGTCAGGGTGCGGGTCAGTCTCTTTGCGCTCATGTGATGCCCCTCCATGGCTGGTTCAATGAACCAACTCCGACTCTGATTGATGAAAATGTGGACCAGAATTCATCGGAGGTCAATGGTTCCCGTGTTGCGTTTAGGTTCCGTACGAGATCAGTGCCGGTGTTCGTGGTCCGGGTGCGAGGGATCGCCGGGGTGTTCGTGCCCGTGGGAGTACACGACGGTGCTCCTCGCCTGGTCCAGCCAGCCGAAGAAGGCACGTCTGCCAGCCGCCCTCCGCAACTCGCGTGCGATGCCGTCGCGGGCGGTGTCGTACGGCAGGAGGTCCTCCGGTGCCGTCGTCTCACCGAAGGGGTCCTCGCCCTGCCTGAGGGCCTCCGGAGTGAGGAAGCGGTCCCGGTTGCGGTCGTAGTAGTCCCGTACCGCCGTCTCCGGGACCGTCTGTTCGGCTTCCAGAGCGGCGAGGAGGGCGCGGGCGGCGGGAGAGTGGGCGAGGGCCGCGGCGACGATGCTGCCGAGGTCTGCCACGTCCGTCTCGGCGACGGCCAGGACGGAGACGGGGGACGCCTCTTCCGGCACCTTCAGGCCCCGGTCGGCGCAGGCCCTTCGGGCGAGTTCGTCGGTGACGATCACTTGGGTGGCCCAGCGGCGGCGTTGTCTCGCGACGGAGGGCGCCTCTGACTGTCGTCGGGCGGGTGCGTGTTCGTGGTGGCCGGCCGGCGCTTCCAGGAAGGCGTTCACCCGCTCTGTCGGGAGTGGCTCACCGTCTATCAGTGCCGCGTGTTCCGGCGTCACGGAGTCACCTCCAGGGCGATGGCCTTCGTGTACGCAACCTGGCCGTTCCACGCGGCCTTCGCCATGAGCCAGTACGCGCCCGGTGGGATCGACGAACCGTCCACCTCGATCACGAACTCCCGCTGCTCCCCGCCCGGCACCGTGAAGCCCTGCAATCCCGGCCCCACCCCCCGCCACGTGCCCCAGGGCGACACCGCCCACAGCTGACCGCCGACCGGGCCCCGGGTGGTGTTGCGCAGGCTCACCGGAACCTGAGCCCGCTCACCCCCGCGCACGGTGACCCGGTCGGCGGCCAGGTCGCACACCAGGCCCCGCCCGGGGGGCGGTCCGCCTGGTACGTCGAGGCCCACGACGTCCTCGTACGTCTGGCCGCCGTACGGCAGCCGGGCCGTGAGCCAGTGCCGGCCGGACTCGGCGCCCGGCGGCGGTGTCACCGTCACCTCGGCCAGCGAGAAGCCGCCGGGCCCGAGCGTGTACGGCAGTTCGGGGGGCTCGGCGGACCAGCCGGGCGGCACGTCGAAGACCACCGTGCCGTTCGCCGCCGTGTCCGTGAGCTCGGAGCTGATCCGGACGGTGGTGGTGACGGGGCCGCTCGCGGTGAGCGCGGTGGGGGAGAGGTGGACGGACACCGGCATGTTGCCGCGGGGGGCGGGGCCGGAGTTGTGCAGCCAGTAGCGGGTGTGGACGGGCTGGGCGGGCTCGTGGGCGGCGACGCCGGGGTCGGTCCTCGGCTCGGGTGCCAACGGGGGTACGGCCAGGACGGTGGCCACCTCGAAGCCGGTGAGCCCCGCCTCCAGTGCGCCCTCGCCGTCCGGCAGCAGGGACTCCCCGGGCCTTTCCAGTACGTCCGCCCGGGCGCCCTCGGTCCAGGCGACCGGCCCGCGCACCCGCGCCCGTACCGGCCGCCCGTTCACCTCGTGCACGCGGACCACGACCCCGCGCCCCGGATCCGCGGGCGCCGCGCTGCCCCTGGCCAGCGGGGAACCGAGCGGCTTGAAGGCGTCGAGGAGCACCTCGCGGGCCGGCTCCACCGCCAGCAAGGAGGTCTGCCGGGGCAGGAGCGCGGATTCGTTCCCGCCGCGCAGCCGGGCCGTGAGCGGATGGTTGAACTCATGCCCACGCGCGGGGAGTTGCAGGTCCCGCCAGTCGCCCTCGCCCGCGACGACCGCGTACTCGAAGGTGTGCGACCAGCGCTGGAGCTGGAAGCCCGAGCCGTCGGGGGTCGTGCGGCCGGGCGGGTCGATCCAGACGCCGGACGGCCAGCCGGTGCAGGAGCGCATCAAGGACATGTAGAGGTCGCCGGAGGTGGTGACCACACAGCCGGGCGTGCCCCGGTTCAGTACGGCGAACCCGCGCCCGTCCCAGGCGTCACCGGGCGGGAGCGCCTCGCCGCCGCCCGCCGCCGTGGCCGTGACGGTGAAGTCCTCCAGGTCCGCGATCAGCGCGTCGACGGCCTTCGCGTCCCCCGTATGGTCGGCGCCGGCGATCACCAGCAGCGGCAGCCGCTCCAGGTCGCGCAGGTCGGCGCCGGGCACCCACTCCTCGCGCAGGGAGGCGCGCGGCGCTACCCATACCGCCGCCACGCCCCGTTCGGCGACCTGGCGGCGCAGCTCGCGGCCGGCGGCCGGGTCCATGGCGAGCGCCTCGGCGACCAGGGAGTTGCGTTCGGGGCCGCCGACGGCGATCCGGATGTCGGGAAGGTTGGAGTCGACCTCCAGGTCGCCGTAGCGGGGGCCGCCCGCGATGGTCGAGGTCGCGGTGACGCCCGCACGGACCAGGGCCGCCGCGAGCGGGGTGCCCAGCTCACCCGCCTCGTCCCAGTCGGCGTACACCAACTCCGCCACGCCGATGGACCGTTGACCCAGCAGGGCGCCGGAGTCGTTCCGCAGGGCCACCCGTGCCGTGGACCCCAGGGCGAACCAGGTGTTGGCCGGGTTGTCCAGCGTCCACGGGAACCGCTCGCTGTCCACCTCCACGAACCCGAACCCCCGCCCGATCACCGCGTCGGCGACCTCGTGCACGGGCAGCCCGCCGCGCACGTCGGAGGGCCAGCGGACCCGGATGAGGCGGTCGGCGCCGTCGTAGCCGTCGATCGTCGTGGTGATGTCGAGACGGTCGACGCCCGTCCAGAGAGTGAGCGTCTGCGTGTACGTGAACAGGCCGAGGTCGGCCCGGACGGTGATCCGGGACCCGGCCGGGGAGTGCTCGAACTCGATGTCGGCGGTCACGTCGCGGCTGCGCGCGGCGGTCGTGCCGGTCGGGGTGAGGTGCCAGGGGCCCTCGCCGAAGCGCGGGTGCCTCGGGAATTCCTCCTGGACGACCAGTTCGTTGCCGAGGTCACCGGCGGGCAGCAGTTCCCGGCCGCCCTCGGCCAGGGCGCGCAGGCTGCTCACGGTCCCGCCGCGCGCGGGGTCGACCGTCACCTCGTAGAACTCGTTGCGGATGCTCGTGCCCTCGCCGGAGGTCCACTCGGGGAGTGAACCGGCCGCCAGGGGAAGGGACTTGAGACCCATGCCGGGCACCTGCGGGACGACGACCCGGAGGGTGCCGTCCTTCTCGCGTACGGCGGACAGCGGCTGGAAGTCGTCGCCGACCGGTACCAGGCCCGGGTCGTCGACGGTCAGCACGTCCTGCCGTTCCCAGGTGGCGGAGTTGAAGACCACCAGGTCGGGGCCGGTGCCCGGCTCGACCCGGTCGGCCAGCGCCTTCGTCGCGTCGGCGTGCACGGTCTCGGCGAGGTCGGCCAACTCCCGCCAGCCGGTGAGGAGATCGATGTACACCTGGTCCGACTCGGAGCCGGTGACGGCGTCGTGGTGGGCGCCGTAGACCAGTTGCCGCCAGGCCTTGTCGAGGGCCGCGTCCGGATACGGGTGCCCGGTGACGAGGGAGGCGAGGGTCGCCCAGGCCTCCGCGTCGGCGAGGAGCGTCTCGCCGTACCGCTGGGCCTGCTTGGTGTCGATGTAGGAGACGTCCTTGCCGGTGTAGATCGGGTTCATGTCCCGCGTCTGCGGCGAGGCCTTGCGGCCCTCTGTCTCCAGTTCGGCGCGTACGGCGGCGAAGAAGTCCCGGGGGATGCCGGAGACGAACCGCGGCCACACGTACCGGGCGTTCCAGTCCCGGTGGATGTCCATCACCCAGCGGCACGGCGGCGCGTAGTCCCCGCCGACCGGCAGCAGCACGTTCCGGGTGAGCGCGACCTTCTTGAGTCCCTTGAACAGCTTGAGGGCGGCGGCCTCCGCTGCGGGCAGGTCCGGCGCGCTGTCGATCGCCCAGCCGGCGGCGTAGTGGTTGACCATGTACGCGGTCAGCAGCCCGCGTCCCGAGGGGGCGATCCACTCGAACTCGGCCGGGAACTGCATCCGCCCGGGATCGCGCGGCTCCTCCCCGAAGACGGACATCGTGGGCCCCCACTGGTGGTGCGGCCCGCGCGCCCACGAACTGGAGGTCACCCCCGCATCCGCCATCAGCCCCGGGAACTGCGGATCGTGCCCGAACGCGTCCAGCTGCCAGGCGGTCTGCGGGGACGCCCCCATGATCCCGCGCTGGAACCCGTCGCCGTACAGCGCGTTGCGTACGGTCGCCTCGGCGCCGGTGAGGTTGGTGTTCGGCTCGTTGTAGGTGCCGCCCATGACCTCGACGCGCCCGGTGCGGATCAGCTCCCGCAGGAAGGCGCGCTCCTCCGGGAAGGCGTCCCAGTAGGGCTTGAGGTAGTCGACCTCGGCGAGCACGAAGGTGTACGCCGGGTCGCGCCGGGCCAGCTCGCTGTGCGCCCGCACCAGGCTCATCCCGGAGTCGCCGCGGTAGCCGAACGGGCGGGCGGGCAGGCCGGTGGCGGCGGGGTCGTCGACGACGTCCCAGGTCTCGGTGTAGGCGGCCTGGGTGTTCCACCAGACGGGGTCGTAGTGGAAGTGGCTGACCATGAACATGGTCCAGCCGGGCTCGGCGACCGTGAACTCCCCGGTGCCGCTCGCGGTCTCGTCCCCGTCGGTCGCGGTGACCGTGATCGGTCCGCCGGCGCCGGTCACGGGTATCTCGGCGCGTACGGTGCCGTCCTCGCCGACGGTGACGACGGTCTCCCCGGTGCCGCGTCCCTCGACCCGCACGTGGACCGAGCGGCCCGGGAGGTGCCCGATGTCGGCCGACACCACCTGGAGCGGTTGCTCGGGGGTACCGACGAACAGCTCGGTCGACTCAACAGAGGTGACGCGCATGGGGCTCCTACGAGATGACTCGGGGGAGCCCCATCCTGGCACCGAGAGGATGATTCAAACAACCATCATTGTGTTATCTCGGTGGTTCATCCATGCATGATCGTCCACGGTCAACGCGTGCGGCGGGCCTTCACCGCGTGCTGCGGGGTGATGTGGTCGGTCAGGGCGAGGGAGGCGCTGGCCCGCTGGTAGGCGACCTGGCCGACCCGGACGTAGAGGCAGTCGATGATCATCAGGACGGAGTGCCGGCCGCCGATGCTGCCGGTACGGAAGCTGGTCTCCGAGGTCGATGAGATGAGCCGGATGTCGGCGGCCCTGGCCAGCGGGGAGCGCGGGTCGGTGGTGATGGCGACGGTGGTCGCGCCCCGCTCCTTGGCCATCTCGAGGGGTTCGAGGGTCTCGCGGGTGGCGCCCGAGTGGGAGATCCCTATGGCCACGTCGGCCGGGGTGAGCAGGGCCGCGGAGGTGGCCGCGCCGTGCACCTCGGTCCAGCCGCGGACCTGGCAGCCGATACGGAACAGCCGGGTCTCGGTCTCCTGGGCGACCGCACCGCTGCCGCCGACGCCGTACACATCGATACGGCGGGCCTTGGCCACCGCCTGGGCGGCGCGTTCCAGGGAGTCGAGGTCGATGCGCTCGATCGTCTGCTGGATCGCGCGCAGATCCGCGCTGCCGACCACCTGGACGACCCGCTCCAGACTGTCGTCCGGGGAGATGTCGGGACCGATCTCGGCCGAACCCCAGTCGGAGACCTCGCCCCGGCCGCGCTCCTGCGCCAGCTCGATCAGCAGATGCTGGTAGGAGTCGAGTCCGACGGCGCGGCAGAACCGGGTCACCGTGGCCTGCGAGGTCCCGGTGCGGCGGCCCAGCTCGGCGGCGGAGCAGTGGGTGACGGCGGCCGGATCCTCCAGGATCAGCTCGCCCACTTTCCGCAGGGATCCGGGCAGCCGGGGCAGCTCGGTGCGGATCAGTGTGGTGACGTCGGTCGGAGGCATGGAAAGAAGGTAACAGCCACCCTTGGAGCCGTTGATTGAATACCAGGACCATACGGCTGCGGTTTGTTCATTCAATGATGGATAATTGTATGGTGGTTCAATCCATCAGTGGGGAGTGTCGCGTGTCCGTCGAGTCAGTCAGCGCCCAGGGCTTCGCCGAGCAGAGCCTGGAGGTCCTCCGTCGCGTCACCGAGGCCGCCCGCGAGGACGTGCGCCGCGCCGCCGGGCTGATCGTCGACTGCATCCGCGCCGACGGTGTGATCCAGGCCTTCGGCACCGGCCACTCCCAGGCGATGGTCCTGGAGGTCGCCGGCCGGGCGGGCGGCCTGGTACCCACGAACCGGATCCAGATGTCCGACCTGGTCCTCTACGGCGGTGCCGCGCCGAGCGTGCTCGACGACCCGCTGCTGGAGCGCGAGCCGGGGGTGGCCGGGCGCCTCTACGAGCTCGCCGCTCCCCGGCCCCGGGATCTCTTCGTGATCATCTCCAACTCCGGTGTCAACAGCGTCATCGTGGAGATGGCGCTGCACGCGAAGTCGCGGGGGCACAAGATCCTCGCGATCACGTCCCTCACGCATACGGGGGCGGTGCCCGCGGGGCATGCGAGCGGCAAGAAGCTGGTGGACCTGGCGGACGTGGTGCTGGACAACGCGGCACCGGTCGGGGACGCGCTGCTGCCGCTGCCCGGAGGTGGGGCGGTGGGGGCGCTGTCCACCCTGACCGGCGTGATGCTCGTGCAGATGGCTGTCACGGAGGCTTCGGGACTGCTGCTCGCCGCGGGCGAGCGGCCGCCGGTGTATGTCTCGGCCAACGTGCCCGGTGGGTTCGAGGGCAACCTGGAGTTGGAGAAGCGGTACGCGGGGCGGGTTCGGCGTACGGCGACCTAGGCGTTCAGGTGCCGCCGGGTGTTCACAGGGCCTTTCGGTGCACCAGGGCAGACATGCACAGCACCCCGGGCAGCAGCGGCAGCCACACCGTCAGGGCGCGGTAGCCGATGAGGGTGGCGGTGCCGACGCTCACCGGGACGCCGTAGACGGCGAGGGTGAAGACCATGGCCGCGTCCACCGGCCCGATGCCGCCGGGCGCGGGCACGGACCCGACCGCGCTGCTCGCTGCGAGGTAAGCGAACGCGACCTGCGCCCAGGACAGCGTCACGCCGAGCGAGGCGCCGACCGCGTGGATCACGCTCGCCTGGAGCAGCGGTGCGGCGGCCGCGCCGCCCCACAGGGCGAGGACCCGGCTGGGCATGGTGTGCAGACGGCGGGCGTCGGTCAGGGCGGTGCGCACGAACGTGACCGCCGGGCGGCGCAGCGGGCGGACGAGGGTCAACAGCAGCAGCGTGGCGCCGAGTCCGAGTCCCGCGGCCACCAGGGGCAGGAACAACATGCGCCGGTCCGGGACCAGATCACCGAGCCGCAGCAGGCCGGGCAGGGCGACCACGAAGCCGATCAGGACGAGCGTCTTGGCGATCGGCCTGACCAGCGTGTACAGGGCGAGCGAGGCGGTGGCACGGGCCAGCGGGACGCCCTGCCCCCGAAGGAAGCGCAGGGTCACGGCGTGGGCGCCGAGGCTCGCCGGCAGGACGTGGTTGGCGGCGCCGGCGGCGAACTGCGAGGCCACCAGGAGCCCCGACGGCAGCCGCTCGGGCAGCGCGCCCTGCCGTACGACGGAGGCGGAGAGCCAGCCCAGGCAGGTGTAGCAGAACCCGACGAGCAGCCAGCCGGGGTCCGCCGAGGCCAGCCGCGCGGTGCCGTCGTACAGGGCACGCCAGTCCAGCACCGCCCAGACCCCGATGAGCAGGAGGGGGAGCACGGTGAACAGACGGCGGCCGAGGCGGCTCAGGGAGCGGCGGGAGGCGGCGGGAGCGGGAGCCGGGGCGCTGATCGGAAGCGGGACCGGGGCGGGCGCGGGGAGCGGCCCCGGGGGACCTTCGAGCGGAAGCAGGGACACGGCGCACGTCGTCCTTTCGCGTCATGTCCCGTGCGGGACAGGGGGCATGACGGAGGCAAGGCGATGCAGAGGGGACGAGGGAAACGTGCCCACTCGGCGTGACGTTCAAATGTCCGGCAGCCGAAGGAGCGCGGGCGGGTGGGCGACAGGGGGTGCGGCGGACCCGGCGGTCGGGTGCGGCGGCCCCGGCGGCCGGAAGCAGAGAGTCCGTTGCGAGAAATATCGGAGAGCCCTCATACGAGCGCCCCCGGCCGGCCGTCCCTCAGCTGAGGACCATCTCTGCCCGCTGTCGAAATCCAGCCAACCGGCATTCGGAGGGGAAGCCCGGAGTCCGGCCGTCCCACACCGGTGCGAGGCCCTGATCAGGGTCGCGGCACGGCGACCGGCTGGCCCGATCCGGCCAGAGCCGCCCCGATCCCGTCGTCCGCGGACACCGCCCGTCGATATCGTCGAACACGCATCCGTGGGGCGGGCGGTACGGCGATCGGGGAACGATGCTCCAGGTACGTCTTCTCGGTCCGGTGGAGGTCTGGGAGGGGAACCGGCGGGCCCCGCTCGGCGGGGTCAGACCCCTGGCGGTACTGTCCGCACTCGTGGTCCACCTGGGCGAGGTGCTCTCCACCGAACGGCTCGTGGACTGTGTCTGGGACGAGCAGGCGCCCGCCACCGCCAGCGCCCTCGTCGCCACCCATGTCTCCGCGGTACGCCGTGCCCTGGCCCGCGTCGGCGAGGCGGAGGTGATCCGCACCCGGCCGCCGGGATACGTCGCCGACCTCGACGCCGGCCAGGTCGACGCCCGCCGCTTCGAGGAACTGCTCACGTCGGCCCGGGCGGAGGCCGCCGGGGGCCGCGCGGGCGAGGCCGCCGAGCTGCTGTCCGAGGCGCTGGGGCTGTGGCGGGGACAGGAGGCTCTCGAAGGGCTGGGCCAGTCCTTCGCCCGGATCGAGGCGGCCCGGCTCGCCGAACTGCGGCTGGTCGCCCAGGAGGAGTCCTTCGGCCTCCAACTGGAACTCGGCCGCGCGGACCGCACGATCGCCCCCCTGCTCGCGCACGTCGCCGCCCACCCCCTGCGGGAACGGCCACGCGGCCAGCTGATGACCGCCCTGTTCCGCACCGGACGGGTCTCCGACGCCCTGCACACCTACCAGGAGGGCCGCGAGGTCCTGCGCGAGGAGCTGGGCATCGACGCCGGGCCGGAACTGCGGGCGCTGCACAAGTCCGTCCTCACCAACGACCCCGCACTGCTCGGCCCCGGCCCCGAACCCCGCGGCGCCTCCTCGCGGCAGGGCACCGGCACCCGGCCGCCCCACGCCGCCTCCTCGCCGCACGACACCGGCTCCCGCCCCTCGGCCCAGGACGCGGACGGCTCCGCGCGGGCCCGGCAGCGGGCCACGGACCCGGCAGCGACGGCCGGCGGCACCGGCCCCGGCACCACGCAAGCGCGGCCCGCGCCCTCCCATCTCCCCCCGGACATCGCCGACTTCGTCGGCCGGGCGGACCAGATCGACTGGGCCGTCTCGCTGCTGGGCCGCGTCGACGACCTCGGCCGTACCGCCCCGCCGATCGGGGTGATCTCCGGGCGCTCCGGAACCGGCAAGACCGCCCTCGCCGTCCACGTCGGCCACCGCACCGCCGAACTCTTCCCGGACGGCCGCCTGTTCGTGGACCTGCGGGCCGCCGACACCGCCCCGCTGCAACCCGCCGACGCCCTCGCCCGGCTGCTGCGCGCCATGGGCGCCGGACTCGAGACCCTGCCGAGCTCCGTCGAGGAACTGACGGGGCTGTACCGCACGTACACCGGACACCGCCGCATCCTGCTGATCCTCGACAACGCCGCCGGCGAGGCGCACGTACGGCCGCTGCTGCCGCCCGGCCCCGGCTCCGCCGTGCTCGTCACGAGCCGGCGCCGGCTGGTGGCGCTGGAGGGAGCCGCCCACCTCGATCTGACCGTGCCGGACGAGGAGGAGGCCCTCGAACTCCTCGGACGGGTCGCCGGAGCGGACCGGGTGCACGCGGAGCCGGAACAGACCGCCGAGATCGTCTCCCTGTGCGGGCGGCTGCCGCTCGCCGTGCGCATCGCCGGGGCACGGCTCGCCGCCCGGCCGCACTGGGTGCCCGGCAGGCTCGCCGCCCGCCTGCGGGACGAGCGGCTGCGGCTCAACGAACTGCGCGCCGGAGACCTGGAGTTGCGCACCAGTCTGGAACTGGGTTACGCCGACCTCGATCCCCAGCAGCGGCGCGCGCTGCGCCGGCTGGCCCTGCTCGACCTGCCCGACTTCGCGGCCTGGATCGCCGCGCCCCTGCTGGACATCGGCACGGAGGAGGCCGAGGAGGCCGTCGAGCGGCTGGTGGACTGCCACTTCATCGATGTGATCGGCGTGGACGGCACGGGCCGCGGCCGCTACCGCATCCACGACCTGGCGCGCGAACACGCCCGCGAGCGATGTCTGTCGGAAGAGAGCGCCGAGGAGCGGGCGGCTGCCGTGCGGCGCCTCGTGGAGTGCTGGCTGGGGCTGGCAGAGAAGGCCGCTGCCCGGGGCCCCGGCGGCACGGCACGGTACTTCCCCGAACCGGCCGCCGTACGGCCCCTCGACCCGCTCGACCCGCGGGCCGAGGAGGAGCTGCTCGAACGGCCCGCGGCCTGGTTCGCCGCCGAACAGGCCGGTCTGCTGGCGGCGGTGGAGTACTGCGCCGACCACGGGATGGACCGGGCCGCCCGGGACCTCGCCGGGGCGCTGATCGCGAGCTCGGTCGCGCTGTACAACCAGTTCGACGCCTGGTCCCGCTCGCATACCGCGGCCATGGCGGCGGTGCGGCGCAGCGGGGACGGCGAGGGCGAGGCGTGGCTGCTCACCGGTCTGGGCCAACTCCGCTACGAACAGGACGAGTTCGAGGAGTCGTATGCCTACTTCCGGGACGCCCTGCGGCTGTTCGAGGCCCATGACGACGCGCAGGGTGTGGCCCAGGCCCTGCTCGGCATGGCCACGGCCCGGCGTGAACAGGCCTGCTACCCCGAGGCGTTGGAGCTGCTCGACCGGGCGCTGGAAAAGTACGGGCGGCTCGACGACCGCGGTGACCTGGCCCGGGTGCTCTACGGCCTCGGCTACGTGTACCGGGAGCAGGGTGACGACGCCGCCGCCCGCGAGGCCTTCGCCCAGGCCCTGGAGCTGTACCGGGCGAAGGACGACCGGCACGGCGAGGCACTGGTCCTGCGCGCGGTCGCCCTGTGCCACCGGGCGCAGGGGCAGTACCGGGACGCCGAGCGGCTGCTGCGGGAGGTGCTGCGGGTCTTCGCCGGCCTCCACGACACGTTCGGCGTGATGTACACGGAGCAGTCGCTGGCCAAGGTGGAGCTGCGGCTGGGGCTCCTGGACGCGTCGCGCGAACGGCTCGGGCGATGTCTGGAGCTGGCCCGGGAGCGGCAGGACCGGTTCGGCGAGGCGCTGGTGCTGCGGACGCTGGGGGAGTGGCAGCTGGCCGCCGGTGACGCCGGGAGCGCGCGGGACCCGCTGGAGCGGGCGCTGTCGCTGTGGGAGGCGTTGCGGCTTCCGCTGTGGCGGGCGCGGACGCTGTGGGACCTGGCGCGGGTGTGGGAGGCCGCCGGGGAGGCGGACGCGGCCGCGGGGGCCCGTGCCGAGGCGCTGCGCGTGTTCCGGGAGTCGGGGGCGCGGGAGGCGCGGGAGCGGGCGTAGGCGGGACGTGGGTGAGGGGGCGGTGAGGGTGGCGAAAACGCGGGGGTGGTCGCGGACGGTGGAGGGGATGTCGAGGCGGTCGTCTCCTGCCAGGCGAATCCGCCCTCGCCGCCACTGTTGCCCGCGACCTCCAGCACAACCGCGAAACCGCCCGCGAAGCCCTGGGCGACCATGCCGCGCTGTCGCTGCAGGCCCTCCCTCCGGCGCCTGCAGGTGATCTGCAGAGCATTTGCAGAGGACTCCGAGACGCTCTTCCCGTGACAGACATCATCACGCTCGCGGACCCCAGGGTCGCCGCGGTGACGCACGACGAGTGCGGGGAACCGCTCGTCGACCTGCGGGAGGAGGGGCAGTTGCTCCTCGATCCCCGGCAGGCCGACGACGAGGGCAGCTACGCCCATCTGAGGGCCGGCGCGCTGCGGCGGCTCGTGCGGGCGCAGCGGCTGCTGCCCATGGGGATCCGGCTGCTGGTGGTGGAGGGGTACCGGCCGCCCGACCTCCAGCGCCGGTACTTCGAGCAGTACGCGGCGACCATGCGGCGGGCCCACCCGGACGCGGCTCCCGAGCGGATCCGTGAACTTGCTAGCGCGTACATCTCGCCGCCGGAGGTCGCCCCGCACGTCAGCGGCGGCGCGGTCGACCTGACCCTGTGCGACCACGCGGGCCGCGAACTGCCGCTCGGCACGGAGGTCAACGCCACCCCGGAGGAGAGCGCGGGCGCCTGCCGCACCGACGCGCCCGGCATCGGCGCCCAGGCACGGGAGTACCGGGCCCTGCTGGGGCGGGTGCTCTCCGCGACCGGGTTCGTCAACTACCCGACCGAGTGGTGGCACTGGTCGTACGGCGACCGGTACTGGGCCCTGCTGCGCCGCGTACCCGCCGCCCGCTACGGCCCCGCCGACCGGCCCCGCCCTCCGGCCTGACCACCGGAAGCGGGACACCGCAGGAATCACCGCAAGGGGGAAACAAAATGCACCACAGCCACGCCACCTGTCCGCCTCCACCGCGTGAGGCGGACAACCGGATGAGCCCGGGGGACTTCGACGCGTCCTTCACGGCCGACATGCCACGCCTGCGACGACGGCTGCTGGCGCTGACGGGCAATCCGCACGACGCCGACGACCTGCTCCAGGAGACCTATCTGCGGCTCTCCCGGCGGGCCCGCTCCCAGAGCCTGACCCAGCAGCAGCACCCGTACGCCTACACCTGCGCCGTCGCCCTCAACCTGCTGCGCGACTCCTGGCAGCACCCCTCCCGCCGCGAACGCACCACGGACCAGCTGCCGGAGGCCGGCTGGGACGGCGGACTCGACTCCTACGAGGCCTCCGCCACGGCGCTCGCGCTGCTCGGCATGCTCTCCGAGAAGGAGGCCGCCGCGGTGATCCTCGTGGACCTGGAGGGACTCACCCACGACACGGCCGGGGAGCGGCTCGGCGCCCATCGCGGCACGGTCCAGCGCAACCGCCTGCGCGGCCTCGCCAAGATGCGCGCCGCCCTCCGCAACTAGCCCGGGTGGCACACCCTCACGGGGGTGGGGTGTGCCACCCGTGTCTCCGCCTCGTCACCGCGTCACCGCGACGCCTCGACCTAAGGAAGAGTCCTTGAAGACCATCAGCACGCGCCGTCGGACCAGCGGCGCGATCCTGGGCGCCTCGGCACTGGCGCTCACCGCCTTCTTCTCCGCCCCGGCCCACGCCGCCCAGGACGCCACCTGCGGTGTCCTCGCGCCCGGCGCCTCGGCCACCGCACAGGCCGCCGTCGACGCGGCCTGTTCGCAGATCGGCGTCTGGTACAGCTGGGGCGGCGGCCACGCGGCCACGCCCGGCGCCAGCTACGGCTTCTACGACGGCTCCGACCCGGACAGCCTCCACGACGGCGAGCGCAAGGGCTTCGACTGCTCGGGCCTGATGCGGTACGCCTACTACCGGGCGACCGGCAGGGACCTGCTCAACGGCACGGCCGACGACCAGTTCCACAGCTCGCAGGCCACCGCCCGGTTCTCCGCCGGACAGGGCACCGCCCCGCTGCTGCCGGGCGACCTGATGTTCTGGGGCAACGGCCACATCCACCATGTCGCCATGTACCTGGGCGGCGGCCAGATGGTCGAGGCGTACGAGTCGGGCACCCACATCCGGGTCACGTCCGTGCGCACCGGCGGCGACTACGCGGGCGCGATCCGGATCAACGGCTCCGGCACGCCCGTCCCGCCGCCCGCGAACGGCGGCACGGTCTTCGAGACCTGGGGCACCGGCGTGCGCACGCACCGGTCGCCGAGCGTGGGCTCCGACGTCGTCGACACCTTCCCCGGACCGACCCAGGTGTCCGTCCAGTGCCAGCAGCACGCGGAGACCGTGACCGCCGAGGGCTACACCAACGACGCCTGGGCCAAGCTCGCCGACGGCTCGTGGGTGACCAACATCTACATCAAGGGCCCGGCCTGGCTGCCCGGCATCCCGGACTGCGGCGGCAGCAGCACCCCGCCGCCGTCGGGTGGCAGCAAGGCGTTCCAGACCTGGGGCACCGGGGTGCGCACCCACAGCGAGCCCAACGTCAACGCCAGTGTGGTCGACTACTTCGCCCAGCCGACCACGGTCAACGTCGTCTGCCAGAAGCACGCCCAGGAGGTCACGGCCGACGGCTACACCAACGACGCCTGGTCGAAGCTGACCGACGGCTCGTGGCTGACCAACATCTACATCAAGGGCCCGGCCTGGCTGGACGGCGTGGCCACCTGCTGACCGAGCTGCCGCCGGCGTGACGGCTCACCACCCCGTGAGCAGCAGATGGTTCAGGAGCAGTGCGAGCACCGCCTGCCCGATGAGCCAGCCCCGCACCCCCGTCAGAAACGCACACGCCGGCAACAGCCACACCGCGAACGGCAACCAGATCCGCTCGGTCTCCGCCTTGCTCATCCCGGACAGATCCGCGATGAGCAGGGCCAGAGCGGCGGCGAGCACCAACACCGCCAAGGGGTGCGGGGAACTGCGCGACCAGCCCCCACCCGGCCGCAGCCGAACGGCGGCCCGCCGCACCCCCGCCACCGTCGCCGGCCCCACGATCAGCACCGTGCACGCGAGGTTCGCCCACACCCAGTACCCGTACGGCCGCACCCCGCCCGCCCCCTGGTAGTAGCGGGTCACGAGGATCCGATACCCCTCCCACCACGCGAACCCCAGCGCGGTGAAGACGACCGGCACGACCACGAAACCGGCCAGGGCGAACCACACGGGCCGACGGGAGGACCCCAGCCACACCACCGCCCCCGCGACGACGACCATCAGCGTCAGGCCGTACGACAGATAGACGGTCAGCCCGAACAACAACCCCGAGCAGAAGCCGTTCAGCCCCGGCCGGACCCCCCGCACCGCGAGGGCGAGCAGGGCCACCGCCCACGCGGCCACCGCCGCGAAGTACCCGTCGGCCGACGTGCCCACCCAGACCGCGGCCGGGGCCAGGACCAGGAAGGGGGCGGCGCGGCGGGCGAGCGACTCGTCGGCAAGGGCGCGTACGGCGACCAGGACCGCGACCGCCGCGGTCGTGCCGACGGTGATGCACCAGGTTCCCGCCCAGCCCCCGCCGCCCAGCCCGACCCGGTCCAGCAGGACGAAGGTGAGGGTGGCGCCCGGCGGATGCCCGGCGACATGGGCGCCCCAGTTGTCCGGCGAGCCGATCAGGATGTGCCGGGTGAAGTCCCGCAGGGCCGCCGGGATGTCGTGGAAGCGGCCGACGGCCCGGAGGTACTCGTTCTTGGTGGTGAGCTGCTCGGCGACACCCCGCTGCCAGCCGTCCACGAGGGCCAGGGACCACGTCCAGGCCATGCCCGCACCCCAGACGGCGAGCAGCAGCGGACGCCAGGGGAGCCGGGCGGCGAGCGAGGGCCCGTACGCCACCACGGCGGCCGCGACGACCACCGCGGCCGGGGTGCCGGGGCCGACGTGCGGGTCCCAACTCGCCAGCAGGGGCGGCCAGCCGACCCGCAACGAGCCGTTCCGGTGCTGGATCGCTGTGCCGACCAGTACGGCGGTCAGCACGAGGAGCGCGGCGCACACAGCCGCGTACAGGTCACGAACAAGGTCCCGGTTCACGCGGACGACGCTAGGCCGCACGCTCACCCGTGTGGGGCTGACATGCGACGACGTCAGAGTTTCGTCATGGTTCGCGGACCCGTTCCCGGGGTGGCGCGGGCCTACCGTCGGGGCATGGCACGGTCTCCCTTCACCCCCTCCTTCTGGCGCAGCCCGCTGCGCGGCCCCTGGCTCACCTCCGTCCTCGGGGTGGTGCTGCTCGGCGGCATCACGCTGCTGTTCGTGACGGGACTGCTGTCGTACGCCGCCTACAACCCCGATCTGTCGCCGGTGAACGACAAGACCCCGGACAAGGGGATCCTCGGCTTCTACCTCTTCTCCTGGCCCACCGACCCGCACTGGCTGTACCGGCTGACCCAGGGTGTCCACGTCACCCTCGGCATCACCCTGATCCCCGTCCTGCTGGCAAAGCTGTGGTCGGTGGCGCCGAAGCTGTTCACGCTGCCGCCCGCGCGCTCGCTCACGCACGCGCTGGAGCGGCTCTCGCTGCTGCTCCTGGTCGGCGGTGCGCTCTTCGAGTTCGTGACCGGGGTGCTCAACGTCCAGCTGGACTACGTCTTCCCGGGCTCCTTCTACCCGCTGCACTTCTACGGGGCGTGGGTGTTCTTCACCGCGTTCGTCGCCCACGCCGTACTGAAGATGCCGCTCGCCCTGCGCAACCTGCGTCACCTCAAAGAGGAACGCACCGAGTTGGTGTCACCGAACCCCGCCGAGCCGACCGTGTCGCGGCGCGGGGCGCTCTGGTTCGTCGCAGGCGGTTCGCTTCTGCTGTTCCTCACCACGGCCGGGCGGAGCTTCGACGGCGCCCTGCGCGAGACCGCCCTCCTCACCCCGCACGGCGGCGACGAGCCGGCCTCCGGGCCGGGCGGCTTCCAGATCAACAAGACCGCCGCGTACGCGGGGATCGACCCGGCGGAGACCGGCGAGGAGGCCTGGCGGCTGGTCGTCACGGGACGCGACGGCCGCACTGTTCGCCTCAGCCGTGCCGAACTCCTGCAACTGCCCTCGCACAGCGCGTCGTTGCCCATCGCCTGTGTGGAGGGTTGGTCGACCTCCGACCAGGAGTGGCGCGGGGTGCGGCTGCGGGACCTCGCGGCGCTCGTCGGGTACGGGGACGCCGCGCCGGACGTCCTCGTGGAGTCGCTGCAACGGCACGGCGCCTTCCGGCGGGCGGCCCTGCGCGCCAACCAGGTCGCCGACCCGCGGTCCCTGCTCGCCCTGTTCGTCAACGGCGCGGAGCTGACCCCCGACCACGGCCACCCGGCCCGGATCATCGTGCCCGCGGCGCCCGGTGTGCTGAACACCAAGTGGGTGGCGCGGCTGACCTTCGGAGACCTGTGATGCGGATCCCTCTCGGCAGCCCCCTCCAACTCCTCCTGCTCATCTGCTCGTTCGCCCTCGCGGGGTACGCGGGGGTGCGGCTGCTGGCAGGGGACCTCTTCGGGATCGCGCTGTGGTTCGTCGGGGCGGCCGTCCTGCACGACCTGGTGCTGTTGCCGCTGTACGCGGCGGCGGACCGGGCGCTGGTGAGGGCGGCGGGGTGGCACGTCCTGTACGTGCGGGTCCCCGCCGCCCTCTCCCTGCTGCTCCTGCTCGTGTGGTTCCCGCTGATCAGCGGGCAGGTCGCGGACCGTTACGCGTCGGCGAGCGGCTTGTCCCCGGACGGCTTCGCGGCCCGCTGGCTGCTGATCACGGCGGTGCTTTTCGGCGGTTCGGCGGCGGTCCTGGTCGTACGGCAGGGCAGGGCGAGGGTCCTTCGGCGGCGCAGGGCGACGAAGGAACGGCCGCCCGCCGTCCACTGATCCACCGCCGCCCATCCGGTGCGGGCCGCGTGCCGCAGCAGGGCGGGGGTGCCGAGCCGGGCCCACGGGAACGGGTTGCCGACGGCACCGCGGGCGTCGGTGACATGCACCTGGACGCGCTCGTCGAGGTCCGGGCCGGTGACCGTCTCGGCGATCAACAGGCCGCCCGGCGTGAGCAGTTGGGCGGTACGGTCGAGCAGGGCCTGCGGGTCGCCGCCGATGCCGACGTTGCCGTCGATCAGCAGCGCGGTGCCCCAGCGGCCCTCGCCGGGCAGGGACTCGAAGACGGACCGCCGCAGGGCCTGTCCGCCGAGCGCGACGGTCCGCGCGACCGCCGCCTCGCTCACGTCGATGCCGAGCACCCGCCGGCCACGGGCCCCGAGTGCGGCGACGAGCCGTCCCGGACCGCACCCGACGTCCAGCACCGCACCCTCGCAGCGCCGCAGCACCTCCAGGTCCGCGGCGTCCGCGGCGGCGCACCAGCGCTCCAGTTCGAGCGGGAGCAGCCAGCCGTCGGAGCGACGCAGGAAGAGGGGCCCGCGGCCGGTGCGCAGGGCCCGGGCATAGGGGTCGGCGGACCAGGTGCCGTCGTCGCGGCTGCCGTCCGTCGCGAGCGGCCCCGGGTCACCGGCGCCGGGTCCACCCGGCCCTGCACCCCGCTCGCCGTCCTGCGGCCCCGCGAGTGCCGTGTCCGTGGTGGGCCGTGTCACGACGGCGACCCGCGGCCCCCTCATCGCGGCACCCCCGCGAGCCGGGCGAGCTCCGCCGCGAACCGTCCGTCCGAGGCCGCTCGCGCGACCAGTTCCGCGTCGTACGCCGTGTCCACGTCCCGCAGCGGCGGCAGCTCCCGTACCCGCAGTCCGGTCAGCCGGGCGCGCTGGGCCGCGCCGGTGTGCGGTGTCGACATCGGGACCCCGCGCAGCCGGGAGGGGTCCGGTTCCGCCAGACCCAGTGCCCAGAAGCCGCCGTCCTCGGCCGGCCCGAAGTAGGCGTCGCAGTCGGTGAAGTCCACCGTGAGGAGCTCTGGGGTGACCTGGGGCGTGTCCATGCCGATGAGCAGGGCCGGTCCCTCGCAGCCCGCGAAGGCCGCGGCCAGCCGTTCGTCGAGGCCGCCCGCGCACTGCCGTACGACCTCGAAACCCGGCGGCAGCCAGGGGCCCGGCGTGCCCTCCAGGACCAGGACCCGGCGCCGGGCCGGGGTGCGGGCCACGACGTCGAGGGTGTCCGCGAGGGACGCCTCGGCCAGCGCGGCCGCCTCCTCGGGCGTGAACGGCGGGGTGAGCCGGGTCTTGACCCGCCCCGGCCGCGGCTCCTTGGCGATGACGAGCAGCGTGGTCATGCGTGCACCCCCTGCTCCGACTCGGACAGGACCTGGCTCATGTCCCGCACCGCCTGCCACGTGCCCCGCCAGGTGCCCGTCACCTTGGAGGTGCCGGTGCGCGGCCGGTACGGCACGTCGTGCTCGGCGATCCGCCAGCCCGCGTCGGCCGCCCGCACCACCATCTGCAGGGGGTAGCCGCTGCGCCGGTCCGTCAGGCCGAGGGCGAGCAGCGGCTCGCGCCGTGCGGCGCGCAGCGGCCCGAGGTCGTGCAGCCGCAGACCGGTGCGGCGGCGCAGCAGCCGGGCGAGCGCGAGGTTGCCCGCCCGGGCGTGCGGCGGCCAGGCACCGCGGGCCTGCGGGCGGCGCCGGCCGAGCACGAGGTCCGCCTCGCCGGCCAGCACCTCGGCCACGAACGGCACCAGGTCCGAAGGGTCAAGGGAAGCGTCGCAGTCGCAGAAGCACACGATATCGGCCGTGGCCGTGGTCAGCCCCGCATGGCAGGCGGCGCCGAAACCGCGCCGCTCCTCGCGGACCACGGTCGCGCCGAGAGCGTGGGCGATGCGGGCCGAGCCGTCCGTGGAGCCGTTGTCCACGACGAGCGCGCGCCAGCCGGGCGGGATGCGTTCCAGCACCCACGGCAGGGCCCCGGCCTCGTCCAGACAGGGCAGCACGACGTCCACGGACGCCGCCGGTTCGTTCACTGAAGGGGTCGTCACACCTCTCACCCTACGAACGCGAATCGGGCGAATCGGACTCCGGCTCCTTACGAAACAAGGACGTCGGCGGCCGTCCGCAGCGCATTCGCGCGCGTGGTGCGAGGCTGGCGGCATGGAGCAGCAGCATTACGCACAGACCCGGCCGCGGGTCCTCGTCGTCGACGACGACCCCACCGTCGCCGAGGTGGTCGCCGGCTACCTGGACCGGGCCGGCTACCTCGTGGACCGGGCCGCCGACGGCCCCGAAGCCCTCGCCCGCGCCGCCGCGCACCGCCCGGACCTCGTCGTCCTCGACCTGATGCTGCCCGGCATGGACGGCCTGGAGGTGTGCCGCCGGATGCGGGGGAGCGGGCCCGTCCCGGTCATCATGCTCACCGCCCGCGGCGACGAGGACGACCGCATCCTGGGCCTGGAGGTCGGCGCCGACGACTACGTCACCAAGCCCTTCAGCCCCCGCGAACTGGTCCTGCGCGTCGAGTCCGTGCTGCGCCGCTCGCGGCCCGCCCGGCAGACCGGCCACCTGGGCGCCGCCGGACTCTCGATGGACCCCGCGGCCCGCCGCGCCCTCAAGGACGGCACCGAACTGGCCCTCACCATCCGGGAATTCGACCTACTCGCGTTCTTCCTGCGGCACCCCGGCCGGGTCTTCAGCCGCGAGGACCTGATGCGCGAGGTGTGGGGCTGGGACTTCGGCGACCTGTCGACCGTCACCGTCCATGTGCGCCGGCTCAGGGGCAAGGTCGAGGACGACCCGGCCAGGCCCCGCCTGATCCAGACCGTGTGGGGCGTCGGCTACCGCTTCGACGGCTCACACGCGGAGGTGTGACCCGTGAACGACATGCTCCTCATCGCCCTCTACGCCTTCCTCGGCGCCGTCGCCGCCGGACTCCTCGGCGCCTGGGTGCTGGTGCTGGTCCGGCGCCGTTCGCTCTCCCTGCACCTCGCCGTGGTCGCCGCGGTCGGTGTCACCGCGATGCTCGCCGGGACCCTCGCGGTCGCCCAGGCCATGTTCCTGTCCGGGCACGACCTGCGGGTCGTCACGACCGTCGTCCTGATGGCCGCCGTGGTCTCGCTGGCCACCGCCCTGCTGCTCGGCCGCTGGGTCACCGGCCGCAGCCGGGCCCTCGCGCTCGCCGCCCGCTCCTTCGGCGACGGCGGCGACTTCACCTCGCCCGGCGGCTCCACGACCGCCGAACTCACCGAACTCAGTAGGGAGTTGGAGGCCACCAGCGCCAAACTCGCCGAGTCCCGGGAGCGGGAACGCGCCCTGGAGTCCTCCCGGCGCGAACTCGTCGCCTGGATCTCCCACGACCTGCGCACCCCGCTCGCCGGGCTGCGCGCGATGTCCGAGGCCCTGGAGGACGGCGTCGCCGCCGACCCCGCCCGCTACCTGCGGCAGATCCGCACCGAGGTCGAACGCCTCAACGACATGGTCGGCGACCTCTTCGAACTCTCCCGCATCCACGCGGGGGCATTGGCGCTGAGCCCGAGCCGGATCTCCCTGTACGACCTCGTCTCGGACGCCCTCGCGGGCGCCGACCCCCTGGCGCGCGAACACGGCGTACGGCTGGTCGGTCACCGGGTGGCGGCCGTGCCGGTCGAGGTGGACGGCAAGGAGATGAGCCGCGTGCTGGGCAACCTCCTCGTCAACGCCATCCGCCGCACGCCCGCCGACGGGACGGTCGCGGTGGCCGCCGAGCACCGCGCCGAGGGTGTCGTCGTGTCCGTCACGGACGGCTGCGGCGGCATCCCCGAGGAGGACCTGCCCCGCGTCTTCGACACCGGCTGGCGCGGCACCCACGCCCGGACTCCGCCTGCCGGGGCGGGACTCGGCCTCGCGATCGTCCGGGGCATCGTGGAGGCCCACGCGGGCCGGGCCACCGTACGCAATGTGCCGGGCGGCTGCCGCTTCGAAGTGCTGCTGCCGTCGGCCGCCTCCTGAAATGAAGAGGGGCCCCTTGAAGAGGGGCCCCTTGAAAATGAGGTGGTGCCGCCCGCGGCCGCTTTCTTTCACGGGCGGCACCACCGGTCCACCGCGGGCTACGCGTCCCGCATCCCGGCGCCCGCGAACTCCCGCATTCCCTCGGCGAATCCGACCTCCGCCTTCCACCCCAGCTCGGCCCGCAGCCGCGCCGAGTCCGCCGTGATGTGCCGTACGTCCCCAAGGCGGTACTCCCCGGTGACCACGGGCTCGGGACCGCCGTACGCCTCGGCCAGCGCGCGGGCCATCTCGCCCACCGTGTGCGGCTCGCCGCTTCCGGTGTTGTACGACGTGAGCGCGCCGCCCCTCGAACTCGCCTCCAGCGCCGCCACGTTGGCCGCGGCCACATCCCGTACGTGGACGAAGTCCCGGCGCTGACCGCCGTCCTCGAAGACGCGCGGGGCCTCCCCGCGGGCGAGCGCGGAGCGGAAGAAGGAGGCGACGCCGGCGTACGGGGTGTCGCGGGGCATGCCCGGCCCGTAGACGTTGTGGTAGCGCAGCGCCACCGCCGAACCGCCCGTGGCCCGCGCCCAGGACGCCGCCAGATGCTCCTGGGTGAGCTTGGTCGTCGCGTACACGTTCCGCGGATCGACCGGGGCGTCCTCGCCGACCAGACCGGGGGAGAGGTCCGCGCCGCACCGCGGGCACGGCGGCTCGAAGCGCCCCGCGTCCAGGTCGGCGACGGCGCGCGGGCCCGGCCGTACGGTTCCGTGCCGGGCGCAGGTGTAGCGGCCCTCGCCGTACACGACCATCGACCCGGCCAGCACCAGCCGCCGTACTCCCGCCTCCGCCATCGCGGCGAGCAGGACCGCCGTGCCGAGGTCGTTGTGGGAGACGTAGTCCGGGGCGTCGGCGAAGTCCACGCCCAGTCCGACCATGGCCGCCTGGTGGCACACCGCGTCCACTCCGCCCAGGGCGTCGCGGACGGCACCGTGGTCCCGTACGTCGGACGCCGGGTCGGCCCGGACGTCGTACAGGAGGGGCTCGTGGCCGTGTGCCGCGAGCGCTTCGACGATGTGGGACCCGATGAAACCGGCACCGCCGGTGACCAGTACGCGCATGCCCTCAACCTAGGGCCGTGAGCTGCCCGGACGGCCGGACCGCGGCCGTCACGTCACGGCTTCGTAAGACTCACGGCCGGGTCAGGCTCAGCGGCAGCGACACCGTGAACACCGTCGAGCCGGGTTCACTGCTCAGCTCGATCGTGCCGCCGTGCGCCCGGACCAGGGAGCTCGCCACCGCGAGGCCGAGACCGCTGCCGCCCCGGTCCCGGCTGCGGGCCTTGTCGACGCGGTAGAAGCGGTCGAAGACCCGCTCCTGGTCGGCGGCCGGAATGCCCGGCCCGGCGTCGGCGATCCGCACCTGGGCGTGCCCGCCCCGCACCCGCACCCCGACCGACACCTTCGTGCCCGCCGGGGTGTGCACGGCGGCGTTGGTGAGGAGGTTGTCGAGGACCTGGCGCACGCGCTGCGGGTCGAGCCGCAGCTTCAGTGCCTGGGGACCCGGCGCCACCGTCAGCGGATGGTCCGGGTGGCTCGCGCGCAGGGCGTCGGCCGCGTGCTCCACCAGCTCCACCAGATCCGTCTCGACGGGCCGGAGCGGGGTCTCCACCTCCGCCGCGTCGAGGCGGGCGAGCAGCAGCAGGTCGTCCAGGAGGAAGCCCATGCGGGCGGCCTCGGCACGCAGCCGGGCCAGGTGCCTGTCACGCTCCTCGGGGGCGTTGGCGGCGGCGTACTGGAAGAGGTCCGCATATCCCCGTACGGACATCAACGGCGTGCGCAGCTCGTGCGAGGCGTCGGCGACGAACCGGCGCAGCCGCTGCTCGGCCTCCGCGCGGACCGCCAGGGAGTCGTCGATGTGCTCCAGCATGGTGTTGAACGCCGTCCGCAGCTCCTCGACCTCCGGACCGCCGCCCCGCTTGTCGGCACGCAGCGGCAGCCGGGCCGCCGACTCGGTCAGGTCGTGCAGGGCGATGCCGTGCGCGGTGTGCGCCATGTCGCTCAACGGCTTCAGGCCCCGGCGCAGCAGTCTGCGGCCGACCACCACGAGAGCCAGCAGCGCGAGCCCGAAAGCGACGACCTGGACCGTGATCAGCCGCCGTACCGTGGCGTCGATGTCGTCCATGGGAGCCGCGCTGACCAGGACCACACCGGGCTCGACCTCACAGGCGCGCAGCCGGTACTCGCCCTGCCCCTTCAGGTGCTCGGTGGCCAGGACCTCGGTGTGCGCGAGGGTCTGCGTCTTCGCGACGGCGGTGAACGCGTCGACGTCCTCCGGCAGATCGGAGGGGTCCTCGGGCGTGCGCAGCCGCGGGGTGCCGTCCTTGACGTCGTACACCGCGTAGTACCAGCTCCAGTACTTCTTGCCCGTGAGCGTGCCGGACTCGGCGATGCTCTTCGACTGGGCGACCTGGGCGAGCGACAGCTGCTCGTTGAGCTGGGCCGACAGATAGTCCCGCATGTACGTGGTCAGCGCGGTGCCCACCACCGCGAACACCACCAGGGCCACCGCCCCGAGCCCCAGCGCGAGACGGGTACCGAGCCGCATCCTCCGGTACGCCGGACGCAGCCGACCGAGAAGGGACCTCACTCGGCGGCCTGCCGGATGACGTACCCGAAGCCCCGCACGGTGTGGATCAGCGGCACCCTGCCGTCGTCGGGCTCGTCCAGCTTGCGGCGCAGCCGGCTGACGACCAGCTCGACGACGTTGGAGCGGCCGCCGAAGCCGTACTCCCACACATGGTCGAGGATCTGCGCCTTGGTGAGCACGGTCGGCGACTTGCGCATCAGGTACCTGAGGACCTCGTACTCGGTCGGGGTGAGCGTGAGCAGCTTGTCGCCGCGCCGCACCTCACGGGTGTCCTCGTCCATCGTGAGGTCCGCGACCGCGAGCACCGAACGCTGGAAGCCGGGTCCGGCGCTGCGCCGCAGCACGGTCCGCAGCCGGGCCATCAGCTCCTCCACCGCGAACGGCTTGACCAGGTAGTCGTCGCCGCCCCGGGTCAGCCCCGCCACCCGGTCGGCGACCGCGTCCCGCGCCGTGAGGAACACCACGGGCACCATCGTGCCCGAGCGCCGCAGCCGGTCCAGGACGCCGAAACCGTCGATGTCGGGCAGCATCAGGTCGAGCACCACGATGTCCGGGCGGAACTCCGCGGCGCGGCTGAGCGCCTCCTCGCCGGAGTTCGCGGTGACCGCCTCCCAGCCCTCGTAGCGGGCGACCGTCGCCACGAGATCGGCGATCGGCGGGTCGTCGTCCACGACGAGGAGTCGTACTTTTTCCACCCGCTCATAGTGCTTCACGGCGCCCGGAAAGCCAGAGCCGGATGGGCCCCGTAAGCAGATCGATAACCTCTTGAAAGTTGTACGACAGCTGATCGACAGCTCCCACCGGAGAAGCTCGATAATCCAGAGGCCCCGATCAAGGAGCTACGACCCGTGACCACCGTCCAATCGCCCCCCGCGCCCCCCACGGCGATCAAACGCCCCAGGGTGGTGGCCCGCACCGGGCTCTACGCCGTGCTGGCCGCCAACGTGGCCGTGGTGGCCTGGTTCTTCGCCCAGGCCGGCTTCGCCTCCAACGCGCTCATCGTGCTCGGCCGCCTCACCGGCCTGTACGCGGCGCTCATCATGGCCTTCCAGCTGATCCTGGTGGCCCGCCTGCCCTGGCTCGACCGCCGCATCGGCATGGACCGGCTGACCTCCTGGCACCGCTGGACCGGCTTCGGCATCCTGTGGACGCTCCTCGCGCACGTCACCTTCATCAGCTTCGGCTACGCCGAGGGCACCGACGTGGGCCCGGTCGGCGAGATCGTCGACCTCGCCGAGACCACCGAGGGCGTACTCCGCGCGGTCGTCGCGTTCTTCCTGATCCTCGTGATCGGCGCGGTCTCCGCCCGCTACGCCCGGCGCCGCCTCGCCTACGAGACCTGGCACTTCATCCACCTGTACACGTACGCCGCCGTGGTGCTGGCCTTCACCCACCAGGTCGCCGTCGGCACCACCTTCACCGCCTCCTCCGTCGCCACCGGATACTGGTACGGCGTCTGGGGCGTCGCCCTCGGCTCGGTCGTCCTGGGCCGCGCGGTGCTCCCGCTGTGGCGCAACTGGCGCCACCAGTTCCGCGTCACGGCCGTCGTCCCCGAGAGCGACAACGTCGTCTCGATCTACATCAGCGGCAAGGACCTCGACCAACTCCCCGCCAGGGCGGGCCAGTTCTTCCTGTGGCGGTTCCTGACGGCCGACCGCTGGTGGCAGGCCAACCCCTTCTCCCTGTCCGCCGCCCCCGACGGCAGGACCCTGCGCCTGACCGCCAAGGCGGCCGGCGAGGGCAGCGCCGCCCTCAGGCACCTCAAGGTCGGCACCCGCGTCTTCGCCGAGGGCCCCTACGGAGCCTTCACCGCCCTGCACCGCACCCGCCCCGAGTCCGTGCTCATCGCCGGCGGCGTCGGCGTCACCCCGATCCGGGCGCTGCTGGAGGAGGTGCAGGGCCACGCCGTCGTCATCTACCGCGTCGGCTCCGACCGGGACGCCGTCCTCTACGACGAGCTGCGCGACCTCGCGCTCGCCAAGGGCGCCGAACTCCACCTGGTCACCGGCCCGCCGGTGCCTGACAAGCTCGCGGCGGGTGAGCTGGCGCGGCTCGTGCCCGACATCGCCGAGCGGGACGTCTTCCTGTGCGGACCGCCCCCGATGATGACCGCGGTCCTGGGCAGCCTGCGCGAGCTGGACGTGCCCAAACCGCAGATCCACTTCGAGCGCTTCAGCCTGGCGGGATGAGGAACAGACCGTGAAACGAGCCATACCTGTCGTCGTCCTGAGCATCGCCGGCCTGGTCCCCGTCTGGCTGTACCAGCCGTCGTCCGGCACCTCCACCGCCCAGGCCACCACGCCCGCGCCCTCGACGTCCTCCTCCGGGACGTCCGGAGCCTCCGGCACGAACGTGGTCAAGACCACCACGATCGACACGGAGAAGGGGCCCGTACAGCTCCAGGTGACCTTCGACGGTACGAAGATCACCGCCGTGAAGATGCTCCAGCAGCCCGACCACCCGCAGACCACCGCGGCCGTACCGAAGCTGATAGCCGAGACGCTTGAGGCACAGAGCGCGGACATCGACACCGTCTCCGGCGCGACCATCACCAGCGACGCCTACAAGGAGTCCCTCCAGGCCGCGATCGACGACAACGCGAAGGCGGCGTCGGCCTCACCCTCGGCGTCCGCCTCCGAGGCGTCTTCCCAGACCGTCGACGGTTCGGCCCTCAGCACGGAGAAGGGCCCCGTACAGGTCCAGGTGACCTTCGACGGTACGAAGATCACCGCGGTGAAGATGCTCCAGCAGCCGAACCACCCGCAGACGACGGCCGCCGTGCCGGTGCTGGTGGCGGAGACTCTCGAGGCGCAGAGCGCGGACATCGACACGGTGTCCGGTGCGACCATCACCAGCGAGGCATACAAGGAGTCCCTGCAGGCCGCGATCGACGCGAGGGGCTGAGGTACCGACCATGCTGCACCGCGTCGAACACGTCATGGGCTTCCCGGTCTCGCTCCGGGTCGACGACGAGCACGTCCCCGAGTCCGCCGCCGACGCGGTCTTCGCGTGGCTGCGCGAGGTCGACGCCCGGTTCAGCCCGTTCAAGGAGGACAGCGAGGTCTCGCGGTACGACCGCGGCGAACTGTCCGCGGACGTGCTGAGCGCGGAGCTGCGCGAGATCCTCGACCTGTGCGAGCACTACCGGGTCGCCACCGGCGGCGCCTTCGACGTACGGCTGCCCGGTCGCCGGCTCGATCCCTGCGCGGTGGTCAAGGGTTGGTCGGTGCAGCGGGCGGCGGAGCTGCTGACAGCGGCCGGCGCGACGCGGTTCGTCCTCAACGCCGGCGGTGACGTGGTCACCGCCGGCGGCCCCTGGCGGGTGGGCGTACGGCACCCCGAACACGCCGACAAGCTGTGCACGGTCCTGGAGCTCACCGACGGCGCGGTGGCCACCTCCGCCCGTTACGAACGCGGCGACCACATCCTCGACGCCCGCACCGGCCGCCCGGCGACGGGCCTGCTCAGCCTGACGGTCGTGGCCCCGACGCTCACGGAGGCCGACTCGGTCGCCACGGCGGCCTTCGCCCTGGGCCCCGGGGGCGTCGACTGGGCTGCCTCCCTGGACGGCTGCGAGGTGTTCGCGGTGGACGCGGAGCGACGGGTGCTGCGTACGCCCGGTTTCCCGGCCGTTCCCTGACAGCACCCGCCCTCCGCGTGACCGTGTATCGCGTGCTCGTCAGCCGAGGCGGTACAGGCCGCTGTAGGCGGAGACCGCCGTGCCGTTCTTCTTGACCCAGGTGGAGATCTCGGAGTTCGAGGAGCCCTGGCCGCTGCTGCTGATGACGATGTAGTGCAGCTTGCCGGACTTCACGAGGCTCTTGAGCTTGGCGAGGGTCATGGCGTTGTCGGAGCCGGACCAGCCGCCCATGGAGATCACCGGCTCGCCGGACTCCAGGATGATCGAGGAGGCGGTCTGGTCGGTGGCGACCGCGACCAGCCAGGTGGCGCCGTCCTGGTTCTTCTTCAGGTACGAGATCATCGCGGAGGAGACTTGGGCGTCACCGCCCATGCCGCCGGCGGTACGGCCGGACGCGGACTGGCTGCCGGAGCTGGAACTGGAGCTGCCGGAGCCGCTCGGCGCGCTGCCGCTGGTGCTCGTGCCGGTGCCGCCGTCGGGACCGCCGGTGCCGCTCGGCCGCTGGCCGCCGCCCATGCCGCCACCCCCGCCCACGCCGCCCATGCCGCCCGTGCTCGGACCGGCCGTCGGATTGGTGCCGTTGGTGCTGGAGGTGGCCGCCGAGGCGGAGTACGCGGCGGGACCGGCGAGCAGGGCGACGACCGCCGCGAGGGCCGCGATGCCCGTCAGCCGCTGCCGCCCCGTGAACCGGCCGAGCAGCAGCCCGATCACGGCGACCGCACCGGCGACCCCGGCCACCACTTCGGCGACCGTGTACAGCGTCCCGGAGCCGGAGACCCGTTGGAGCAGGACCACCGCCCACACCGTGCTGCCCGCGATCGCCGCGGGCAGCACCCACGCCCACTTCGCGGCCGCACCCTCACAGAAGGCCTGGTGGAGCATGACGCCGCCGATACCGGCCAGGGCCGCGATGCCGGGTGCCATGGCGGTGACGTAGTACGGGTGGAAGGTGCCCTCGGCGAGGGCGAAGGTCAGGTAGTGCAGGACGAACCAGCCGCCCCACAGCAGCAGCGCCGCCCGCTTGGCGTCCGTACGCGGGGCCCGGCCGCGCAGCACCAGACCGCCGATCAGCGCGACGAGGGCGAAGGGGATCAGCCAGGAGATCTGGCCCCCCATGATGCTGTTGAACAGCCGGTACAGACCCGCCTCGCCGCCGAAACTGGCGCCGTTGCCCTGCGAGCCCACCGACGAACTCGCCCCGAAGATCCGGCCGAAGCCGTTGTAGCCGATGACCAGGTCCCACACCGTGTTGTCGGTGGAGCCGCCGATGTACGGCCGGGAGGACGCGGGGATGAGGTCGACGACCACCATCCACCAGGCGCTGGAGACGACCAGCGCGACGGTGCCGACGGCGAGGTTGCGGATGCGGCGGCCGAGCGAGCCCTTCGCCGCCCACAGGTGGACCAGGAAGAAGGCCGGCAGGACGACGTACGCCTGCATCATCTTCGTGTTGAACGCGAAGCCGATCGCGACCCCGGACCACACCAGCGGCATGAGCCGTCCGGTCCGCACGGCCTTCATGAGCGCGGCCGCGCCCAGCAGCATCAGGAAGACGAGGATCGGGTCGGGGTTGGTGTCCCGGTCGATGGCGACGGTGATGGGCGTGAGGGTGAGCGCAAGCGCCGCGATCGTGCCCGCGACGGCACCGAAGTCCCGCTTGACCATGCGGTACAGCAGGGCCACCGAGCCGGTGCCGACGGCGACCATCGGCAGCATCAGCTGCCAGGTGCCGTACCCGAAGACCCGGGCGGAGAGTCCCATCACCCACAGGGCGAACGGCGGTTTGTCGACCGTGATGAAGCTGCCGGAGTCCAGGGCGCCGAAGAAGAACGCCTTCCAGCTCTTGGTGCCGGAGTACACGGCCGCGTCGTAGAAGGTGTTGCCGGTGAGGGACGACAGGTTCCAGGCGTACAGCGCCGTGGCCAGCACCAGGATCGCCCACAGCGCCGGGCGGGCCCAGCGGGGGTCATCGGGGGCACCGGTGAACATCCTGCGCAGCCGGCTGCTCGCGGCGGGCGGCAGGGCCCGGTGCCGGCCGTCCTGGGTGGTAGGCGGGGGCGGTGGGGCGAGGGTCGTCATGGCACGTACTCCAGGTCTCCGAGCGGTGGTGATGACGACCCTCGGGCCCGGTGCTGGGCGAACCCTGTGGCTTCGCTGAACGAAGGATGAGAATCAGGGAACTCACAGGTCGCGCACAGTGGGGGATCGACGCCACTGTTCGAATGTCTGCAACACAAGCGGTCTAGACTCAGCCGGACGGCCTGCTGGGCCGGCCGAACGCGGACAACTTCTGGCAGACCCGAAGGGTATGCGGCGCTTTGATACGGATAGATTCAGTCACCAAGCGGTACCCGGACGGCACGGTGGCGGTCGACCGCCTCTCCCTGGAGATTCCCGACCGTTCGATCACCGTCCTCGTCGGTCCCTCGGGCTGCGGCAAGACGACGACCCTGCGCATGATCAACCGGATGGTCGAGCCCAGCGAGGGGACCATCCTGATCGACGGCAAGGACAGCCGGCAGCAGCACGTCAACACGCTGCGCCGGTCCATGGGGTACGTCATCCAGAACGCCGGTCTCTTCCAGCACCGCACGATCGTCGACAACATCGCCACCGTGCCCCGGATGCTGGGCTGGGGCAAGGAGAAGGCACGGGCGCGGGCCCGCGAGCTGATGGAGCGGGTCGGCCTCGACGGCTCGCTCGCCAAGCGGTATCCCTACCAGCTGTCCGGCGGACAGCAGCAGCGCGTCGGGGTGGCGCGGGCGCTCGCCGCCGATCCTCCGGTCCTGCTGATGGACGAGCCGTTCTCGGCTGTCGACCCCGTCGTCCGCAAGGGGCTCCAGGACGAACTCCTGCGCATCCAGGACGAGTTGGGCAAGACCATCGTCTTCGTCACCCATGACATCGACGAGGCAGTCAAGATCGGCACGATGGTCGCCGTGATGCGCACCGGCGGCAAGCTCGCCCAGTACGCGCCGCCCGCCGAACTGCTCTCCAGCCCCGCCGACGCGTTCGTCGAGGACTTCCTCGGCACCGACCGCGGCATCCGGCGGCTCTCCTTCTTCCCCTCCTCCGGACTCCGGTTGCTCACCGGACCGGTCGTCGCCGTCGACGCCACCGCGGAGCAGATCGCCGCCCGCGACACGGCCGAGGCCTCCTACCTCCTCGTCACCGACGTGGACGGAAGGCCCCTCGGCTGGATCGAGCCGGGGAACCTGACCGCGGGCAGTGTCGACGCGACGCGACTGGTCTCGTACGGGCGGCCCTTCGTGGCCGGCACCGACTCGCTGCGGGCCGCGCTGGACTGTGCCGTGCTCTCGCCCACCGGGTGGGCCGTCGGCGTCGACGCCGAGGGGCGGGTGGCCGGAGTGGTCTCCCAGCAGGCCATCGGCGAGGCGATCCGCGGAGCGCACGCGGAGGGCCGTACGGACGCCAAGGCCGCCCGGTGAACGGCTTCTTCGACATCCCGAGCGACCTCCAGCACAGCTGGCTCGGGCTGATCGGCCTGCACCTCAGGGAAGCCCTGCTACCGGTCCTCGCCGGGCTGCTGGTCGCCCTGCCGCTGTCCCAGCTGTGCGTGCGTTTCCGGTTTCTGTACCCGCCCGTGCTGTGGGTGACGACCGTGCTGTACGCGATCCCGTCGCTGGCCTTCTTCGTGGTCCTGATCGACTACACCGGCCAGACCGAACTCACCGTGATGATCCCGCTCACCGTCTACAGCCTCGTCATCCTGGTCCCGGCGATCGTCGACGGCGTCCGTTCGGTGCCGCAGGAGACCCTCGCGGCGGCGACGGCGATGGGCTTCGGGCCCGTACGGCGATACGTGCAGGTCCAGTTGCCGATCGCCGTGCCCGCCATCATCGCGGGGCTGCGGGTGGCGACCGTGTCGAGCATCTCCCTCGTCAGCGTCGGCGCCCTCATCGGCAACCAGGGCGCGCTCGGCAACCTCATCAACGACGCCAACATCTACAACCGGCCCGAACTCGCCGTGAACGCCGTGCTGACCATGGCGGTCCTCGCGATCCTCGCCGACGGGCTGCTGGTCGTCGTACGCCTGCTCCTGACGCCGTGGATGCCGAGCGGCGCGCGTGCGCGGCGCTCGGAGCGGCCCGAACCGGAGGTCGCCGCCCGGTGAACGTCCTCAACTTCATCAACGCCTTCTTCAGCGACAGCGCGCACTGGCAGGGCTACGACGGGATTCCCACCCGGCTCGGCGAGCACGTCCAGTACACCCTGGAGGCCCTCGCCATCGCCGCGGCGATCGGGCTGCCGGTGGGACTCGTCACCGGGCACTACGGGCGGGGTGGCAACGCGCTGGCCTTCATCGCCGTCGCCGGGCGGGCCGTACCGACCTTCGGTCTGCTGGTCCTGATGACCCTGTCGCTCGGCTTCGGACTGATCAACGTGATGATCCCGCTGGTCGTGCTCGCCGTGCCGCCGATCCTGGTCACCACCTACGAGGCGATGCGGTCGGTGGATCCCGCCCCGGTGGACGCGGCCCGGGGGATGGGCATGCACCAGATCGAGGTGCTCTTCCGGGTCGAACTCCCGGTCGCCCTCCCGCTCATCCTCGGCGGACTGCGCTCGGCGGCCATCCAGATCGTGTCGACGGCCACCATCGCCGCGTACGTCTCCCTCGGCGGCCTCGGCCGCTACATCGTCGACGGCCTCTACCAGCGCAACTACGAGAAGGTCGTGGGCGGCGCCACGCTGGTCGCCCTGATGGCGCTGGCGACGCTGGCGCTGTTCTGGGGGATCACCCGGCTCACGGTCTCCCGCGGGGTGCTCAGGAGCAACTAGGACTTACCCGCCCGACGTGTATCCGTTCGTGTCCTGTGGGACCTCGTGATCGTTGCAGTGACCGGAGCCGAGAAGTGACGGCGTTCGGTCGGGGGCGCAGCGATGTGGAGGGTGCGGTGGTGAGCTCGCTCGACCCGGTGCTGCGGGTGCGAGGGGTGCGGAAGGGCTACCGGCGGCGTCCTGTCCTGCGCGGGGTGTCGCTCGACCTTCTTGCCGGTCAACTGGTGGGCATCGTCGGTGAGAACGGCGCCGGCAAGAGCACACTGCTACGCATCCTGGCCGGAGATCTCGTCGCGGACAGCGGGGTGGTGGAGCGGGCGGGCCGGCTGGGCAGCTGCCCGCAGGACACCGTGCTCCACCAGGCGTTTACCGTCGAGCAGCACTTGCACTTCTTCCGGACCGCCTACGGCATCAGCAGCCTGACCAGGGCCTTCGAGCTGTTGGAGCGGTTGAACTTCAGCGACTACCGGCACGATCGGGTGGCGGCGCTCAGCGGCGGCACGCGCCAGAAGCTCAATCTGGTTCTCGCCCTGATGCACGACCCCCAGGTGCTGCTTCTGGACGAGCCGTATCAGGGCTTCGACTGGGACACCTACCTGCGGTTCTGGGATGTGGCAGCCGACCTGCGGGACCGGGGCTGCGCGGTACTGGTGGTCTCCCACCTCGCGCATGACGCCTCCCGCCTGGACACCCTGTACCGCCTTGAGGCCGGCGTACTGCGGGAGACGGAACAGACCGGAGCAGGGATGGCGGCGGTATGACGCGGTGGTGGTCCTGCTTCCGTACGGCCGTGCGGTTCGCGCTGATCGAGCAGGCGCGCAACCGGCTGGCGCTGCTCATCGTGGTCCTGTTCGTGCCGTTGTGGACCACGCTGGCGTTCACGGTGGTGGCGTCCGCCCCCTTGCGGTTCCGGATCCGTCCGGTCGGCCGCACGGTGGTCATGGACGGCAACATCCTGCTCCAGATCAACGGTGCGCTGCAGGCCCTGTCGCTGGTCATCGCGTTCATGATGTTCGTCGCCACGGTGCGTTCCGCGCCGTTCGACCAGCGTTTGGTGCGGGCCGGCCTTCCCCGGTCGTGTCTCGCGCTCGCCAAGTGCAGTGCGCTCCTTCTGGCCGCGGCCGTGGTCGCCGCCTACACCACCGCGTGGATGCACTTGTTCTGGCGGCCCGAGCAGCCCCTGGTGCTCGCCGCGGGCATGTTCACCGGCGCCGTGGTCTACGGCGGAATCGGGATGGTGCTGGCGGCCGTGGTGCGCAGCGAGCTGGCCGGCATGTTCCTCGCCATCATGATCAGTTCCATTGATCTGGTGCTGCAGAACCCGCTGATCAACCCGGAAGCGGACAGTCTCGTGGTGCGTCTGCTGCCGGCCTACGCGGCGGTGCAGACCTCGGTGGCGGCTGCCGGTCTGCGGGTGGTGCCGGCCGGGTGCCTCCTGCTGGGGGGAGGCTGGGCGGTCGGCATGGCCGCGCTGGGCATCGCCGCCTTCGCCGCCCGGACCCGCACCCGCGTCCCGCGTACGGGGGACGAGGCACCGTCGGCGGGCGTCGAGCAGGCTGCGCCGGTGTCGTGACCGGCCCGGTGTGCGTGTCGTTCGGACGATGAACGCCGTGTACGGCGACAGCGTGACCACGTGAGGGACGGGAGAGCGCGGCGGTGCAGGAGGCGGTGCCTCGAACGGAAGCGCGCTGGGCGTGGCTGCTCAGCGACGGCGGCGAGCCCCGGAACTGGATGCTGCTCCTGGCCCCCCTGCTGGGCCGGCACACGGACGGCTGGGCCGGCCTCGGCTGGGGCGTGGTCGCGGCGGTGTTCACCGCGGTGCTGCCCACGGTGATCCTGCGGTTCGGCGAGCACCGCCGGTACTGGGGAGACCGCCATGTGCGCCGTCGGCAGGACCGCATCGTGGCGGCCCCGGCAGTGATGGCCTCGGTCGTCACCGGCACCGTACTGCTGTATGAGCTGGATGCTCCCGTCGAGGTGACGGCGCTGGTGACGGCGATGCTCGCCGTTCTCCTCGCCCTCCTGGCGATCACCTTCTTCTGGAAGGTGTCGGTGCACTCCGCCGTCGCCTCCGGTGCCCTGACCATCCTCGCGACGGTCTTCGGTCCCTGGTCGCTCGTGCTGGCTCCCGTGGTGGTGTTGATCGGCTGCTCCCGCCTCCGGCTGCGCTGCCACACCGCCGGCCAGGTCGGCGTCGGGTTCCTCATCGGCGCGGCCGTCAGCTCCCCCGTCTTCGACCTCGTGAGGTGATGGGCATGAACCCGTTCCCGGCTCCCGGCCCCGCCGATCTCGTCCTGGTCAGGGCTGAACAGCTTGCGGAGCATCCGGACGCCCACGCGAGGATCGGGGCAGTACTGCACCTGACCGGCGCCGTGCCCGATCTCGCCGGCCTGCGCGAGCACGTCACCGTCCATCTGGACGAGCTGCCCTGTCTGACGCATGTCCTGACCGGCGACGGACCGACCGCACAGTGGATGCGGGCCGACCTGGACATGACCTGGCACCTCCGCGCCCAGCATGTCGACGGCGAACCGCAGGCTCTCGAGGCAGCGGTGCGTCTCGCGCTGAAAGAGCCGTGGCCGGAGAAAGTGCCGGCCTGGCGCATGTTCCTTCTGCACGGTCACGTGCCCGACGGGTCCGCTCTGCTCTATCTCACGCACCACGCCGTTCAGGACGGCGCCAACATCGGCACGGTGCTGGACACGCTGTTCGGCCCGCGTCCGCTGCCCCGATTCCCCGCGCCCGCCCGGGCCGGCCTGCGCCGAACCGCCCGCAGTGCCGTGAGCCTGCTGCGGCACGCGCGCCGGGACCGCCTGTGGCAATCCGCCGCGCATCCGCTGTCGAGCCGCCGCCACCTGCTGTGGGCCCAGGCACCCTCCGCCGGTCTGCGCGCCGCGGCCCGCATCGGCGGGACCAGCGTCAACGACGTCTACCTCACCACTGTGGTCCACGCGATCACCCAGTGGGCCGAGGACGCCTGGCCCCACGCCACCGGCACGGCGATCCCCGTGATGGTCCCCGTCAACGTGCGCACGCCCGACGAGGTCGCGGCCCCCGGCAACCGGCTGTTCCTGACCCGGCTCGATCTGCCCGGCGGGACCATGCCGGTGGACCGGCGCCTGGCACGCACGGCGGCCGTCACCTCCGTACTCAAGTCCGCCGGACACAAGGCGGTGCTGAGAGCGGCCCTCACCCGGCTTCCCCGGCGGCTGCTCCAGCTCCTCGTGGACGCGAGCACGGTCCCTGGCCGGCTCACCATCTGCGCCTCCTACCTCGTGGTATGCCATCGCCTGTCCTACGGCGAGGCTGCCGTGCACCGCATCGACCCCATCATGTGCTGCCCGCCCGGCGTCCCCCTGGCCGTCGCGGCGACGACGTACGAAGACACCACCAGCGTCTCCTTCCGCATCGACACGGCCCTTCCCGGCGCCGACAGCATTCCCGAACGCTGGCGCGAGGCCGTCGCGGAGCTGACGCGCTCGGCCCCGCCACCAAGCACCTTGTAGGTGCGGCCGGTCACCTGGTGCGGTTGACGCTCCACAGCGGCAGCTGCTCGAAGAAGGTGACCGCCTCCTCCCGCCACCGGGACCGCCAGTCGGCGGCCACCGTGGACGCCTGCTGCGCATGGCGGTGCATGTCGGTTCTCAGTCGGTCCGCCACCCCGCGGCGTTCGCCGATCTCCCTGACGGCCGCGACGGTCTCCGGCGTGCAGGACGCATCGCCGAACGCGGCTTCCACCACGCGACGCTCCGGGCCGTCAACGGCTGCGAGCAGGGCGTGGAGAGCGTAACTGTGCTTGCCGTCACGGATGTCGGCGCCGGTCGGCTTGCCCAGAACGGCAGGGTCTCCGAACAGATCCAGGTAGTCGTCGCGCATCGTTTCGCTGATGCCGACCAGCCGGGCGTAATCACGCAGCTCCTTCTCGAAGAGGGAGGGCTGTTCGCCTGCGGCCAGCAGTCCCAGCTGCATGGGTGCGAGAAGCGAGTAGCGTGCGGTCTTGTAGTCGGACACGCAGTGCAGGATCTCTTCGTCCGGGGCGGCCATGAAGTCCCGCTCGACGTCGATGATCTGCCCCATGAACGTGTCCGCCGCAGCCCGGGTCTGGACCTCGACCATGGCCTGTCGCACCCCCACGGGCGCCTTCGTCTCCAACAGCACCTGCAGCGACAGGGCGAGGGCGAGGTCCCCCGCGAGCACGGTCAGACCGATCGCCGTGTGCGGATGATCAGGGAACCTCTCCCGGTAGACGTAGTAGGTGGACGGGCCTCCCCGGCGGACAGGACCGTCATCGATCACGTCGTCATGCACCAGGCCGGAAGTGTGGAGCAACTCGATGCTCAGCGCCGCCGCGTCCAGACCTTCGACCGGTTCGGCGGTCACCAGGCGAGCTGCCTCGTTCACTGCCACGGCCCTGAACCGTTTTCCGCCACGCAAGGAGAAATCCCGCAGCAGATCAATGCACTCCGGGGTGAAACGGCTGAACGGCGGCGCGTCCAGCCGGTCGCTCAACGTGTCGAAGTACTCCTCGAAGCGCGTGTTGAACCAGCGCTCATATCCGGCGACACGATCGAGAACCTGCTCGGTCATCACGAGTTCTTCCTGCTCGGGGGTCGGGTGACACTGCTGTGGTCGCGGCACGGGTCAGGAGGTGTACCGGGTGGCCCTGACCGCCAGGCGACGCAGAGCACGATCCGCGGACTGCGGGAACCCGGCCCCGTCGAGAACGCGCAGGACGTGTTCGTAGCGGGAAGCGATCATCTCTTCGGTCTCCTGTCGTGCCCCCGTCGCGAGCAGGATGGCCCGGATCTCCGCCGCTTCCCGCTCCTGAAGGCCGGCCCGGCCCACCAGCCGGCCGAGCCGCTTCCGCTGGACCGGGTCGGCGTTCCGCAGGGCCAGGGCCAGCAGCACGGTCCGCTTGCCCTCCCGCAGGTCGCTCAGGCCGGGAGCGCATGCGCCGTCCGGGCTGCCGAACACGTCCAGCAGGTCGTCCCGCAGCTGGAACGCCTCCCCCAGCGGCCGGCCCAGCCGGGTGAACACCTCCATCGTGGCCTCGTCGGCCCCGGCGACGGCAGCCCCCAGTTGCAGGGGTCGTTCGATCGTCGCGGTGGCGGTCTTGTAGTGGACGATCCGCAAGGCCGCCTCGACGTCATCGGCGTCACGGCCGGTACCCATGACGTCCAGGTACTGCCCGTACATCACCTCTTCCAGCATCGCGTCGTACAGCCCATGGACCAGCCGCCGCCGGCCGGAGTCCATCGGGGTGGTGTGCAGCAGTTCCTGAGCCCACATCAGAGCCAGGTTGCCCACCAGCAGCGCGCCGCCCGCACCCAGCCGCTCGGTCCGCTCGCCGGCTCCCAGCCGGGCACGCATCACGCGGTGCACAGCGGGCCGGCCGCGGCGGCTGGCCGAGTCGTCCATGATGTCGTCGTGGATGAGCGCGAAGGCCACGAACAACTCCAACGACGCCGCCACCCGCACCGCCGGTGCCACGTCACCACGGCCACCGGCGGCGTGCCAGCCCACGACGCACAAAAGCGCCCGGATCCGCTTCCCGCCGGCTGCCAGGAAGTCCCGTACGGTCTGCACCACCTCCGGCGGAAGCCCCCGGCCGGCCCCCGCACGAGCCTTCTCGGCCAGGAAGTCCTCGAGCACGCCGTCTACTTGGCGCTGCACCGCAGGCAGATCGAGCCGCGTCACCGATGTGGTCTGCATGATCCGTCCAACGACCCACACCGCTGAACAGCACGCGCGGCATTGTCGGCCTGCACGCCCGTGTCGTGGGCGAGCGTCAGGCCTCCGTGCGCGCCAGCGCCTGTTCCAGTACGACCAGCAGCGCGTCCCGTACCGAACCGCGCTCCCGCGCGTCGAACACGATCACCGGGACACGGTCGTTGACGTCGAGGGCCCAGCGGACCTCGTCCAGGGTGTGTTCGACCCTGCCGTCGAAGGCGTTGACGGCGACCGCGAACGGGATCTGCTTGTGCTCGAAGTAGTCGACCGCGGCGTAGCAGTCGTCCAGGCGGCGGGTGTCGACGATGACCAGGCCGCCGAGCGCGCCCTCGACGAGGTCGTCCCACATGAAGCCGAAGCGTTCCTGGCCCGGCGTGCCGAACAGGTACAGCTTCAGGGTCGGGTCGACGGTGATGCAGCCGAAGTCCATCGCGACCGTCGTCGTGGTCTTGCGCGGGGTGTGGCTGAGGTCGTCCACGCCCGCGGCGACCTCGGTGATGGCGGCCTCGGTGGTCAGCGGCTCGATCTCGGAGATCGAGCCGACCGCGGTGGTCTTGCCCACCCCGAAGCCGCCCGCGATCACCATCTTGACCGGCAGCGGCGGTCGTACGGCGGCGGCGGACGCGGCCGAGGGCCGGGTGGCCGGATCAGTCGGTGTCACGGAGTACCCCTCGGGAGTCGGGGATGGCGCGCAGGCCGTCGATGAGCCTGCGCAGGACGGAGGCGTCGTGGGTGACGTCGGTGTCGGGCACGTGCACCGTCAGCTGACCGGCCGTACGTAGGTCCTCGGCGAGGATCCGCACCACGTTCAGGTGCAGCCGCAGCCGGGCCGCGATCTCCGCGATGGACTGCGGGATCCGGCACGCGGCGACGATGTCGTGCTCTTCGAAGGCAAGCCGGTCGAGCACGGCGAGTCCCTCGGCGGTGGCCACCACCTGGGTCTCGACGGGCATCGTCCGGCCGGACGGATCGGGTGCCACCCGGCCGGCGGTGACGAGGAACGGCCGTACGGCGGGCACGGGACCGCCCGGCTCCGGACTCGGAGGCGTGCTGCCGTCCGCCATGACTGCGCTTCCTCCTCGGTCAGCGCTTCGACGCGGTGCCGACGCTGTTCTTCAGTTCGAGCACGAGCTGGGGGCTGAGCGCGCTGCCGGCCCGGTTCGCGAACAGCGTCATCTCGTACGCGATGTTGCCGAGCTTGGCCTCCTTGTCGGTGACGACGCCGAGCACGGCGCCGCTGCCGATCGCGGAGACCAGGACATGGCCGCCCTCCAGGTCGATGATGACCTTGTTGAGGCCACCGAGGCCGTAGTTGCCGGAGGCTCCGGCGGCCAGGCTCGTGATACCGGAGACGATCGCGGCGAGCCGCTCGGAGTCCGCGTGCTCACGCAGCTCCGACACGGCGATGAGCAGCCCGTCCGAGGAGACGGCGATGGCGTCGACGACGCCCGCGGTCTCCGTCGCGAAACGGTTCAGCAGCCAGGTGAAGTCGGCTGCGGCGGCCTGCAGGTCGGCGGGCGTGGTGCCTTCCGTAGGCGTGTCACCTGTGGACGTGCTCACTGCTCCGCTCCTTCCGGGGAGTGGTTCTGTTCGTGCGGGGGGTTGGATGCGGTCTGACGGGTTTCCACGTCGTCCCTGGGTACGGGTCTGGGGTGGCTGCCGGTCTCACTGTCCCGGTGGGCGCGCTCCACGGCCGCCTCGAACTCGTCGAGCGCGTCGCGTACGGCCTCCGCGTCGGCGGGCCGGACGGGCGCCGTCTTCTGTACGGCCTCGGCACCGACGGTGGTACGCAGCGTGGCACCACGGACCCGGCGGCGAAGGGGGCGGGCGCCGTCGCCGCCGTCGCCGTCGCCGTTCGCGGGCACCTCACCGGTGCGGGCCTGCGGGATGAACGGGGCTGCGGGGGAGGGAAGTTGAGCTGACGCGGCCGTGTCGCGGTGCGGAACCCGGCGGGGGAGAGGCGCGTGATCGCCGTCGGCGGAGGCGGCCACCGTGACGCCGGGCTCGGGGGCCGCCGTGCCCCGGGTCGTCGGGCCCGCGGCCGGCTCCTGGCCCGACTCGGGCCGTACGGCCGTAGGAGCTGCCGTCCGGACCGGATCCGGGACCGGTGCCGTCTGCGAGCCGGTGTCCGAGGCCCAGGCCGGTGCCGGGCGCGTACCCGTGGCCGTGCCCGGACCGACGCCCGCCACCGAGGCGGTACGGGACTTTGCCGCCGTACTCGACACGGGGCTCATCGTCAGCAGGAGGGAGGTGGGGATGGTCACCTCGGCCGTCACGCCGCCTCCCGGTGTGCGGGACAGGACCACGCTGACGTCCCAGCGGCGGGCCAGTGTGCCCACCACGAACAGGCCGAGGACCTTCGTGGGGACGAGGTCGAGGCGCTCGCGGCGGATGAGGCGGGCGTTCTCCTCCTCCAGGCGCTCGGCGCTCATGCCGAGACCGTGGTCGGAGATCACGACCAGTGCGCCCTCGTGGCTGTCCTTGACGATCACCTCGACGGGACTGCCGACGGGCGAGAAGGACACGGCGTTCTCGACGAGTTCGGCCACCATCAGGGTGAGGTCGCCGATGATGTCGGGCTCGACCATGGCTTCCGTGCCGGCCTGCAGGGAGACCCGCCGGAAGCCCTCGATCTGGCCGAGTGCGGCGCGCACCACGTTGGTGAGGGCGAGCGGTCCGGAGTCCAGGACCGTCTCGCGGATGCCGGCGAGCAGCATCAGGCTGTCGGCGTTGCGGCGCAGGCGGACCGCGATGTGGTCGATGCTGTAGAGGCGTTCCAGGAGCGCCGGGTCGGTCTCGCCGCGCTCGACCGCGTCGATCAGGGCGAGTTGCCGGGTGGTGAGGTTGCTGACCCGGCGGCCCACGTTGCCGAACATCTCGGCGACGTTGCGGCGGCTGAGCACCTGGCGTTCGAGGAGCGCGACCGCGGTGGTCTGCACCTGGTTGAACACGTCGGCGAGATCGCCGATCTCGTCCTTCGCGGTGACCGGCACCTCCTGGAGCCGCGGTGTTCCGGTGTCCTCGGTGTCGTCGTCGGCCACGCGGGCGAGCTCGCGGCCCGCCACCTCGGCGACCTGCCTCGCGGCACCGGTGAGCGCCTGCACCGGGCGCACCACCGAGCGTCGTACGGCGACCGAGAAGGCGAGCCAGAGCACGAAGCCCAGCAGGGCCGATCCGAGCAGCCAGGCGGCGTTGGAGCGCGCGTCGCGGGAGGCGGCGTCGGCGCGGTCGGCGATCTGGCCGATGAGGGAAGTGGTGGTGTTCAGCCGGGTGCGGGCCTGGGCGCGGTAGTCCGGGTAGGAGTCGAGCGCCGTCTGGAAGGCGTCCTTGATCTCGGACGGGGTCCCCGCCTGGAGCGAGCCGGGGTCGATCTGGAGCTCGGCGTACTGCCGGGCGATCGCCGCCTGGTGCGTGTTGTGCTCGATGTCGCCGAGTTCCTCGGCCTGCTGGGCCGTGGCGAACCGGCCGAAGCGCTCGACCTGGTGGGTGTACTCGTCGTAGGAGCCGATCGCGCCGATCAGCTCGATAAGGGCGTTGGAGTCGCCCGTCGTCGCGGAGAAGACACCGGTCTCGAAGGAACCGTGCGCGGCGTCGGCGCGCAGCAGGGAGTCGAGCAGGTTGCCGGTGAAGGTGGCGGCGAGGGCCGGGTTGCGGTCGAGCCCGAGGCCGTCGATCAGGCCCTTGGCGGCGTCGCTGTAGGCCGGGTCGATGTTGTCGGCGGGCAGGTAGGCCTTCTCGATGGTGTTGCGCAGGTCCTCCAGGCCGTTGACCTCGCGAAGGGCTTGGGCCTCCTCCTGCGGCAGCCGGCCGCCGAAGACCTCGCGGACCTTCTCGACCTGGTTGTCCACCCGGATCTGCGCCTCGCGGTAGGCGGCCTGCGAGGGGGCGCGGCCGTCCCAGCTGGACTGGTGGCGCACGGAGAGCAGGACGGCCTGCTGGTGCTCGGCCTCCAACTGCCCGACGAGCTTGGCCACTTCGGCGCTGTCCCGCACGAGCTGGGCCGCGTCCGACGCGTCCCGGGACTGGCCGACCTGGTCGGCGAAGAGATAGGCCAGCAGTACGGCGACCACCGCGAGGGGCACGCCCACCAGGATGTTCAGCTTGCGCCGGAACGGCCAGCGCTCGGCGAAGTCCCGTAGTCCCCGGTCGCCGCGTGCGCCGTCCCGGTTCGGCGGCGGTGCCGACCGGGTGGACACGTCCACCTCGTTCGTGGACACCAGCCCTCCTTCGTGGGTGTCTCGGACCGCGCGCGAGAGCGCGCCTGACCGATTCTGATCGCTACGGGACGGTGCGTAGGGACACCTGAGTGGCTCCTGCACGCCTGTGTGACCGGCGCCAACTGCGGCGAGACTACAGCCTCTTCGGACAGCGCTTGTTGCCGCCCTGAGTCAAGAATCCGTTACAACCCGAGTCGTACCCCGCGTGCCGGTTTCGCGTTTCCTTCACAATCGATCACGGGCTGATGCCAATTGTGACCAGGTCGCTCTTGACTGCGGGAGAACAGGCTGGATTGGATCAGTGCAAGGGCTTCCCCTCCCGGACGCCCCGAACACCTTGCATCCCCCTGAGTTCCGGAACGGGAATCGTGACTTCTACCGCCGCACACCGCAGGTCCCTCAGGAAGAACCCCGGCGTGGCCGCCGTCGCGCTCGCCGCCGCCACGGTCCTGCTGGCGGGATGTGGGTCCTCCGACGACGGCTCCGACCCGCTGAACGAGGACACGGGAGGCGCCGCCTCCGGCGACACTGTGGTCGTCGGCTCGAACAACTTCGCCGAGAGCATCCTGCTCGCCGACATCTACGGTGAGGCTCTGAAGGCCAAGGGCGTCAAGGTCACCTACAAGCCCAACATCGGCAGCCGCGAGACCACCTACGGTCTGCTGAAGAACGGCTCGATCACCGTCCTGCCCGAGTACAACGGCTCGCTGCTGGCCTATCTCGACAAGGACGCCAAGCAGGAGTCCGCGCAGGCTGTGAACGCCGGGGTCAAGGCCAAGCTCGACTCCAAGCTGACGCTGCTGGAGTCGGCGCCCGCGGAGGACAAGGACTCGGTCTCGGTCAACGCGGAGACCGCGAAGAAGTACAACCTGACCGCCGAGTCCACCCTCGCCGACCTCAAGGACATCGCCCCGAAGCTGGTCATCGGCGGCTCGCCGGAGTTCCAGACCCGGCAGCAGGGTCTGCTCGGCCTGGAGTCGCAGTACGGCCTGAAGTTCGAGTCCTTCAAGGCCCTCGACGCGGGCGGTCCGCTGACCCAGGCGGCGCTCAAGAAGAACACCGTGCAGGCCGCGGACATCTTCACGACCGACCCGACCATCACCAAGGAGAAGTTCGTCGTCCTCCAGGACCCGAAGAACCTCTTCGGCTTCGCGAACGTGACCCCGCTGGTCTACAAGTCCGGTCTCTCCCAGGAGGGCGTGGCCGCCCTGAACGCGGTCTCGGCCAAGCTGGACACCAAGGCGCTGCTCGACATGGACTCCCAGGTCCAGCTGGACAACAAGGACCCGCTGGACGTGGCGAAGGCCTGGCTGAAGACGAACGGCCTCGGCTGATCCCGGCCGGCGACCGGCGCGGGGGGTCTCCGCTGTAGCGGGGTTCCCTCATAACGGAGACCCGCGCCGGTCCCGACGGGGTCGTGCCCGGCCTGGACGCGAGCGTCGTGCTCGGCCTGGTCGCGGGCGAGGCCATGCTCGGCCTCGGCGCGGGCGACGCTGGGGCTCGGCTTCGGCATCGGTGACGCTGGGGTTCGGTCCCCGCTCGGCCGGGGCCGGGCTCCCACCCCGCCCGGTTCGCGCGACGCGCGCACCGCCCGGGGCGGCGTCCTGCCTGGCCTCCGGCCGGCCCGGTTTCTGTCCCGCTGGGAAGCGGCTTGTACTTCGCCTGGGCTCGGCTCCCGCTTCGCCGAGGTCCGGTTATCGCTCCTCCGGGGCCCGGCTGCCACCTCGCCGGGGCCTGGGGCCCACCCCTCCGGGGCCCGGCTCCCACCCCGCCCGGTTCGCGCGACGCGCGCACTGCCCGGGGCGGCGTCCTGCCTGGCCTCCGGTCGGCCCGCAGGTCAGATTGCGAGTTCCGCTCGCACCCGGGCCGCCGCGCCCACCGTCACCGCGTCCTCGCCGAGCAGCGCGGGCAGCACTCGTACCGGATGCCCGCTGACCGGTGGTTCGGCGGTCAGGGTTCGCAGGATCCACGGTTCGAGGAGTGGCCAGGCGCGGCTGACGCCCCCGCCGATCACGACGGTGGTGACGTCCAGGAGCCCCGCCGTGACGAGGAGCGCGCGAGCGACCGCGGCACCCGCGTCCTCGTACACCGCGAGCGCGTCCGGGTCGCAGGACTCCGCCACTTCGCGCGCGCTCAGTTGCCGCCCGGTCCGGTTCCCGTACCGCGCCGCGATCGACCGCCCCGACGCCAGCGTCTCCAGATGGCCGCGCCCGCCACAGGTGCACGGCAGGTCGCCGAAGCCCGGCACGTGCCCGATCTCGCCCGCCGCACCGTGCGGCCCGTCGTACAGAGCCCCGTCCAGCCACAACGCCCCGCCGACCCCGGTCCCGAGGGTCATCCCGAGGACATGCGGTTCGCCCGCGACCGCGCCGACCGTCGCCTCGCCGCGCAGGAACGCGTTGACGTCGTTGTCCAGGAACGCCGGCACCCCGAGCGCCTCCTCGAACGCGGACGTCACCGCGAACCCGGCCCAGTCGCGGAAGGAGTCGCTGGCCACCAGGATCCGCCCCGCGTGCGCGTCCACCACACCCGCCGCCCCGACCCCGACACCCAGCAGCCGTGCCGGCGTACGGTCGAGCAGCAGGATCGGTGCCACGGTCACCGCCGGTGCCGAGGTCGACGACCGGCACGCCGGCCCGCTCACCCTGACCGGGGTGGTGCACGCGATCCGGCACGGTGACGCGCACGCGGTGACCGAGGCGGTGCTGCGGGTGGGGAGCGTGTACGTGATCCTGACGCGGCTGAGAAAGCCGTACCACCACGAACACGACTTCACCGACCTGGAGTTGGCGCCGCGCGAGGCGGACGTCGTGCTCGTCAAGATCGGGTATCTGGAACCCGAGTTGTTCGCGATGGCCGCCGACTGGAAGATGGCCCTCACTCCGGGCGGCGTCGACCAGGACCTGCCGCGTCTGGGACACCACCGCATCCGCCGCCCGATGTTCCCCTTCGACCGCGAGATGCCCGACCCGGACCTCGGGGCCCGGCTGATCCCCTCCTCCGACGAGGAGCTGACGGGGCCGGACGAGTGAGGCGCCGCTACTCGACGGCCGCGGCGATCAGCAGGTCCATGAGGGCGATCAGCACGTCCCGGGACGACTCGCGGCGCCGTGCGTCGCACAGCACCACCGGAACGTCCTCCGGGAGGGCGAGGGACTCCCTGATGTCCTCGGCCGGATAGGGGTGCCGGCCCTCGAAGCCGTTCACGGCGACGACGAAGGGGATGCGCCGGCGTTCGAAGAAGTCCACCGCGGCGAAGCTCGACTCCGGGCGGCGGACGTCGAGGAGGACGACCGCGCCCAGGGCACCGACGGCCAGGTCGTTCCACATGAACCAGAACCGCTGCTGGCCCGGCGTGCCGAAGAGGTAGAGCACGAGTTCGTCGCTGATGGTGATCCGGCCGAAGTCCATGGCCACGGTGGTGGCCCGCTTCTCCTCGATCCCGGCGAGGTCGTCGACGCCCAGGCCGGCGACGGTGAGGGGTTCCTCCGTGCGCAGCGGAGTGATCTCGCTGACCGACCCGACCATGGTGGTCTTGCCGACGCCGAAGCCCCCGGCGATGAGGATCTTGACGGTGTCGGGTGCCGCGGGAGTACCGGCTGCCCCGGTGGCGAGCGTGTCAGAGCCGGCCAAGGCCTTCCCTCACTTTCTGCAGCAGGTCCAGGTCCGGCGAGCGGGGCGAGACCGGGCGCGGCGGGCGCGCGGTGATCAGGCCCGCTTCCAGCAGATCGCACAGCATGATCACGACCACGCTGACCGGGAGGTCGAGCCGCGCGGCCAGCTCCGCCACGGCGACCGGGCGGGCGCACCGGCGCAGGATGCGGGTCTGCTCGGCCTGCGGCCGCGGGGCCCCTTCCGGCGGCGGATCGACCGCGGTCACCGTCGTGATGAGGGTGAAGTCGGCGCGGCTGGGCCGGGTCCGTCCGCCGGTCAGGGCGAACGGTCGCACCATCCGGCCGGACGCGTCACTGTCGGTCACCTCACCCGCCGGTGGGGCCGATGCCGGCCCGTGGTGCCGCGCTCAGGTGCTCGCCGATCTTCTTCACCAGCATGTTCATCTGGTACGCCACGACCCCGACGTCGGCGTTCGGCCCCGTGAGGACGACGAGGTGGGCGCCGGGTCCCGCGGAGGTGAGGATCAGGAAGCTGTTGGCCATCTCGATGAGCGCCTGGCGCACCGGGCCGCCCCGGAAGTCCATGCTGACGCCCTTGCTCAGGCTCATCAGACCGGACGCGGTCGCCGCCAGCCGCTCGGCGTCGTCGCGCAGGAAACCGGTGGACTTGCTGACGACCAGCCCGTCCTCCGAGAGCACGACCGCCTGCGTCACGTCGGCGACCCGCTCCACGAGTCCGGTGAGCAGCTGGTCCAGCTGGGTGTGCGTGGCGGGGGTGGGGCGTGTCATGGCATGTCCTTCATGAGCGATCGGTGTGGGGAGTACGGGCGGCGACGGGCGGACCGTTCGTGTCGGCGGTGCACACTTCCTCGGGGGTGTCGAGCGGGTCGTCCTCGTCCCGGGCGCGGAGCGTGCCGCGCTGGAACCCGGCCAGCGAGGAGGCCGCGTGGTCCGCGGTGAACTCGTCGGCGTCCTCCTCCTCGCGAACGGCCGAGGCCTCCTCACGAAGCTCGACGGCGAGACTGGTCTGCGGCACCCGCCGGGGGAGCGGGGTGAGGCCGCCGGGGCGGGGCGTGCCGGTCTCAGGCGCCACGGGGTCCGCCTGGGCCCCCGTCCGCCCGGACGCGGCCCCGGCCGCCGACTCCGCGTCCGGCGCACCCACCGACTCCGCCGGGTCCGTCGTACGTTCCGTACCGGTCGGGGGAGCCGTAACCGCGTCCGTCTCCCCGGCCGTCACCCCTGCGGTGGCCGCTCCCGGCACCTCACCCCGGCCCTCCGGCTCCGGCTGCTCCTCCTCCCGTACGACGATCTCGTGCGGGATCAGGACGATCGCCGTCGTTCCGCCGTACGGCGAGGAGCGCAGGGTCACCTGGATGCCGTGGCGGTTGGCGAGGCGGGCGACGACGAACATGCCGAGGCGGAGGTCGTCGGCGAGGGCGACCACGTCGAACTTGGGGGCCTGGGCCAAGTGGGTGTTGAAGGCGGCGTACTCGTCCTCCGACATGCCGAGGCCCCGGTCCTCGACCTCGACGGCCAGCCCCTTGGCGACCAGCCCGGCCCGTACCCCGACCGGACTCGGCGCGGGGGAGTACAGCGTGGCGTTCTCTATCAGCTCGGCCAGCAGGTGGATCACGTCCGCGACCGCGGGCGGGGCCAGGCAGACCTCCTCCTCGGTGTGCACCTCCACCCGCTGGTACTCGGCGACCTCACCCACCGCACTGCGCAGGATGTCGATCAGCGCGACCGGCTCGGTCCAGCTGCGCCGCGGCTGCCCGCCGCTGATGATGACCAGGTTCTCCTCGTACCGCCGCAACTGGCTGGCCGTGGAGTCGAGTTCGTACAGTCCCGACAGTACGTCCGGGTCCTGGTGCTCGCGTTCCAGTGTGTCCAGCCGGCTGAGCTGCAGGTTGACCAGGTTCTGGCTCTGCCGGGCGATCCCGAGGATCACCTTCTGGAAACCCCGTCTGGTGTCGGCGAGTTCGACGGCGGTCACCACGGCCGTGCGCTGTGCCGCGTTGAACGCCTTGGCCACCTGGCCCAGTTCGTCCGAGCCGTAGTCCAACTCCGGTGCGGCCCGGTCCACATCGACCTTCTCGCCCCGCTCCAGCCGCGCGACCACATCCGGCAGCCGTTCCTGGGCGAGGCCCAGTGTGGCCTCCCGCAGGCCCCGCAGCCGCCGGGACAGCGATCGGGTGATCCGCCAGGACATGACGAGGCAGATCAGCAGCGCGATCAGACCGCCCGCGCTCAGCGACGCCGCCGTCAGCAGCTGCTCGTGCGCCTTGTCCGCGCTCCGGGTCAGCAGAGCGGAGGTCTGCTGCCGGATCAGGCCGGTGTAGCGGACGGAGACCTTCTCCATCGCGGCCGTCCACCGCTTGCCCGCGTCCGGCAGGGCCACCCGCCCGGTGCCGGCGGCCGGCCGCGCGGCGAGGACCTGGTCCTCGACCGCCGTCAGGGTCCGCCAGTCCGCGCTCGCCAGGATCCGCTCGGTCTGCGTCTTCGCACTGCCGCTCAGCGCGGGCACGATCTGGTCCTGGACCAGCCACCGGCGCGTGTTCACCAGCTGGACGAAGTGCTCCCAGGCCTTCTCGTCGAGATGCCCGGACGGCCAGGCCAGGGTGAGCGCCACGTCCTCCTGCGAGGTCAGCTCCGCCGCGTGCTCGAGGGCGACGAGCGGCCCGGCCTGCGAGGTGAGGTCACCGTCGTCGACCTGCGAGAGCTGCTGGAAGGCGTGTATCTGGGCGTCGATGATCGACGTGTACTGATCCAGGGCCTGCTCGGCGGTGATGTCGGTGGGGTGGTCCACCTGGTCGCGGTAGTACTCCAGGCTGCCCACCGAGCCGAGGACGGAGTACAGCTGGTCGGCGATGCGCGCCGGCGCCCGCTGGATCTCCTCGGTTCGCCCCACCAGCTTGGCGACCGCCGCGTCCGTGGCCGCCCGCTTCTCGTCCAGGGCGGCCTGGGAACCGGGCACCCTGGCCAGCCGGGCGGCGGACATCGCGCGTTCCCCCTGCAGCGCGAGGGTCGCCTCGGTGCCCATCGCACCGGTCGACCTGCTCAGGTCGGTCTGCGAGCGCAGCCGTAGGCCCTCGGAGAACAACTGCGTGGTCGTCACACCCCACATCGCCGCCAGCGTGACGCTCGGCACCAGCGCCAGCATGATGAGGGAGAGACGTATGGAGCCGAGACGGCGCCGGGCGCCTTTCCGGTCGGGCATGGTCGTCCTTGGGCGGTGGGGTGTTCCGGGGAGGGGGAGCGGTTGTCGGGACGGGGAGGTCACCGGGTGCCGGCGGCGGCGAACCTCGCGACCGCGGCGACGTTCGTGCGGGTGACGAACGCGGGCCCGGTGAGCACGGGAGCCACACCGCCCCCGCTGACGTTGCCGTTGGTCCTGTACAGCCACAGCGAGTCCACGGCGAGGTAGCCCTGCAGGTAGGGCTGTTGGTCCACCGCGAACTGCACGCTGCCGGCGCGGATCGCCTTGGTCAGGTCGCTGTTGAGGTCGAAGGTGGCGACCTGGGCCCTGCTGCCGGCGGCCTTCACCGAGTCCACGGCGTCCAGCGCGAACTGCGCGCCGAGCGTGACGACCTCGTCGATGCCGGGGTCCTGCCGCAGCCTGGAGGTGAGCACGGTGTCCACGGCCTCGGGGTCGGTGCCCTCCACGTAGAGGTTCTCGGTCTCGCCGCCGAACGTCTTCTTCACACCGGCGCAGCGCGCCTCCAGGGCGACGTTGCCCCGCTCGTGGATGACGCACAGCGCGTGCTTGGCCTTCAGGTCGTTCAGCTTGCCGCCGACGGCCGCTCCGGCCTCGATCTCGTCCTGGCCGAAGTACTCCAGCAGCCCCTGCGACTTCCAGGCGTCGATGCCGGAGTTGAGGCCGACCACCGGGATGCCGGCCGCCCGTGCCGCGGCCACCGGGGCCTTCATCGCGGCCGGCTTGGCCAGCGTCACCGCGATGCCGTCGACCCGATCACCGATCGCGTCGCGCACCAGCCGGGCCTGCCCCGCCGGATCGGAGTCGTTGGCGTACGTCAGCTCGATGCCGTCCTTCGCGGCGGCGGCCTCGGCCCCCTTCTGCACGAGCTCCCAGAAGGCGTCTCCTTCGCCGCCGTGGGTGATCAGGGCGACCCGCAGCCCCGCGGAGTCCGCCCCTTTCGCGGCGCTCGTACCCGTGTCGAGCCGGGAGTCGCCGCCGGAGCAGCCTACGAGCAGCAGGAGGGCGACGGAGGTGAGGGCGGCCAAGCGCAGGGATCTCACGGAAGTCCGAGGTGGGGGAGGAGTGTTCATGGGGTGCGGCACCTCGCTGTGCGGCCTGGCAGGCGGAACGCGAAAGTGCGGCCGGACGCGGGCGCGCCGACCGGTTGAACTTTCACTGGCCAGGAGCCAACCGCGTGTGACCGCCGGTAGTCAAGTGATCAGCCCCTTGTAATGACTTCTCGGTTCCGCATCGTAATGATCTTCACGGCGACGTGAGTCCTCGGGGAACGCGTCGGACCGCGCAGGCTGCCCGGTGTGTGGGGCATGCCTGCGCGGTCGAGGCTGCGGAAAAGGAAGGTGGCTCCGGGTCCGGGACTACTGCGCGGTCCTCGGTGCCACGGCCACCGTTCCCGACTGAGCCGTGTGGGTGTCGGTGCCGGCCGGGCCCGTCTCGGTCGGCCCGTTCTGTGTCGCCTGTTGGGCAGGACCGCGGCGCTCGCGGCGGCTCACTCGCGCGTCCTGGTCGGGCAGCCAGCCGAAGGTCAGGACGCTGCCCACGACCCCCAGGAGGAGGCCGACCATGAACCCGCCCATGTTCGAGGTCACCCAGGTGCCCATGGAGACCAGCACACCGGTGATCGAGTAGAAGAGGCGCTGGTCGGGGCTGAAGAGGATCAGGAGCCCCAGCAGCACCATCAGCGTCGGCAGGAGGTAGCCCGCCGCCCCCTGCATCCCGACGTGCAGGACGACCTTCAGGGAGGCCTTCATGGTGAGCAGGATCCATGCCCCGCCCAGGGTGAGCCACAGCCCGCCGAAGAAGGGCCGTCCATACACCCAGCGGGTGAACGCGTCCTGGCCGGCCGCGGGCTGCTGCTGAACGCCCGCCGGCTCCTGCCCCTCCATCAGCAGGCCTTGCTGCTGAAGCTCAGCTTGAGGCCGGGCAGCTTGAAGACACCAGCCGTGGTGGCGTAGTTGGTCTGCCGCAGGGTGTCGATGTACACGTGGTCGGCCTGCTGGCTGAAGACACCGAGGGGACCCTTCACGCCCGCCTTGGTGAGGGTGCTGGCGTCGTTGCCGATCTCGATGTTGTCGAATTTGGCGTTACCGGACATCTCGGTCGAGTCCGTGGTCAGGTCGGTCGCCTGGACCTTGTCCTTCCCGTTGCCCGCCTCGATCCTCAGGTTGGTGCCGCCCAGGTCGACGCTCTGGCACAGCTTGGAGAGGGTCGCGCTCTTGATGGCGGAGGTCACGATCAGCACCTGGCCACCGGTGTCACCGGCGTTCGGGCTGTTGTCCGCCATGTTGTCGAGGCCGCCGAACTGCTCGAACCCGGTGCCGTCGAGGCTCTCCGCGGTGACCGTGAAGGGCATGCCGGAGATGGCGAACTGGACGCCCAGCGCGCCCTGGGCGGTCATGATCGCGAGACCCGCGGTGATCGCGACGGCCGGCACGGCCATGATCGCGGCCCGACGACCGCGGACCCGCCCGCGTCTCGCCGGGCTGTCGGGGGCTTGAGGTGCGGAACCGCTTTCGGGGGTCTCGGAGGTGGTGCCGACGGACGAGGCCATGTGCTGCTCCCAGGGACATAGTCAACGCAAGTGGGGCTCACGTGCGGATGTGCGGCTTCAGGGCTTGCTGTCCTGGCGCGGACGGCGGCTGCGGTGCACGTCTCCTCCCGGCCCCCGGCGGCTGCAAGGGCTTTCCCGTACTCCGCAGTAACGCCACGGAAGTTACCGGCGGTTACGCCCGTGGGTCAAGCAAGTTGTGAGTAAAGGGTGTTGATTATGTGCCAGCCGTGATCAACAAGGCCCCTGACGACGGCAAAACCCGTCGATTCAAGATCAACTCCCGTGCCACACCTTGACGTTGACGGATGATCAGGTCTACAACTCTCCCTGGCTTCCCCGGATCCGTGGCGCCGGATCCAAGCCGTCGGGCGGCACCTGACCGCATTCCCGGACCAGCTGTCCCTCACGGGCTCTTCACCGCCCGAGTCCGACACCCTCCACGGCACCCGCACCGGCCGTTTCTCCCTGGGCCGTACCGGGATCGCCCTTTCTCGCCCGGCCCGGCCGGAGCCCTCCCCCATAGGGCCACCGACCGGTCGCCGGCCCGATGCCGTTGCCGGTCCGTCACGTACGGAGAAGGCGTGACGGTCGGCAACGGCGGACGCCGACGTGCGTCCGCGCCCCCCCACACCCACCCTCACCTCATGAAAGAGGCAATCCCCCATGCGTATGCGTTCTCTGCTCTCCCTCACCGCCGCTGCCGCCGTCTTCGCGCTTCCCGTGGCCGTGGCCGCGTCCGCCCCCGCCGCCGCGGACGACGTCGCGGTCCTCACCACCGGCTCGGTCGGCGGCCCCAGTGTCGCCGAGGGCACCACCATCAGCGCGTCCCTGGCCGCCGGCACCAACGCGACCCTCTACTCCAGCTCGACGGGCACCAGCGGAATCAGCTGCACGGCCTCCACCTTCACCGCCACGGTCGGCAGCAACCCTGCCGCGCCGGGCACCGCCGTCGAGTCCCTGACCGGGCAGACCTTCAGCAACTGCACCTCGAACGTGGTCGGTGTCCTCGGCGTCACCAGCATCACGGTGAACAACCTGCCGTACACCACCGACGTGTCCTCCGACGGCACCGTCTCCGTCACCCCCGCGAGCGGTTCCGCCATCCAGACCACCGTCGTGCTGCGCACCCTGCTGGGCAGCGTCAGCTGTGTCTACCAGGCCGCCTCCGGCCTGTCCGGCACGGCCGACAACGCCGACAACAGCATCACCTTCGCCAACCAGCAGTTCAGCCGGACGTCCGGTTCCTCGCTCTGCCCCGCCAGCGGTTTCTGGACCGCGAAGTACAGCCCGGTGACCGCGGGCGGCGAGCCGGTCTACGTCAACTGAACTCCGTAACCGCGTAGTTCAGCGCCGGCGCAGACGAAGCGCCAGGGCGGCGCCCCCGGTGAGCACCAGCACCGCGGCGGCGCCGCCCGCCATCATGGGCGCGGACGGTCCGGAGCCGGGATCGGCGTCGGCGGCCACCGGAGTGGAGTCGGGGGCGGCGGCACCGCCCGCCGAACGGACCACCGAAGGACTCGGCGTGGGCGCGGGGGCCGAAGTGGACGGCACCGGACTCTTCTCGGGCTCCTTCGCCTTCTCCTTCTGCACCGCCTTCGACGCCGTGGGCGACGCGGCGGCGCCCGCCCCGGCCCCGCCCTTGTCGGCCGCCGCCGGGAACACCACGTCCGAGCACGAGTAGTACGTGTCCGCCGTACTGCTGTTCTGCCAGATCGTGTACAGCACCTGCCGACCCGTCCGGTTCTTCGGCAAGGTCATCCTGATCCGGTACGCGCCGTCCGTCAGCGCCGGGTCCTTCACCTGGGCGAACGGCTGCTCCGGCAGATCGGACCACGTCAGCGGCTTCGACGGGTCGTAGCCGGGCTCGGTGAGGTACATGCGGAACGTGCCGGTGTGCGGGATCGTCGAGACGTACTTCATGGTCAGCGTCGCACCGGGGGACAGGCGCGTGGCCGGCCAGTCGGAGCGGGCCAGGTCGAGGCCCTTGTAGGCGGGCAGGCCGCCGCTGCACAGCTTGCCGTCGGGGATCGTCTGACGGTCCCGGCCGTTCACGTTCGCGACCCGCAGGTTGTCCCACGCCGTGAAGGGCGAGCCGTTCGCCGCCACGGCCGCCCGGCACGCGGCCGTGCCCGAGGAGGCGCCGTCGGGGGAGCAGGCGAAGACCCGGCTGACCGGATCCGTGGGAGCGCCGTGGGCGTGCGCGGGCGCCGCCGCGAACACGGTCAGCAGGAACGGGGACAGGGCGGCGACCGCCGCACTCGTACGGCGGGCGGTTGTCCAGGGCATCCGGGCCATCCGGAAACGCCTCCTCGGGCGGCGCGGGAACTACGGGCTTCCGTGCAGTACGGAACACGACCCTCACGCGTTCACCGGCGCACCGGACCGTCCGCCCGCCGGCTGACCTGATGCAGACCCGGCAAAGCGGCCATCCACGGTCAACCGGCCACCGCGCAGGGTGAGTTTCCGGCCGGGTCAAGGGTTTCCCCTGTATCCGCATGACCTGCTCTTTGCCTATCGTTCGACCACAGCTGACCCACAGGTAACCCCGAACGGGTCATGCGCCTCCAGCTGGCCGGCCGCCGCGCTCCAGGCTTCACCCCTGCCGCTTCACCCCCCGCCGCTTCACCCCCCGCCGCTTCACCGACGAAGCGATTCGACCGCCGCTCCGCGCTGCCCGGAGCACGGCCCCGAAAGGCAAGCCCTTGCGTACCTCCCCCTCCCTCCGGCGGAAGCTGATATCCGCCGCCGCCGTGTCCGCCGCCCTGCTCTCGGTCGGTACGGCCTCCGTCGCCGTCGCCCAGGACGCCCCCGCCCAGCAGGCCGCCGTCCCGGCCGCGCTCACCGAGGCCGCCCCCGGCATCCAGGCCGAGCGCCTCATCGTCGGCTACAAGTCCGGCGCCGCCGAGGCCACCTCGAACAAGGCCGCCGAGGCCGACGCCGCCGCCAAGGACGCCGACTTCCAGCGCAGACTCGGCACGGGCGCCGCCCTGGTCGACCTGGGCGCGGACCCCAGCAAAGCCGAAGTGGCCGACGCCGTCGCCGAGTTCAAGGCCGACCCGCAGGTCGCCTACGTCGTACCGGACCGCCTCAACAAGCCGCAGGCCGACCCGAACGACACCGAGTACGCCAAGCAGTGGGACCTGTTCGAGTCCACGGCCGGCATGAACGTGCCGGGCGCCTGGGCGACCTCGACCGGCAGCGGTGTCACCGTCGCCGTCATCGACACCGGCTACGTCACCCACTCCGACCTCGCCGCGAACATCGTCGGCGGCTACGACTTCATCTCGGACACCGCGGTCTCCGTCGACGGCGACGGCCGCGACAGCAACCCGGCCGACCCGGGCGACTACTACGCGGCCAACGCGTGCGGCGCGGGCATCCCGGCCTCCAGCTCCTCCTGGCACGGTACGCACGTCGCCGGCACCATCGCCGCGGTCACAAACAACGGCAAGGGCGTCGCGGGCATCGCGTACGGCGCGAAGATCTCCCCGGTGCGCGTCCTCGGCAAGTGCGGCGGCTACGACTCCGACATCATCGACGCCATCACCTGGGCGTCCGGCGGCACCGTCTCCGGCGTGCCCGCCAACACCAATGTCGCCAAGGTCATCAACATGAGCCTCGGCGGCGACGGCGCCTGCACCTCGGCGACCCAGACCGCCATCAACAACGCCGTGGGCCGCGGTACGACCGTCGTCGTGGCCGCCGGCAACGACAACGAGAACGTCTCCGGCCACTCGCCCGGCAACTGCAACAACATCATCTCGGTCGCCGCGACCAACCGCTCCGGCGCCAAGGCCTCCTACTCCAACTACGGCTCCCTGGTGGACATCTCGGCGCCCGGCGGCCAGACCAGCACCGGCACCGCCAACGGCATCCTGTCCACGCTCAACTCCGGTGCCTCGACGCCCTCTTCGGAGTCGTACGCCTACTACCAGGGCACCAGCATGGCCACCCCGCACATCGCCGGCCTGGTCGCCCTCGTGAAGTCGGCGAACCCCTCGCTGACCCCGGCGCAGATCGAGACCGCCATCAAGAACAACGCCCGCCCGCTGCCGGGCGCCTGCTCGGGCGGTTGCGGCGCGGGCCTCGCCGACGCGGCGAAGACGGTCGCGGCCGTCAGCGGCGGCGGTACGACGACGGGGACGACCTTCTCCAGCACCACCGCCGTCGCCGTCCCGGACAACGGCTCCGCGATCGAGTCCCCCATCACCGTCACCGGCCGCACCGGCAACGCGCCCTCGACCCTCCAGGTCGGCGTCGACATCACCCACACCTACCGCGGTGACCTGGTGATCGGCCTGGTCGCCCCGGACGGCACGGTGTACAGCCTGAAGGCGGCGAGTTCCTCGGACTCCGCGGACAACGTCAACACCACCTACACCGTGAACGCCTCCTCCGAGGTGGCCAACGGCACCTGGAAGCTCCGCGTCCAGGACACGGCGGCGCAGGATACGGGCACGCTCAACGGCTGGAAGCTGACGTTCTGAGCGAACTCCCCCGAACGAGCGGGCCGGCCGGTGCGGATGGGGCACCGGCCGGCCCCTCTTGCGTGGTGCCCGTACCCGATCGCACCTCCGCGCCCACCAGTTCACCCTTCGCGATGGAGGCCAGCACCCGAGCCCCGCGGTCGGGCCGGCTGTCGAGGCCGACCAGCAGCCCCGGCACCGCGATGCTCGGCAGCAGATGGGCCCACATCACGGAGATCCGGTGCCCGAGATCATCCCGCCCGCTCAGCGCCCGTGACATCAACTGCACCCCGGCGAACGCCCCCACCAGCAGATCCGCCGTGTCCCGCGGCTCCACCGTCGGCAGCAACTCGCCCTGCTCCCGGGCCGCTTGCAGCACCGCCACCAGATGCTCGCTCCACTGCCGGAACGGCCCCGTGTGATCGACACCGGGCGGCGCGCACTGGTCCACGGTCAGCCGCACGCTCCCCTTCAGAAGGGAGTTGGTCCGCAGCCGCTGCCCGAAGACGAACGTCATGTCGACGATCTCCTGCACCTTGCACGGACGCGGCGGAACGGCGCCCAGCGACAACTGCTCGTCGAGCACCGCCTGGGCCAGGGACTCCTTGGAGGGGAAGTGAAAATACAGGGCACCTTTGGTGACGTCGGCCCGCTCCAGGACCATCGCGATGGTGCTCGCGGCGTACCCGTGTTCGTCGAAGACGGCGCCTGCGGCCTCCACGATCGTCCTGCGTGTCCTGATGGCGCGCTCCTGTTTCGCCATAAGAACCCCTCCCATGCGCCGAGTTCGAATCTCGTCCCGGTCTTGCGGTCACGTTGAAAACAGACCGGAATCCCTCGTACTCTATCGCTCACCGGCGCGGACACCTCACCGTCCGTCATCGCTCAGGAGGAACGAGGGGGAACATGCCAGAGTTACGGCAGTTCGCGCAGACTCCGGCCGGGCCCTGGCCCGGCCGGTTCACCGTCGCCGCCCGGCGGTCGCGCGTCCACCAGTTACACGTGTCGCCGGATCGCTCGGCGCACGAGCTCCTGTGGGTTGCAGATGCAGTCCGCCAGCGTGGGGCGCTACTCGCCCGCAAAGCCCGCGAGGCCCATGAGGCCCCGCTCGGGCACCAGTTCGTCCTCCAGGGCCACCCCGCCGCACCGCGCGCCGGCGTCGGTGCCCTGCGGCTGCCTCGGCCACTGTGGGTCAATACCGCATACCCTGTTTTCTTCCACAACCCCCTGGGCCGCATCCCCGGCATGCTCCTGCTGAAGGCGGCCCGCCGGGCCGTACGGGCAGACGGAGGGGGTGGTGCCGCGTGCCGGTGGCGTTCCATTCCACGTTCCACCAGTACGCGGAGCTCGACAAGCCGGTCTGGACACAAGTGAGCGACGAGGCCGGCAACGACGTACAAGTCATCGCGTCGCAAGGGGAGTCGGTGGTCTTCGAGTGCAGGGTGGGCGTCGCCAAAGGGTGAGATATCGTCTACAAGGAGTAAGAAGCAAACGGCATGGGCCGTTCTTTTCCGTACCAGGAGGGTGCAGTCGATGGCGAGGCAGTTACGCGCTGAACAGACTCGAGCGGCGATCATCACCGCCGCTGCCGATCTGTTCGACCGTCGCGGCTATGAATCGACCAGTCTCAGCGACATCGTCGCGCACGCCCACGTCACCAAAGGCGCGCTGTACTTCCACTTCGCGGCGAAGGAAGATCTCGCGCACGCGATCATGGAGATCCAGTCGCGGACGTCGCGGCAGCTGGCGGGGGACGTGGACGCCCGGGGGTACACCTCGCTGGAGGCGCTGGTCCGGATCACCTTCGGGATAGCCCGATTGTCGGTGGAGGGGCCGTTGCTCCGGGCCGGTCTTCGACTGGCCACCGGGGGAGTCGAGGTGCGGCCGCCACTGCGGCATCCGTTCACGGAGTGGCTGGACCTGGCGTCGGGCAAGCTGCTGGGGGCGGTCAAGGAGTCCGACCTCCACCCCGACATCGATGTGGACGCGGTCGCGCACTCGCTCGTGTGCTCCTTCGTCGGCACCCGGGTGGTGGGGCGGCACCTGGAGCCGGTGGGACGGCAGCCGCGGCGGCTCGCGCAGATGTGGCACGTGATGATCCGGGGGCTGGTGCCGGTTCCACGGCGGGCGCGGTACCTGGCTCTGGTCAGTCAGCTGGAGCAGGAGAGCAGGGGCGGCTGAGCCGCATTTCGACGCGGCCCCGCCCGATCGAGGTGGCTACAGTCACCCGCATGTCTCCTTCCGCGGCCGTCATCCTCAGCAACGAACCCGGCTCCTTTCCGCACGGCGTGCTGGCCGAGCGGCATCCCGCGATCATCGGGCAGGTGCGGGAGGCGTTTCCCTACGGGCCCGAGCAGCACCGTGCGCTGGACGCGCTGCTCGACAACTGCACCAAAGGCGTGATCGAACCGCTCCCCGACGGGGCGTGGGCCGAGTGGGGAATCGACGACCACGTCGGCAAGTCCTGGTTCGACGTGCCGTGGCTCTGGTCCGAGAGCTACTTCTACCGGCGGCTTCTCGATGCCGTCGGGTACTTCGGGGACGGGCCCTGGCACGGCATCGACCCCTTCCGGCCCTCCAAGCTCGCCGAGCTCGGCTCCCGCGAGACCGACGAGGAGCTGGCGGCACTGGACGAACTCGCCGCCCTGCCCGTCGAGGAGCGGGGGGCGGCCCTGTTGCACGGGTCGCTGTGGGGGAACCGGGCCGACCTCGGGTTCCGGCTCTCCGAGGGGGAGGCCGAGGGACGGGACGCCGTGCCCGACCTGGTCGCCGACGACAGCGACCGGCTCCGGTCGCTGCTCGACGGTGCCGGCACCCTCTGCCTGATCGCCGACAACTCCGGACGAGAGCTGATCCCCGACCTCCTGTTCGTGGCGCACCTCCTCGAACACGGCCGTATCGAACGGGCCGTACTGCACGTGAAGCCGTACCCCTACTACGTCTCCGACGCGACCACCGCCGACGTGGTCGACGCCCTGCGCCGGCTCGTACGGGCGCCGGGGGAGGCCGCGGTGTACGGGAAGCGGCTGTGGGACGCCATGGCCGACGGGCGGCTCGAAGTCCGTGCGCACCCGTACTCCTGCGCTCCGCTGCCCTACGCGGAGATGCCCGACGACCTGCGTGCGGAGATCGCCGGGGCCGCGCTCACCGTCCTCAAGGGAGACCTCAACTACCGGCGCCTGGTGGGCGACCGGTGGTGGGCGCCGACCACACCGTTCGCCGACGTGACCGCGTACTTCCCGGGACCGGTCGCCGCCCTGCGCACGCTGAAGTCCGATGTGATCACCGGGCTCGACGGGCGCACGGAGAGCGCGCTGGTCGAGGCGGAGGGGCGGCGCTGGCGGACGAGCGGGACCCATGCGCTCATCCAGGCCCGTTCCTGAGGAGCGTTATGCTGCCGACCTGTACCGGTGGGCTGCGTCCCGCCGACGGGCAGCGAAAGAGGACGTCATTGACCCCGCGGTACCTGAGCAATCCTGGGGAGCCCGTCTACGACGTGGACGCGCGGCGCTATCTCGACGTCACGGACGCCCCCGACGAGGCCGACCTGCACGACGTGTTCACGGACATCTACCGCACCAACCGCTGGGGCTCCGACGAGACCCGCTCGGGACCGGGCTCCGAGCTGCAGCGCATGAAGCGGGTGATCGCCCGACTCGGCGCCCTCATCAAGGACTTGGGGGTGCGTTCGGTGCTGGACGCGCCGTGCGGGGACCTGAACTGGATGCGGCACGTCGAACTGCACGGCGCCTCCTACCTCGGCGGGGACGTCGTCGCGGAACTCGTCGCGGCCAACCGTGCCGAACACCCGGGCCCGGAGCGGGAGTTCCAGCTGCTCGACTTCACCGCCCAGCCCGTGCCGCGCGTCGATCTCATCGTGTGCCGGGACGCCCTCGTGCACTTCTCCTACCAGCACGTGGTGGAGGCGCTGACCCGGTTCCGGGAGAGCGGCTCGCGCTATCTGCTCACCACGACCTTCTCCAGGACGGCCGCCAACACCGACATCGTCACGGGCTGGTGGCGGCCGATCAACCTCCGGCTCGCCCCCTTCCGGCTGCCCGAACCGCTCCAGGTCATCGGCGACGACGAGTCCGACGACTTCTACGACGACAAGACCCTCTCCCTGTGGGACCTGGCGCAGATCCCGGCACGCTTCCCGGGCTACGAGCCGGTGGCCGCCGAGTCGGGATCCCTGGGCGCCTGATCCTCGGACCGCAGGCGGGCGAGGGCCTCCTGAGCGGCCAGTGTCCGTGGATGCCGTAACCCCAGGACCTCTTGGCAGGCATCCCGCACCTCCGTGAACTCCGCCTCGGCAGCCGTGAGTTCCCCCTTGAGGCAGAGCAGTCCTGCGAGGTTGTGCCGCACCGACAGGGTGCCCGGGTGCCGGGGCCCCAGCGTCTCCACGCAGTCCGCGAGCACCGTCCGGTACTCCGCCTCCGCCTGCTCGACGTGCCCGCGCAGATGCAGGACGTGCGCGGCACCGTGCCGCACGGACAGGGTGAGCAGATGCTGTTCGCCCAGCACGGTCCGCCGGGCCTCGTAGACCTCCCTGAACTCCTGTTCCGCCGCGGCGAGCCGGCCCTGGTCCTTGAGCAGGTCGGCGAGGTTGTGGCGGACCGCGAGCGTGCCCGGGTGGCGGGGGCCCAGGGTCTGCACGCAGTCCGCGAGCACCGTGCGGTACTCGGTCTCGGCCCGGTCGGTACGGCCCCGCAGGTGCAGGACGTGTGCGGCACCGTGCCGTACCGACAGGGTGAGCAGGTGGTGTTCGCCGAGCACCTCCCGGCGCGCCGCGTACACCTCCCTGAACTCCGTCTCGGCTGCCTCCAGTTGGCCCCGCTCCATCAACAGGTCGGCCAGGTTGTGCCGGACCACCAGGGTGTGCGGGTGCATGTCGCCGAGCAGTCTGCGCCGGACCTCGAAGACCTCCCGGAACTCGGTCTCCGCGTCACCGGGCCAGCCCCGGTCACGCAGCACGGTGGCCAGGCCGTGCCGTGCCGCCACGGTCTCGGGATGGTCCTCGCCGTAGGTGTCGGCGCGCAGCCCGAGCACGGTACGGAACTCGTGCTCGGCCTCGGCCAGCAGACCGCGGTCGCGCAGGACGTCGGCGAGGTCGTGGCGGACGGCGAGAGTGCCCGGGTGACGCTCGCCCAGTACGTCCTTGCACACCTGGAGCGTCTCCCGCAGCTCCTGCTCGGCCTGGCGGAACATGCCCCGCTCGTGCAGCACTTGGGCGGTGTCGTGCCGGGCGGACAGCGTGTCGGGGTGGCGGTCGCCGAGCGCGTCGCGGTAGGCGTCGAGCAGCAGGCGGTGCTCCTCCTCGGCCTCCGCGAGCAGCCCGCGCTGCTGCGACATGCGGGCCACGCCCTTGCGGGCGGCCAGGGTCTGCGGGTCACGGTCGCCGAGCAGGGTGCGACGCGTCGCGTACACCGAGCGGTACTCGACCTCGGCCTCCGCCGGCCGGCCCCGGTCGCAGAGCAGTTCCGCGAGGGCGTACCGGGCGTCGGCGGTCTCACCGGAGCCGTCGCCGAACAGGGCTCGCGTGTCCTCCAGGACCGAACGCACCAGTGTCTCGGCGGCGGCGAGCCGGCCTCGCAACTGGAGCAGGTGGGCAGCCGCCGAACGTACTTCGAGCGCGTCGGGGTCCCGCGGACCGCACGCGAGCACCACCGGCTCGCACGCCCCCAGCACCTCCTCGGCCCGGTCCAGCCAGCCCCGCCGGATCAGATGCCGGGCCCCGGCCGCCGCCGCCCGCAGCGCCTTGGAGACCAGGTCGTCCTCCGCCTCGTAGGGGTCGCCGATCAGGGCCAGCGGGGCGTCGCAGTGCGGGAGCAGCAGCCGCCAGCGCGGCCAGTCGCGCGGGTCGTCCTCGCTGAGCTCGGCGGTGGCGCAGACGACCAGGTCGGCGACGACGGCCGCGTACTCCCTCATGTGCTCGGCGAGGTCCCGCTGGAGCCGGCCGGCGTCCCGGACGAGGGGGTGCATCAGCAGGGTCCGCGTGTGGTCGTCGCCGCCGCGCGGGGTGTGCAGCTCGACCAGACCGAAGTCGGCCAGCGAGGTGAGCGCGGTGAACAGCTCCTGGGGTGTGACACCGGGCAGCAGCGAGGAGTCCGCCAGCCGGTCGGGGCGCAACAGACCGACCAGCGGCACCGGCGCCTCCCCCAGACAGCACAACAGCCGCATCAGGGGCCGGGCCTGGACGATGCCCCGCCGCTCCAGCAGGTCCAGCGACAGCTCCCAGGTGCCGGTCACCGGAACGGAGTAGTTGCTGCCCTGCTGCCCGGGCGGGCGCTCGTCGAGGAGTTCGGCGAAGCGCTCGTCGAGGGCCACGCGGTAGTCGGCGTACGTCCGCACGGTCGTGGTGCCCGGCCAGGCGGGGAACGCCGAGGCCGCCGCGAGATGCGAGCCCGCGATGCGCAGCGCCAGCGGCAGCCCGCCGAGCCGCCGGGTCAGCAGCCGGGCGTCCTCACGTGAACCGGCCCGCTCCCCGGCGAGGTCCCAGAGCACCTCGGTGGCGTCGGCCTCCTCCAGGGCGTCGACCGAGTGCAGCGTGGCCCAGGGCCCCCAGGTCGTCGGGCTGCTGTCCCGGCTGGTGATCAGCACCAGGCCTGGCAGTTCCGCGGCGGGCCGGATCCAGCCTCTGCCCTCGGCCAACCGGCCGTAGGGCGCCAGGTGTTCGGGCTCGTCGGCGTTGTCCACCACCAGCAGCCAGGGGTTCGGGGTGTCGCACAGCCGCCGCCACAGCAGGTCGGTCGCGCTGGAACGCCCCGACCAGGCACGGTCGATGAGATCCGCCGGGGTGCCGAGGGCGGCCACCACCTCGCGCATTCCGGCGCTCAGCGTGGCGGGGTTCTTCGCCGTCACCCACCACACGTCGACGTTCAGCGCGGCGGCGTAGGCGGCGATCTCCAGGGCGACCGTCGTCTTCCCGCTGCCGCCCATGCCGTGCAGCACCCGCACACCCGAAGTCGGCTTGCCCACCAGCTGTTTGAGGGTGTCCAGGAGTGGCTCACGGCCTCGCACCCGGCGGTCGAGCCGGCCCAGCGGAGGCGCGACGGTCAGCGCCCCCGGGGCCCGGACGGGCTCCAGCGGGGCCGGTGCCGGCTGGACCTGGATGAAGACCGGGCGCGCGAAACCGGAGAACTCCTGGACGAACTCGGCCAGCCGACCGGACAGCGCGGGATCCCGGGCCAGCAGATCGCGCAGGGTGGTGTCCCACTCCTGCCGCTGCTCGCGCAGCATGATCTCCTGCCGGTCCGGCGGCGCCGCGTCGAGTGCCGCTCGCGCCCGGTCCAGCCGCTCGACGTCCTCCCGCCGCAGGAACCGCGCCATCCGCTGCCGGGCCGCATGCCAGGCATCCGTGGTCATCAGTCCGACCATCGTGCCCGCGGCGGCTGCAGCGGTCTGGGTGAACAACTCTCCGCCGAACATCGAGGACCCCCCTGTCGGCACACACCTCGACGGTTACGTCCGAACCCCTCTCCCGTCTTCAGGTTCTCATGTCACGTGCCCCCGCAGGGACTTGATCCCGCCGATGAAGTGCGAAAAACGAGCCGTCCGGGCGTCTCGCCGGCCGTCCCGGTGGCCGTTTCCGTGGCGCGGCGAGGGATGAGCGGCGGCCGTCGCCTTGTTGGCCCAGGAGCACCACCCCCTGTCACCCCATCCCAAGGGAGTCGCACCGCATGCGTCTGGGAGTCGCACCGCACCGTCTGTGGCCCGCTCACGAGGACGAGCTCGACGACGTCCTCGAAACCGCCCGAACCGCCGAGGAGTTGGGCTTCGACCACCTCATCGCGAGCAGCCATCTGCTGGCGGGCGCGGTGGGCGTGACCCCGGACCCGGTGGTCCTGCTGTCCGCCGTGGCCGGGGCGACCACCCGGATCGGGCTGGTGACCAGCGTCCTGATCCTGCCCCTGTACAACCCGGTCGTCGTCGCCCACCAGGCCGCCACGCTCGACCGGCTGTCCGGCGGCCGCTTCACGCTCGGAGTCGGCACCGGCTGGGACACCGCGGAGTTCGACGCCGCCGGCGTCCCCTTCGCCGGGCGGGGCCGCCGCGCCGACGAACAGCTGGACACCGTACGGAAGTTGTGGCGCGAGGAGACCGAGGTACGGCTCGGGGTGCGGCCGCGCACACCCGGTGGGCCGCCGGTGTGGGTCGGCGGCCACAGCGACGCGGCCCTGCGCCGGGCCCTGCGGTACGGCGACGCGTGGCACGGTTCCGGGCTCGACGCGGCCGGACTCGCCGAGGTGCGGGGCCGGTTGGCCGAACTCGGGCGGGAGGCGGGGCGGGATCCGGCCACGCCGTTGGAGCTGACGGCGGGCCAGGTCCTCGTACCCCCGGGCTTCGAGGCGGCCGTACGACCGCCCGGTCGGCGCCCGTTGGGCGGGGCGGATGCGTCCGCCGAGCGGGTGCGCGAGGAACTCCGGCAGCTGGCCGACGCCGGGCTCACCGCCTGCTCGCTGTGGCTGCCGGTCGCCGGCGAGGCACTGCCGGACGCGCTCGGCTGGGTCGCCGAGGAGGTCCTTTCACGTGTCGCCGAGGAGTGAACGACGCGGCGTCGTCCTCGACCGGAGCGTTCAGGAGAGCGGCCAGGGAGTTCAGGGCACCTGAACGTCCTGCCGACTGTCCGAACGCCACACGTCCCGCCGAGAACTCCCGAGTTCCGCCCGGATTCACGCAATGGTGTGATCATGTGTGCCGCCACGGATGCCCGCCAAGAGCCATGGGTAGGGCCCGGTTCATGACGCAGCAGCCCTTCGAACTCCCGCACTTCTACATGCCGTATCCCGCGCGGTTGAACCCGCGCCTCGACGAGGCCCGCGCCCACTCGTCCGTGTGGGCGCGCGAGATGGGCATGCTGGAGGGGTCCGGGATCTGGGAGCAGTCCGACCTCGACGCGCACGACTACGGCCTGCTCTGCGCCTACACACACCCCGACTGCGACGGCCCCGCCCTCTCGCTCATCACCGACTGGTACGTGTGGGTGTTCTTCTTCGACGACCACTTCCTGGAAACCTTCAAGCGCACCCAGGACCGCGCCGGCGGCAAGGCATACCTCGACCGGTTGCCGCTGTTCATGCCGATGGACCTGTCGACCCCGATGCCCGAGCCCGAGAACCCGGTCGAGGCCGGCCTCGCCGACCTGTGGACGCGGACCGTGCCGTCGATGTCCGCCGGCTGGCGCCGCCGCTTCGCCGTAGCCACCGAGCACCTGCTCAACGAGTCGCTGTGGGAGCTGTCCAACATCAACGAGGGGCGGATCGCCAACCCCGTCGAGTACATCGAGATGCGCCGCAAGGTCGGCGGCGCCCCCTGGTCGGCCGGTCTGGTGGAGTACGCGACGGCCGAGGTGCCGGCGTCCGTCGCCGGAACACGACCCCTGCGTGTGCTGATGGAGACCTTCTCCGACGGCGTCCACCTGCGCAACGACCTGTTCTCCTACCAGCGCGAGGTCGAGGACGAGGGCGAGCTCAGCAACGGCGTGCTCGTCCTGGAGACCTTCTTCGGCTGCACCACCCAGGAGGCCGCCGACACCGTCAACGACGTCCTCACCTCCCGCCTCCACCAGTTCGAGCACACCGCCCTCACCGAGGTCCCCGCGGTCGCCCTGGAGAACGGTCTGTCGCCGGGCGAGGTGACCGCGGTCGCCCGGTACACGCAGGGCCTCCAGGACTGGCAGTCCGGCGGCCACGAATGGCACATGCGCTCCAGCCGCTACATGAACGCCCGTGCCGACACCACCTCGCCCTGGCAGGCCCTGACCGGCCCCGGCACCTCGGCCGCCGATGTCGGCGCCCTGCTCGCCGCGGCCGGCGCCGAGCGGCTGCGCGCCCACCGGCACGTGCCGTTCCAGAAGGTCGGCCCGTCCCTGCTGCCCGACTTCTACATGCCGTTCCCGACCGAACTCAGCCCCCACCTGCCCGGCGCCCGCCCCCGCCTCGCCGAGTGGGCGCACCGCATGGGCATGCTCCAGGAGGGCGTCTGGGACGAGGACAAGCTCGCCGCGGCCGACCTCCCGCTGTGCTCCGCGGGCATCGACCCGGACGCGAGCCCGGAGGCCCTCGACCTCAGCTCGGACTGGCTGGCCTGGGGAACCTACGGCGACGACTACTACCCGCTCGTCTACGGCGGGCGCCGCGACCTCGCCGCCGCCCGCCTGACCACCCAGCGGCTGTCGGACTGCATGCCCCTCGACGGCGAGCAGGTCCTCGTCCCCGCCAACGCCATGGAGCGCGGCCTGATCGACCTGTGGGCCCGCACCACGGCCGAGATGACCCCCGCCCAGCGGCGCACCCTCAAGGACTCCGTCAACGTGATGACCGAGAGCTGGGTCTGGGAGCTGGCCAACCAGATCCAGCACCGCGTCCCCGACCCGGTCGACTACCTGGAGATGCGGCGCGCCACCTTCGGGGCCGACCTCACCATGAGCCTGTGCCGCATGGGCCACGGTCCCGCCGTCCCGCCGGAGATCTACCGCAGCGGCCCCGTGCGCTCCCTGGAGAACGCCGCCGTCGACTACGCGTGCCTGGTCAACGACGTCTTCTCCTACCGGAAGGAGATCGAGTACGAGGGCGAGGTCCACAACTCGATCCTCGTCGTGCAGAACTTCTTCGGCATCGACTACCCGACCGCGCTGCGCGTCGTCCACGACCTGATGACCCAGCGCATGCAGCAGTTCGAACATGTCGCCGCGCACGAACTGCCTGTGGTCTACGACGACTTCGGGCTCTCGGAGGAGGCGCGCGAGGTCATGCGGGGCTACGTGACCGACCTCCAGCACTGGATGGCGGGCATCCTGAACTGGCACCGCACGGTCGACCGCTACAAGCCCGAACACCTGGCCGGCCGCACCCACGGCTTCCTCCCGGACCGACCTCCGGCCCTCCCCTTGGCAGGCTGACGAGCGGGGCCCCGACCACCTGGGACGTCCCGACCGCCTGGGACGTCCTGCCCGCTGGGGCTCTTCGACCGCCCGCGTGCCCACAGTCCGGCGGCTGCCGGAATGCCGGAAAGGGCCGGGTCCTGCTGCCCCTGTCGGCGGCCACCGGTGTACACGGGTGCGCCGAGCGGGGCGGCGGCGGACCTCGTCGACCCGCTGGTTCCGGCGGCTTCCCGTTCCTGACCACCCGTCAGTCTCACTCTTTCGTGGCTCGTCGCGGGCCCGTACGCCGGGTAGACACCAGCCGGTGGTGATCCAGCCGGAGGCGATCCATGGAACAGACTGCGTTGCGCCCCAAGCCGATGCCCGGTCGGGAGCCCGGCGGGGGCGGGAAGCCCGAGCCCGTCCGGCGCCCGCACGCCGCGCGCCGGCGCGGACGCCGGTTCACGACCCTGCTGTCCGGCGTGTTCGTCGCGGTCGTCCTGGTGTTGTCGGGGGTGGGACTCGGGACGGTCGCAGCCACGGTGATCGGCATGAGCAGACTGGCCGAACTCCAAGGGCAGACAGCGCCTCACCAGGGCGGCCCGCCCGCCTGGGCGCACCCGGGCCCCTCCGCGTCGTCCGCGGCTCGGTCGACCGCCCCCTCGCCCGCACCCGCCGTCGCGACCCTCGGCGTGGAGGCCGTGGACGCCGAGAAGGCGGGCGCGCTGGTGGTCGGCGTCCACGTCCCCGGCCCGGGCTACGCGGCGGGCCTGGTCCGCGGCGACGTCCTCCTCGCCTTCGGCCGGACCCGCATCAACACGGCCGACGACCTCGCACGCGCCGTCGCGGACGCCCGAGCGGGCCGCGAGATCGTACTGACGATCCGCCACCGCGGCGGCACCTACCAGCAGCTGACGGCCGTACCGGGAGTCGTCACATGAACTGCCGTCCCCGCCCCCGGCGTCACGGCACCACCCGGAAGTGCGTCGTCAGTCGTCCCTCGTCGTCCAGTACGTGGAAGGCCAGACCCACCGGCGCGTCCCGGTCCGCGATCTGTTCGCCCTCCCAGGGCAGCCGTAGCGTCCAGGTCACCCCCGGCCCGACGACCAGCGGCCGCCCGGCGAACACCGTCGCCGCGGGCGTGTGCGCGTGACCGGTGATCAGGCCGGCGATCTCGGGCCGCCGCTCCAGCAGTGCGGCCAGTCGGCCGGGCCCGGTCAGCTGGTAGGAGTCGGGCAGTGGGTGGTGCAGGGCGACCGGCGGATGATGGAAGGCCAGCAGAGCCGGAAGACACCCGTCCAGTGCGTCGAGCGTCGCCTCGATCCAGTCGTACGTCTCCTCGTCCAGGGCCCCTGCGTCGCTCCCCGGGATGCTGGAATCGCACATCAGTACCGCACCGCCGGCGAAGACCCGCACGTTGTTCACCGGCCCGTCGGCCACGGGCTCCCGCAGGAGCGCCTTGCGGTACGGGGCGCGGCTGTCGTGGTTGCCGGGGCAGGTGAGCACCGGGAACGGGGCGTCGCCCTCGTGCAGTCCGAGGATCCGCGCGGCCTCCTCGTACTCCGCCTCGGCGCCGTGATCCGCGATGTCACCGGTCACCAGCAGGGCGTCCACCTGCCCCGGCAGCTGCCACAGCCGGTCACGCACCCGCTCGGCGCGCTCCGTCGCCCGTGCGGTCCCGTCGAGATGCAGATCGCTGATGTGTGCGAGCACGAGCACGACGTACCCCCCGTCTAATGGTTGACATTGATACAAGCATTAGAAGTGATGCCCGATCAAGTCTCTCGAGTCCCTTCCGTCAGCCGGGGCGGAAAACCACTGGTCCGGATCCGGCCGCCGAGGTCACGATGAACCCATGCCGACCACGCTCCTCGCCTTCCTGGGGGCCTGCACCCTCATCGCCGCGTCACCCGGCCCGAGCACCGTGCTGATCATCAAGCAGTCGCTGCACAGCCGACGCGCCGGTTTCCTGACCGTCCTCGGCAACGAGACCGGGGTGTTCATCTGGGGCGTCGTCGCCGCCCTCGGCCTGACCGCGCTGCTGACGGCCTCCGAGATCGCCTACGACGTGATGCGGATCGTCGGTGCCGTCGTGCTCGTCGCCTTCGGCGTCCAGGCGCTGCGGCAGGCGCGCCGCGCCAAGGGGGCGGCCGACGACGGTGGCTGGGAGAGCACCGGCAGGACCGGTTGGGCCGCCTACCGCGCGGGACTGCTCCTCAACCTCGCCAACCCCAAGGCGGCCGTCTTCGCGATGTCCTTCCTCCCGCAGTTCGTGCCCCAGGGCGCCCCGCACCTGCCCACCATGGTGGGGCTAGCCGCGCTCTGGGCGGTCTACGAGATCGGCTACTACAGCCTCTACGTGTGGTTCGTCGGCCGGTTGCGGACCGTGCTGTCCCGCGCGGGCGTGCGCCGGCGACTGGAACAGGTCTCCGGAGGCGTCCTGCTGCTCCTCGGCGTCCGCATGGCCCTGGAGAGCTGACGTACGCCCGGCGCCCCGTCCGGGCCGACCGAAGACACGTCGACCGAAAGACGTGCCGACCGGCTCGCGCGCCCCTCGCCGTCCGGGCAGGATGCTGCCCAACGACCCTCACCCGCCCCAGGAGGCCCGGATGACCGGCATCGCAGCGCCCTTCGTCGCCGACGACTACAGGGCCCGCATGGAGCGCGCGGCACGGTCGGCCGCCGAGGCCGGGCTCGCCGGACTCCTGGTGGCCCCGGGACCGGACCTGGTGTGGCTCACCGGCTACGCGCCCCCCGCCGTCACCGAGCGGCTCACCCTGCTGGTCCTCGCCCCCGGACAGGACCCCGTCCTCGTCGTGCCCACCCTGGAGGCACCGGACGCCGCCAAGGCCGTCGGCGCCAGCGCCCTGACCCTGCGGGACTGGACCGACGGCAAGGACCCCTACGCCGCCACCGCCGCCCTCCTGGACGCCGGCGGCCGGTTCGGCATCAGTGACAACGCCTGGGCCATGCACCTGCTGGGCCTGCAGAAGGCCCTGCCCGGCACGTCGTACGCCTCCCTCACCGATGCCCTGCCGATGCTCCGCGCCGTCAAGGACGCGGCGGAACTGGAGCTGCTGGCTGCCGCGGGCGCGGCCGCCGACGCGACGTTCGAGGAGATCCGGAACGTTCCCTTCGGTGGCCGCAGGGAGTCGGAGGTGGCCGCCGACCTCGCCGATCTGCTGCGCCGCTTCGGTCATTCCCAGGTCGACTTCACCATCGTCGCCTCGGGACCCAACGGCGCCAACCCGCACCACGAGGTGGGGGACCGGGTCATCGAACGCGGCGACATGGCCGTCCTCGACTTCGGCGGCCTCAAGGACGGCTACGGCTCCGACACCTCCCGCACGGTCCACGTCGGCGAACCCACCGACGAGGAGCGCCGGGTGCACGACCTCGTGCGCGCGGCACAGGAGGCGGGCTTCCGGGCGGTACGGCCCGGCGTGCCCTGCCAGGAGGTCGACCGGGCCGCCCGCGCGGTCATCGCCGACGCCGGGTACGGCGAGTACTTCATCCACCGCACCGGGCACGGCATCGGCGTCACCACGCACGAACCGCCGTACATGATCGAGGGCGAGGAGCAGCCCCTCGTGGCGGGCATGTGCTTCTCCGTGGAGCCCGGCGTCTATCTGCCGGGCCGTTTCGGGGTACGCATCGAGGACATCGTCACGGTCACCGAGGACGGTGGCCGCAGGCTCAACGACACCACCCGCGAGATGGTCATAGTGGACTGACCGACCCTCCCAGGAGCCCCTCCACCCTTCGAGCGACTACGGCGCGACCATGACCCAGGCACCGACACCCACCGCGGACACGGTCCGCCGGCTGGTCCGTTCCCTGCTCAAGGACAGCACGCCCGACACGGGCGGACCCGAGATCCGGCCGGTCACCGAGGGCGGGCCGTCCACCTGGTGGGTCGGCACCCGCCATGTCCTGCGTCTCGCCGGCGACCGCGAGGCCTCCACCCTCAGCCGCCGCGAACTGCGGCTGCGCGACCTGGTCCGCCCGCACGTGCCGGTCGCGGTGCCGACCAGCGTGGCGCAGGGCGAGTGGGCGCCCGGGCTGGCCTACACGCTCGACACCAAGGTTCCCGGCGGTTCGGCGGAGGAGCACGACGTGTCCGCCGTAGGCGAGGCCGACCTGGCCGGCCTGCTCACCGGGCTGCGCGAGGTGCCGGTACGACAGGCCGAGGCGCTCGGCGTCCCGCGCGTCGCCCCGCGCTCCCTGGAAGCGCTGCGCCGGGAGGCCGGCCGGGCCGCGGAACGCCTCCGCGCGGCCGACGAGTTCGACCCGGCCCGGCTCCAGCAGCTCACCTCGCCGGCCGCGGTCCAGCTCGCCGCGCAGTCGGGCGGTGCGGTCCTCGTGCATCACGCGCTGACCGGCGAACACCTCGTGATCAGCGCCGACGGCCGGGTGCGCGGCGTCCTGGACTGGACCGGGACGGTCGTCGGCGACCCCGCCGAGGACATCGCGGGTCTCGCCCTCGCCGTCGGCTCACCCGCCGCCGTCCGCGCCGCCACCCTCGCCGGATACGGTGCCAGGCCCTGCCTACGCGGTCTGTGGCTCGCCCGCTGCGACACCGTGATCCGCCTCGCCGCCGGCCTGGACGGGCGCGTCACCGAGCCCCTGCCCCTGCTGCGCACCCGGCTGTGGCGGGCCTGGGAGGCGATCCTGCTGGAACGCGTCACCGAGCTGCGGGACGAGGAGACGGACGACGCGGAGTTGTAGGCGGCTCCACCCGGTCTTTTCCACCCTCGTTCCACCCACGGGTCGAGGCGCGCGACCGTGCCGGAGCCGGATGGTCGAGGCATGACGATCTCCCGATCCTGCTGCCACTGGCGCTGATCGGCTGGGCGGCCGCCACCTGCCTTCACGACATCCCCACGGCGGGCAACGACCCGGTGCTGATCGGCGCGTTCACCGGCACCGGCGCCGAGCACACGGCCCGTTTCTCCGTCGACCACGACATCAACGGCGCCCCGGCATGGGTCGCCGCCCTGGTCCTCATGGTCTTCGGCGAGCTCGTCGCCCGTCTCGCGGTCATCGTTGTCCGCGGCCGCATCCTCCGGACCCGCGCCGGCCTGCAGGCGCGACACGCCCTTCCGGTCGCCTCATGAACCGGGGGAGCCCATGAGGTCACGCCTGCAGCAGCACCACGCACGACTCCCCGGGCACATGCAGCACCCCGTCCGCGCCCGGCGCGTCCACCGGCTCCCAGGCGGCCAGGACGCGGGCCTCGCGGGGACCCAGGGGGATGGCCACCGGGGACTTCGCGAGGTTCACGGCCACCCGGACGTCCCCGCGGCGGAAGGCGAGCCAGCGCTGGTCCGTTTCGTAGGCGACCTTGGTGTCGGCGAGGTCGGGGTCGGTGAGGTCCGGCTGCTCGTGCCGCAGTGCGAGAAGCCGGCGGTACCAGGCGAGCACACGCGCGTGGGGCTCGCGGTCGAGCTCGGACCAGTCGAGGCAGGAGCGGTCACGGGTCGCCGGGTCCTGCGGGTCGGGCACGTCCTCCTCGGCCCAGCCGTGCTCCGCGAACTCCCTCCTCCTGCCCCGCCGTACGGCCTCGGCGAGCTCGGGGTCGGTGTGGTCGGTGAAGAACTGCCAGGGCGTGCTCGCCGCCCATTCCTCACCCATGAACAGCATGGGCGTGAAGGGCGCGGTCAGCACGAGCGCCGCCGCACAGGCCACCAGGCCGGGGGAGAGGGACGCCGCCAGCCGGTCGCCCTGGGCGCGGTTGCCGACCTGGTCGTGGGTCTGGGAGTAGCCGAGCAGCCGGTGCGCCGCCGCGCGGGTACGGTCCAGCGGACGCCCGTGGCTGCGGCCGCGGAAGCTGGAGTAGGTGCCGTCGTGGAAGTAGCCGCCGGTGAGGGTCTTGGCGAGCGAGGCCAGGGGCGCGCGGGCGAAGTCGGCATAGTAGCCCTGGGACTCGCCGGTCAGCGCGGTGTGCAGGGCGTGATGGAAGTCGTCGTTCCACTGCGCGTGCAGCCCGAGACCGCCCTGGGCGCGGGGCGTGATGAGCCGCGGGTCGTTGAGGTCGGACTCGGCGACGAGGAACAGCGGCCGTCCCAGTTCGGCGCCCAGGTTGTCGACAGCCGTCGACAGTTCCTCCAGGAAGTGGCACGCGCGCGTGTCGGCGAGCGCGTGCACCGCGTCCAGGCGCAGTCCGTCGATCCGGTAGTCCCGCAGCCAGGACAGCGCGCTGCCCAGCAGATAGGCGCGCACCTCGTCGGAGCCCGGGGCGTCCAGGTTGACCGCGGAGCCCCAGGGCGTGTGGTGCGTGTCCGTGAAGTACGGTCCGAAGGCGGGCAGATAGTTGCCCGACGGGCCCAGGTGGTTGTGCACCACGTCCAGGACGACCCCGAGGCCCACCTCGTGCGCCCGGTCGACGAAACGCTTCAGGGCCTCGGGACCGCCGTAGGGCTCGTGCACCGCCCACAGGGAGACGCCCTCGTAGCCCCAGCCGTGCCGTCCCGGGAAAGGACACAGCGGCATCAGCTCCACGTGCGTGACGCCGAGTTCGACGAGATGGCCGAGTCGGGCGGCGGCCGCGTCCAAGGTGCCCTCGGGCGTGTAGGTGCCCACGTGCAGCTCGTAGAGGACCGCTCCCGGCAGGGGACGGCCCGCCCACCGGGTACGCCAGGCGTACCGCTCGTGCTCGACGACCGCGCTGAGCCCGTCCGGGCCGTCCGGCTGACGGCGTGAGCGCGGGTCGGGCAGCACCGGGCCGTCGTCCAGCGCGAAGCCGTACCGGCTGCCGTCCCCGGCGTCCGCCTCGCCCCACCACCATCCCGAGCGCTCCGGATCGCGCTCCAACGCGCGCGTGGCGCCCTCGCAATGGAGCGTCACACGGTCGGCCTGCGGTGCCCACACCTCGAACTGCACGGACGGTCCCCTTCGTCTGCTCCCCGTGATGTAGCCCGTCCATGGTGCTTCAAACGCGATCAATCCGCCGTGAAATCTTCCCCCTTGCGGCAGGTGTCGTCAGGTACGCACCGGTGGCGGCCGTTGTCTCGTTTTCTGGACACCCGGGGTTCGCTGCCCGACAATCACCAACGTGACGTCGTCCTTCGAGTTCAACACGTACCCCGCGCGCCTGTCCGACGCGGAGCGCGACAAGGTGCTGAAGGTGCTCCGTGACGGCGTCGCCATGGGCCGCCTGTCGCACGACACGTTCGTGCGCCGCATGGAACTGGCCCTCATCGCGCGCCGGTCCGACGAACTCGCGGTGCTCACCGCGGACCTGCCCCAGGAGAGCCGCGTCTCCCGGCTGGTGTTCGGCACCGTCGAGGCCGTCTCCGGCTTCACCGTGCGGCTGCGCAGGGCGTGGCAGGCCGAGCGCCTGCCCAAGCTGCTGCTGCCCCACCCCGGCAGCGGCCACGCGCTGCGCATAGGCCGCGACCCGGCCAACGGACTGCGGCTGACCCACGAGACGGTCTCCCGTGTCCACGCCGAACTCAGCCGTCAGGGCGGCATGTGGGTCCTGCGCGACCTCGGCTCCACGAACGGCACCACGGTCAACGGCCGACGGGTCATCGGCGCCGCCGTCGTCCGCGAGGGCGATCAGGTCGGGTTCGGCCGGATGGCCTTCCGGCTCGCGATCAACTGAGCCCGACCTCACCTCTGGCCTGGGCTTTACCTGCGGTCGCGGCCCAAAGCCCTTTCCGCCGCACGGTGTTGACGTACCTCTCAAGTCGTGACTGACTGTGCGTACACCGTGCACACCAGGTGAACCGACGGCACCACATTGTGGAGGTGTGCCCTGCCGCCCCTCCTCCGCTACCCGACCGTCGACGATCTCGGCGCCCGGGCAGCAGCGTTCGTCGCCCGTCATCCCGCAGACGCCCGGCTGCGCCGCGCCGGCACCTCCCGCGCGGGCAACCCCCTGTGGCTGCTCTCCGTCGGCCACGGCAGCCGCCAGGCCCTCGTCGTCGCCGGCCCGCACGCCAACGAGCCCGTGGGCGGCGGCACCGTCCTCAGACTGGCCGAGCGCGTGCTGGCCGACCCCCGGCTCACCGTCGGTGCCGACGCCACCTGGAACCTGCTGCTCTGCCTCGACCCCGACGGCCTGCGCCGCAACGAGGGCTGGCTGCGCGGCCCGTACTCCCTCGGCCGCTACTTCCGCAACTTCTTCCGGCCCGGCTTCGGCGAACAGCCGGAGTGGCTGCCCGACGGCGCGGACGCCGCCGCACTGCCGGAGACCCGCACCCTCCTCGCCCTCCAGGACGAACTGCGGCCCTTCCTGCAGTGCTCCCTGCACGGGGTCGACGTCGGCGGCGGCTTCGTCGAACTTACCCGCGACCTGCCCGGCCTCGCCCGGCGCGTCGCCCACACCGCGGCCCGGCTGCGCATCCCGCGCGAGCTGGGACCGTACGACACCCTCTACTGGCCGTGTCTGGGACCCGCCGTCTACCGCATCCCGCCGCCCCGCCGCGGCGACCTGGCCGCCGCCATCACCGAGGCCGCCGTCGAGTCGACGTGGTACCACCCGCACCGGCACGGCACCGTGACCGCCGTCGTCGAGGCGCCCATGTGGGGCGTGGCCGCCGTCGAGGACGGCAGCACACCCACCGACGCGGCCGCCGTACTGCGCACCGTCAGCCACACGCTGCGCCGCGACGCACGGCTCCTGGAGGGCGTCCTCGCGCGGATCCGCCCGCATGTCTCGGCCGCCCCGGACGCGGCCCGGCTGCTCGCCCCGGTCGAGGACTATTTACTGGTCGGCCCCGGACTCGCCGACGCCTGGGACCCCGACGTCACCGACGGCGGCCGCCCGCTGCCCCCGCTCAACACCGGTCATCTGGCCGCGCTGCGCATCGCCGGACGGCGCCTCGCCCTGCGCACGGCCGGGCTCCTGCACCAGCTCGTGACCCGCGCGGGCGCCGATCCGGCCGGCGCGCTGCCGGAACTGGACGGGCTCATCGACCTGTGGTGCGCCGACTACCGCGACGGCTGCGGCGCCCGCTGGATCCCTGTCCCGCGCCAGATCGAGTACCAGTCCCGGGTCGTGCTCGCCGCCTTCGACCTCGCCGTACGGCACGCGCCCGCGTGTTCCCGTTCGGGTGAGCCGGGCTGGGGATCCGAGGCCGTCGTGCCGATGCATCGGGAATGACGTACACGAGCACACCGACAGCGGTACGGCGAGCGGCACACCTGGGCCTGACGGCGGCAGCCGCCCTGCTCCTGGCCGCCGCGGCCCCCGCGACGGCAGGATCCTCCGCCGGCGGCGACCATCTCTACCTCATGGTGACCACGGGCGACGGCCGCTCCAGCGAGACCCGCGGCACCCTCCTGCTGTGCGACCCGCCCCAGGGCCACGGCCGCGCCGCCGAGGCCTGCGCCCAACTGGACTCCGTCGGCGGTGACATCGCGGCCCTTCCGCCCGCGGACGTCTACTGCCCGATGCTCTACGCGCCGGTCGCCGTCCAGGCACGCGGACAGTGGAACGGCCGACCGGTCGAGTACCGCCAGACCTTCTCGAACGGCTGTGTGATGAGGGCGCGGACCGGGGCGGTCTTCGCACTGGAGAGCTGACGCCCACGCGTGCGGGGCGGGGCGGTGCGCGGGGCGGGCTCAGTCCGCCCGCACGCGCGCTTGCAGCGCCACCGCCACGACCGTGCGGGCCTGATGCTCCACCTGGTGTTCCAACGGCACCCAGCGGGCCCCGAAGCGTTCCGCGAAGGAATCGCTCCACGCCTTGACCAGCCGTTCGAGACGCGGGGCCGCGGGGTCGTCGGCCTCCCGCAGGACCCGTAGCAGCATGGCCGCGGCCCGCAGGGGCAGCCGGCGGGAGAACGCGTCCACACTGCCGATGTACGCCTTCGAGTCGTCCGCGGGCCGGGTGTGGACCCAGTCCGCGGCCAGCCCCGGCACCAGCTCCAGACCCCAGGCGGCGGCCCGCAGCAGCGGCCCGTCCACGCCCTCCAGACGCGGCAACGCCTCCGCCAGCACATGGTCCACCGCCCGCGACTCACACAGCAGCCGGCCCGCCAGCCGCCGCATCGCCGCCGCCGGCGCCGGATGCGGGGCCGGATCGTCCACCAGGTCGCTCGCCCACATCGGTACCTCGACCACCGCGGTCAGACCGCCGTAGCGGTGCGCGTGGTGCCAGGTACTGCGCCGCGCGTCGTCCGGCATGCTCGGGTACGCCGCCCCGGCGCCCGGCGCCGGCATCACATGCACCCCGGGCCCGGACGCCGGCCAGCCCGCCGCGTCCGAGGCGCCGGTCTCCACCGGGATGTGCAGCTCCGCCGCGGACTTGGCGAACGGTTCGGCGACACCCGGGACGTCCTTCGTCAACTGCACCCAGCTGCCGCCCAGGTCGGTGCCGTGCAGCGTCACCTGGAGGTAGGGCCGCAGTTCGTCGATCACCCCGGTCAGTGCGCGGGTCTCCGGCGGCAGCCGGTCCGGCGGCAGCATCGCCGGGGCCCACTCCGGCTGCTCCGGCCCGGCCGGCCGGAAGAAGCCGAGGTGGTAGTCGAAGAGGCTGCGCGGTGCCGGGGTGACGTGGAGGCTCGCCGCGTCGGGATCCGCGCACAACAGGAAGTGCCAGGACGTGTCCGACCGCAACTCCTCCTCGGCCAGAACCCGTCGGGCCACGGCCAGAGCCGCGGGGCCGCCGGCCGGTTCGTTGGAGTGGGCGCCCGCGACCACCAGGACGGCTCTGCGGGCCCGGCCGATCGACAGCACATGCAGGGGCCTGCCCGCGCGCGAGACACCCACCTGCCTCAGCCGGCAGACGCCGGGCCACTGTGCGGCCAGCGCCCGCGCGGACCGGACCAGTTCCGTCACCGTGGGGTAGCGCAGCTCCGGCAGCAGACTCACCCCCGACACGTCCGACCGGCGTCGCCATCCGCAGTACCCCACGGTCTGGTTGCGCTGTCAAGCACGCCGTGGGGGAGCCTCCCGGGGGCGCCCGGAAGCACGTCCCGGCAACCGGCACGGCCGATGGGCGCCAGCGACCTTGCCCGCGCTCCGCCACCCGGGCTCCCGGGCTCCCGCACAGGACGCGGCCTCACTCACCCGCGCCCCGTCAATCCGTGGCGACCCGTTCCAGCAGCGCCACCGGCGACTCGCCCAGCAGCTCCGCCACGCGCACCTGCCCGGAGAACTCCCGCTCCGGCACCAGCACGTCACGCCAGACGCCCGGCGGTAGCGGCAGCACCGTCTCCCGCCAGCCGCCCGCCTCCGCCAGCCGCAGCGACAGCCGGGTCACCGCGGTGATCACCTCCCCGGAGCGCGCGAACGCCACGCAGTGCGCCGCGGCCGGCCCCTCCGCGGCCAGCGGCGTGTACGTCGCCGCGTCGCCGAAGACATCCGGCCGGCGTCGGCGCAGCCGCAGCGCGGCGGCCGTGAGCGCGCCCTTGTCACCGGCCTCCTGCGGCGGGAACCCCACGGCCCGCCGGTTGTCCGGGTCCACCAGCGCCAGGTACCTGCCCTCCGTGCCCTGGTACACATCCGGCACCCCGGGCATCGTCAGCTGCACCAGGGCCGTGCCCAGCTCGTTCGCCCGGATGTGCGGTTCGAGTCGGCTGCGCAGCGCGGCCACCTGCTCGCCCTGGGGCCCGCCCGGGCCGGCCGCGACGAAATCCGCCACCGCCTCCTCGTACGCCGGCTCCTGTTCCGTCCAGCTCGTGTACAGGCCCGCCTCGCGCACATGCTTCAGCAGCGCTTCCCGCACCCGTTCCGGGTCCGCGGGGCCGAGCCCGAACACCGTCTGCCAGGCCGCCCACGCCAGCTGTGCGTCCGGATCGCCGTCGCCGGCACGGGTCACCTCGGCCAGCGTGTCCGCCCACCACTCGGGACACTCGGTGAGCACGGCCAGGGCCGCGCGCACATCGGCACTGCGCTTGGTGTCGTGCGTCGACACCACGATTCCCGTCAGCGGCCAGTCACGCTGCGCGCGCGCGCAGTAGGCGTGGAACTCCTCGGGTGCGACGGCCGGGCTCCCGGGGTTGCCGCCCACCTCGGTCGCCGACAACAGCGGCACGTACCGGTAGAACGCCGTGTCCTCCACGGACTTGGCCCGCAGCGCCGACGCCGTCTGCGCGAACCGGGTGCGGAACTCCACCTGGTCCGGCCCGTCACCGGCCCGCCCCAGCACCAGATCCCGTACGACGTCGACGGCGCCCGCCTCCTCCGGGACCGCGAAAGCGAGCCGGGCCTCGGCCGCGGCCTCCTCCGTGACGACGGACGCGGCGTCCGAGGAGCCGTAGGGCCGGTAGACCTCCATCCGCACCAGCAGTTCCTGGAGCGCCGTGCGCAGCGCCCAGGGCGCGCGGTCGCGCAGCGCGGGCTCCGAGGACGTGGCACACACGCGTGCCGCCACCCGGGTCAGCCGGTCGGTCTCCGCGGCCAGCTCGTGCGTGATCACCTTGTACGCCGCCCGCCTGGCCGTCGCGGCCCAGTCGCCGCCGCGGTCGGTCTGCGGGGCCGCGAACCTCCGGTACTGCCCGAGGAGTTCCCCGAACCCCGCCGGGTCCGTGAACAGCCCGTCGATGTGCCGCAGCGCGTCGTACCCCGTCGTGCCCGCCACGGGCCAGGACGCCGGGAGCCGTTCCCCGTCCGCCAGGATCTTCTCCACGACCGTCCAGCGCCCGCCGGTCGCCTCGTGCAGCCGTTGGAGGTAGGCGCCGGGGTCGGCGAGGCCGTCGGGGTGGTCGACCCGCAGCCCGTCCACCACGCCCTCGTGCAGCAGCTGGAGGATCTTGGCGTGGGTGGCCTCGAACACCTCGGGGTCCTCGACCCGCACCCCGATCAGCTCCGAGATGCTGAAGAAACGCCGGTAGTTGAGCTCCGTACGGGCCAGGCGCCACCACACCGGGCGGTACCACTGCGCGTCCAGGAGCTGCGGCAGAGGGAGGTCCCCGGTGCCCTCACGGAGCGGGAACACGTGGTCGTAGTAGCGCAGGACGTCGCCGTCCACCGTGAGGTTGCCGAGCTCCGCGCCGACCGGGTGCCCCAGCACCGGCAGCAGCACCTGTCCGCCCTGTGCCTCCCAGTCGATGTCGAACCAGCGCGCGTACGGCGACTTCGGGCCCTCCCGCAGCACCTCCCACAAGGCGCGGTTGTGGCGCGGGGCCATCGCCATGTGGTTCGGCACGATGTCCATCACCAGGCCGAGCCCGTGCTCCCGCGCGGTCCGCGACAGCGCGCGCAGCCCGTCCTCGCCGCCCAGTTCGTTGCGCACGCGCGCGTGGTCCACGACGTCGTAGCCGTGCGTCGAACCCGGGACGGACTCCAGGACGGGGGACAGGTGCAGGTGCGAGACGCCCAGCGAGGCCAGATACGGCACGGCGGCCGCCGCGGCCGCGAACGGGAACTCGGGCTGCAGCTGCAGCCGGTACGTGGCCGTCGGCACCGACGGGTCGGGTCGCTCAGATGTCATGCAGACCTACGTACCCGCCCTGCCGCCTTTCGTGTCATCGCGTGCTCCATGTGTACGGAACACCGATGCCGGGACCCCGACGTCGGGACGGTCCCGTCCCGTCCCGACGTCAACGTGCTAGACAGGCCGTTGCAGCACCACCATGCTCCGGTCCACCAGCGTCAGCTTGTCCCCGGCCTGCACCTTGGGTCCCGTGCCCGGCGGCACCCCGTCCGGACGGGCGGTGTCGACCACGACCTCCCACTGCCGGCCGTGGTTGACCGGCACCACGAAGTCCAGCGATTTCGGCGAGGCGTTGAACATCAGCAGGAACGAGTCGTCGACGATCCGTTCCCCGCGGGCACCGGGTTCGGAGATCGCGTTGCCGTTGAGGAAGACCGTCAGTGCCGACGCCTGCGCCCGGTCCCAGTCATGCTGGGTCATCTCCTTGCCCTCGGGAGTGAACCAGGCGATGTCCGACAGCTCGCCGTGGGTCCCCTCCACGGGCCGCCCGTGGAAGAAGCGGCGGCGCCGCAGGACCGGATGGTCCTTGCGCAGCCACACCATCGCGCGCGTGAAGGCCAGCAGCTCGGCGCCGAGCCCCGCAGCCCCGTCCCCGGCCTCCTCCGGCCACCGCACCCAGGCCAGCTCGCTGTCCTGGCAGTAGGCGTTGTTGTTGCCGCGCTGGGTGCGCGCGACCTCGTCGCCGTGACTGATCATCGGCACGCCCTGGGACAGCATCAGCGTGGCGATGAAGTTGCGCATCTGACGGGCGCGGAGCTCCCGCACCGCGGGATCGTTGGTCTCGCCCTCCGTCCCGCAGTTCCAGGACCGGTTGTGGCTCTCGCCGTCGCGGTTGCCCTCGCCGTTGGCGTCGTTGTGCTTGTCGTTGTACGAGACCAGGTCGTGCAGGGTGAACCCGTCGTGGCAGGTGACGAAGTTGATCGAGGCCAGCGGACGCCGGCCGTCGTCCTGGTAGAGGTCGGAGGAGCCGGTCAGCCGGGACGCGAACTCCGCCAGCGCGCGCGGCTCGCCCCGCCACAGGTCCCGCACGGTGTCGCGGTACTTGCCGTTCCACTCCGTCCAAAGCGGCGGGAAGTTGCCCACCTGGTAGCCGCCCTCGCCGACGTCCCAGGGCTCCGCGATCAGCTTCACCTGGGAGACCACCGGGTCCTGCTGCACCAGGTCGAAGAACGAGGACAGCCGGTCCACCTCGTGGAACTGCCGGGCCAAAGTGGCCGCCAGGTCGAAGCGGAAACCGTCGACGTGCATCTCGGTGACCCAGTACCGCAGCGAGTCCATGATCAGCTGAAGGACGTGCGGGGACCGCATCAGCAGGGAGTTCCCGGTGCCGGTGGTGTCCATGTAGTACTGGGGATCCTCGGTGAGGCGGTAGTACGACGGGTTGTCGAGCCCCTTGAAGGACAGCGTCGGGCCCAGATGGTTGCCCTCGGCGGTGTGGTTGTAGACGACATCCAGGATGACCTCGATGCCGGCCTCGTGCAGTGCCCTGACCGCCGACTTGAACTCCAGGACCTGCTGGCCGCGGTCGCCCCAGGAGGCGTACGCGTTGTGCGGAGCGAAGAAACCGATCGTGTTGTAGCCCCAGTAATTGTTCAGGCCCATGTCGACCAGACGGTGGTCGTTCACGAACTGGTGGACCGGCATCAGCTCCAGGGTGGTGACGCCGAGCTCCACCAGGTGCTCGATGATCGCCGGGTGCGCGAGCGCGGCGTAGGTGCCGCGCAGCTCCTCGGGCAGCCCCGGGTGCTGCATGGTGAGGCCCTTGACGTGCGCCTCGTAGATCACCGTCTCGTGGTACCCGATCCGCGGCCGCCGGTCGTCGCCCCAGTCGAAGTAGGGGTTGACCACGACCGACGTCATGGTGTGCGGCGCCGAGTCGAGGTCGTTGCGCTTGTCGGGCGAGTCGAAGTGGTAGCCGTACACCTCCTCGCCCCAGCGGATCGAACCGCTGATCGCGCGGGCGTACGGGTCGAGCAGCAGCTTCGACGAGTTGCAGCGCAGGCCGCGCTCAGGCGCGTACGGTCCGTGTGCGCGGAAGCCGTAGCGCTGCCCGGGCATCACGCCCGGCAGATACGCGTGCCGGACGAACGCGTCGCTCTCGCGCAGTTCCACCGCCGTTTCCGAGCCGTCGTCGTGCAACAGACACAGCTCTACTCGGTCCGCGGCTTCGGTGAAGACCGCGAAGTTGGTGCCGGCGCCGTCGTACGTGGCACCGAGTGGATACGCCTCTCCAGGCCAGACCTGCATGAACCGACTCTTTCAGCTGTCCCGCGCCGCATGGGGCCCCTTGGCCCCGAGTGTCCACGAAAGTGATGGAACCACCTATGACTTACATCCCTCTTACCGATCGACCAGTGCACGGGGCGATCACAGGATCGTCCTGTGCCGAACCAGTGGGGCAGACACATACTCCCGGAGCTTGCCCGGGGAGTAGGGGGAAGATGTGCGCAAGATAGTGCACCGCCACCTCGGGAAGGTGGTGGCAGGTGCGGCCATCGCGGTGGCAGGGACCGCCGTGATGGTCGGGATCACCCTGCCGGGCACCGCGGGGGCGGACGACACGGGGGGCGGCAAGACGGCCTCGGGACAGTCCGCGGCGCAGGCGGGACAGGGTGCGGACGGGGCCGTCGCGCCCGGGGTCGTCGAAAAGGCGCCGGCCGCCGAGGGGGCGAAGGGCAAGGGCCGTGACCCGCTCACCGACGACGAGATCCAGCGGGTCGAGCAGATCGCCGTGAACCCGCAGCTGCTCAACGCCAGTGAGGACGTCGAGGGCGACCGCGGCCCCGAGCGGCTCACCGTGGACCTCGCCGACCCGAAGGTCGGCGAACTGGACGACCCGAACGCGCCCCGCCGCGCGAATGTGACGTTCTACGACTACCGGGACGACACCCTCGTCACCAGGACCGTCGACCTCGACGGCGGCAAGGTCGTCGCGACCGGCACCCAGCACGGCGTCCAGCCGCCGCTGAGCAGTGCCGAGTACGCGGAGGCCGCGAGTCTTCTGATCGCCGACCCGCTCGGCGCGGACCTGAAGGCCGACTACAAGGACGCCACCGACAAGGAACTCACCGACCCGAATCAGCTGCTGCTGACCGGCGCCGTGTACCGGGCCGTCCCGGGCGGGCAGCCGGCCGTGCTCGACAAGTGCGGCGAGCACCGCTGTGTGCGGCTGTTCCCGAAGGTGAAGAACGGTCCCTGGATCGACGCCAGGTCCTTCGTGATCGATCTGAGCGCCCGCAAGGTCGCCAAGCTCGACAGCTGATCCGCCCTCTTCGTCCGCTATTCCCACCTTGTCCTTCCGCAAGGGAGTCATCTCTTCATGCGTGTCAACAGAATCAGCCGCGCGCGCAGGCACGCGGCCCTCGGCGTGTCCGTGGCCGCGCTGGCCGCCGGTGTCACCACCGGTGCGGGACCGGCCGCAGCCCAGCCGAAGGCCGCCGCCGCGGCCGCGGCGGAGTGCAGCACCGCCTACAAGATCGAGCAGAAGCTCTCCAGCGGCACGACCTGGCGGATGTGCTGGCGCTACGACAGCAAGGCCGGCCTCGTCCTGGAGGACATCTCCTACCAGCCCAAGGGCGAGGCCGCGCCGATCAAGGTCCTCAACAGTGCCCGGCTCGGCCAGATCCACGTCCCCTACGACGACGGCAGCGTCGAGTACGACGACCTGACGGGCTTCGGCTTCGCCCAGGGCCTGATGAACCTGGACCCGGGCGAGTGCCCCGGCGGCACCATCAAGAGCGTCAAGGTCCCCGACTCCTGGGACCCGGACAACTCCGACGTCAACGGCCTGTGCACCACGACCCGTTCGCGCGGCCACGCCTACCGCATGCAGGGCGACAGCGCCAACAAGGTCTACCAGGCCCAGGGCAAGGACCTGCTCGTCTACTCGGTCAACCAGGTCGGCTGGTACGAGTACATGACCGAGTGGCGCTTCCAGGACGACGGCACCATCACCATGAACCTCGGCGCGACCGGCAGCCTCTCCTTCGAGGACTACGACGCCGGGGACGGCCGCGGCTGGCCCATCGGCAAGGGCCCCCGCGCCCAGGCCACCAGCCACAGCCACAACGCCTTCTGGCGCCTGGACTTCGCCCTCGACGGCTCCTCCAAGAACCGGGTCGAGCAGTACGACTCGACGGTCACCGCGGCCGCCCAGGGCCAGCAGGCCGCGACCGTCAAGACCACCCGCACCCCGGTCACCAAGGAACTCGCCGGCGACTCCAAGAGCTACCGCTGGTGGCGCATGGTCAGCGCGGCCGGCAAGAACAAGGACTGGCACCAGCGGTCGTACGAGATCGTCCCCGGCCCGACCACCAGGTACCCGGGCCGCAGTTTCACCAAGCACGACGTGTACTTCACCGAGTACAACCCGTGCGAGCAGTTCGCCAGCAACAACACCGCCGACTGCGGTGCCGGAGCGGGCAAGTCCGTCGACAAGTGGGTCAACGGACAGACCCTCACCCACCCGGTGGTCTGGATGAACGTGGGCTTCCACCACATCGCCCGGGACGAGGACCAGCAGCCCATGCCGGTCCACTGGCAGGGATTCTCCATCGCCCCCCGGGACGTCACGGCTATGAATCCGCTCACTCCGGCCGAGCTCGCCGGGCAGAACGGGCACTGGGAGTTCGGTAGTTGAGAAAGACCCTGTCCATCCGGCTGCACCGCCGACCGCTACCGGAGTACCCTTCCTTGATCGTTGGCAAGGGGAGTGCTCGGGGGAGCGGAAGGCGGTGCGCGGGTGGGCTCGGGAGGGCTGGAGTTGCCCCCTGGTGACGAGGGTCACGAGGGGAACTCCGCAGACGCCCCGCCCGGCACGGTGTCCCTGGCACGGCCGATGGACGCGGGAGCGACGATCGGGCCGGAGCTGGACTGGGACGCCGACGCCTGGCGCGAGGTACGTACGCGCGCACAGCGGGCCGGCCGGGCCTACATCTGGCTGAACCTCGTCGAACAGCGGCTGCGGGCCGTCGTGGCCGCCGTTCTGCGTCCCATCTACGAACCCGTCCACGGCCACGACGACTGGGTGGTCGCGGCCGCCGGACCCGCCGGACAGGAGTGGGTCCAGCGTGCGGTCGCGGTCCGCGAAGTCAGCCGCCGCAAGGGTTACTTGCTCGACCCCGCCGACGACAACGTCCTCAGCTTCCTCACCCTGCCCCAGCTGCGTGAGCTGATGGTGCAGCACTGGCCGTGCTTCGAGCCCTACTTCGACGACCGCCGGGACGTCGAACTGGCCCTGGACGAGCTGGAGGTGACCCGTAACGTCGTCTCCCGCAACCGGGCCCTGTCCGAGGCGGTCCTCGGCCAGGCCGAGCGCGCCGCCGCCAAGCTGCTGGAGATACTCGGCACCGGCGGTGACGTGCCGTCCGCCCGTCGGCTGCCCGTCGACGCGGTCGAGGACCTGGTCGGCGACCGGTACGCCGACGTGGTCGCCGTACACCCCGACCGGGTGCGGCTGCTGCGCCAGTTCCCCGCCGAGGACATCTTCGGCGGCGCCCGTCGCCTCGACGCCGTCGGTATCGGCCTCAACCTCCTCGTGCAGAACTTCTCGGGGCGCCGCCTGGTGCGCCTGGCCGAGGCAGGGTGCCGGGCGCGGCTGCTGTTCCTGAACCCGGCCTCCAGCGCGGTCAAGCGGCGCGAGCGGGAACTGGGCATGAAGCGCGGCGAGTTGAGCCGCGCCGTCGAGATGAACATCCTGCACATGCGCCGGGTCCGGTCGAAGCTGCGCGACCCCGGCGCCTTCCAGATCCAGGTCTACGACGACACCCCCCGCTTCTCGGCCTACCTGGTGGACGGCGACGGCTCGGACGGCATCGCGGTCGTGCAGTCGTATCTGCGCCGGTCGCGGGGCATGGAGGCACCGGTTCTCGTGCTGCGCAGCGGCAACCGGGTGGTCAAGGCGGGCGACGTGGACGACAGCGGCCTCTTCCCGACCTACCGCGAGGAGTTCGAGACGAACTGGGCGGATTCGCGGCCGGTGTCCTGAACGTCCCGTGGTGCAGCGCGTCAAGCGGAACGCGGTCCTCTGATTGTCAGTGGCACATGGGAAGGTGGGGACCACTGGGGGAAAGCACCACCAAGAAGGGGGACCGCCCATGGGCTGGCACCGAGAGCTGCTGATCGGCTTCGACCTGGAAACCACCGGCACCGATCCGCGCGAGGCGCGCATCGTCACGGCAGCCGTGATCGAGGTCAGGGACGGGCAGCCCATGGGGCGCCGGGAGTGGCTGGCGGATCCGGGCATGGAGATCCCCGCGGAAGCGGTGGCGGTGCACGGCATCAGCAACGAGCGGGCGAGTGCCGAGGGCCGCCCCGCGGACCAGGTCGCCGACGCCATCGCGGACGTCCTCGCTACCTACTGGAAGACGGGCGTCCCGGTCGTCGCCTACAACGCCGCCTTCGACCTGAGCCTCCTCTCCGCCGAACTGCGCCGCTACGGCCTGCCGTCCCTGCGTGAGCGCCTGGGCGGCCTCGACCCCGCACCCGTGATCGACCCGTACACCATCGACCGCTCGGTGGACCGCTACCGCCGCGGCAAGCGCAACCTCGAAGCGGTCTGCACGGAGTACGGCATCGCCCTCGACACCGCCCATGACGCCGGCGCCGACGCCCTCGCCGCGGCCCGGCTGGCCTGCGCGATAGCCGCGCGCCACCCCAAGGTCGCGGCCCTCGGCCCGGCGGACCTGCACCGCCGTCAGATCGAGTGGTACGCGGAATGGGCGGCGGACTTCCAGAACTTCCTGCGCCGCAAGGGCGACGAGACAGCGGTGATCGACGGCACGTGGCCCCTGCGCGAGCCGGCGGACGAGACGGTGTGACGGGGGCGTTGGCGGGCGGCGGTTTCCGGCCGGCGCATTACTCCGGCGCCGGACCCGCGATGGGCTCCACCCGCGGGTTCGCCGACCGTTCGTAGTCGGGCCCCGACAGGCACAGCGACCTGTCGAGTCGGGCGGCGTTGAAGTAGAGCCGGGGCTGCTTGACCACGTCCGGGTCGGCGACGAGCTCCAATTCGGGGTCGAAGCTGAACGGCAGGACCGTGCCGGGGATCGCCCGGGCCAGCCGCTCGGCGGTCTCCGCGTCGCTGAACCCGACATAGCGCGCGGCGAACAGCGTCCGGATCGCGTCCAGGTCCACGCGCCGGTCCCCGGGGACGACCGCGAGGACATGCCGGGTCGTCCGGCGGTCCACCTTGACCCGCAGCACGATGCACTTCGCCGCCTCCGAGGCAGGGTGCCCGCGCAGCGCGCACACGGCGTCCGTGGTGCCCTCGGGCGCGTGGTCGATCAACTGGTAGTCGACCGAGGAGGTGTCGAGCAGGGTGATCAGACGGTCGTAGGTGTCGTACGGCTCGTAGGCGTCGTCGTCTGGCATCGGGTGTCCTCTCCGGTGGGCGTGGGCTCAACTTCGGTGCGGGACAAGGCGGTTGCGCGGTGGGAGCGTTCCACGGACTGCCCCCAGTACGTGCCGGTGATCATCATGACCGCCCCGAGCCCGGTCAGTGCGGTGAAGTGCTCCCCGCCCAGGGCGACCCCCGCCGCCGCGGCCCAGATCGGCTCCGTGCCCAGCAGCAGACTGGCCCGGCTGGCCGAGGAGCGCTGCACCGCCCAGGTCTGGGCGAGGAAGGCGAACACACTGCAGAACAGGGCGAGATAGACCAGCTGCGTCCAGGTCGCCGAGTCCGCGTGGACCAGGGCCGGAAGGTCGCGCGCGGCCAGAGGGAGGAACAGGACCGTGCCGACGAGGGTCTGCACGGTCGTGAGGTGCAGCGGCCGTACCGCCCGGCCCGCGGTGAGCCGGCCGACGAGTGCGACATGACCGGCCCGTACGACCGCGGCACCCAGCATCAGCAGGTCGCCGAGGCGGGGCGCGTGGAAGCCGTTGCCCGCCATGAGGATCCCGACGGCCAGCACGCAGACCCCGGCGGCGGCGTAGAACACGGGCGGCAGGCCGCCCCGGTGACCGGTGCGGTCGAGGAGGGGGGTCAGGACGATGGTCAGGCTGATGATCAGCCCAGCGTTGGCGGCGCTGGTGTGGGCGACGCCGTAGGTCTCGACGACCAGGACCGCGGCCTGGGTGAGACCCAGGGGCAGCCCCGCCCGCAGTTCCTCGCGGGTCCACCGGCGCGGGCCTCGCCCGGGGAGGACGACGACTCCCAGGCAGGCGAGCGCGGACAGGGCGTAGCGGGCGAAGAGCACCAGCAGGACGGGGAGAGCGGACGTCGCGGTCTGGGCGGAGAGATAACTCGAACCCCAGACGATCGCGACCAGCAGAAGTACCAGGTCGGTACGGCGGGCGTCGGACACCCGTCCACCCTGCACCGAGCCGTCCCTGAAGCCCAGAACCAGTTCCTTCAACGATCTTTTAGTACTCCTACACTGTCGAGATGGACGAACGACAGCTGCGGATCCTGCGGGAACTCGGCGAACTGGGCAGCGTCACCGCCGTCGCCGAAGCGCTGCTGGTGACCCCGTCGGCGATCTCGCAGCAGCTGAGGCTGTTGCAGCGTTCGGTCAAGGTGCCGCTGACCGAGCGCGAGGGCAGACGGCTGGTGCTCACGGACGCCGGGCAGGCCCTGGCGGGCGCCGCCATCGAGGTGGAGACGGCGCTGGCCCGCGCCCGGCACACGGTCCAGGAGTTCGTGGACCGGCCCGAAGGCGAGGTCTCGGTGGCCGCCTTCCACAGCGCGGGCGCGGCCTTCTTCCCCCTGCTGCTGCGTGCCCTCGCCGACCCCGGCACCCCCGTCCCGAGGCTGGCCGACGAGGACGTACCGCAGGAGGACTTCCCGCGCCTGACCCGCACGTACGACATCGCCCTGGCCCACCGTCTCGACCACGCCCCCGCCTGGCCGCCCACGGTGACGGCCACCACGCTCCTGCGGGAACCACTGGACGTCGCCATGCCCGCCGACCACCCGCTGGCGGCCGGACGCCGGGTGACCCCGGCGGACGTGGCGGGCGAGCCCTGGATCACCGCCCACGACGGCTTCCCGATCGTGGCCACCATCGAGGCGATCGCGGCGGCGGCGGGCCACCGTCTGCACCTGGCCCACCGCATCAACGAGTTCTCGGTGGCGGCCGAGGCGGTGGCGGCGGGCGGAGGCCTGGCGTTGATGCCCCGCTGGACGATGCGCCGGCATCCGGCCCTGGCGCTCAGACCCTTGAGCGGCGTCCAGGCGAGACGTCACATCGACGCCCTCTACCGCCCGGAGAGGACGGCGAGGAGAGCGGTGCGTACGGTCCTTGCGGAGCTGAGAAGAGCGGCACGGACAATCCAGGGCGGAGATGACCCACACAGGGACGCGGGTAACGGCGCGACCAGCCACGACGGATCCGCAGCCGCCTCTTGATCAGAACGCGTACCAGCGCACTTCCTCATCGCCGTCCCGCAACGAGGCAACCCTGCGCTCGAACTCGGCCAACGCCTTGGGATTCGACGGCGCATGCTGCGCCACCCACGCACAACTGGCCGTCTCCCGAGCCCCCCGAAGCACCGAGCATCCCTCCCACTCCCGCACATCCCACCCGTACGCGGCGGTGAAGGAGTCATAGGCCGCCGCAGGCAACCCGTACCGGTCCCGGGACAGCACCATGACCACCAGATCGTGCTCCCGCAGATCCGAGGAGAAGGTCTCCAGGTCGACAAGGACGGGCCCGGACGGACCGACGTGCACATTGCGGGGAAGCGCGTCCCCATGGATCGGCCCCGGCTCCAACCGAGGCGTGACCGCGGCCGCCGCCCCCGCGAAGCCGTCCCGGCGCTGTCGCAGATAGTCGGCGTCGGCGGAAGAGATCGCATCGCCCGCAAGCCGCAGCCACCGCTCGACACCGCCCAGCAGCTCACGGGGAGGCAGGGCGAAGGACGGCGCGGGCAGCGCGTGCACCACCCGCAGCAGCTCGGCCAAATCCCGCGCCTCGGCGGGCCGTACGGCATCCGGAAGCCGGTGCCACAGCGTCACCGGATGTCCCTCGACCAACCGTGCCTTCGGCTCGGCCGCCCGCACCGCCGGCACCTCCGCCTCCGCCAGCCACACGGCGATGTCCAGTTCCCGGCGTGCCCGGTCGAGGAGCTCGGCGTCGCGCCCCACCTTGACGACCAGGTCACCGGCGGCGAACACGGCGTTCTCGCCCAGGGCGATCAACTGGGCCGACCCCGCAGGCAACCCCGCCGCGGCCAGTACGTCCCGTGCCCGTGCCTCGTCCATCGTCCGGCCTCCCGGTTCTGACATGTCCCGCATGCCTGTGCAGTGCCACCGCGAACGGCGTCGACTTCGCGCCAACGCCCCGGTCAGTCTCGCATTCCCACAGGTGGGCCGGTGTGCGTGCTGTCTTGACGGCGCATACCCCCTTCACGACCATGACGGGGTCCCAGGCCAGGAGGGCCGGATCGTCACGAGCCGTGCGAAGGAGCCGATGACGTGACCTTGGTGACCGCGAAGGAGCGGTCGGCGCAGGGCGCACCGCGCGCCGAGGGGGACCGTCGCCCGACCGACCGCGCGGCCTGGTTCCTGGTGCTGCCCGCGCTGATCCCGATCCTGGTGCTGAGCGTGGGGCCGCTGCTGTACGGGATCCTGCTGGCCTTCACCGACGCCCAGTCGGGCCGGACCCGGGCCACCCAGTGGATCGGCGGCCTCAACTTCCAGGACCTGCTGCACGACACGCTGTTCTGGGAGTCGTTCCGGATCGGCCTGGTGTGGGCGGTCGGCGTGACCGTCCCGCAGTTCCTGCTGGCGCTCGGTCTCGCCCTGCTGCTCGACCAGGACCTCAAACTGCGCTGGCTCGCCCGCGCCCTCGCGATCATCCCCTGGGCCATGCCCGAGGTCGTCGTCGGTGTCATGTGGCGTCTGGTCTACAACCCGGACGCCGGTGTCCTCAACGAGACCCTGCGCACCCTCGGTCTCGGCGACGGCCGGGACTGGCTCAGCGGCCTGTCCACCGCCCTGCCCGCCGTGATCGTCGTCGGCGTCTGGGCCGGGATGCCGCAGACGACGGTCACTCTGCTCGCCGGCCTCCAGAACACCCCGCGCGAACTCCACGAGGCGGCCGCGATGGACGGCGCGGGTGCCTGGCGACGATTCCGCACGGTCACCTGGCCCGCCCTCAGACCGGTCGCGCTCGCGATCACCGCGCTCAACTTCATCTGGAACTTCAACTCGTTCGCCCTGGTGTACGTGCTGACCAGCGGCGGACCGGGCGGCCGCACCCGCCTGCCCATGCTCTTCGCCTACGAAGAGGCCTTCCGCTACGGCCAGTTCGGCTACGCGGCCGCGATGGGGCTCGTGATGGTGGCCGTGGTCTCCGTCCTGCTCGCCCTGTTCCTCATGGGCCGTCTCAAGGGAGGTGACGACGCGTGAGGACCAGCCCCTCAGGCCGCGTCGGCCAGTACGCCGCCCTCCTCGCCTATCTCGTCTTCCTCGCCTTCCCCTTCCTCTGGCTGGTCTCCACTGCCTTCAAGTCCCCGCGGGAACTGGGCAGTCTGCACCCGACCTGGATCCCCCGGGATCCCACCCTCGACAACTTCCGGCAGGCCTTCGACGAACAGCCCCTGCTGCGCGCCGCCGGAAACTCCCTGCTCGCCGCGCTCACCGCCGCGGTGATCGCCGTACTGATCGCGACCCCGCTCGCCTATGTCATGGCCCGCCACCGCACCCGGCTCGCCAAGGCCGCCACCGGCTGGGTGGTGGTCAGCCAGGCGTTCCCGCTCGTGCTGGTGATTATCCCGCTGTTCCTGGTCCTGAAGAACCTGCGGCTGATCAACTCCCTGGTGGGGCTGGTGCTGGTGTACGTCGTGTGGGCGCTGCCGTTCGCGCTGTGGATGCTCGTCGGATACGTCCGTGCCGTGCCGACCGAACTGGAGGAGGCGGCGGCCGTCGACGGGGCCGGGCGCCTGCGGACCCTGGTGTCGGTGACGGCGCCGCTGCTCGCGCCGGGGATCGTGGCGACGGCGCTGTTCGCGTTCATCACCGCGTGGAACGAGTTCTTCTTCGCGCTGGTGCTGCTGAAGACCGCGGACAAACAGACCCTGCCGGTCGTCCTCACCCACTTCATCGGAGCGGAGGGAGTCGCCGACCTCGGCCCGCTGGCGGCGGCCGCCTTCCTCGCCACCCTTCCCTCGCTGATCATCTTCGCGATCATCCAACGCCGTATCACGGGAGGCATGTTGACCGGGGCGGTGAAGAGCTGATGCGCGCACGTTGGATCGTGGGAGTCCTCGTCCTGCTCCTGGCGGGATGCACCGGCACGGGCACGCCCGAGGACGAGGACGGCCGTATCACCCTCCGCTTCCAGTCCCTCGCCTGGCAGGAGGAGTCCGTCGAGGCCAACAAGGCTCTCGTGGAGGAGTGGAACGCGACCCACCCCGGCGTCAATATCGACTACGTGCAGGGGAGTTGGGACAGCGTCCATGACCAGTTGCTCACGTCGTTCGAGGGCGGCGAGGCACCGGACATCATCCATGACGCCTCCGACGACCTCGCGGACTTCGCCTACGGCGGCTACCTCGCCGATCTCAAGGGCCTGCTGCCCGAGCGGCTGAAGTCGGACATCCCACAACGGAGTTGGCAGACCGCCACCTTCGGCGACGGCGTCTACGGCGTGCCCTTCCTCCAGGAGCCCCGCGTCCTCGTCGCCAACGCCGACTGGCTGAAGGAGTCCGGCGTCCCGATCCCCACCCCCGAACACCCGTGGACCTGGCCGGAGTTCCGGCGGATCACCGGGCAGCTCAGCGGTGCCGGCAAGTACGGCGTGGCCTGGCCGCTCAAGGAGCCCGTCTCCGCGACCCTCAACCTGTCGCTGTCGGCGGGCGGAGAGCTCTTCCACCGGGGCGCCGACGGAAAGGTCACCGTCCGCTTCGAGAAGGCCGACGAGACGGTGCCCCGCACCATCCACGACCAGGCGAACACCGACCACAGCGCCTCGCCCACCACGCTCGGCAGCGGCGGCTCCGACACCCTGCCCGGCTTCTTCGGCGGCAAGTACGCGATGGTGCCGCTCGGGTTCTCCTACCGTCAGCAGATCGCGCAGCAGGCGCCGAAGGGCTTCCGGTGGCAGGTGCTGCCCGCCCCGGCCGGCGCCGAGGGGCTCACCCAGGGCGTCAGCCCGCAGACCCTGTCCGTCGCCGAGGACAGCCCGCACAAGAAGGAGGCCGCCGAGTTCATCGCCTTCCTGCTCCGGCCGAAGAACATGGTCCGGCTCGCGCTGGGGGACTGGATGCTGCCCACGGGGACGCGGGCGCTCGCCGATCCGGCCCTGCACACCACGAAGGACGGCTGGGCCACCGGCACGGCCCTCGCCTCCCACCTCACCACGGCCCCCGCGCAGTCCGTCCGCGGCTACCCGGAATGGAAGGACAAGGTCGCCACACCGGCCTTCCAGGAGTACTACAGCGGTGCCATCGGCCTCGGTGAGCTGCGAAAACGCCTGGAGGACGACGGCAACCTGGTGCTGGCCCGCTACCAGCGCTGAGGGATCGCGGTCGTCGGCCGGCGACCGCGATGCCGCTCGGTAATCACTTTGCACGATACGTATCGTCTCGCTTAGCCTCGCTCCCATGACCCCTCGCTCGCACATCGCCATGTTCTCCATCGCCGCCCACGGCCACGTGAACCCCAGCCTGGAAGTGATCCGCGAGCTCGTGGCCCGCGGACACCGGGTCACGTACGCCGTTCCGCCCCTCTTCGCCGACAAGGTCGCCGAGACCGGGGCCGAGGTGAAGCCGTGGAACTCGACCCTGCCCGGTCCCGACGACGACCCGTCGGCCTGGGGCACCGAACTCCTCGACCACGTGGAACTCTTCCTCGCCGACGCGATGCAGGCCCTGCCGCAGCTCGCTCAGGCGTACGACGGCGACGCACCGGACCTCGTCCTGCACGACATCACCGCCTACCCGGCCCGCGTCCTCGCCCACCGCTGGGGCGTGCCCGCGATCTCCCTGTCGCCGAACCTCGTCGCCTGGGAGGGCTACGAGGAGGAGGTCGCCGAGCCGATGTGGGCCGGGCCGAAGAGCACCGAACGCGGGCAGGCCTACTATGCCCGGTTCCAGAAATGGCTGCGGGACAACGGGATCGACCTGCACCCCGACCCCTTCGTCGGCCGCCTCGACCGCTCCCTCGTCCTGATCCCCAGGGCGCTCCAGCCGAACGCCGACCGGGTCGACGAGAGCGTGTACACCTTCGTCGGCGCCTGCCAGGGGGACCGCGGCTCCCAGGGGGAGTGGCAGCGGCCGGCCGGAGCCGAGAAGGTCGCTCTGGTCTCCCTCGGCTCCTCCTTCACCAAGCGGCCCGACTTCTACCGGGAATGCGTCCGGGCCTTCGGCGACCTCCCCGGCTGGCACCTCGTGCTCCAGATCGGCAGGCACGTGGACCCGGCCGAGCTGGGCGCCGTACCGGACAACGTCGAAGTGCGTTCCTGGGTGCCGCAGTTGGCGGTCCTCAGGCAGGCCGACCTGTTCGTCACGCACGCCGGCGCGGGCGGCAGTCAGGAGGGACTGGCGACCGGCACGCCGATGATCGCCGTACCTCAGGCCGTGGACCAGTTCGGCAACGCCGACATGCTCCAGGACCTCGGGGTCGCCCGCCGGATCGACACGCAGGACGCGACCGCCGAGGCGCTGCGGGAGGCCGCCCTCGCGCTCGTCGACGACCCGGAGGTGGCCCGCAGGCTCAAGGAGATCCAGGCGGAGATGGCCCAGGAGGGCGGCACGCGCGGGGCCGCCGATCTCATCGAGGCGGAACTGCGCGCATGAGTGAGGGCCCGTTGGCACCCCGGTTGCCAACGGACCCTCGGTAGAAGGGGGTTCAGCCCTGTCGCCAAGGGGCTCAGACCCTCAGCGGCTCACCCTCGTCGTCCCGCGCCGTGGGCGCGGCCACCGCGTCCACGGCCTCGTCGTGAGTGAGGTCGGGCAGCCGGTGCAGCCACTTCGGCAGGTACCAGTTGCGCTCGCCGAGCAGTGCCATGACCGCCGGGAGCAGCACGCCCCGGATGATCGTCGCGTCGATGAGCACCGCGGCCGCGAGGCCCACACCCATCTGCTTCATGGACTGCATGGACAGCGTCCCGAAGATCGCGAACACCGCGACCATGATGACGGCGGCGCTGGTGACCACACCGGCCGTGGTGACCACGCCGTGCTGGATCGCGTCCTTCGTGCTGCGGCCCCGCAGGTGCGCCTCGCGGATCCGCGAGACCACGAACACGTGGTAGTCCATCGACAGGCCGAACAGGATCACGAAGAGGAACAGCGGCAGCCAGGTGATGATGGCGCCGACACCCTCCGCGCCCACCAGCGAGGCGCCCCAGCCGTGCTGGAAGACCGCGACGAGGATGCCGTAGGCGGCGCCCACCGACAGCAGGTTGAGCACGATCGAGGTGATCGCGACCGTCAGCGAGCGGAACGACAGCAGCATCAGCACGAAGGCGAAGACCACGACGAACGCGAACACCGGGACGACCGCTCCGGCCAGTTGGTCGTTGAAGTCCTTGGAACCGGCGACCTGTCCGGTGATCGGTGCCTCGACACCGTCGACCTTGCCCAGGGTGGCCGGACGCACCTCGTCGCGCAGTGTGTCCAGGCTCCGACCGGCCTTGTCGAGGTCGGAGCCGCCCACCAGCGGGACGTACACGAAGGCGAGGTTCTGCGCGTCGTGCAGCTTGATCTCGACCGGGCCGCGCGAGGCGCCCGAGGAGATCGCCTTCGCCTTGAAGTCGGCCAGCGCGCCGGTGACTGCGGGGGCGTTGATGTCGGCCGCCTTGACGACCACCTCGGCCGGCTCGGAGCCGCCGGGGAAGGCGTCGTTGACCCGGTTGTAGGTCTGCACGATCGGCAGCGAGTCGCCGAACTCCTGGTCCAGGGTGAGGTTCTGGGTCTTCATGCCGAGCGCGGGCGCCGAGATGGCGAGCAGCGCGCCGGCCGCGACCACGACCGAGATGACGGGCCTGGCGAGCACGCCCTTCAGTACGGCGGTCCAGAACCGGCTCTCCGGGTTGACGCCCCGCTTGCGGCGCAGCCGGCTCTCCGGGTGCAGGAAGGGGATCTTGCCCTTCTCGACCCGCCCGCCCAGCAGGGAGAGCAGCGCGGGCAGCACGGTCACGGAACCGACCATGGCGACCGCGACGACCATCAGCGAGGCCAGGCCCATCGCCTCGAACTCGGCGAGCCCGGTGAACAGCATGCCCGCCATCGCCACGCACACCGTGACACCCGAGACGATGATCGCGCGGCCACTGGTGGCGGCGGCGATGCGCAGGGCGGTCTGGGCGTCCCGTCCGGCCTGCCGCTCCTCGCGCTCACGGCGCAGATAGAACAGGCAGTAGTCGACGCCCACGGCCAGGCCGACCAGGAGCATCACCGAGTTGGCGGTGTCGCTCATCGGCATCACATGGCTGACGACGCCCATCAGGCCCATCGTCGCCATGATCGCGGTGACCGCGAGGGCCACCGGCAGCAGCGCCGCGACCAGCGCGCCGAACGCGATGAGCAGGATGCCGAGGGCCACCGGTACGGCGGAGAGCTCGGCCTTCTCGAAGTCGTCGCCGAACGCGTCGTCGAACGTCTTCATCATGCTGGCGCCGCCGATCTCCTCGATCCGCAGCGACCCGTGCTCCTTCTGCACCCCCTCGACGGCCTTCAGCACCGGCTCGACCCGGTCCCCGGCGGTGTCCGCCTCGCCGCGCATGTCGAACTGCACGAGCGCGCTGCGGCCGTCCTTGGAGATCGTGTTCGTGTCGTACGGCGAGGTCACGTCGGTGACCTTGCCGGTGCCCTCGACCGCCTTCACGACCGCGGTGACGGCCGCCTTGAAGTCGGCGTCGGTCGCCTTGCCACCGGCGTCCTTCGCCTGGATCAGCACCGTCTCACTGGCCGGCTCGTCGATCCCGGCGTCCTCGATGATCTTCGCGGCGGTGTGGGTCTCCCCCTTGAGCTGGTCGCTGTCCTTGACGTCGACCCGGCCCGCCGCCGAGCCGAGTCCCATCGCCAGGACGACGAACAGCACCCAGATACCGACGGCAGCCCATCGGTGCCGTGCGCTCCAGCCGCCGGCCCGGGCGGCCAGGCCACGCACCCTTGTGTCTCCGTTCCCCATGACGGGCTTGCCCCCTTGTGAGCGGTGGCAGCCCCCTGCCGCCACCTTTCACTTAGAAGGTATGAGCCGGATAAACCCCTCTCGTCGTGCTGTCCGGTGAAGTGCGGGGACCGCAGGCTCCTCCCAAGGGACCGCGCGCCCTCCGTACTGGGGAGGACCGTGACCCTTACATCTAAAGAACCGTGTGCGGGGCGGTGATCGGGGTCCGCGCGAGCGCCGTCCTAGGGTGGGCGCATGACGACCACGTACGCGGCGCTGCTGCGCGGAATCAACGTCGGCGGCAGCAGGAAGGTCCCCATGGCCGACCTGCGCACGCTGATGGAAGACCTCGGACACAGCGGGGTACGCAGCTACCTCCAGAGCGGGCAGGCCGTGTTCACCGCCGACCACGGCGACGAGGACTCCCTGGCCGCCGAACTCACGGACGCGATCGAGAAGCGGTTCGGCTTCACGGTCGACGTGATCGTCCGCGACCACACCTACCTGAAGGCGATCGCCGACAACTGCCCTTTCCCGGCCGCCGAACTGGAGGGCAAACAGCTCCACGTCACCTACTTCTCCGCCCCCGTCGACGCGGCCCGCTTCGCGGAGGTCGACCAAGCCGCCCACCTCCCCGAGGAGTTCCGCCTCGGCGACCGCGCCCTGTACCTCTACGCCCCGAACGGTCTGGGCCGCTCCAAGCTCGCCGAGCAGCTGTCGAGGCCGAGGCTGAACAAGGGCGTGATCGCCACCAGCCGCAACTGGAACACGGTCGTCAAGCTGGTGGAGATGACGGGTGCCTGACCGCGACCCCGCCGTGGAGGCCGCGGTTCAGGGCGAGTTGCGGCTCCTCGACCCCGAAGTTCGCGCCTCGCCCGAGGCGGTGAGCGCGCTGCTGCACCCCGAGTTCCACGAGTTCGGCGCCTCGGGGCGGCACTGGGACCGAGCGTCGATCATCGCCGCCCTGGCCGGGGCCTCGGATCAGCAGGCCGGGCCGATCGCGGCGTTCGGGATGAAGGGGGTCCGGCTCGCGCCCGACGTCGTTCACATCACCTTCGAAACGGAGCACAACGGCAGCCGGGCGCACCGCAGTTCACTGTGGCGGCGCACGCCGAGCGGATGGCTGCTGTACTTCCACCAGGCCACGCCGTTCGCAGAATGACCGGCTGGACGCACAGCGGCCGACACCCCTGTGCGAGGCTCGTCCCATGCGTTACATCATCATCGGGGCAGGGGCGGTCGGCGGGGCCGTCGGGGGGCGGCTCGCGGGAGCCGGGCACGAGGTCGTGCTGGTCGCGCGGGGTGCGCACCTCGCGGCACTCAGGGACGGCGGACTGCGGCTGAGAGTGCCGGACGGCGAGTTCACCCACCGGCTCCCGGTCGTGGACGGACCGGCCCCGCTGGGTGCCCTGCGCGCCGACGACGTGCTCGTCCTCGCCGTGAAGACCCAGGACACGCAAGGCGCCGTGGACGCCTGGGGCCCGGCCCCGGTCCAGGGCGGTGGCACGGCGGCCGAGCGGCTGCCGCTGCTGTGCGCGCAGAACGGCGTGGAGGGCCAGCGCATGGCCCTGCGCCGCTTCCGGCACGTCTACGGCGTCTGCGTCTGGCTGCCGGCGACCTTCGTGGAACCCGGTGTCGTCAGCGCCGCCTGCGCCCCGCTCACCGGGATGCTGCACCTCGGCCGTTACCCGCACGGCATCGACGAGATCCTGCACCGGATCGCCGCCGACCTGGAGAAGTCCAGGTTCGAGGCGCCGGTCGTGGCGGACGTGACGCGTTGGCAGTACGCCAAGCTGCTGACCAACCTCGGCAACGCCCTGATGGCCCTGAGCGGCCCCGACGACGGCGGAGCGGACAGCAGGTCCCTGCGCCGTCGGGTCCGTGCCGAGGGCGAGGCGGTGCTCGACGCGGCAGGGATCCCGTACGCGAGCGCCGAGGAGCAGCGGACGACCCGCGGCGACAAGGTCACCGCCGTCCCGCTCGACGGCGTCCCGGTCGGCGGCTCCTCCTGGCAGTCCCTCGTCCGCGCCACCGGCACCATCGAGGCCGACTACCTCAACGGTGAGATCGTCCTCCTGGGCCGCCTGCACGGCGTCCCGACGCCGCTGAACGAACTTCTCCAGGGCCTGGCCAACACCTTCGCCCAAGAGCGCAGGGCAGCCGGGTCGCTGCCGGTGGGGGAGTTGGCACGGCTGGCCGACGAGGCGGTGGCGGCTGCCGAGGAGTAACTCCTAGGCGCTCACCGTCAGCCGCGGCAGCCCCCGCGCCGCCGCCGCGTCGTACCGCCGCAACAGCACCCGCGCCACCTCCGGCGCCGGCCCCAGCACCCCGGCCAGGACGTCCGCCTCGGCCGCGCCCCGTGCGATCCGGTCGGGCAGGAACCCGGGAGCGAGGACGTACGGCGCCACGGCCACCTTCGCGCAGCCGAGAGCCCGCAGTTCGCGCACCGCGTCCTCGGTGCGGGGCAGGGCCGCGGAGGCGAACGCAGGCCGCACGGCGCACCAACCGGTGTGCCGCCACTCCCGCGCGATGTCAGCGATCACTGCGATCGCCTCCGGGTCGGTGGACCCCGCCGAGGCCAGTACGACCCCGGTCGAGGACTTGTCGGCGGGCGTCAACCCAGCCTCGTACAAACGCCGTTCGAGCGCGGACAGCAGCAGCGGGGACGGGCCCAGCACCTCCGCCTGCCGGATGCGGAGCTGCGGCGGCGCGTCCCTGAGGACCGCGGGGATGTCCGCCTTCGCGTGGAACGCCCGCGTCAACAGCAGCGGCAGCGCTACGACGTCACGGACGCCCTCCGCCGCCAGGGACTCCAACACCCCCTGCACGGAAGGGATGTTGAAGTCCAGGAAGCCCGTCTCCACCCGTACGTCCGGGCGCAGCGAGCGCACCCGGCGGACGAGGGCGTGCACCGTCGCGGCGTGCCGAGCATCGCGGCTGCCGTGGGCGATGACCAGGAGAACGGGCTTCATGGACTCAGCTCTTCACCAGCAGACCGCGGCTGCGCAGCACCCACCGCTCCAGCGGGCTGAAGATCAGCAGGTCGATCGCGATGCCGACGAACAGGATGAGGAGGATGGCCTCGAACACCATGGCCATGTCGCTGTTGGTGCGGCCGTTCTCCAGCAACTGGCCGAGGCCCACGCCCAGGTCGGGGAACTGGGCGATGATCTCCGCGGCCATCAGAGAGCGCCAGGAGAAGGCCCAGCCCTGCTTGAGGCCCGCCACATAGCCGGGCAGCGCGGCCGGCAGCGTGACGTGCCAGATGCCCTTGATGCCCGTCGCACCCATGGTGCGGCCGGCCCGCAGGAACAGCGGCGGCACCTGGTCGACGCCGGACACCAGGCCGTTGGCGATGGAGGGGACCGCGCCGAGCAGGATCACGGCGTACATCATGGAGTTGTTCAGGCCCAGCCAGATCACGGCCGGCGGCACCCACGCCACCGAGGGCAGCGACTGGAGACCCGACAGGATCGGGCCGATGGCCGCGCGGATGAACTTCACCCGGGCCACGATCAGGCCCAGCGGGGTGCCGATGAGCAGGGCGAAGAAGAAGCCCAGCAGACCGCGCGAGACACTGGTCCAGATGTAGCCGAGCAGATCGCCCTGGAGCCATGCCTCCTTGAACGTGGCGCCCACGGCCGCCGGCGACGGCAGCTTGGACGGGTCGTCGACGACCGGGTAGAGGAGCGTCCAGATCACGAGGACCACCGCGAGCGCGATGACCGGCGGCAGGATCTTGTTGACGAGGGTCTGCCGGAGGGTCGGGCGGCCGGTGGCCCGGGTCTCCAGCGCGTCGAGGCCCGCCTCTACGCTCCCGGCGTCCTGGGCCGGTGTCGTGTCAGTGCTGGCCATGACGGCGGATCTCCCCACGCAGTTCTTCGGTGATCTCACGGGCCAGTTCGGCCACGGGCGCGTCCTCGATGCGGCGCGGCTGCGGGATGTCGACCGTCCACTCGCGCGCGATCCTGCCCGGGCGGGAGGACAGCAGGATCACGCGCTGCGCGAGCCGTACCGCCTCGCGCACGTTGTGCGTGACGAACAGGACGGAGATCCCGGTCTCCGTCCAGATCCGGGTGATCTCGTCGTGCAGCACGTCCCGCGTGATGGCGTCGAGGGCCGCGAACGGCTCGTCCATCAGCAGCAGGTTGCTCTCCTGCCCCAGCGCGCGGGCCAAAGCCACGCGCTGGCGCATGCCGCCCGACAGTTCGTGGACGCGCTTGCCGTACGCGCCCTTCAGTCGGACCAGTTCGAGCAGCTCCTCGGCCTTGCCGCGTCGCTCGGGTTTGGGAACTCCCCTCAGCTTCAGGGCGAGTTCGATGTTCTTGCCCGCGGTCAGCCACGGGAAGAGGGCGTGCTCCTGGAACATCAGGGCCGGGCGGCCGTCGGTCGTGATGGCGCCCGTGCTCGGCTGGTCCAGCCCCGCCACCAGGTTCAGCAGCGTGGACTTGCCGCAGCCCGAGGCCCCCAGGAGGGTGACGAACTCGCCCGGCGCGACATCGATGCTGATGTCGTCCAGGACGAGCTGCTGTCCACCCGGTCCCGCGAAGGACTTCGAGACGTGCTCAAGGCGTGCGGCGTACTCGACGGACTCGTCGGCCTTGGCGAGCGTCGTGGTCGTGGCCATGGTCGTCACCTCCTGGGAACTCTTCGGGAACCGGACTCAGCTGGTGCCGAGACCGGCGGCGTCGACCGTGGACTCGCCGTCGGCCTTGAGGACCTTGTTGAGGATGGTGAGGTCGTAGATCCCGTTCAGGTCGGGCTTCTTGAGCAGACCGGCCTTGACCGCGTGCTCCGCCTCCGTGTTGAGCGTGGCGGCCAGCGGGTCGTTGGTGAACTGGATCGACTTCCAGGCCGGGTCCAGGACCTCGGGCTTGAGCGCCTTCCCGGAGTCCGCCTCCAGCTGCTTGTTCGCCGCCGCCTTCGCCGCGTCCGGGTTCGCGTTGATCCACTTGTTGGCTTCCACCGACGCCTTCAGGACGGCCTCGACCGCCTTCGGGTGCTCCTTGAGGAAGTCCTGGCGCACGATGATGTTCGTGATCACGAACTTCTTGTCCGGCCACAGCGACGCCTCGTCGAGCAAAACCTTGCCGCCCTCGGCGACCAGCTTCGACGCGGTCGGCTCCGGCACCCAGGCGCCGTCGATGGAACCGGACTTGTAGGCGTCCGGCGTGATCTTGTTGTCGGTGCGGACGACGGTGACGTCACCCTTGCCGCTCTGCGCGTCGACCTTCCAGCCCTGGTCGGCGATCCAGTTGAGGAACGCCACGTCCTGCGTGTTGCCGAGCTGCGGGGTGGCGATCTTCTTGCCCTTGACGTCCTTGAGGGATTTGATCTTGTCGGGGTTGACGACCAGCTTCACACCGCCGGAGGCCGAACCGCCGATGATCTTCAGGCTCTTGCCGCCCGACTTGACGTAGCCGTTGATCGAGGGGGAAGGGCCGATCCAGCCGATGTCGATCGACTTGGAGTTGAGCGCCTCGATCTCGGACGGGCCGGCGTTGAAGGTCGCGTACGAGGCCTTGGTGGCCCCGAGCTCCTTCTGGAAGAACCCCTTGTTCACCCCGACCAGCGCGGTGCCGTGGGTCAGGTTGCCGAAGTAGCCGATCTTGACGGAGTCGAGCCCGTCGATCTTCTTGGCCCCGGCGGCGACCTTGGCGGTGCCGTCGTCCTTGGCCTGGGAGCCGTAGCCGCAGGCGGCGAGGGTGAGCAGTGGGAGCGCGGCGATGACCGCGAGGCTGCGGCGAAGAGCGGATGTAGCAGGCACGGGAGGTGTTCCTCTCGGAGGCCCGGCGGTCACGGTCTCTCAGGTCGTGGCCGGGAGGTCGGCAGGTCTGCGTCTACGGCTGTGGGGGGACGGGGCGCGCAAGCGGTGCGCGTACGTCAGCGCACACATCGCGCAACTCCGCCCTGCCCGCTGCCGAGCGCGCCGCTGCCTACGCGGCCGCCCTCCTTCGCGAACGTGGACCAGTAGTCGGTGGAGTTCATGTCAGAAGTCCCACCCGTCGTCCTCGGACTCGTCCTTGACGGGCTCGGGGGACGCGAACGACTCGCCGACCATGCCCGCGGTGAGGGTGGTGCCGTCGTTCGGGTCGATGAGGATGAACGAACCGGTGCGCCGCGAGTCGGAGTAGGAGTCGACGGGCAGCGGCTCGGCGGTACGGATCTTCACCCGGCCGATGTCGTTGGCGACGAGCTGCCCCGGATGCGGGTGCAGGGACAGGTCGTCGAGCGTGAGCCGGGACGGGATGTCCTTGACGATCGCCTTGACCGTGCGGGTGCCGTGCTTGAGCAGCACCCGGTGGCCGACGGTCAGCGGCGCGTCGGCGACATGGCAGACGGTCGCCTCGATGTCCTGGGTGGTCGGCGGGGCGTCCTTGCTGGGCACCAGCAGGTCGCCGCGCGAGATGTCGATGTCGTCCTCCAGGAGGATCGTCACCGACTGGGTCGTCCAGGCCACGTCGACCGGCTCACCGAGCAGGTCGATCCCGGCGATCTTCGTGGAGCGGCCCGAGGGCAGCACGGTGATCTGCTCGCCCACGTGGAACGAACCGGCGGCGATCTGACCGGCGTAGCCCCGGTAGTCGGGGTGCTCGGCGGTCTGCGGCCGGATCACGTACTGCACGGGAAGGCGGGCGTGGCAGTGGCTCAGGTCATGAGCGACCGGGACCGTCTCCAGGTGCTCCAGGACGGTCGGACCGCCGTACCAGTCCATGTTGGCGGACGGTTCCACCACGTTGTCGCCGGCGAGCGCCGAGATCGGGATGGCGGTGACGTCCGGGACGCCCAGCTCGGTCGCGTACGCCGTGAACTCCTCGGCGATCGCGGCGAAGACGGGCTCGGCGTAGTCGACGAGGTCCATCTTGTTGACCGCGAGCACCACGTGCGGCACCCGCAGCAGCGCGGCGAGGGCCGCGTGCCGGCGGGTCTGCTCCACGACCCCGTTGCGGGCGTCGATCAGGATCACCGTCAGCTCGGCCGTGGAGGCACCCGTCACCATGTTGCGGGTGTACTGCACATGGCCGGGGGTGTCGGCGAGGATGAACCGGCGCCTGGGCGTGGCGAAGTAGCGGTAGGCCACGTCGATGGTGATGCCCTGCTCGCGCTCGGCGCGCAGACCGTCCGTCAGCAGCGCGAGGTCGGGCGCTTCCTGACCCCGGCTCAAAGAGGCGCGCTCCACGGCCTCCAACTGGTCGGTGAGGACCGACTTGGAGTCGTGCAGCAGTCGGCCGACGAGGGTGGACTTGCCGTCGTCGACGGAACCCGCGGTCGCGAACCGCAGCAGGGTGGACTCCGAGAGCACCTCGGAAATGGTCGTGCTCATGTCTAGAAGTACCCCTCGCGCTTGCGGTCTTCCATCGCGGCCTCGGACATCTTGTCGTCGGCGCGGGTGGCGCCGCGCTCGGTGAGCCGGGAGGCCGCGATCTCCGTGATGACCTTCTCGATGCTGTCGGCGTCGGAGTCGACGGCACCCGTGCAGGACATGTCACCGACGGTCCGGTAGCGCACGAGGCGCTTCTCGACGGTCTCGCCGTCCTTGGGCCCGCCCCACTCGCCGGCCGTCAGCCACATGCCGCTGCGCGAGAAGACCTCACGCTCGTGGGCGAAGTAGATGTCCGGCAGTTCGATCTTCTCGCGGGCGATGTACTGCCAGACGTCCAGCTCGGTCCAGTTGGACAGCGGGAAGACCCGGACGTGCTCGCCGGGGGCGTGCCGGCCGTTGTACAGGTTCCACAGCTCGGGGCGCTGGCGGCGCGGGTCCCACTGCGAGAACTCGTCGCGCAGCGAGAACACCCGCTCCTTGGCGCGGGCCTTCTCCTCGTCCCGGCGGCCACCGCCGAAGACCGCGTCGAACTTCTCCGCCTGGATCTTCTCGGTGAGCGGCAGGGTCTGGAGAGGGTTGCGGGTCCCGTCCGGACGCTCCTTGAGCACACCGCGGTCGATGTAGTCCTGTACCGAGGCCACATGGAGGCGCAGCCCATGGGCGGCCACCACACGGTCGCGGTACTCGAGCACCTCGGGGAAGTTGTGGCCCGTGTCCACGTGCAGCAGCGAGAACGGGATCACCGCGGGGGCGAACGCCTTCAGCGCCAGGTGCAGCATGACGATGGAGTCCTTGCCGCCGGAGAACAGGATCACCGGCCGCTCGAACTCGCCCGCCACCTCACGGAAGATATGCACGGCCTCGGACTCGAGGGCGTCCAGGTGGGACAGGGTGTACGGAGCCTCCGTACCGCCTCCGCCCTTCACCGCCGCGACGGTCGTCGTCATGCCAGTCCCCTCTCGGTGAGCAGCGCGTGGACCGCGGCCGCGGACTCCTGGACGGTCTGGTTCTGCGACTCGATCCGCAGATCGGGCGACGCGGGCTCCTCGTAGGGATCGTCGACCCCGGTCAGCCCGGACAGCTCACCCGCGGCCTGCTTGGCGTACAGGCCCTTCACGTCGCGTACGGAGCACACCTCGACCGGAGTCGCCACGTGGATCTCCAGGTACGCGGCACCGCTCTCCTGGTGGCGCTTGCGCACTGCCTCACGGCTGTCGGCGTAGGGCGCGATGACCGGGACCAGCGCCTTGACGCCGTTGCGGGCGAGGAGTTCGGCGAGGAAGCCGATGCGCTGCACGTTGGTGTGCCGGTCCTCGCGGCTGAAGCCGAGACCCGCGGAGATGAACTCGCGGATCTCGTCGCCGTCGAGCACCTCGACGAGGTGGCCCTCCTCACGCAGCCGGCCCGCCAGCTCGTACGCGATGGTGGTCTTGCCGGCACTCGGCAGACCCGTGAGCCAGACGGTGGCTCCGGTCGTCACGTGCAACTCCTTGGTAGATGTCGTCATCCGTGCAGCCCGCACTCGGTCTTGGAACGTCCGGCCCAGCGGCCGGCGCGCGCGTCCTCGCCCTCCAGGACACGGCGGGTGCAGGGGGCGCAGCCGACGGACGCGTAGCCGTCCGTCAGCAGGGGGTTGGTCAGGACGCCGTGCTCGCTGACGTACGCGTCCATGTCGTCCTGGGTCCAGCGGGCGATCGGGGAGATCTTGACCTTCTGCCGCTTCTCGTCCCAGCCGACCACCGGGGTGTTCGCCCGGGTCGGGGACTCGTCGCGGCGCAGCCCGGTCGCCCAGGCCAGGTAGTCCTTCAGACCCCGCTCCAGCGGCTCGACCTTGCGCATCCTGCAGCACAGGTCGGGGTCGCGGTCGTGCAGCTTCGGGCCGAACTCGGCGTCCTGCTCGGCGACCGTCCGCGTCGGCGACAGCGTGATGACGTTCACGTCCATCACGGCCTCGACCGCGTCCCGGGTGCCGATGGTCTCCTCGAAGTGGTAGCCGGTGTCGAGGAAGACGACGTCCACGCCCTTCCTCGCGCGGGACGCGAGGTGGGCGACCACCGCGTCCTCCATCGAGGAGGTCACACAGAAACGCTCGCCGAAGGTGTCGACCGCCCACTGGAGGATCTCCAGCGCGGAGGCGTCCTCCAGGTCGCGGCCCGCCTGCTCGGCGAGGGCCTTGAGGTCGTCGGTCGTGCGCTCTTCCTGAATCGCGGTCATATCTGATCTCCCCCTGCGTCGGTGTGTCGAAGGCCCCGGGCGAGCAGCCCGAGGAACTTCAACTGGAATGCGCGGTTGCACGCCGCGCATTCCCACGTGCCGTGGGTGCCTTCCAGGGCTTCGCTCGGACGCAGGTCCTCGTCGCCGCAGTAGGGGCAGTAGAAGGGGGCGGCCCGCTCGCTCACGACAGTGCCTCCTCGCTGGCACGCGAGGCCCAGGCGGCGAAGCGCTCGCCCTCCTCGCGCTCGGCCTGGAACCGCTTGAGGACCCGCTCGACGTAGTCCGGCAGTTCCTCGGCGGTGACCTTCAGGCCACGCACCTTGCGGCCGAAGGCGGCCTCCAGGCCGAGCGCGCCGCCCAGGTGCACCTGGTAGCCCTCGACCTGCTCGCCGCGGTCGTTGAGGACCAGCTGGCCCTTGAGACCGATGTCCGCCACCTGGATACGGGCGCAGGCGTTCGGGCAGCCGTTGAGGTTGATGGTGATCGGCTCGTCGAACTCCGGGATCCGGCGCTCCAGTTCGTCGATGAGCGAGGAGCCGCGCTGCTTGGTCTCGACGATGGCGAGCTTGCAGTACTCGATGCCGGTGCAGGCCATGGTGCCGCGCCGGAACGGGGAGGGCTTCGCGGTGAGATCCAGCGCCTCCAGGGCCTCGACCAGCGGCTGGACCTGCGCCTCCTCGACATCGAGGATGATCATCTTCTGCTCGACGGTGGTCCGGACCCGGCCCGAGCCGTGCGCCTCCGCGACCTCGGCGATCTTCGTCAGCGTGGTGCCGTCGACGCGGCCGACGCGCGGGGCGAAACCGACGTAGAACAGGCCGTCCTTCTGGCGGTGCACGCCCACGTGGTCGCGCCAGCGGCCGGAGGGCTCGGCGGGCGCGGGACCGTCGACCAGCTTGCGCTTGAGGTAGTCGTCCTCCAGGACCTGGCGGAACTTCTCCGGGCCCCAGTCGGCCACGAGGAACTTCAGGCGCGCGCGGGTGCGCAGGCGCCGGTAGCCCCAGTCGCGGAAGATGCCGACCACACCGGCCCACACCTCGGGCACCTCGTCCAGCGGCACCCAGGCGCCGAGCCGGACGCCGAGCTTCGGGTTGGTGGACAGACCGCCGCCGACCCACAGGTCGAAACCGGGGCCGTGCTCGGGGTGCTCGACGCCGACGAAGGCGATGTCGTTGATCTCGTGGACCACGTCGAGCAGCGGGGAGCCGGAGATCGCCGTCTTGAACTTGCGGGGCAGGTTGGAGAACTCCTTGCTGCCGATGTACCGCTCGTGGATCTCCTCGATCGCCCAGGAGCCGTCGATGATCTCGTCCTCGGCGATGCCGGCGACCGGCGAGCCGATGACGACACGCGGGCAGTCGCCGCAGGCCTCGGTGGTGGAGAGGCCGACCGCCTCCAGGCGGTTCCAGATCTCCGGGACGTCCTCGATGCGGATCCAGTGCAGCTGGATGTTCTGCCGGTCGGTGACGTCCGCGCTGCCGCGCGCGAACTCCTCGGAGATCTCGCCGATCACGCGCAGCTGCTGGGTGGTGAGCCGGCCGCCGTCGATGCGGACGCGCAGCATGAAGTACTTGTCGTCCAGCTCCTCCGGCTCCAGGATCGCGGTCTTGCCGCCGTCGATCCCGGGCTTGCGCTGGGTGTAGAGGCCCCACCAGCGCATCCGGCCGCGCAGGTCGTTGGGGTCGATCGAGTCGAAGCCGCGCTTCGAGTAGATCGTCTCAATGCGTGTCCGCACATTGAGACCGTCGTCGTCCTTCTTGAACTGCTCGTTGCCGTTCAGCGGGGTGTGGTGCCCCGCGGCCCACTGACCCTCACCGCGGTGACGGCTCACCTTGCGGCGGGGCGCTGCGTCGGCAGGGTTCTGCGGGGTGGCGGCCATGGTTGTTACGTCCTTCGGGACAGGCGGAAAGCGGCTCTTACCTGCGCGTACACGGGCGCATGGGTGTACCTGCGCGTCATTGCGCGGGGAGGAGAACGAGGGGATGTGCCGGGTGACGCTGCGGCTCGTCAGCGCACCGGACAGATGGCGCTGGACATGCGGCCGAGGTCGACGTGCCGCCGACTCACCAAGGCAATTCCAGTTCCAGACATGACGGAAGCGTGTCACGGCGATCTGGACACAGTCCAGCTTTATCCGCCATGTGGACACCCTTGTCTCGAAAGGCGAGACGAGGGTGTCGTTGGTCACAAAGATCGCGGGGACTCTTGTTCCCGCAGGTCAGGCCGGGTAGGCGCCGGGCCAGGGGCCGGGGGCGGGCACCTCCGCCTCCTCCTCCACCTTGGTGTCGAAAAGCTGGAAGCCACGGCGCTGGTAGTTGGCCATCGCGTGCTCGCCGTCCTTGGAGCAGGTGTGCAGCCAGACCCGCTTGGTGTCGGTCAGCCCCGGCCAGCGGTCCGCGAGGTCCCAGGCGCGGGCGGTGCCGTAGGAGAGGAGGTGGCCACCGATCCGGCGGCCGCGGAAGGCGGGGATCAGGCCGAAGTAGGCGATCTCCACGACACCGTCGTCCTGGGACTCCAGCTCGACATAGCCGGCGGGCGTGCCGCGGTCGTAGGCCACCCAGGTCTCCACGCCCGGCCGCTCCAGGTGCTCCCGCCACCGCGCGTACGTCCAGGAGAGCCGGTCGGTCCAGCGGATGTCGCCGCCCACCGACGCGTAGAGGAAGCGGCTGAACTCGGGGGAGGGGACTTCCGCGCGGCTGATGCGGACATCGCCCTCCGGGGGTTCGGCCGGGAGGAGGTCGGTCGGGGCGCTCTGTTCCAGGGACCAGGTGGTCACGGGGATGTTCGGCATGACCGTCAGGGAATCATCTAGCCCAGAGATCTGTCGATCGAGGCCAGCGGCAGTGCGAACAGCATCCGGCCGGACTGGGACCACACATCGCCCGTCTGTTCCCAGTACGACAGCGACTCCGACTCGCCGCTCCAGCAGTTGCGGGTCTCGTCCGTGCCGCAGCGGGTGGCCTTCGCGGGGGTCGAGGTGTTCTGGCGCCAGAGGGTGCCGTGGTCGCCGTCCGTCCCGGCCGCCCGGCCCAGATACCACTGGGAGTCGTACGACAGGACGGGCCCGGAGCCGGCGGCCTTGGTGGCGTACGCATCGGCCACACGTGCGTAGCCGCCGCTGCCGGTGGCCAGGAGGCCGGAGCGGCGGGGGTCGGCGCTGAAGTCGTAGCGCCACACGCGGGCGTCCCTGTCGTCGTCCCCGGAGACCCACTCGCTCCCGACCAGGCTGTCCGGTGCGGTGCTGCGGTCGAGGGAGAGGTAGTCGGGGCGGGTGGCGCCCGCCGTGTCGGTCAGGCGGTAGGAGCCGACGGCGGGCAGGACCCACTGGGCGCCGTGCGCCGACCAGCCGCCGCGGACTCTGCCGACCGCGCTGCTGTCGACGGTGGCGCGCTGGACGCGGTCCATGTCGTAGACGTACAGCGCGTCGCCGCCGTCGCCGCTCGCGGTGACCAGCAGCTTGTTCTGGTACCAGACCATGCCGGAGACCTGTGAGACGAGGCCGCGGAAGTCATGTCCGTCGTCGACGGGGACGGCGAGGAGGACCCAGGAGTAGGTGAGTCGGCCCAGGTCGTTGGCGTCGACGAAGGCGACCCGGGCCAGGCCCCCGTCGTCCGCGGCGGTGCCGGTGCGGCTCCACGCGGACAGGATCACGCGGTTGGCGCCCCACAGGCCGTCGTCGTCGGCGTCCCCGGAGGTGGTGACCGCCCCGGCCCGCCAGGAGCGGGTGTCGGCGGCGTCCCAGCAGTAGGCGGCGGTCGCGGCAGGCTCCACGGGCAACGCCGTGCGCTCACCGGCCGTGCAGCCGATCGCGTCGCGCAGGGTGCGGTCGGCGGAGGCGAGGACGGCGGAGACGCCGACCGGACGCCCCATCTCGGAGGAGAGCCGGTCCAGGGCGCTCTTCGGGACCTGGGACTCCTTGAGGCGCAACGGGGTGGTATCGGCGGTCGAGGTGAGCGGCTTCAGTGTTCCGGGATTGGCCGCGACCGTGGCCTGTGAGGCGCTGATCATGGTGGCGGCGGCGGTCAGAGCGAGGGCCGTCCCGGCCAGGAACGCGCGGACCGCTTGGCCCCGCTTGCGCCTGCGGTGTCTGCCGCGTTGCTTCATACGTCCTCCCGAGGCGGGCCAACTGCGCCTGTTGATCCGTACGTTGACCGAGGAGCAGGTGGGGTGGCCCGTAGAGGATGCTACGGCAGTGCGGCATCGCTGGGGCGAAGACCGTGCAATTATGCGGAAGATCCGCCCAGATCGAGGGTTTTCACTCGGTCTCGGCGCCGACCCTGGCCCCGAGTACGGCCGGGGCCGTCGAGTGCGGCAGCAGGTCGCCCGGGTTGCCCGGCAGCACCACCTCGACCTCGGCGTCCTCGCAGAAACGATACGGCCGGTGTTCCAGGAACGCCCCGAGATAGCGCCGTACCCGGGACATCTCCGCACGCACGGTCACCGTGCGGCCCGGATCGCCGAACATGTCCTTGGCCAGGCCCGCCGCGCTGCGGCCCGAGGGGTGCAGGGCCAGCAGATAGAGCAACTCGGCGTGCCGGGGACTCAGTTCGTGACTCCATGTGCCCGCGCCGCCCGACACCGTCACCGTCCAGCGGCGCGGATGTGCGAGGTCCAGCACGATCCGGGTGGTGCCCTGCGGCTCCGGTTCGTCGCCGGCGCGGACCAACCAGCCGCCCGCCAGCGGTTCCAGGGTGCACAGACCGAGCGCCGGCAGCCATCGGCGGCCCGGCGCGGGCGACTTGGGCAGTGCGATCCGGTGCGGATACGGCATTCCGGTCACCGCCGCCGTCCAGCCGTCCCGGTCCACCACCAGGGCCCGGCCGGTGAGCCGGGCGAGCACCGGCGCCGCCACGGCCCGCAGTCGCTCCAGCGAGACCAGATGCATCTCGCGCAACCGCGACTCGGCGAGCTTGGCCACCGAGTCGACCCAGGCGAGGGTCGCCGGGTGCATGGTGTCCAGAGGGCCGCTGACGTCCACCACGCCGATCAGCCGGCCGTCGCGCGGGTCCTTGACGGGGGCGCCGGTGCAGGTCCAGGAGGTCTGTGAGCGCACGAAGTGCTCGGAGGCGAAGACCTGGACGGGGCGGCGCACCACCGCCGGGGTGCCGATGCCGTTCGTGCCGACGACGTTCTCCCGCCAGTCGGCGCCCAGTTCGAAGCCGGTGCCGTCGGCCTTGCGCAGCACGGGCGAGCTGCCCTCCCGCCACAGCACGCGGCCGTCCTCGTCGGCGACCACCATGATGTGGTGGGCGACGTCCGCGACCGACAGCAGTCCCTCCCTGAGTTCCGGCAGGACGTGCCTGAGCTGCGTGCTCTCCCGGCGCCGCTGCACCTCTTCGGGGGGCAGCAGACCTGACCGGAAGTCGTGGTCCGGGTCGACGCCGCCGCGCAGCATACGGCTCCAGGACTCCTCGATCACGGGGCGCGGTGCGAGGGGCGTGCGCCGGCCGGAGAGGGTGGCGGAACGGATGTCCTTCAGAACCCGGGCCGCACGTGCGGTGTCCACGGCCGCTAGGTGGGTCACGTGCGTCGGCGAGAGCGGCACTGGTCCTCCCGGTCCCGAGTCCATTGACTGACCGTCTCATAGTGCCGGTCGTGGCTCGGGGAGGAACACAGTCCGGCCACAGTCACCAGGAAGTTGCAACCCCCTGCAACCCTGGTGGTGGGCTCCGGCTTGATTGAAACTTGGGCGAACGCCGTCTCGCAGCGGCGTGTTTCGGCCTCCGAGGGCCGTCAACGGGGGTGGTGCCGTGTCGGCGCAGCACCACCCCCGTTCTCACCCCGGTCCGCTTCTCACTCCGGTCCGCGACCGGCGAAGCTCACTCCACGGGCCGGGCCCGGTCCACCACGGACGCGAGGTCCAGGGTCGTGGGCAACGTACCGAAGGCCGTGCCCCTGTCGCCGCCCAGGCGGGCCGCGCAGAAGGCGTCGGCCACTTCCGCGGGGGCGTGGCGGACGAGCAGGGAGCCCTGCAGGACGAGCGCGAGTCGTTCCGTCAGGTGGCGGGCGCGGCCCTCGATGCCCTCCAGATCGGCGAGTTCGGTGAAGAGGTTCTTCGTCGCAGCGTCCAGGCGGTGGTCGGCGCCGCGGGTCTCGCCGATCTCCAGGAGGTAGGCGTTCAGGGCCCGGGGTTCCCGCTGGAGGACCCTCAGGACGTCCAGGGCCTGGATGTTGCCCGCGCCCTCCCAGACGGAGTTGAGTGGTGACTCGCGGACCAGGCGGGGCAGGCCCGACTCCTCCACGTAGCCGTTGCCGCCCAGGCATTCGGCGGCCTCCACCGTCAGCGGGGCGCAGCGCTTGGTGATCCAGTACTTGGCCGCCGGTACGGCGATCCGCAGGAAGGCCCGCTCCTGCTCGCCGCCCTTGTCGTAGGCGGCCGCCAGGCGCAGGGCGAGGGTGGTCGCCGCCTCGGACTCCAGGGCGAGGTCGGCGAGCACGTTGCGCATCAGCGGCTTGTCGACGAGCTTGCCGCCGAACGCCTCGCGGTGGGTGCAGTGGTGGATCGCCTGGGCGACGGCCTGACGCATCAGGCCCGCCGAGCCGAGGACACAGTCGAGGCGGGTCGCCGCGACCATCTCGATGATGGTGCGGACCCCGCGCCCCTCGTCGCCGACGCGACGGGCCAGGGTCCGGTCGAACTCGACCTCGGCGGAGGCGTTGGAGCGGTTGCCGAGCTTGTCCTTGAGGCGCTGGAGGAGAAACGGGTTGCGGGTGCCGTCCTCCAGGACGCGGGGGACGAGGAAGCAGGTGAGTCCGTCCGGGGCCTGGGCGAGGACCAGGAAGCCGTCCGACATGGGGGCCGAGCAGAACCACTTGTGGCCGGTGAGCTCGTAGGTCTCGCCGTCGGGCAGGGCCCGGGCGGACGTCGCGTTCGCCCGGACGTCGCTGCCGCCCTGCTTCTCCGTCATCCCCATCCCGAACAGCGCCCCCGCCTTGAGGTGGGCGGGGCGCAGCTCGCGGTCGTAGACCATGGACGTCAGACGCGGCTCCCACTCGGCGGCCAGGTCCGGGTCGGTGCGCAGAGCGGGCACCGCGGCGTGGGTCATCGACAGGGGGCAGCAGTTGCCCGCGTCGACCTGCGTCCACAGGAGGAAGGCCGCCGCGCGCCGTACATGTCCCGCGGGGCGGGCCCAGGCGGCGGTCAGGCCCGCGGAGACGCCCTTGCCGAGCACTCGGTGCCAGGCCGGATGGAACTCGACCTCGTCGATACGATGGCCGTGGCGGTCGTGGGTACGCAGCCGGGGCGGGTTCTCGTTGGCCTGCAGACCCCACTCCTGCACCTGCGCCGAGCCGCACGCCCGGCCGAGCGCGGCGAGCTCACCGTGCACCTCGTCGCGCAGGGCGGGGTCGAGGTGCCGTTCGACGGCCTCCTTGAGAGCGCGGTCGGCGCTGTAGACGTCGTAGCCGATCAGAGGCGGGGGCTGATTGGTCACGGTGTGCGTGGTGCCTGCCATGCCTGCGAACGTACCCCGGGGCACGGTGCCGGTCACCTCACGGGCACGGCGCGGGAGGGGGTGATCGCGGAGAGGGCGGGTGGTGCTCGGGTGTGCCGTGGCGTCGACCTGACACGGCACGCGACCGCCCCGCCCGGCATCGCGTCGCCCCGCTGGGCGGAGGCGGCCCGCGGTGCCCGCGTGTGCTGCGGCCCCCGCCCGACACCGCCCCCGACCGCCCGGCATCGCCTCGCCTCGCCGGGAGGAGGTGGAGGCGGCGCGTGGTGCCCGCGTCTGCAGGGACACCGGCCGTCACCGCAGCCGACCCCCTCGTATCGCATCGCACCGCACCGCCCCGCCGGGTGGAGGTGGCGGCGGTTGGAGTCCGCGTGTGCTGCGGCGTCGGCCGGGCAGCGCCCCCGCCCGCCCCGCGCGCCGTGCCCGGCATCGCCTCGCCTCGCCCGGAGGAGGTGGAGGCGGCGCGTGGTGCCCGCGTCTGCTGGGACACCGGCCCGTCGCCGCACCCGACCTCCTCGCATCGCCCCGCCGGGTGGAGGTGAAGACGGCGCGTCGTGCCCGCGTGTGCCGCGGCGCCGGCCCGGCACCGCACCCGACCGCACCGAGACCCGACCGCCCCGCCCGCTCGGCACAGGGCGAGCGGCAACGCCGCGGTCGGGTGCCCGGTGCTCAGGCCAGGTGGGCCATCACCTCCGCCGTCTCGTGGACCGGGTCCGTCTCGGGGTGGCCGTGGGGCCAGCCCGGGCGGTACACGGTGTCGAGGTAGCGCTCGCCGAGGTCCGGGGCGATTGCCACCGCGGTGAGGCCGCGGCGGCCGTGGGCGGACAGCCACTGGTGGGCGCCGCTGACGACCGTCCCGGTGGAGCCGCCGAACAGGAAACCCCGGGCGGCCAGCCGACGGCAGACCTGGAGGGTGTCCGGTTCCTCGACCAGCACCACGTCGTCGATGTACGACTTGTCGAGCAGCTGCGGCGGCACGCTCGTGCCCAGCCCCGGGATCATCCGGACGCCGGGCGGCCCGCCGAAGGTGATCGAGCCGACGCTGTCCACGGCGATGATCCGCACCGGCCGCCGCCACTGCCAGAACCAGCGGGCGCAGCCCATCAGGGTCCCGGTGGTGCCGGCCCCGACGAACAGGACGTCCAGGTTCGGGAAGCGCCGCGCGATCTCCGGCGCCGTGGTGCGGTAGTGCGCCCGCCAGTTCCCCTGGTTGCTGTACTGGTTGAGCCAGACGTACCGCTCGTCCGCCGCGCACAGCGCCCGCACGTACGCGAGCCGCGCGCCCAGGTAGCCGTCGCGCAGGTCCGGCTCCCTGACCACGTGCACCCGGGTGCCGAGCGACTCCATCAGCCGGATCGTCGCCGCGTTGCACCGTGAGTCGGTCACGCACAGGAACCGGTAGCCCCGGCTCGCGGCGATCACACTCAGGGCGACCCCCAGGTTCCCCGACGACGACTCGACCAGGACCGACCCCGGCCGCAGGGTGCCGTCGCGCTCGGCGGCGTTCACCATCTCGCGGGCCGCCTTCAGCTTGATGGACCCGGCGAAGTTGAAGCCCTCGCACTTCAGGAACAGCGGAAGCTCCAGCGCGGCCCGCAGGTCGACGTAGAGGTCTGACTCGTTGAACTCCGAAGGATCAGATATGACGGGCATGACGCCCCCCTCCTCATGCGCGCAGCTCGTTCAGCCGTACCGGCGCAGCTCGTTGAAGAACCCGTCGACGACGTGCAGTTCGCCGCGCCGGGCCAGTTCGTCGTGGACGAACCGGCCGACGGCGAGGTCCAGCACCCCCAGGCCGAAGGGGGAGAACACCACCGTCCGGTCCGTCGGGACGGTCACCCGTCCGGTCAGCACGTCGTCCAGCGTGCCGTCGATGAAGTCCCTGCTCCCCGTGAGCCGTTCGGCCAGATGCGGGGAGGTCTCGGCCTTGAGGCAGTGCTCCACGTCGTCGACGAAGTTCGCGGACGCGAGCAGGATCTCCGGGGCGAGGTCGCGCAGGGACACGTGCAGGACCAGGGGGTGATGGCCGAACCACGACGGATCGTGGACGTGCGGCTCACCGGCGACCGTCGCGAAGACGACCAGGTCGCTGGAGCGGATCAGGGACACGGCCGAGTCGTGCACCGTCACCTTCCCCGGCGCACCGGACCGCTCCAGATAGCCGCGGAACCCGGCGGCGCTCTCGGCGGACAGGTCGTGCACGCCCGTCTCCTCGAACTCCCAGCCGGTGGCGGTGAGATGGGTGTGGAGGTAGCGGGCGATCAACCCGGTGCCGATGAACCCGACCCGGGTCGGGCGGACCCTGCCCGCACTGAGCTTCCCGGCCGCCAGCGCCGCCGACGACGCGGTGCGCGTGGCGCTGATGACCGAGCTCTCCAGGCAGGCGAACGGATAGCCGGTCGCCGGATCGTTGAGGATCAGCACCGCCGACGCGCGCGGCAACCCGGACCTGACGTTCTCCGGGAAGCTGGAGACCCACTTCAGGCCGTCCACCCGCAGCGGTCCGCCCAGCGAGGCGGGCAGCGCGATGATCCGGGACGACGGACGGTCCGGGAACGTCAGGAAGTACGACGGCGGGTTCACCGAGTCGCCCGCCCCGTGCAGCCGGTACACGGCCTCGACGAGGTCCGCGATCTCCCGTTCCCTCCCGTGCAGGACCTGTTGTACCTGTGCGCCGGTGATCAGCGCGAAGGACGGGGCGTCGGCGGTGCTCATACGCCACTCACCTCGCCGTCGGCGCGCAGCACCGGGTCGCCGAGGGCGGCCAGCACCTCGCGCGGCCCCTCGAAGGGCTCGCGGCTGTGCGCCGTACGGATGTTGTCGACGAGCAGGAGGTCACCGTCCTGCCAGGGCTCGCGCACCGTGTGGGCGTCGTACACCTCGTTGATCGTGCGGACCACGTCCGCGTCGATCGGACTGCCGTCGCCGAAGCGGGTGTTGAAGGGCAGCCCGTCGGCGCCGTACATGTCCACCAGGTATTCGTGCACCTCGGGCTCCATGGTCCACTCGTTGAGGAACGCGATCTGGTTGAACCAGCAGGGCAGGCCGGACTCCGGGTGCCTGAGCACCGCGCCGCGCCGCTGCCGGGTGTGCAGGGAGCCGTCGCTCTGCCAGGCGAACTCGATGGCGTGCCGGCGGCAGTAGCGCTCGACGGCGGCACGGTCGGCCGTGCCGAAAACCTCCTCGACCGACGCGCCGATCTCCTCGTGGTACGCCCGGGTCAGCAGCCAGCCCTCCCGTTCGAAGCGGGAGACCAGCTCGCGGGGCAGGGCCCGCAGCACCGCCGACGCGTCGGCGAACGCGGTCGCGCCCCCGGTCGCGGGAGCCTCCAGGCAGGCGAACAGGAGCAGACCCGGGAACTCCAGGCCGTAGCTGACCTCATGGTGCATGCACATCTGCTGGTTCGGCGGCCACTTGGTCGTCGAGTACACGCCGTCCCCGTAGCTGCGCCGCGGCGCGAAGGGCTCGCGGTCGGGCATCAGAGCGCTGGTCAGCCGCCGGAAGACGGCCTCGGTGGTCGCGGGGTCCGAGAGGCCCAGACCGCGCACCAGGACACCACCGTGTTCCAGGACGAGGGCACGCAGCGCGTCGTGGTGCTCGGCAGCCCAACTCGCCGGATTGTCAACGGACTTGGCGAGCAGGATCGGCGGACTGTCCGGTGTCAGGTCCAGGTCCGGAAGGAGATTCGTGGAGGACATCTCGGGATTCCTTTCAGTGCTGCCGGTCGAGCAGGCCCGCCAGGTCCGCGAGGACCGGGTGACGGACGACGTCCTGGAGGGTGACCGCCCGGTCCAGGGCGATCGCGAGACGCACGGCGGACAGTGAGCTGCCGCCGCGGTCGAAGAAGTGGTCGAGGCGGCCGATCCGGTCGGCGGGCACGCCGAGCACCTCGGCCCAGGCATCCGCAAGCCGCCGCTCGGCTCCCGTCACGGGCCCGCCCGCCGCGCCGGCGTCGAGGTCCTCGGCGAGCGCGGTGAGCGTCCGGCGGTCGGTCTTGCCGTTGGCGGTCAGCGGCAGCCGCCGACGCCAGTGCACGACGGCGGGGACCATGTACGACGGCAGCGACACGGCCAACCTCTCCCGTACCGTGTCCGCGGCCACCGGCTCGGGCCCGGCGCAGAACGCGGCGAGCTGGGTGCCCCGTACGACCACGACGGCCCCGTCGCGCACCCCGTCCACCCGCAGCAGCGCGTTCTCGATCTCGCCGATCTCCACGCGGAACCCGCGGATCTTGACCTGGGTGTCCCGGCGGCCGAGGAACTCCAGCTTGCCGTCGGACCGCCAGCGCCCCACGTCACCGCTGCGGTAGAGCCGCTCGCCGGGCCGGTACGGGTCCTCCAGGAAGGCGGCCGCGGTGCGCTCGGGGTCGTTGACGTACCCGCGCCCCACGCACACCCCGGAGAAGACGATCTCGCCTGGCGCCCCCAGCGGCACGGGCACCAGGTCCTCGTCGACGACGTACACGCGCACATTGCGCACCGGCCGCCCGAGCGGTACCCGTTCACCGTCCGGGACCCGGTCCATGACCTCGTGGTTGGTGTCGTCGGAGGTCTCGGTCAGGCCGTAGGCGTTGGCCAGGCGGATGCCGGGCGCGGTGGCGAACCAGCGCTGCACCAGCTCCCGTTTCACCGCCTCGCCGGTCACCGACACACAGCGCAGGTCGGCCAGTTCGCGCGGCCGCTGCCCCAACTCCGCGAGCACGGCCTCCAGATACGACGGCACGACCTGGAGCACGTTGACCCGTCCGCGGACCACCGTGTCCACGAACCGCGGCACGTCCAGGATCGTGTCCTGCCCGACGATCAGGGTCCGCCCGCCGACGACCGGCCCGGCGAGCAGCTGCCACAGAGAGATGTCGAAGCACTGCGGCGCGGTCTGCGCGACCACGTCGTCCTCGCCGATCCCCAGGTCCTCGACCTTGGCGAGCACATGGTTGAGGAAACCGGCGTGCTCGCACATCGCGCCCTTGGGCTCACCGGTGGAGCCGGACGTGAAGTAGATGTAGGCCGGCCGGCCTGCCTGGACCGGGATCCCGAGATCGTCGCCCGGGTGGCCCTCGGCGTACACGGCGTCCACGAAGAGCGTCTCGGCGGCGGTACCGGAGAGCGATCCGGTGCTGCCGTCCTCGGTGACGAGGAACGCGCAGCCCGCCCGGGACAGCGTCCTCGCGACCCGCTCGGCCGGGAAGTGCGGCTCGATCGGCAGATACACCCCGCCCGCCTTGAGGACGCCCAGCACGGCCGCCATCCAGTCCAGGTTCCGTTCCATGACGACGGCGACGACGTCCTCGGCCTCCAGGCCGCGGGCCAGCAGTGCCCGACCGACCTGGTTGGCGCGGGAGTTGAGCTCGGCGTACGTCCACCGCCGCTCGTCCTGTACGGCGGCCACGGCGTCCGGGTGCTTCTGGACCCGCTCCTCGAACAGCTCGTGCACCCGCCGGTCCGGGAGTTCACGCACCGGGCCCGCCAACTCCTCCAACTGGAAGCGGAGTTCGTCCTCGGACAGCAGGCTCCCGCGGTCCGGGTCGGCGAGCGCGGTGAGGTGGTAGCCGGCCATACGGGCCGCCGCCTCGGCGTCCAGGGTGCCGGTGCGGTAACGCAGCCGCAGTTCGCCGTCGGTGACGGTGACGCGCAGGTCGTCGCTGGGAGCGCCCTCCGCCTCGCCCGAGAGGGCGGCCAGCACCTTGGTGTGGGCCGCGAGCAGCGCGGCGGGATCGGTCGGTGTGCCCTCGGGCAGCCGGACCGCGTACTCCGTGACATCCGGTATCGGACCGGGCGTCGGGTGCGGAGCTGTTTCCATGACTTGTCCCCCTGTTTTTCTTCGTTCAGGCAGTTCAGCCAGTTCATTTCAGGCAGTGCGGGCGGTTCAGGCGCGTCGCAGCGCCACCGCCGGATTCCCGCCCCAGTGCGCCCCCGCCGGCATCTCCTCGCCCTTCATCAGGAAGGCGTCGGTACCGAGCACGGCGCCGTCGCCCATCGAGACGCCGTAGTGGACCAGCGCGCCCGCCCCGAGGGTGCAGCCGTCGCCGATGACGATGTGGTCGGACTTGAAGGTGCCGTCCTCCTCGGAGTGCGCCTGCACCTTGGAGTGGTGGCCGAGTGTGGTGTCGCTGCCGATCGTGACCAGCGTCCGCTCGGTGAGGTAGCAGCCGTCGTCGAAGACCCGGCGGCCGATCCGCACGCCCAGCAGCCGCCAGATCAGGTTTTTGAACGGGGTGCCGTCGAACACCGCGAGATGGTGGTCGGGCACCTTCCACAGCCGCTCGTGCCACCAGAAGTACGGCTCGTAGATGGAGCACAGCCGCGGCTCCAGCGGCCGGAACCGGGTGATCACGCGCTCCACCAGCGCCCAGTAGCCGACGGTCACCGCGAGGCCCGCCATCAGGTAGCCGCCGATCAGCAGTGCACCGAGGGCGCCTCGGCCGCCGTGGAGATCGATCGCCGCGAAGCCGAGCAGCGTCAGCAGGAACCAGTTCAGCCAGCGCAGGAACAGGAACAGGGCCATGGTGCGCGCGTTGGACCGGTTCTTGGCCGACAGGCGGCGGCGCAGCTCGTCGCCCTCGCGGAAGTGGTCGAAGCGCATGTCGCGCTCCACCGTGCGCGGGATCTCGAAGGGCGGCGAGCCCAGCAGGCCCACGCCCTCGCGGAGTTCGCCGTCGAGCGGCACCAGCACCTTGGTGGCGAGCAGGCAGTTGTCCCCGGTGCGGCCGCCCACGGGATAGGCGATGTGGTTGCCGAGGAAGTTGTGCCCGCCGATCGTCACCCGCGAGACGCGGAACGAGGTGCTGGAGTACTCGGCGTTGAGGACCGACAGCCCGTCGGCCACCATCGTGCCGCTGCCGACAGTGACCAGGTACGGCGTCTCGTGCGCCACCTCGGTGCCGAAGTTGGAGCCGGTCTGCTCGACGCGCGAGAGGTCGTAGCCGAGGGCCCGCAGGTAGGGGACGATGTACGAGCTGTCGCCGCACAGCCACTTGAAGAACCTGATGTTGGTCACGCGGGCGATCGCGCGCTGCACCGAGTAGTGGAAGCCGTACAGCGGATAGACCCGGTCGGCCCTCAGGGTCAGGTTCAGCAGCCGCGGGAGCACCGTCACGGTGACGAGGCCGAGGAGCACGGAACCGGTGAACAGGGCGACGGACAGGACGAGCGTCTCGGCGTAGAAGGGCGCCGACTCCAGTTCCCTCGCGTTCGGTTCGAGCAGCGGGTCCAGTGCCGGCACGAGGCCCATCACCAGGAAGACACCGCCGATGCCGAGCGGCACATACACCAGCAGGGTCTGCAGCAGGGTCACGAGGGCGTAGCCGGCCCGGCGCGGGGTGGTGCAGCGGGTCGCCGGGACGCGGATGTGGTCGACGTCGGTGGGGCGGGCGGGTGAGCCGTGCCAGCGCTCGCCCGCGGGGATCGCGGCACCGTCGTACAGGGCGGAGGAGTGGCCCAGCTGGCCGCCGTCGCCGATGGACGTGCCGATGTCGAGGACGGTCTTCTCGCCGACGAAGACGTCCCGGCCGAGGGTGACCGGGCCGGTGCGGATGCGGCCCGCGTGCGCCCGGTAGCCGAGGAACAGGGCGTCCTTGCGGATCACCGTGCCGGCGCCCACGGTGAGCAGGTCGGTGCAGACCGGCACCGAGTGGGACAGGATCGTGACGCCCGGGCCGATGCGGGCGCCGAGGGCCCGCAGGTAGAGGACGTACAGCGGGTTGCCGGTGAACAGGACCATCGGATTGGCGTGCAGCAGCGCCTTGACCAGCCAGAAGCGGACGTAGGCGGGACCCCACACCGGGAACTCCGTCTCCTTCCACCGGCCCACCAGCACCCACTTCGCCACCACGGGCAGGGTGCACAGGGCGAGGAACAGGGCGCCGCCGAAGACCAGCGAGCGCAGGTAGACGGCGAGCAGGCCGTCGGCGCCGGATATCCAGGAGTACCCCACTGCGGTGGCAGCACCGGCCGCGAGACAGTACGCGGCGAAGACGAGGAACTGCGCGAGGCCGCACAGCACATAGCGGGCGCTGCTGCCCGGCGGCGGGGGTGGCTCGGCCGGCCGCGCCGGGGCCGGTCCGGCGGCGGGGCCCTCGGCGAGGGCCGTCGCCAGGGAGCGGATCGTCGGGTGGCCGTAGACGTCCCTCATCGACACCTGCGGCAGATCGTCCCGCTTGCGGACCCGGGCGCAGAACTGCGCCATGACCAGGGAGTTGGCGCCCAGATCGTCGAAGAAGTGGCTGTCGAGGGGTACTTGATCCGTCTTGACGACCCCGGCCAGCACCTCGGCGAGGACGTGGGCGGTGCCGTCCACCGGGGCGACTGTCGTGATCTCGCCAGGATTTACCACCACTTGAGCTCCTAGATCATTACTTTTGGGTTTATGGACTATTCCGTGTGCCTGCTAAGTCGGGCCGGGCGCTCCACCGGTTCCGGGGGCCGCGGTGGTGTTACGGCCTCGCGACACCGCCGGGCTGCGCCTGCGACGACCGTTTCCAGCGGGCCACGCCCGACGTGCCGCCACGAGAGGGCGAAGAGGAGCGCTCCGGTGGTCATGACGGCGTAGAGGAGCCCGGGGGAGCCGGAGAGCGCACCGGTGGCGAGTAGGAGCACATGGGCGGCGTACAGGGTCAGCGGCATGCTGCCCGCCGCCGCGAGCGGCGCGAGCGCCCGCGTGAGAGGGGCGCTCCTGGTCAGCAGCAGGGCGCCGCCGAGGATCGCCGCGGCCGAGCCCAGGGTGAGGAGCAGGTCGAAGGGGGTCGTCGAGTGCGGCGCGCGGGACAGCAGCGCCCACCACGTCACGCCGTCCGGGCTGTCCCACAGGGCCTCGGCGCGGGAGGCGCCCGGGAACTCCGCGCGCCACAGGTGCCGCAGCCCGTCGAACCGGAACAGGACCAGGGACGACGCCAGCCAGACCCCGGCCACGAGCGCGAGGCCGCCTCCGAGGAGCCGGGGCGCGACCTTGCGTGACGTCAGGTCCAGTCGGCCCAGCGCGAGTCCTGCGCACAGATAGGCGGTCCAGGCGAGCACCGGGTAGTCGCCGTGCACCAGCAGGTCCGACACCAGGCCGAGCGGATCGGTGACCACGTCCGGGAGGGTCGGGTCGCCGTCGAACGCGGGCTCGGGCAGGACGCCCCGCAGTGCGTGGACGGCGAACGGCGCCCCGACGGCCAGGGTCAGGGAGAGACCCGCCAGGGTTCGCGGGGCGAGGTCCAGAAGCGGGATCGCGATCAGGAACAACAGGGCGTAGAACACCAGGATCACGTCGACGTCCAGGTCCGCCGCGCGTGAGGCGAAGCCGAGGAGCAGTCCGATCAGCGCGATGACACCGGCCCGTGCGGCCACCGCGACGGCCGCGGGCCGCCCGGTCGCGGGCCGGCGCCCGCCGGTCGTGAAGGCCAGACCGATCCCGGCCGTCACGGCGAACGTCGCCGAGGAACGGCCGCCCGCGAACATCCAGGCGGGCGTGGGCGATCCGGCCTCGTCGAACGCGCCGAACACGTGAACGGAGAACATTCCGAGCAGGGCCAGGCCCCGTGCCACATCGACTCCCGCGATGCGCGGCACGGCTTGCTTCGGCACGTTCGGAACAGGCATGAAAATTCTCCAGGGTGGGATACGGCGGAATATCGGGCGCTGTTCACCGCGCGCCGAAATCGGGAAAGAAGAACCCCCGTGGTTCCGGTGTTCCGGAAGAAAGAGAAGTGCCGCGAGACACGGAATGGAATGAGAGAAGGAGCGGTTCGGTATGCGGCTGGAGGGACCACGTGACGGGGGGCGGTGTGGTCGGCTCGGGCCTTGGTCAGGGCCCTGAGAATGCAATCCGAATTGTTTCGACGGGCTCATGAACGGGTCAAGCACATTTCAGTCAATGGCGGTTTCTTGCTGGTCGACCGTTCGCCGGTGTCATGACTCGTTCGTGGCGCTCGGTGACGCCACCGGGGAACTCACCTCATGGACGGTGCATATGTCACCCGGTATTCCGGTTCCCGGGGCCGCGAAATTCGGCCAGCGGGTGCATGACAGAAAAAGGGTTCGATTTCCTTGGTGATTTCCGCGCAGTTGCCCGGTGTTTTCCGCGGTATGACGAAACCGAACACGAGCGGGCGTTCCCCGCACGGGCGTGCCCCGGACCGGGACGGGGGGATGAGTGCACGCTCCCACGGCGGATACCTTTAGGTCGTGCAGGCAGCAAGCGAATCCCCTCAGCCACCCTCCGGCCGGCTCCACCGGGCCCGTGCCCTCTACCGGAACGTGTCGAAGCGCAGGACCGCCTGGCTGCTGGTCAAGGACACCGTCAACTCGTGCATCGAGTACCGCATCCTCGGGCTCGCCGCCGAGGCCGCCTTCTTCTCGCTGCTGTCCGTACCGCCGCTGCTGCTCAGCCTCATCGGACTGCTCGGCTACGTCGACGACTGGACCGGCACTGACAGCATCAGCAGCCTGGAGGCCAACCTCCTGGACGCCGCGCGCACGGTCCTGTCCGACAAGGGGGTGCGGCAGATCGCCCAGCCGATCCTCGACGACGTGATGAAGGGCGGCCGCCCCGACGTCATCTCCGTCGGCTTCCTGTTCGCCCTGTGGTCCGGGTCGCGCGCGGTGAACGTCTTCATCGACACCATCACTGTCATGTACGGCCTCGACGGGGTCCGCGGCATCGTCAAGACCCGCCTCGTGGCGTTCGCGCTGTTCGTCGCCGCACTGCTGATCGGCTCGGTGGCGCTGCCGCTGATGGTGGCGGGGCCGGACGCGGTCGTACGGATCGTGCCGTGGTCGACGACGGTCGTCCAGGTCCTGTACTGGCCCGTGGTGATCATCCTGTCCATCGCCTTCCTGACCACGCTGTACCACGTGTCGGTACCGGTGCGCTCACCGTGGATCGAGGACGTCCCGGGCGCACTGGTGGCCCTGGCGATGTGGGTGCTGGGAAGCTTCCTGCTCCGGATCTACCTGCAGAGCACCATCGAGGGTGCGACGATCTACGGCTCGCTCGCCGCCGCGGTGGCGGTGCTGCTGTGGATCGGCGTGTCGGCCTTCGCGGTCCTGGTGGGCGCCGCGATGAACGCCGCGATCGACCGCGTGTGGCCGGCCGCGGCCACGGCGGCGGCGCGTGCGGCGAACGAGCGGGTGCGCGAGGCGCAGGTGGCGCACTACGTGGCCCGCGCGGCGGCCCTCCACAACGACCCCGACCCGGACGACCCCGACATGCCCTCGGAGTTCCCGGAGCGCTGGTCGCGGTTCCTGCCCCCGGAGGACGTGACCTCCCGCCTCCGGGCTCACGCGAAGACGACGCATCCCCCGCAGAAGCCGGAAGGCTCCTGACAGGGGTACGCCGCCGGCGGCGTACCGCTCACGCCGTCCAGGTGCCCGTCGCCGCCGCCTCCCGCGCGAACTCCGTGAAGTCCCGCGGCTCCCGGCCCAGAACCTCCCGCACCCCCTGCGACAGATGCGCGTTGCGCCCGTCCAGCAGCTGGGCGAACGCCTCCACCAGCGCCTCCACCTCCTTCGCCGGCACCCCGAACCCGAGCAGGTTCTCCCCGTACTCCCGCGGCGACACCGCCCGGTACGAGAGCTCGCGCCCCGTCGCCTTCGCGATCTCCGCGACCGCCTCGCCGAAGGAGAGCAGCCGCGGCCCCGACACGGCGATCGTCTCCCCGGCGTACCGGTCGCCCGCCGACAGTGCGGCTACCACCACGTCCCCGACGTCCCGCACATCCACGAACGGCTCCCGCACCTCACCCGCCGGAAACACCAGCTCCCCGCGCAGCCGCAGCTCCTCCACCAGCGGCCCCTCGCTGAAGTTCTGCGCGAACCACGCGGCCCGTACGACCGTCCAGTCGGCCCCCGACGCGTGCAGCGCCTCCTCCGCGTCCCGCGCCCGGTCCTGCCCCCGCGACGACAACAGCACCAGCCGCCGTACGCCGGCCCCCACCGCCTCCCGCGCGAGCGCCCCGACCGCCTCGGCGGCCCCGGGGGCGCCGATGTCCGAGGGGTGCACCAGATACGCCGCGTCCGCGCCCCGCAGCACCTTCGCCCACGTCGACCGGTCCTGCCAGTCGAACCCGTGCGCCCGCGAGGCCGCCCGCACCGTCAGCCCCGCGGCCTGCGCGGACCGCGCCACCCGGCTGCCCGTACGACCCGAGGCACCGGTCACCACCACCGTCGTCTTCCGCGTGTTCTCCGTCATGCCGTCGAGTCAACTCCCGTGCCGGGCAAGGGACCATCGCTGAACGGCTCATTCCCATGCGTGCGCGTCTACGCTGGCCGCATGGACGCTCTGGCAGGCCTGCTGGAAGGACCGCGGGCGCGTGGCGCCTTCATGATCCGCGCGTGTTTCGACCCGCAGTGGGCGGTGCGGGTGGAGGACCGGGCGCCGTTGACGGTCATGCTGCTGGTCCGCGGGCAAGCCGTGATCGTGCCCGACTCCGGCGAGCCGGTCCGGCTGCGTCCCGGCGATCTCGCCATCGCCCGCGGCCCCGACCCCTACACCTGCGCCGACGACCCCGGCACGGCCCCGCAGGCGCTGATCCTGCCCGGCGGGGAGTGCCGCCACCCCGACGGGCGGGAACTGAACGGCTCCATGGACCTCGGGGTGCGCACCTGGGGCGACCGGCTCGACGGCGAGACCGTCATCCTCATCGGGACGTACCTGATGGACGGCGAGATCAGCAACCGGCTCCTGGACGCGCTGCCGCCCCTGCTGTCGCTCACCACCGACGTGTGGGAGTGCCCGCTGACCCCCCTCCTCATGGAGGAGATCGTGCGCGACGAGCCGGGTCAGGAGGTCGTCCTGGACCGGATGCTGGACCTGCTGGTCATCGCGGCGCTGCGGGCCTGGTTCTCGCGGCCCGAGGCGGAGGCGCCCGCCTGGTACGCGGCGCTGGCGGACCCGGTCGTGGGACGGGTGCTGCGGCTGATGCAGGACGACCCCGCGCATCCGTGGACGGTGGCGTCCCTGGCCGCCAAGGCGGGAGTGTCGCGCGCGGCACTGGCCCGGCGGTTCAGCGACCTGGTGGGGGAGCCGGTGATGACATATCTGACCGGGTGGAGGCTGGCGTCGGCGGCGGACCGGCTGCGGGAGGGGGACACGACGCTGGAGGCGATCGCCCGGCAGGTGGGCTACGCAAGCGCGTTCGCCCTCTCCAGTGCCTTCAAAAGGACGTACGGAGTCAGTCCGCAGGAGTTCCGGCTGCGGGCCGGCCCGCCGTAGCCTGGGGACGTGTACACGGAACGGCCGTCCCGGCTCGCCGGTGCCGTCGTCTGGACCGGTGACGGGTCCGGACGCGTCCTGCCCGACGGGTGCATGGATCTGCTCTGGACCGAAGGGCGACTGCTCGTCGCCGGACCCGACACCCGCGCGTACGTCCCCGCCGGCGCCCCCCGTACCTGGACCGGCCTGCGCTTCCACCCCGGTTCCGCGCCCGCCTTCCTGGGCGTGCCCGCCCATGAACTGCGGGACCGGCGGGTGGAGTTGGCCGATCTCTGGCCGGCGTCGGAGGTACGGCGGCTGCGGAGCCGTATCGGACGGGCCCCTGACCCCGCCACGGCACTCGAAGACATCGTCCTGGAGCGCGCGGCCCCTCCCGACCCCCTTCTGCGCGCACTCGTCACCGCTCTCGACGCGGGCCGCCCCGTCGCCGCGGTTGCCGACGAAATCGGCCTCGGGGCGCGGCAGTTGCACCGCAGGTCGCTCGTGGCCTTCGGGTACGGGCCGAAGACGCTGGCCCGGATCCTGCGGCTGCGGCGAGCCCTCGCGCTGGCCGGGGCCGGAGTGCCGTTCGCGGAGACGGCGGCGCGGTGCGGATTCGCCGACCAGGCCCATCTCGCGCGGGAAGTAAGGGAGTTGGCGGGCGTGCCGCTGGGGCGACTACTCGCCGTCGGCTAGCGGGGCGTACAGGTCGACGCCGTTGCCGTCGGGGTCGTGCAGGGACGCGTACCGCTGGCCCCAGTCGGCGTTCCACGGCTTGAGCTCACCGTGGAAACCCTCGCCGACCAGCTCCTCGTACACGGCGTCGACCTCGGCCGGGCTGTCGCAGCGCAGCGCGAGCGCGGTGCGGCTGCCGCCGGCCGGCGCCCGCCACCCGGGGTGGAAGGAGCGGACCGTCTCCTCGGTGTCCAGCATCAGCCGCACCCCGCCCGGCAGTTCGGCCTCCGCGTGCGGCTGCGACTCGGTCCCCTCGGGGAACGGAAACCCGAGCCGCCGGTAGAAGGCGACGGAAGCGGCCATGTCGGAGGCCACCAGACCGATGGCATCGAATCGTGGAGTCATGCCCCCACCGTAGGCAGCGCCTCGACGCCCGGTCTTGAAGGAATCGGACACACCGGCCGAAGGCCACCGGCCGGGGGCGATGCGGAGGGGGCGGATCTGGCCGGGTCGTCACCAGCGGGCCCGGGCCGCCGCCACCACCGCGGCCGGCTCGGGCGGCCTGATCGCCCAGGTGACAGCGGGCGCCGGACAGCGTGGCGACGCCGAAGGGGCGCGGGCTCATCGGATCCGACCGTTCCGGGCCCGGGCCGATGATCTCCCGACAGTCGGTGTCGCCCGGAACCGGGCACCCTTCGGCGGGCGCACCCGAGAGCGGCCTACGCTCGGGACCATGGCTCCCCGACTCCTCGTCCACACCCGCACCACCGCCTACCGTCACGACTCCATCCCGGCCGCCGTCGACGCCCTCCGTGCCCTGGGAGGCTTCGAGGTGGACGCGAGTGAGGACCCGGCGGCCCTGGAGCGGCCCCTGGACCGGTACGCCGCCGTCGTCTTCCTCTCCACCAGCGGCGAGATCCTCACCCCGGCCGGGCGCGAGCGGCTGGCCGCTCACGTGGAGTCGGGCGGCGGATTCGTCGGGGTGCACGCGGCCGCCTGCACCGAGTACACCTGGCCCTACTACGGCGAGCTGCTGGGCGCCCGGTTCGACAGGCACCCCGCGTTCCAGCCCGGCAGGGTCCGCGTCGAGGACCGCGACCACCCGGCCACCCATCACCTCCCCGCGGTATGGGAGTTCACCGACGAGTGGTACGACTTCCGGACCAACCCCCGAGGGTCCGTACGGGTGTTGGCGTGCGCCGACGAGTCCTCGTACGAAGGCGGCGGCATGGGCGCCGACCATCCGCTGGTCTGGTGCCGGGAGCAGGGCGCGGGCCGGGTCTTCTACACCGCGCTCGGGCATGCCGCCGAGGCGTACGCGGACCCGGACTTCCGGGCCCATCTGCTCGGCGGGATCACCTGGGCGGCACGCCTGGGGCGGAGCGGGGCCTGAGCCCGTCCCGTCCCGTCCCGGCAGGTCCCCGTACGGCCCGCGCTCCCGGACCGCACCGCCGTACCCGGCACGGACCGTCCCCGGCCGGTCCGGGGACGGCGGCAGCCCTCGCCGTGTGCACCCCGGCCCTGTGAGGCTGTGCCGTGTTCGAGCGGAGCGAACCGCCCCAGGGGGAACCACGGGGGGAACCACGGCGGTTCGGAAAGGGAGACTTCCATGAGCATGCGCAAGCGGGCCGTCGCGACGGTGACGGCCGCGTTGCTGGGCGCCGGGACACTCGGCCTGGCCGTGGCGCCGGCGGCCGAGGCGGACTCGTACCACGGCATCGACGGCAACGGCGTGGTCAGCGACGACTGGCAGGACGAGGAGAACCTGAGCGTCGACGACCACACCAACGGCAACGCCACGGCCCTGTGGCAGTCCGTCCTGTACGCGGACGGCGCCAAGTGGCAGGACGAGGACGGGGACTGGCACACCTACTCCAGGAACCAGATCGACGGTGCCTTCGGCGCGCGGACCGAGTCGGCCACCCAGTGGTGGCAGGAGCGCTACGGCCTCACGGAGAACGACGGCGTGGTCACCGACCAGAGCTGGGAGTTCGCCCAGCAGTGGCTCCACGGCCCCTTCTCGGGCGGCCAGGTCCGCTACGACGGCGACCAGCGGGACGTCGACTTCAAGCGGGTCAGCGGCAAGTACCGGGTGAAGCTCAAGGGCACCGGCGCCTGGCGGAACGCGTACTACGACCAGGTCGGCTGACCCCGGCCGGCGGGGGAGCGGGCGGCCCCACGGTCACCCGCGCCCCGACGGCCACGCCCACAACAACCCCGCCACCAGCAGCACGATGACGGCGAAGGCGACCAGCGCCGCCGCACGCCACCACCGGTACTCGAGACCGGCCGGAACCGCCACCGCCACCTCCGGCACGACCGCGGTCACCGGCGTACCGTACGGCCACACCGGGTCGGCCAGGTCCCACAGCGCCAGCAGCCGCGCATGGTCCGCGCCCGCCACCCGGCACAGCGCCTGCACCGCACCCCGCGGCGGCTGCTTGGCCCCGCTGAGATACCGCTGCCAGGACGACTTGCTGTACGCGGTGCGCCGGGCCAGCTCGGCGAGGCTCAGATCCGCACGGTCCTTGAGGTGCCGCAGTTGCTCGACGAGATGCCGCGCCTCCCTCGGAAGCGAGTCCGGCAGCGGCCGCCAGCGCGTCATGGTCGTCCCCCAAGTGCTCGCCGCCGCCCCGGCAGGGGCAGCGGCCCCCTCCCCGCCGCATCGTTCGACGCCCCTTTGCCCCGGCCAGTTCCCCTCGCCCGCGGATGACCGAAGCTGAACGAATCCGGCGGTGGGTGGCCCCTGCAGCCGGTCGACGGTCAGTCGCGCGGCGGGGCCGTGCTGGCCCGCTCCACCAGCCGCGTCGACAGCTCGGTCCGGGTGCTCTCCGGCCGGTCGCCCTCCACCATGCGCACCAGCAGCCGCAGGGCCGTCGCCGCCATCTCCGACAGGGGCTGACGGACCGTGGTGAGGGCCGGAGTGGTCCAGCGGGCCTCGGGGAGGTCGTCGAAACCCACGACGCTGATGTCGTCGGGGACGCGCAGGCCGCGTCCGGCCAGGGCCTCGTACACGCCGAGGGCCATGTGGTCGGAGCAGACGAAGACCGCGGTGGGCGGTTCGGGCAGATCGAGGAGTTCCAGCGTGCGGCGGCGGGCCGTGCTCTCGTCGAACCCGGCGTGGCGGACGTACTCGGGACGCTGCCGTATCCCCGCCGCGGCGAGCGCGGAACGGTAGCCCGCCACGCGCGCGCTGCTGCACATTCTGCGCTGGTGACCGGCGACGACCGCGATGCGCTCATGGCCGAGCGCGAGCAGGTGCTCGGTCGCGGTCACCCCGCCCTGCCAGTTCGCCGCACCCACCGAGACCACGCCCGGCGGCGGCTCCAGATCCGGGTCGATCAGAACGTACGGGATGCGCTGCTGGTCCAGCCAGCCGTACTGCGACGACGTCAGCTCGGCCAGGTTGAACAGCACCCCCGAGGAGCCGCGGGCGGTGAGCTTGTCCATCCAGCCGCGATCCGGGCGCCCCGCCCGGTTCCGGGGCAGCCCGGCCGAGACCACGACCTCCAGGCCCGCGTCGTGGGCGGCCGCCTCCACCCCGTGCAGCACCGCCCCCGACCAGGAGGTCTCCAGGGAGTGCACGACCAGGTCGACGAGGCCCGACGACTTCGCCGCGTCGAACCTCGGTCTGCGGACGTACCCCAGCCGGTCCAGTGCCTCGGTGACCCGGCGACGGGTCTCGGGAGCGACGTCCTCGCGGCCGTTGACCACCTTGGAGGCGGTCGGCACCGAGACACCCGCCTCCCGGGCCACGACCGCCAGCGTGGGACCGGCCGCCACGCTCGCACTCCCCGTGCGGACCATCGGGAACCACCTCTCCGGCCCGCCCGAGGGCCATGAAAGTTTCGACCAGCGCGGAAATAGTAAGCGCTTCCTACCCTAGGTTCGCCCGATGAAGTCGGGAAGAGGTCCGGCTTGGCGGGTCTTCAGGTCCTCCTGACTTTCGAAACGTCGAATTGCAGTGCTGCCGCGGGCCCCTTCTCTCCCGCGAGCCGGCCCGAGATGCTCTCGGTGGCTGCGCGGATGAGTTCATCCGGCGAATTCACGGCACCCCCATGTACGCCGAGTAGCGGCCGAAGCGCGCTCTGCCCCGGAATACGGAGCGGAAATGTGGTGCTCTGTTGTTCATGGTGCAGTAGTGCGCTGAGGAGGCTGGGGATGACAGGAGTCCAGTCGGACCCCGTGGTCAGCACGCCGTACGGGCACGTGCGTGGTCGGTACGAGGACGGCGTCGCGGTTTTCCGGGGCATCCCGTACGCGGCCCCGCCCTTAGGTCCCCGCCGCTTCCGGCCGCCGCAGCCGCCCGAGCCCTGGGACGGTGTCCGCGACACGGTCGACTTCGGGCCGACGGCGCCGAAACCGCCGTACTCCGACGCCTTCGCGCAGTACCTCTCCGACCCGTCCGTGCCCGGCGACGACTGCCTCAACCTCAACGTGTGGACCCCCGAACCCGGCCCCGGAGCCCGCCTCCCGGTCCTGGTGTGGCTGCACGGCGGCGCCCTGACCAGAGGATCCTCCGCGGTGCCGGTGTACGACGGGCATTCCTTCGCCCGGGACGGCGTCGTGTTCGTCTCGGTCAACTACCGGCTCGGCGTCGAGGGCTACGGCCTCTTCCCGGACGCCCCCGCCAACGCCGGCCTGCGCGACCAGCTCGCCGCGCTCACCTGGGTCCACTCGGCGATCGAGGCCTTCGGCGGCGACCCCGGGCGGGTGACGCTGGCCGGGCAGTCGGCCGGCGCGATCAGCACCGGCGCCCTGCTGGCCGCTCCGCAGGCCCGGGGACTGGTCCGGCGTGCGGTTCTCCAGAGCGGGCCGCCCGAGGTGGGCGACCGCGACAAGGTACGGCGGATGGTGCGCCGGATGGCCACCCGGCTGAAGGTCCCCGCGACCGCGGCGGCCTTCGCCGACATCGACCGTGACCTGCTGCTGCGCACCCAGGCCGAGGTGGGCCGGCTCAACAGCCCGGTCCTCGGCGGCCCCGCGTTCGGGATCGTGGTCGACGGCGACCTCGTGCCCCGTGATCCGCTGGAGGCGCTCACCGACCCGGGTGCCGGCGTCGCGAAGGACGTCGAACTGATGCTGGGCTGGACCAGCGACGAGTACCGCCTGTGGCTCGTCCCCGGCGGCCTCCTGGAGCGCGTCGAACGGCTCGGCCCGGTCGCCCTCGCCGGTGCCATGGCCCGCTGCCACTGCGGCTCCGAGGTGGTCCGCGGCTACCGCGCCCTGCACCCCGACGCCGGCACCGCCGAGACCGTCGGCCAGATGGTCACCGACCACCTGCTCCGCATCCCGCTGCACCGCCTCGCCGAGGCCCGCCCGGGCACGTCGTACGTCTACGAGTTCGCCTGGCCCTCCCACCTGCCGCACCTCGGCGCCTGCCACGGCCTGGAGCTGGGCTTCGTCTTCGACACCGGCGACACCCCCGAGTCCGCCAAGCTCGCGGGCGAGGGCACCCCGACCGAACTCGCCGACGCCATGCACGGGGCATGGGTGCGCTTCGCCGTAGACGGCGACCCCGGCTGGCGGCCCTGGGACGCCACCCACCCCGTGCAGATCTTCGGCAAGGGCGACCCCTACGTCACGTCCGGCCCTCGGGACGACGATTTCGCGGTGTGGACGGCGGACCCGACGACCGAGGAGACGGCGCCCGTGTCGGAACCGGCGGAGGGCTGGCCGGCGCGCACGGCGGAACTGCGCTCGGTCGTACGACGGCTGCGGCGCTCGGGACTCGCGCGGCGGCACTGAAGGCGGGCGGCCCGGGCCTCAACTGCCGGTCGCCCCGACCGAGTCCCGGGCCACCACGTGGGTGCCCAGCAGGAGGTGCTCGGCGGGGTCCTCCGCCGTACGGCCCAGCGCGGTGTGTACCGGTTCGACGACGACGGCCGCCTGCGACGTCGGCTCGGGGCCGCCACGCACAGGTTGTCAGCCGGACGCGATGCTTTCGGGGTCGTCCGCCGGGGTGCCGACGCGGAGCCACCGATAGCCGTACGGGGGCAGGTCGACGTGGAACATGCCGTCCTCGCCTGCCTTGAGACCGGTGTGTCCCTCGTCGAGCAGGTCTGTCAGCCGTCCGCCGGATCCGGCCTCGGCCAGTTCCAGCCGTACGGTGTGAGGCCGGTCCGCGAAGTTGTGCACGGCCAGCACGGTGCCGTCGCCGGCGCGGCAGACGTGCGCCAGGACCGCGTCCTCTCCCGTGTTCAGCAAGCGGTAGTCGCCCCACGCCAGTTCGGGGGCCTCCCGGTAGCGCTCGATGAACAGACGCATGCGGCTGAGCAGCGAACCGGGATCCCGGCTCTGCTCGTACACGTTGATCTTCCGGGGACCGAACGCGCCCTCCACCAGTGGGTTGGGGAAGGCGTCCGGCTCGGCGGTGGAGAACCCGGCGCCCTTCTCCGGGGTCCACTGCATCGGGGTGCGTACGGCCTGGCGTCCCTCCGCGGCCAGGTTCTCGCCCATGCCGAGTTCCTCGCCGTAGAAGAGCACGGGGGTGCCCGGCAGGGTGAACAGCAGGCTGTAGGCCAGTTCGACGCGGCGTCGGTCGCCGTCGACCATGGGCGGGAGCCTGCGGCGCAGCCCTCGGTCGTACAGCTGCATGTCCTTCTCCGGGCCGAAGGACGCGAAGACCTCGGCCCGTTCGGCGTCGCTGAGTTTGTCGAGGGTGAGTTCGTCGTGGTTGCGCACGAACACGGCCCAGTGGGCGTCGCGCGGCGCCGCCGGGCGGTCGCGCAGTGCGGCGGCCAGCGGCCTGGCGTCGTGGCGTGCCATCGACAGGTACATCTGCTGCATCGCGACGAAGTCGAAGCACATGGTGAGTTCGTCGCCGCGGTCCGAGGAGGGGTCGCCGAAGAAGCGCGTGGTGCCGTCGTAGGGCAGGTTGACCTCGCCGAGCAGGACCGACTCGCCGTTGCGGCGGCCGAGGAAGGCACGCAGGTCGGCGAGGTACTCGTGCGGGTCGGGCAGTTCCCCCGCGTCGCTCTGTCCGTCGGTCTCCAGCAGGAAGGGCACGGCGTCGACCCGGAAGCCGGACAGGCCGAGCTGGGTCCAGAAGCCCATGATGCGGGCGATCTCGTCACGGACCTCCGGGTGGGCGACGTTGAGGTCGGGCTGCTGCTTGTAGAAGCGGTGCAGGTAGTACTGGCCGCTGCCCTCGTCGTACTCCCACAGGCTGTCCTCCGCGTCGGGGAAGACCACGCCCTGGGGACCGTCCTTTGGTGGCTCGTCCTTCCAGACGTACCAGTCGCGGTGGGCGGAGTCCCGGCCGGAGCGGGCGTCCTGGAACCAGGGGTGGTCCTCGGAGGTGTGGTTGACGACGAGATCGGCGATCACGCGGATGCCGCGGTCGCGCGCGGTGCGGACGAACTCGGCGAAGTCGCCGAGGGTGCCCAGGCGCGGGTCCACGCCGTAGAAGTCCGTGATGTCGTAGCCGTCGTCGCGCTCCCGCGTGGGATAGAAGGGCATCAGCCACACGCAGGTCACGCCGAGACGCACCAGGTGATCGATGCGCTGGGTGAGCCCCGCGAAGTCTCCGATGCCGTCGCCGTTGCCGTCCTGGTACGTCTCGACGTCCAGGCAGTACACCACCGCGTTCTTCCACCACAGGTCGGACGTGCGTGTCAGACGCATCGGTACTCCTTCGCCGTGGCGGGGATCGGGCGGGTCACGTCGAGTCGCGGCAGTACGTCGGCGCCGAACGCGTCGATGAACGCGGCCTGTTCCCGGCCCACATGGTGCAGCATCACCGCGTCGAACCCCAGGTCGGCGTACTCCTGGAGCCGGGCGGCGTGCCGGCCGAGGTCGGAGGAGACGTCGACCGTGCGCGCCACCTGCTCGGGGCTGACGTGCTCGCTGACGACGTCGAACAGTTCCGCGGAGTCGAGGTCCCAACTGACCGGTGGAGCGTGCACGTTGGTCCGCCACTGGTCGTGCGCGAGGGCGAGCGCCTCGGCCTCGTCGGGCGCCCAGCTCAGGTGCACCTGGAGGTGGAGGGGTCCACGGCCGCCCGCGTCACGGTACGCGCCGATGATCTCGCGCAGGCGTTCGCGCGGGGCGTTGACCGTGATCAGCCCGTCCGCCCACTCGGCGCACCAGGCCGCGGTGGCGGTGCTGCACGCGGCTCCTATCAGCGGCGGTTCCTCGGGCGGCAGCGTCCACAGCCGGGCCCGGTCCACGGTCACCAGCCCGTCGTGGCTGACCTCCTCGCCCCGCAGCAGCGCCCGGATGACGTCGACGCACTCCCGCAGGCGCGCGGAACGGATGTCCTTGCGGGGCCAGCCCGCGCCGGTGATGTGTTCGTTGGAGGCCTCTCCAGTGCCGAGCGCTGTCCAGAACCGGCCCGGGTTCATGGACGCGAGCGTGGCGATCGCCTGGGCGACGACGGCGGGGTGGTAGCGCTGGCCGGGCGCGTTCACCACACCGAACGGCACCTGGTCGGTGGCCTGGAGAGCGGCTCCGAGCCATGACCAGGCGAAGCCGGACTCCCCCTGACGCACGCTCCACGGCGAGAAGTGGTCCGAGCACATGGCGGCGGTGAAGCCCGCCTGCTCCGCGCGTACCACGGCGTCGAGCAGATCCGCGGGTGGAATCTGCTCGTGCGAGGCGTGTAATCCGTAGACAGTCATGGAAAGCGACTACCCCCCGGACGGTCCCTCAGCGGGCGCCGACCGCCGAGTGTCGGCGCCGTCGGAACTCCTGCGCCGCGCGATGCGTGTGGTGGGGTCGAGGGGCGCGGGAGGAGGCCTCGGGAGGTGTCCTGGGAGAACGTCCACGGGTGGCGGCCCTCGAAGCCGACGGCTTCGTGTCCGGCCGAGCGCCGCCGCAGGTCCGCAGGACCCGGAACCGCAGGTCCGCGGGTCAGGCGCTCGCGTGGCGACGCACGGCCGGCCTCCGTGGAGCGGCGTGGTGGGCGGGCCGGTCGGCGTTCTCGGACCGGTGCTGCCGCAGCCACAGGGTCGTCGCGGACAGCAGGCCGGCGAAGACGACCAAGAGGAGTACGGGCACCCACATCTGCCGACTGCCGAAGTTCTGCCGGCCTCCCCAGGCGGCGGTCGCCGCCCAGAGGAGAGTGCCCAGCGCGTAGAAGGCTCGGATGCGGCGCATCTGCCGTACCGTGCGCTGGAGCTTGGAGTGATCGTTCTTCGGTGCCATGCGGGCCGTGTACCCCCGATCCCTCCTCTCGATCAGCCCGAGTGGACTTGTCGCAGCGGGCAGTGGACGACGACCTCGGGCCGGTTCGTCCTTGACGACCGTCACCCCTTACCAAGGCCCGGTGCCGGTCACATGTCTTCGGCCCCCGGCGCTGTGCGCCGGGGGCCGAAGGTCGGTCATGCGCGTCAGCGCTCCGTCGTACCGCTGTCCCGGTAGGAGCGACGGGCCGTGTCGGCGGCCTTGTCGGTCTGGGCGTCGTACTTGTTCCCGGTCCGCTCGTCGACCATGCGCTCAGCGCGCGTCACGCCCTTGTCGGCCTGGTCCGGGTGGCCCTTCGCCATTGCCTTGGCCTTGTTCGCCATGTCGCCCAGCTTGCCCATGGGGTACCTCCCGCGATAGCGCGTGCGTCGTACCCGACGGCGAGTACCCGGTGGGCCCGGGGCAAATCATCCCGAACGGACCGGCGGACAAACCGCGCGGACGCGAGCAACCACGACGAATGCAACAGCCGCCGGACAACAGCCCCCGGGGGCGAAAACACGCACCGCTCCCGCTAACGCACCGCTCCCGCAATCCCCGAGATCGCCTCAGGACCCACCCGGCAGCATCCCCCGATCAGCCGTGCGCCCGACTCCCTCCACCCCATGACCTCGTCCGACGTGAACGAGGACCGTCCCTCCCAGCGGCGCGCCCCCGCGTTCCAGGACTCCCCGCTGTTGGGGTAGACGACGACCGGCTTGCCGGTGACCCGCGCGGCCGTCTCGATCGCGTGGTCCACGTCCTCCGGCACACAGCAGTTGACGCCGACCGCGATGATCTCGTCCGCGTCGGCGGCCAGGGCGAACGCCTCCTCCAGGGGCTGGCCCGCCCGGGTGCGGTCGCCGGCGATGGAGTAGGAGAGCCAGGCCGGGACACCGAGGCCACGGATCGCGCCGAGCAGCGCCTGCGCCTCGTCGCTGTCGGGGATCGTCTCCAGGGCCAGGACGTCGGGCCCGGCCGCCGCGAGCACCTCGAGGCGGGGCCGGTGGAAGGCCTCCAGCTCGGCCACGCTCAGGCCGTAGCGCCCCCGGTACTCCGAGCCGTCCGCGAGCATCGCGCCGTACGGCCCGACCGAGGCCGCCACGTACAGCGGCCGCCGGACCCCCTTCGCCCGGGCCTGCCGCGTCGCCTCTCGCGCCAACTCGACGCTCAGGGAGAGGAGCTCGGCCGCCCTCGCGCGCTCGATCCCGCGCTGGGCGAACCCCTCGAAGGTGGCCTGGTAGCTGGACGTGATCGCCACGTCGGCGCCCGCCTCGTAGTACGCGAGATGCGCCTCGGTGATCGCCTCGGGCCGCTCCGCGAGCAGCCGCGCCGACCACAGTCCGTCGCTCAGGTCGTGCCCGGCGGACTCCAGCTGGTTGGACATGCCGCCGTCGAGCACGACCGGGCCGGCCACGAGGGCCTCGGCGAAGGGGCGGGTGAGGGCGTCGGGGACTTCCGGGGTGTCGCTGGTCATGCCTCGACGCTAACCGAAGGGCCGGAAGACGGCCGCGGATGTCCGGTCCGCGAACACCGGGACCAGCATGCGGGACCACGCTTCACCCGCAGGCACGACCCGGACACCGGCCTCGTGGCGGCTGAAGCGGTGGAGATCCCCCGCCCGCCCCGTCCCCGGCACGGGCCGGGTTCCCGCGTGGAGCGGACGGCGGCGCTCAAGGGCCTCACCGGGACCCAGGACATCACCGGACCGTGGGCGGCCGCCCGGGGAGGCCCGGCACGGGAACTACGGTCGAGGAAGGCAGGGCGGCCGAGCACAGGTCGATCGACGGGCGCGTACGACAGGCCCACCCTCCAGGGGCGGCCGGCTCTTCCCGCCCCGCCCCGCCCCGGCACCGATCACTGCGCCGCATGGCGTCCGCCCCGCTGCCGCCTGCCCTGCCTTCTCACCGTCGGCGGGATCACCAGGCCGATCAGCAGCCCCACCGCCAGGAGGTACGGCCACCAGCCCAGCCCCTCGGACACCTCAGCCGTGGCGTGGGGTGCCACGGCCGCTGCCCCCGACGTCGTGGCGGAGCGGACGCTCGGGGACGCGGTTGCCGAGACGGCGGTCAGTACGACGTCGTTGCCGTCGCCGCCCCGATAGGTGATCCGGTACGTCGTGTCGGCGAGCTCGAGCCGCGTGCCCTCCTTCAGCCCCTTGAAGGCACCCTTGGTCTTCGACGTGCCCTTGTGGTCCAGCACGGTGATCCTGCGCGCCGGGTCGGTCCCGGCTGCCGAGAAGTCGAGCTCACCGGCGAGCCGTACCGGGCCCGTCACCTTCAACGGAGCGCCTCGTAGGACCAGTTCACCCTTCGCGCTCTGCGTGTAACCGCCGTTGACCGTGAGACCGCCCGCCACCACACCCTCGTTGGTGACCGCGCCCTTCACCGTGCCCTTGCCGGACAGCGAGGAGACCACGCGAAGGCCGGCCGAGCCCGCGTCCAGACGTGCGGCCGTCGAGGTGAGCCGGATTCCCTTGCTGTGAGCGAGAGTTGCTCCGGACCGCAGGGCGAGCGTGCCCTTCTCGACCGTCGTCGTCCCCGAGTACGTCACCGCGCTTCCGGTCAGTGTCGTCGTCGCCCTGCCCGCCTGGGTGAGGGAGCCGCTGCCGCTGATCCGGGGCAGGGTGAGGGACTTGGCCGCGTTGTCGAGCACGAGCGAGCCGTCGTTCACGACCTTGTAGTGGGCGCCCCCGGTGTAGAGGCCGCCGTCGCCGCCGGACCTGCCGTTCCCGAGCCGGAGCACGGCGCCCTTCTCGACGGTCGTGGAGCCGTCGTAGTACTGGACGGCCGCGAAGGCGACGTCATTGCCCTTCGTCCCCTTGATGACGATGTCACCCGCGCCGGGCGCAGACAGGGTGTCGTGGAAGCGGCCGCCGCCGATGGGGGCGCCCAGGGTGACCGGGCCGTTGTAGTCGAAGGCCAGGAGTGAACGGGAGCGCGCGGCCAGCAGGTTGATGTAGACCGTCTGTGCCGTGCCCGGCATGAAGATCCTGTGGGTCGTCCCGTCTCCCCACTGGACGTTCGCACCCTTGATGTTGGTGCCGCGCTTGTTGACGTTCTTGGTGGCCGGCGTCCAGTTCAGGGCGGGGTCGCTGAGCGAGGGGTCGGTGTCGCCGCCCCGGTTCGACCAGCTGTACTGGCCCGTGAGGATCACCTTGCCGCCCGGCCGGGACTGGACGTTGATGTCACTGCCGTACTCGCGCTGGTAGAAGTCCATCCGCTGGGTGACGGTCTGCCCCAGCGGGGTGTCCACGGTCCAGGTGCCCTGGTTGAGCACCTTGCGGAGGTTCGGCAGTGCGGTCGCGTACTCGGGCCGCCCGGCGTTGGCCTGTGTGCCGTTGTCGATGACCCCCGCGAACGGGCCGGACGTCAGGTCCCAGGTGCCCCAGAGGAAGCGCGGCTGGGTGATCAGGCCGGAGCCGCTGACGGTGCCCAGGTTGTAGGCGCTCTTCAGGGACAGCCGCAGGGTGCCGTCGACCCGGATGTTGTCCTGGTTCAGCCGGAACGTCGGTGTGTTGTACGGGAAGTGGCCGATCAGGCCGGTCGTCCCGCCGTTGCCGTACTGGAGGGTCGCCCCGCGCTCGACCGTGACCGCGGGCGGGTCCGGGCGGGTCGTGGTGACGTACGGGTGGTTGCCGCCGAGCGTCCGCACGGACTGACGCTGCCGGGACCCGGGCAGCGTGAAGTCACTGTCCCTGGTGAGGATCAGCGTGCCGCTGCCGCGCACGGTGAGCGTGCCCTGGCCGCGGAAGACCCCGTCGTACGTCGTCGTCCCCGGCGGCACGGTGACGACCGTGTCGCCGGTCAGGGTGACGTCCCGGTCCGCGAGGACGTCGGCGGTGGCGTCCCGGGGACCGGCGGCCAGAGCCGGGGGAGCCCAGGCCAGGAGGGTGACGAGGGCACCCACGGCGGCTGCTGTCTGGTGGATTTGGCTGCGCACATGATCGGAGACGCGCGGAGGTCGGACCGATAACAGAAATCTGGAAGGCAGAAAGCGCCTTCTTCTGATCGCGTCCGACCCGTTGACCTCCTGGTTCCCCAGCCGTACCTTTCGGCTGTTCGTAATAACAACAGATGTTCTCAATATCGAACATCGCTCTCAGGACACCCCCCATCCGAGAGGCAGTCCGTATGAGCCGCGCCCCCGAAGTCCCCCATCGACGACTGCTGCTGAAGGGTGCCCTGGCCGCGGGCGCCCTGGCCGTGACCCCCACAGCCGCCGAAGCCGCCCCGCGCCCGAAGAAGGCCGCGCCCTTCGTGAACCCGCTCGTCCGCCAACGCGCGGACCCGTACATCCACCGTCACTCCGACGGCTACTACTACTTCACCGCCACCGTCCCCGAGTACGACCGCATCGTCCTGCGCCGCTCGCGCACCATCAACGGCCTCGCGAGTGCCGACGAGTCCGTCATCTGGACCAAGCACCCGACCGGTGGCATGGGCGCCCACATCTGGGCGCCCGAGATCCACCGCGTGGGCGGCAAGTGGTACATCTACTTCGCCTCCGCGCCCGCCGAGAGCGTGTGGGACATCCGTATCTGGGTCCTGGAGAACTCCAACCCCAATCCGTTCAAGGGGACTTGGGTGGAGAAGGGCCAGATCAAGACCGCCTGGGAGACCTTCTCCCTGGACGCCACCACCTTCTCCCACCGGGGCACCCGCTATCTCGCCTGGGCCCAGCACGAGCCCGGCCTGGACAACAACACCGGCATCTTCCTGTCGAGGATGGCGAACCCCTGGACCCTGACCGGCCCTCAGATCCGGCTCTCCACCCCGGAGTACGACTGGGAGTGCATCGGCTACAAGGTCAACGAAGGGCCCTCGGTCATCGCCCGCCACGGCCGGCTCTTCCTGTCCTACTCGGCCAGCGCCACCGACTACCACTACTGCATGGGCCTGCTCACCGTGGACGCGGACGCCGACCTCATGAACCCGGCGAGCTGGTCCAAGTCGCCGACGCCGGTCTTCACCAGCAACGACACCACCAGGCAGTACGGCCCCGGCCACAACTGCTTCACCGTCGCCGAGGACGGCCGCAGTGACGTCCTCGTCTACCACGCCCGCCAGTACAAGGAGATCGTCGGCGACCCGCTGAACGACCCCAACCGCCACACCCGCGTCCAGAAGCTCGGCTGGCACGCGGACGGCACCCCGAACTTCGGCATACCGGTGGCGGACACCGCCACGAACACGGAGGTCGCGTCATGAGACGTGCATACGCCGTACTGCTCGCCCTGTGTCTGGCCCTGGCCGGCGCCCTGGTGACCGCCGGACCGGCCCAGGCCGCTCCGCTGACCATCCCGAACGGCGTCCAGTTCACGGACACCTCGGGCAACGCCCTGCACGCCCACGGCGGCGGGGTCATTAAGGTCGGCTCCTACTACTACTGGTTCGGCGAGGACCGCAACGCCGACAACACCTTCCGGTACGTGGACGCCTACCGCTCCACCGACCTGAAGAACTGGGAGTTCAGGAACCACGTCCTGACCCAGTCCAGCGCCGCCGAGCTGGGGACCGCCTACATCGAGCGGCCCAAGGTCGTCTACAACGCGTCCACCGGCAAGTTCGTGATGTGGATGCACAAGGAGAACGGCACCGACTACAGCCAGGCCCGCGCGGCCGTCGCCGTCTCCTCCACGGTCGACGGGAGCTACACCTACCAGGGCAGCTTCCGCCCGCTGGGCGACAACATGTCCCGCGACATCACGACCTTCGTCGACACCGACGGCACCGGCTACATGGTCTCGGCCGCCAACGAGAACTACGACCTGCACATCTACAAGCTCACCGCCGACTACACCGGCATCGCGAGCCTGGTCGCCAACCCGTGGGTCGGTGGACACCGCGAAGCACCGGCGCTGTTCAAGCGGGGCAGCGTCTACTTCATGCTCACCTCGGGCGCCACCGGCTGGAACGCCAACCAGCAGCAGTACGCCACCGCCACCTCCCTCGCCGGCCCGTGGACCGCGATGACGAACGTCGGCGACTCCACGGCCTACAACTCGCAGACCGCGTACGTCCTCCCGGTGCAGGGGACTTCGGGCACCTCTTACCTCTACATGGGCGACCGCTGGGGCAACTCCTTCGGCGGGACCGTCAACGACTCGCGGTACGTGTGGCTGCCGTTGACCTTCCCGAGCTCCACCACGATGTCCCTGTCCTGGTACCCCGAGGTCACCGTCGACACGGCGGCCGGGACGGTCGGCGGCACCAGCGCCACGTACAACACGCTGATCGCCAGGCACTCCTCCAAGTGCGCCGACGTGACCAGCCAGTCGCTGTGGCAGGGCGCCCAGATCAAGCAGTACGACTGCAACGGCGGAGGCAACCAGAAGTACTGGTTCAAGTCCGTCGGCAGCGGCTACTACCAGCTGGTGGTCAGGAACAGCTCCCTGTGCGTGCAGGAGAACGCGAACACGATCAGCCAGGAGAACTGCGGCGCGTCCGCCACGAGCCAGCAGTGGTCGCTGACCACCACCGGCTCGTACGTGAACATCAAGTCCCGCGCGAGTGGTAAGTGCCTGGACGTGAACGGCGCGTCCACCGCCAACGGCACCGCCATCATCACGTACACCTGCGGAACAGGCACCAACCAGCAGTGGACCAGGGGTAGTTAGCAGTCGATTTCACGACGGACCGCCGAGGACCGGGGTGACCCGCCTCGGCGGTACCCGCCGCGCCGGAGATCAAAGACTCGGGCAACGGGACCTCACTCCCGGGTCGCTCGGGAAAAGGCCAGGTCGTTCCGAGAGAGCCATGATGAGCCTCGACGGCGATGAAGCGACTGGTGAACTGCGCCTCCACCCATTACTACAACGGCACGTAGCAGGCTGCGGGCTCGAGGGACGACGACTCGACCGGGTCCAAGCTCACCGCCTGCAACGGCGCCGCGTCCGACTCCTATGGGGACGGCTCCCATCTCCTGGCCGCCGACACCCAGAACATCAACGCCCGACGCGTCGGCTACCGCTCGGACCAGAGCTGCCCCCGGCCCGCGGCAACGGTGGCCCGGCGCGTCGCGCGTCGAGCCACCGTGCCGGCCCGGACGTCAGGACAGGAGGTCGATCGCGTCGATCGACGTGCCCGCACTGAGGAAGGACGTCGACCCCGAACCGCTCGCCACATAGATCTTCAGCGTGTTGTAGGCACTGGTGTCCGTCAGCCAGGCGGACGCCGGCACGTTGTAGGTGAACGTGTAGTTGTTGCCCCGGTACGAGCCCACGGTCAGCGACCGGGTGCTCGGCTGGGTGGGCGGCGAGGGGACGGCGGAGGTCCAGGTGTCGTTGACGACGACCTGCGGGCGGCCGTTGGCGTAGGCCGTCGTCACGCCCATGCGCAGGGTGTGCGCGGCGGCGGCCTGGGCGGCCGTCAGCTTGAAGTAGACGATGATCCCGCTGTTGACGTCCTTCCACAGATAGCAGGGGAAGGACGAGGTCTCGGTGCCGCTGCCGACGACGACGTTCCCGGTCCAGGAGGAGGCGCGGACATCGGACGGATGGGCGTACGTCATCAGGTCGGCGTTCTTGAAGCCGCTGGGCGTGCCGTTCCAGTCGTTGATGCGCCAGATCGCGCTCGCGTTGCTCGGGTCGTTCGAGGACGGGATCGCGATGGAGTTGAGGGTGGTCGTGCCGCTCGCGCTGACACTCACCGAGCTGGTGTGGACGGCGAGTTCACCCTTGAAGACGGTCAGCGTGTACGTTCCCGGCAGCACGCCCCCGATGGAGAAGTAGCCGTCCGACGACCGTGCCGAACCCCAGTACTGGGCGGCGGAGTTGGCGAGTCCGACCGTGTAGGGGTGCGCCGTGTTCCGGCCGGTGATGCCGACGCCCGCGACCTTGCCCCGACCACTCGCGGGGACGTAGCCGGAGATGCCGAGCGAGTCCGCCCACGAGGTGGTGAGGGTCCCCGGGTACAGCGCGGAGGAGGGGGCGCCGCCGTCGGTGAAGGCGATGACGTAGGGGCCCTGGAGGCCGAAGCGCTGGGCCTCCGTCTGGTTCTCGCCGTAGTAGAGGATCTCGTACAGGCCGCCGCCGTCGGCGCTCTGGTGGCGCAGCAGGGAGCGGTAGAAGGGGCCGCCGGAGGCCTTCTCGTGGTTGGAGCGCACGATGTACAGGCCGACGCTGCCGGTGGTCCAGCCGACGTAGTTGTAGTCGATGACCCGCGCCTTGGCGTAGTGCTTGGAGCGGGTCTGGCCGTCGGATTTCGCGAAGACGTCCTGGGCCTCGATGGTGGTGGGCGCGTAGGTGTACGAGTCGGGCTCGTCGTTGAGGAACTTGCCCGCGTTGACGCGCAGGATGTAGCGGGTCGCCGAGACCGAGGCGTCGGCCTTGTTGGTCCACAGGTAGACGTTGTTCTCGCCGCTGCGGGCCGCGTAGTAGTGCTTCAGCGTGCCGTACGCGACCGAGATCAGGATCGTCGTACCGGACTGCTTGATGCTCACGGTGGAGGTGCCGAGGCCGGACTCGATGTGCGAGTTCTTGCCGCCGTAACCCTGGTACTGCGTGCCCTTGTAGACCAGCGAGGTCAGATCGCCGTTGGTCTTGCTGACCTTGAAGACGAGGTTCGCGCCGGTGTCGACGACGTAGTTGGAGCCGTCGTCGCTCCAGCCGAAGGTCGCGGCGGACGCGCTCTGGGCGAGCGGCCCGGCGAGCGCGGCGGTCCCTGCCGCGGCCGCGGTGCCGAGAACGAAGGTGCGGCGTCCGACCGGTCGATGCACGGGGGATTCGGACATGGGGGTGCCTCCTTCGAGACATGTGGGGGTGGTGCGGGTGCTTTGGAGAGTGACAGTTGAATCGATTTCGCGAAAGGGCTTTCGCCTCTTGGAGGTTGGCGATTTTGTGAAATCGGTTCGAGGTCTAGAAAGCGCTTGCAGATGGCGGTACGGTCCGGCGCCAGGTGTTGTCCCCCTGACGGAGGAACCGCGAATGAGACGTTTCAACCTGGCCCTGCTGGCGGCGGTGGCGCTGGCCTCGGGTCTGACGGCCGTACCGGCGCAGGCACACACCGGACGTGCACTGGGCCTGGAGAACTGCACGGCGGCCGGCTGCCACTTCGACGTCCCGCCGGGCACGTACGACGTGAAGGTCCTCCTGGGCGGCGATGCGGAGTCGCACACCGCGATCAGCGGCGAGACCCGGCGTTCGCTCCTCCCGGAGACGGCGGCCGCGGCCGGTGAGAGGGTCTCCCGCAGCTTCACCGTGAACGTGCGCACCCCGGAGGGCGAGCCGACCGGACCCGACGGCACCCCGGGCCTGGACCTCGTGCTGGGCGGCTCGGCCCCCGCGCTCGCCGGCATCAAGGTCACCCCCGCCCGGCACGCCCGCCAGATCTTCCTGGTCGGCGACTCCACGGTCTGCGACCAGCCCGGCGACCCGTACTCCGGCTGGGGTCAGCAACTGCCCCAGTACCTGCGCAAGGGCGTGTCCGTGGCCAACTACGCCGACTCCGGCGAGAGCACGGTGACGTACCTGTCCGAGCCGCGCCTGTGGGCCACGGTCCAGCCGCTGATCCGCCACGGCGACCTCGTCCTGATCCAGCTCGCCCACAACGACAAGACGACCGACGAGGCGACGTACCGGGCGAACCTGGAGACTCTGGTCGCGGGTGTGAGGGAGAAAGGCGGGAACCCTGTCCTCGTGACGCCCATCGTGCGACGCTGGTTCAACTCGGACGGCACGCTGAACAACGGGACGGCCCTGCTGGTCAACGGCCTCGGGGTGGACCATCCCGCGGTGATCCGCTCGGTGGCCGCAGCAGAGGACGTCCCGCTGATCGACCTGACGGCGAAGACGAAGACGCTGGTGGAGTCCTTGGGAGTGGAGGGCTCGAAGGCGATCTACCTCTACAACGAGAAAAGGGACAACACCCACACCTCCGTACACGGAGCCACCGTGTACGCGGGCCTGGTCCGCGACGAACTGCTCGCGCAGGGACTGGTGCCCAAGGGGTCTGTGAGGGTGGGATAGACGCCTGGGGCGTCCCGACCGGAACCGGGGCGCCCCAGGTCTGTGATGCGAGCCGCGAGCCTGTGAGTGGAAGAAAGAGAACCGATGCAGTTGCCCCCCGAGGACCGCACCCTCAGTCCGCACACCGGCTACGCGCGCGCCCATTGGGAGGCCGCGGCCGATGCCCTGCTCGCCGCGGTGGAGCCGTACGCCACCGAGGACCGCGCCCTCTACCACCTCCCCGGTGACCGGCAGAGCTGGTCCGGCCACCTCTCCGACGGGCTGGAGGGCTACGCCCGTACGCTCCTGCTGGCGGCCTTCCGCCAGGACGGCCCCGCACTCGAGCGGTACGCGGACGGGCTCGCCGCCGGAGTCTCGGGAGTCTGGCCCCGGATCGAGGACCGCAGCCAGCCGTTGGTGGAGGCGGCGTCGATCGCCTTCGCGCTGCGGATCACGAAGCCGCTGCTCTGGGACCGACTGGACGACGCCGTACGGCAGCGGGCCGCGGCCTGGCTCGGCGACGCGCTCACCGCCGAGGCCTGGCCCTGCAACTGGGAGCTGTTCCCGGTCACGGTCGCCGGCTTCCTGTCCTCGGTCGGCCATGAGCCGGAGGCCTCCCGCAAGGCGATCGACCGCGGCCTGGAACGCATCGAGCAGTGGTACGTCGGTGAGGGCTGGTACACGGACGGCGACGGCCGCAAGTTCGACTACTACAACGGCTGGGCCATGCACCTCTACCCGGTGCTGCACGCGTGGCTGGCCCAGGACGACGGGTCGATGGACCTGTACGGCGGCCGCCTCTCCCGCCATCTCGACGACTACGCCCGCCTGTTCGGCGCAGACGGCGCCCCGATGCACCAGGGCCGCTCCCTGACGTACCGCTTCGCCACCACCGTCCCGCTGTGGCTGGGCGCGCTGACGGGCCACACCCCGCTGTCCCCGGGCGAAACCCGGCGACTGGCCTCCGGGGCCCTCAAGTACTTCCTGGACCGGGGCGCGGTGGACTCCCGCGGCCTGCTCACCCTCGGCTGGCACGGCCCCAACCCCGGTGTCCTGCAAGGCTATTCGGGCCCGGCATCGCCGTACTGGGCGAGCAAGGGCTTCCTCGGCCTGCTCCTCCCGGCCGACCACGAGGTGTGGACGGCGGTGGAGGAACCGGGTCCGGCGGAGCGCTCCGACGCGCTCACCCCGATCGCCGCCCCCAACTGGCTCCTGCAGTCCACGAGTTCCGACGGCGTCGTCCGCCTCCACAACCACGGCAGCGAGGACGTCCGCTACGACCCGTACTACACCCGCCTCGCCTACTCCACGGTGACCGAGCCCTCGGCGACGTACGACAACAGCCTGATCCTGGACGGCGATCCGAGCCGTACGGAGATCGAGCCGCTGGGGGTGGGGGAGGGGTGGGCGGCCTCGCGCCACACGGCGGCCGGAGGTACGCAGGTCTCCAGCGTCGTGCTCGCACAGGGAGCGGTGGAGGTACGCGCCTTCCTCGTGGCCGGGGCCGAGCCCGGGACGCCGGTGCGGGTGACGGGGTGGGCCCCGCGGGACGGTGTCCGCGCCGAACTGCTGCCCGCCGTGGCCCTCGACGAGGAGCTGAGCGGGGTGACGGGAGAGGGCGACACGCTGTTCGTCGCCCTGGCCCGACTCACCGGCGACGCGGACGCGGTGCCGTTGGAGGCGACGGTGACTGTACGGGCCGTAGGGGCCGGTGAGTTGACGGTGGTGTGGAGCGGGGGCCCAGAGGTGCGGGTTCGTCTGAACGGCTCGGCAGTGGAGATCACCGCCGGGGGCTGAGCCGTCACGCACATCCGCAGTGCGGCCGCTCGCCACCCCCTGGTCGAGCGGCTCGTACCGCTCAGGGCTTGAGGCGGGCGATCCGCAGGCTGGTCGAGGTCGGGGAGGCACCCGTCAGCGGCTTGGCGTACGACGGTGTCACCGGGACGTATGCCCAGGCCAGCGTGCCGTCCTTCTGGACCGCGATGTCACCCGTGATCCGGACCGGCACCACCTTGTCCGCGCTCTGGAACGTGCCGTTCCAGTCGACGAGCCGGAAGTGCGTGCCGGTGAAGGTGCCGGTGCAGGTACCGCTCGCGCACTTGGCGTTCTTCAGTGACTCCCAGGACACGAGAAGGCGGTTCTTGCCGTACGGCGCCACGTGCACGTTGACGTTCTCGACGGTCTTTGCGCTGGTGAGATAGATCGCCTTGCCGGGGCCGGAGCTGCGGTTCTTCAGGAAGGCCACCGCCACCTGGTGGGTGCCGGTCTTCGGCTTGACCGTCCAGCCGCGGCCGCTCGAGTCGTCCGGGTTCTTCTTCGCGGAAGCGGCACCGCGCGAGGCGAAGGCGGTCGCGTAGCGGCCCGTTGCGGACTTCACCAGGTCGCCGGTGCGGCCGGGGAACGTACCGCCGCAGTATCCCGCCCAGCACTGCTCGCGCTGCACGACCGGAGCCACGTCCGGGGCGCCGATGCCCGTCGACACGAACAGTCCCGAACGCCAGTCGTCGAAGCAGAGGGAGGTGAAGTCGCCGGTGGCCTCGGCGTGCAGCGCTATGCCCTCGTTGTGGCTGCACCCCCAGCCCCAACCCCCGCTGAGCTTGGCGCCTTTGGCGCTGACGTACGACAGCTTGTCGCCGAAGTGCCCGTCCGCGAAGCCGCCCGCGCCGTGCACGACGTAATAGGCGCCGTACTTCGAGCCGTTCCAGGTGAGTTGGCCGTCGAGGGTGGGGGAGGTGTCGTGGGAGGCCGTGCCGGTGAGCTTGGTCCGGAAGGTCTGTTTGCCGTTGGTGTACCGCACGATCGCGGCCGCCGTCTCCTTCCACTTGTTGGTGTCGGCGACCCGGGTGAGCAGGGCGAAGCCGTCGTTGTGCGCGACCAGGCCGCCGACCTCCTTCGCCCCCTTGACGACGGTGTCCGTGCCCGAGCGCTTCCCGGCGGACGTCAGCGGGGTGACATGGATGCCGTCCGCGGCAGGCCAGGCGACGCGCAGGGTGCCGTTGGGTGCCGCCGCCGTCGCCGTACGCGCCCACTCGCGGGTGTTGTTGTAACCGGCTGACAGATAGGGGAACTTGGCGGTCAGGGTCACGGCCGTGCTGTTGGGCGCGAGCGCGGGGGCGGTGGCCGCGCCGGCGGTGGCGTACCAGGCACCGGCCAGCGCTGCGGTCGCGGCGAGGCCGGCGATGACGGGCTTACGGGCGGCGCGGACCCGGCGGTGGCCGGGGCGAGGGATGTCGCGAGCCGCGCCGCGAATCGTGTCGCGAGCCCCGCCGTGAACGGGGCCTCGGGGGGTGTCGGCGTCGCGCGATGTGCGTCTTGCGGAAGTCATACCCTCAGGTCGCCGCAGAGGGTGCGAACGTTGCCGCCGATCTTGCGGTGCTTGGCCCGTTGCCGTGCCGTCAGGACCTGTCGCCGTCCCCGAGCAGCGTCCGCGTGAGCCGTTCGGCGAAGTCCACCGGGTGCTGGAGGATGCCGAGATGCCCGCCGGGGAACTCGACGAAGTGGGCCTGTTGCGCCTTCGCGAGGAACTCGGCGGTTCGGTAAAGGAGGTGTCCACGGGAGTCGGTGCCCGCGGCGATGGTGAGGCGGGTGTGCGAGGGGCCCGCGTCGGGGACGTACGACGTGAAGGGCCGAAGGACATGGGCGAGTTGGAGTGCCATCGGGCTCGACAACTCCTCCTCACGGCTGAGGGGTTGGCCCTCAGGGAGCTCCCCCGCCGCCCGATCCTCCAGTACGGCGCTCATCAGGGCGCCCGCCGCCGCGAGCCCCTTGGCCCGGTAGACGTCGCAGACCTCCCCGAACGCGGCCTGGTGCCGCGCCCCGTCCGGCAGCACCCCGACGCACGGCGGCTCGTGCGCGACGACGTGCCGCAGCCGCTCCGCGTGCCGGGCGGCCAGGTCGAGCGCGGCGATGGCTCCGGCGCTGGTGCCGAAGACGTACGCCGACTCGCCCTCCGGAAGCGTCTCGTCCAGCACGCGCCGCGCCCCGTCGCTCCAGTCCTGGACCCGCTGGTCCTCGACGGGTTCGCCGAGTCGGCCGTGGGCGAGGCCGAGGTGGTCGTAGGTGACGACGGTGAAGTGCCCGGCGAGCGACTCCGTCATCGGGCCGAGGCCCATCGGGTGTCCGGCGCCGCCGGGGAGCAGCAGCAGTAAGGGGCCGTGGCCGGTGATGTCGTAGTGCGGGTCAGTCATCGGTGTTCTCCTCTTGGGGCCAGTTCTCGAGTGCCACGTGCAGGGCGTCGACCGCCCTGTCCCAGGACTTCTGTACGTCGCGGGGTGCGCCGAAGCCGCCCGTCGACTCCAGGGCGCAGTAACCGTGGAAGGTGGCGCGCAACAGGCGTACCGCGTCGGTGAGATCGGGTTCGGCGAGGCCGTAGGCACGGAGCATGCCGTAGGTGATCTCGACGGTGCGCCGGAGCGCGGGGGTGCCGGCGATGAGCGACTGGTCGATCCGGATCTGCGTGGCCGCGTACCGTCCCGGCCGCTCCAGCGCGTACGCCCGGTAGGCACCGGCGAAGGCGGTCAGCGCGTCCTTGCCGGCCCGCCCCGCCACCGCGACGGCGATCCGGTCGATCAACTCGCCGCCGGCGAGCAGGGCCACCCGGGTGCGCAGGTCCTGAAGGTTCCTGACGTGCGCGTACAGGCTCGCGTCCTTCACGCCGAAGCGCTTGGCGAGGGCGGCCAGGGTGACGTTCTCGAAGCCGATCTCGTCGGCGAGGTCGGCGGCGGCCTCGGTGAGGCGGTCGGCGGTGAGGCCTGCTCGGGGGCTCATGGGAGCAGATTACCTAGGGGTCCTAGGTTGTTGCCAAGGGTTTTTCGGAGAGCCTGGAGAGGATCAGGCGCCAAGCGCCAAATGCCCTGCCAGGACAGTAGGTTCACGTCATGAGTGATGACGAGGAGTACCTGGACAAGAGCCCGGCCGCCGCACGGATGGGGAAGGCCGCCGAGTACCTGGTCGCGGCTTCCTCGATCCTCGCCACGGGCGGGGAGCTGAACGTCTCCACCTCACTCGTGGACGACGAGGGCGTGGACCTCGTCTTCCACCGGCGCGGCAGCGCCGTGACCCTGGCCGTGCAGGTGAAGGCCAGGATGTCCACAGGAGTCCAGGTCCGACAGGGCAGGCTGATGGCCTTCGTCCGCTCGCAGACGTTCCAGCCGCGTTCCGACCTCGACATGCTCTTCGTCGCCGTGGACGTGGAACGGGGGGCGATCATGACCGCATGGCTGGTACCCAGCCTCGATTTCGCCGAGATGGTGCCCGAGCCGAACAGCAAGGGCCGCTTCCGGTTCTCCGCGTCCATGAAGCCGGCCTCCCTGGACCGCTGGACCCCGTTCCGGCTGGAGGCGGCCGAACTGCCCCGCCGCATCCTCGCCCGACTCGCCGAGTTGGAGGAAGTGCCCGCCCCCAGCCTGTAACGGCTGCCCAGGTCGGCTCCGCGAGGCGAAGGCGACGACGGGGGACGGCAGCAGCCGACTTCCATCGGCCGAAAGTCGTTTCCGTGCCGGCGTCGGCGATCCTAAGGTTGCCAGGTCGTCCGGGACGGACCAGGGAGGGGCATGGCTCAGGAGGCTCAGAGGGACGGCACGGCCGACAAGTCCCCGCCATCGCTGGCTTGTTCTCCTCCGCTGTGGCGGCAGCGCGACTTCGCCGTCTTCTGGGCCGCCCAGACCCTCTCCGTCCTCGGTGACTCCTTCGCCCTGATCGCCCTGCCCCTGCTCGTGCTGGAGGCCACCGGCTCCCTCGCCCGGATGGGACAGCTGACGGCGGTCGGCGGGGCCGCCTCGGTTGTCGCCGCCGTGTTCGCGGGCGTGGTGGTGGACCGGGTCGACCGGCGGCGGCTGCTCATCGGCTGCGACCTCGTGCGCATGGTGCTGTACGGCGTGATCCCGCTGGTGTGGCTGTTCGGGCCGCGGGTCTGGCTGCTGTACGCGGTGCTGCCGGTGTGCGAGGCGGTCGGCATGCTGTTCGCCGTCGGGTACGTCACCGTCGTACGGAGTCTCGTCGGGACCGGGCAACTGACGGAGGCCAACGGGCGGTTGAACGCGACGGCCGCCGCGGCCGGGGTGCTGGGACCGGTGTGCGCGGGAGTGGTGGCGGCCTGGACCGGCCCCGCCACCGCGGTCGGCGTGGACGCGGCGAGTTTCGGGGTGTCGGCGCTGTGCACGCTCTTCGTGCGGTTCCGCCCACGCCCCGCCGAGACTCCCGAACGCACCGGCCTGTGGCGGGACTTGCGCACCGGAGTGGCCTTCCTGCGCGGCCATCGCGTCCTGCGTACTCTCACCGCGCTGCTGTTCGTGTTCAGCTTCCTCACCTTCGGCCTGAACGACCTGATCATCTACCACCTCAAGTACGACCTGGGCCACGGCGACGACACGGTCGGCACCGTCATGGCCGTCGGCGCGCTCGGAACGATCACCGGCGCCCTGCTGGTGGCCCGGGTCCGCCGCCGGCTCGGCTTCGGTGTGACCTGGACGGTCGCGGTCGCGGTGTGCGGCCTCGCCTTCGCCGGTATGGGCTGGGCGCGGGACGTGCCCGTCGTCGCGGCCCTGAGCGCCGCCTTCCTGGCTTGTGTCGCCGTGGCGGGCACCTGCTCCATGTCCCTGCGCCAGGAGATCACCCCGGAACCCCTCCTGGGCCGGGTCACCGCCGCCTTCTGGACCCTGCACTACTCAGCGGCCCCGATCGGCGCGGCGGTGCTGACCTGGGCGGCGGAACGTCAGGGGACCGCGCCGGTGGGCCTGATGGCGGGCACCGCGTGCGTACTCGTGGCGGGCGCGGCCCTCCTCACACCGATCCGACGTTCCTGAGGCCGCGGCATCACCGGCGTCACCCGTTGACCCCCGCGTAATGCCGAAGACTCCACCCCCACAGCACCCGCGACCCCAGATACGCCACCACGCCCAGCAGCGGCGACACCGCCGCCAGCCAGTACGGGGCGCCGGTGTCGTGGCCGTGGCCGGTGAGGACCGCCGCCGGGAAGTAGGCGACGAAGGCGAGGGGGAGGCCGTAGGTGAGGAGGCCGCCGACCGCCTTCGGGAGGACGTTCAGGGGGTAGCTGCCGAAGGTGCCGAGGAGTTCCTCCAGCCAGCGGCTCCAGTAGTCCGCGGCCGGGAAGCGCAGCGCCGCGCAGGTGATCGCCGTGAAGAGGGCCGCCTCCAGGAACATGCCGCCGATGACCGCGGCGATCAGGTAGGAGACGCGGCCCGGCGTCCAGTCGAGCTGGCTGCGGCTGAGCGCGCCGACCATCAGGCCCACCGCGACCGTCAGGTCGCCGATCGCGTTGGTGGGGAAGAAGGCCAGCTGGAGCTGGCGGTACACCGGCATCGGGCGGGTCAGGTAGATGTCGATCCTGCCCTCCTGGATCTGCCGGCCCGCGCCGTGCACCCGGCCCAGCAGCAGGACGAACAGTCCGTGCGCGAGCATCCTCGTCGCCGGGATCAGCAGGACCTCAGAGCTGTCCCAGCCGCCCATCCCGGTGAACCGGGTCAGCAGCACGGTGGCGAACACGATCACCGACACCTGCCAGATCGCACCGATCGCGATCATCAGCAGGAACTCCGTGCGGTACTCCAGCTGGGCACGGAAGTTGAGACGCGTGACGCGCCACGCGATCCGCATGCCGTTCACTGGCCTCAGCCTCCTTGGGACATGACGCGGCGGGCGGCCCGCCGCCACAGGAAACGGGTGAACAGGGTGAGCGCCACGACCCAGAACGCCTGGATCGCCAGCTGCTCGAAGGCGTCCGACAGGGGGATGCGGCCGATGTAGATCGACAGCGGCACGCTCAACGTCGCCTGGAACGGCAGGAATCCGCTCAGCGTGATGAACCAGTCCGGGAAGAACCACAGCGGCGCGTACACCCCGGACAGCAGGTTCTGCGCGAAGATCAGGATCAGCATCGCCGCGTTGTTGCGGACCGTCCAGAAGCACAGCTGGTCCAGCAACAGCATCACGTGGTACAGGACGCACTGGCCCAGCAGCAGGCTCAGCGCGAACACCCCCGCCACCGCGGCCGACCTGGGCGGATCCACCACCCCGGCCGCCAGACAGACCAGGTAGCCGCCGAGCGCCCACGCGAAGCCGTACAGCTGCTCGCCGAGGGCGCGCAGGGCGTGGTAGCGCTGGGGCGGCAGCGGGCGCAGATACCAGTAGACGATCGTGCCGAAGTGCATGTGCTGGAGCACGGTGTCCCGGCCCGCGTACTGGTCCAACTCCCTGAGCCGGGAGGCGAGTACGGCCAGCACGGCGTACGTGACGGCCTGGCCCTCGGTGAGGCCGGCGGTGGTGCCGGTGTGCGAGTAGAGGCCCTGCCACAGGGAGGCCACCAGGACCACCTGGACGGCCAGCCGGACCAGGACGGCCGTCATCCGGGGCGGTGCGTGCAGCTCGCCGAGCGGGGTGACGCGGGCGGCGCGCCAGGCGTGCAGGACGGCCATGTCAGACCGCCTCGGTCGCGGGTTCCGCGTGGACGTAGGCCGCCCGCATCACGTCTTCGAGATCGGCCTCGTCGATGGCGACGCCCGTCACCTCGTACCGTTCGATGACCGCCTTCAACGCCTGGTGCACGGTGGGGGAGTCCGGCCCGTCGGGGCTCTCGGGGCCGAACACGACCTGCGGGCCCTCCTTGCTCAGTACCGCGATCCCCGGCAGCGGCACGACGTCCGTGTGCACGTCGGCGAGGGTCGCGCGGACCTGCCACGTGGAGCCGAACCTGCGGCGGATCTCGTCGAGCGAGCCGTCGAGGACGAGCCTGCCGTGGTTGATCAGGACGACCCGCTCCGCGAGCCGCTCCACCTCGGTCATGTCGTGGGTGGTCAGCAGGACTGTACGGCCGCGCTCCTCGACCTGGTGGCGCAGGAACTCCCGCACCTGCTCCTTGACCACCACGTCCATGCCGATGGTCGGCTCGTCGAGGAAGACGACCGGCGGGTCGTGCAGCAGCGCGGCCGCGAGGTCGCAGCGCACGCGTTGGCCGAGGGAGAGATGACGGACCCGGGTGTCCCAGAAGGTGGACAGTTCCAGGATGTTGTCGAACTCCGCGAGACGCGCGGCGTGTTCGGCCTTGGGAACCTCGTAGATGTCCCGGAGGATCGAGAAGGACTCGCGCACCGGCAGGTCCCACCACAGCTGGGTGCGCTGCCCGAACACCGCGCCGATGTTACGGGCGTTGCGTTCGCGATCCTCGTACGGCACCACGCCCGCCACGCGGGCCTCGCCGGAGGTGGGCGTGAGGATGCCGGTGAGCATCTTGATGGTGGTGGACTTGCCGGCGCCGTTCGGGCCGAGCAGGGCGAGGAGTTCGCCGGGCGCCACGTCGAAGGTGATGTCCGAGACGGCGTGCTTGGCGACCCGCTCCGGGTTGACCAGGGAACGAAGGGTGCCGGCGAGGCCGGGGCGGCGGACGGTGGTGTGGAAGGTGCGGGACAGGCCGCGAACCTCGATGCTTCCGGGCACGCTGTGAACTCCCTTGTTGGGAACAAGAGTTGCGGCCGGTCGGCTTGGAGGGCCGACCGGCCGCGGGTACACCATGACCGTCGCAGAATCCCGATCACACTGGCAATGGATTAATCCACCGGTGAATTGGACTAATCGATCACCGGCAGGTCATTGGCAGGTTCACCGGCAGATCACCGGGAGAGCACCGAGAAGACGAACGAGAACTCCGCCGGCTCGGCCCGAAGGTGGTACTGCGGGAGCGGGCCCGGACCGCAGGACGCGGTCCCGATGCCGTGATGGCCGTGGTCGAGGTTCACCCACACCGTGTCACCGGCCTTCAGATCCGTCAGATGCGCCGCCGCGTTCAGCTGCTCGGTCGTCCAGCGCCGGGCCGTGAAGGCGAACTCCGGGTCGCCCTCGATCCGCAGTCCGCCGAGCTCCACCCAGCGGACATCGGCGCGGGCGCCGTTCTCCTGCGGGCGCAGATACGGCGTCTGCAACGCGTCCACCGTCGAGTCCCAGCGGCCGACCACCGAGGCCTTCCGGGTGTCCGGGTAGGCCTCACCGGGACCGCCGCCGAACCACTTCACCTGGTCGGCCTCGGGAAGTCCGAGCCGGACGCCGAGCCGGGGCAGCGGCACCGTCCACTCGCCGTCCGGGGCCACGGACACGGTCAGCCGCAGCCGGTCGCCGTCGGACGTCCAGCGGTAGACCACACCCAGGCCCACCTCGCGGGCCGCGGGCGCCACCCGGGTGCGGACCGTCAGCGCGTTCTCGCCCAGCTCCACCGAGTCGAGCCGGTGCTGCATCCGGTGCAGGCCCAGGGTCCGCCACAGCGTGCTGTAGCGGATGCCGGTGGCCCACTCCGTGCCCTCGTCGTTGTCGGTCGTCGCCCGCCACACGTCCAGCCGCGGGCTCTCGACGGCAACCCCGCCGATCGCCTTGAGCGCGCCGGTACGGCCGTCGAAGGACGCCGGGCCCAGGGTGATCAGCTTCTCGCCGCGCACCGGCCGGTCGGTGGGCGCGACGGAGGGCCGTACGGGCGCGGTCGCCGGGAACTGGCCCCACGCGACGACGTGGTCCTTCGACGCCCAGGACGTGTCGGACGCCAGCAGCGCCCGCACCGTCCACTGCGCCTCCGCACCCTCGTGGGCGGGCGGCTCCGGCAGCTTCAGGTCCGCCGACTCCCCGGGTGCCAGCTCCGGCACCGACAGCGTGCCGGCCTCGACCGTCTCGCCGTCCACCTCGTACGACCACTCGAAGGCGAGCTCGGACAGGTCGGCGAAGTCGTACTTGTTGGTGACGCGTACGGTGCCGTCGGCGCCGTCGATGCGGACCGGCTCGATGACCTTCTTGTACTCGATCAGGCCGGGGGAGGGCGTGCGGTCCGGGAAGATCAGGCCGTCGCAGACGAAGTTGCCGTCGTGCAGCTCCTCGCCGAAGTCGCCGCCGTAGGCGTAACCGAGCTCGGCGTGCTTGACGCCGTGGTCGATCCACTCCCAGATGAAGCCGCCCTGGAGACGGTCGTACGTCTCGAAGAGCTCCTGGTAGTCGGCGAGGCCGCCGGGGCCGTTGCCCATGGCGTGGGCGTACTCGCACTGGATGAAGGGGAGTGCGCGGCGCTTGTGGGTGCCGCCGTCGAGCTCCTTGCCGATCTGCTCGACCTCGGCGTGGTTCGCGTACATCCGCGAGTACACGTCGGTGTCCCGGCAGTTCCAGTCGCCCTCGTAGTGCACCAGGCGCGAGGAGTCGCGGGCGTGGATCCACTCGGCCATCGCGGTCAGGCCGCGGCCGGTGCCGGCCTCGTTGCCCAGCGACCAGAAGACGATCGAGGGGTGGTTCTTGTCGCGCTCGACCATGCGGGCCGCGCGGTCCAGGAGGGCCGGGGTCCAGCGGTCGTCGTCGACGGGGTTGTCCCGCCAGTCCTGCTCGGTGAAGCCGTGGGTCTCCAGGTCGCACTCGTCGATGACCCACAGGCCGTACTCGTCGCACAGGTCCAGGAAGGCCGGGTGCGGCGGGTAGTGCGAGGTGCGCACGGCGTTGATGTTGTGCCGCTTCATCAGCAGCACGTCCTCGCGCATGGTCTCCAGGTCGAGGGTGCGGCCCTTCTCGGGGTGCCACTCATGCCGGTTGACGCCCTTGAACAGGACCGCCTTGCCGTTGACCTTGATCAGACCGTCTTCGAGAACGACCGTACGGAAGCCGATGCGCAGCGGGACCCGCTCGCCCTCGGTGACCAGCTCGCCGTCGTAGAGCCGGGGGCTCTCGGCGCTCCACGGTGCCACCAGGGTGGTGGCGGACTCGCCGGTGGCGACATCGATGTCCAGGGCGGGCACGAGCACCCGCCCGTCGACGTCGGAGTCGACACGCAGCGTGCCCTCGCCCGTGAGGTGGTCGTAGGAGGCGTGCACGAAGAAGTCGAGGACGGCGCCCGCCGGGCGGTGCAGCAGGGTCACCTCACGGAAGATGCCCGGCAGCCACCACTGGTCCTGGTCCTCCAGGTAGGACCCGGCCGACCACTGGTGCACCCGGACCGCGAGGACGTTGCCCTTCGGCTTCAGCAGATGGCCCACGGCGAACTCGTGCGCGAGGCGGGAGCCCTTGAACTCGCCGATGTCCGTGCCGTTGAGCCAGACGCGGGCGCAGGACTCGACACCGTCGAACCGGATGACCGCGCCGCCGTCGGCGGGCCAGTCCTCGGGGAGGTCGAAGACCCGCAGGTGGTCGCCGGTCGGGTTCTCGGTGGGGACGTGCGGCGGGTCCACCGGGAAGGGGTAGAGGTGGTTGGTGTAGATGGGCAGCCCGAAGGCCCCGTCCCCCTGAAGGACCCAGTGCCCGGGGACCGTGACCTCGGCCCAGCCGTCGGCGTCGTATCCCTCCTCGGCGAAGGAGTCGTCCTCGGCGTCGGCGGTCGCCGAGAGCCTGAAGCGCCAGGCGCCGTCGAGGGAGAGTGCCTTCGCGTCGGAGGACGGGTACCAGGCGCGGGGCGGGAGGGCCCCGCTGCCCGGTGAGACGTCCTCGACGTAGTCGAAAGCGCTGCTGGTGGTGCGGAAGGACATCGGTCTCCAGGTCCTGAGAGAAGGTGTCAGCCCTTGATGCCGGTCTGCGCGATTCCCTGGACCAGCCAGCGCTGGAGGAAGAGGAACACGAACACCAGGGGCAGGATGGAAATGGCGGCGGCCATGAAGATCAGGTGGAAGTTCACGGTCTGGTTGGTGATGAAGGAGGAGAGCGCGACCTGCACGGTCCAGGAGCTCGGGTCCTGAGCCAGGACCAGGGGCCACAGGAAGGAGTTCCAGGCGCTGATGAACGTGATCGTGGCGATGGCCGCGAAGAAGTTCAGCGAGTTGGGTACGACGATCCGCCAGTACGCGCCCCAGTAGCCGAGCCCGTCCACGCGTGCCGCCTCCTCCAGCTCCTTGGGGAATCCCAGGAAGTACTGCCGGAACAGGAAGCAGGTGAAACCGCTGAACAGGCCCGGGATGATCAGACCACGATACGTGTCCACCCAGCCGAGGGACGAGACCAGCACGAAGCTGGGCACGAAGGTCACGGCCGTCGGGACCATCAGGGTCGCCAGGACGGCGTAGAAGACCTTGTCGGCGTGCTTGTAGGGGATGCGGGCCAGGCCGTAGCCGGCCAGGGAGCACACCAGGAGGGTGCCCAGCGTGGTCGAGACGGCGACGACCAGCGAGTTCACCATGGAGCGGCCGAACTCGACCGTGGGGTCGTCGAACAGTTCGGAGATGTTGCCCCACTGGAAGGAAGGCAGCACCTTCCAGTTCTCGCCCGTGATCTCTAGATCCGTGGAGAGGGCGTTGCGAACGATCAGGTAGAAGGGGATCAGGAAGAGCAGGGCGGCGATGCCGACGGCGACGTACAGTCCCGAGTTGCCGAGAACGCCCCGGCCCTTCTTGTGCTGCTTGCCGACCTGAGGAGTGGTGGTGGTCACTTGCCCTCCTCCCCCCTTCCGAAGCCCATGAACTTGCCCTGGATCAGGGTGACGAGACAGATGAGGAGCGACAGGATGACCGCGCCCGCGCTGCCGGCGCCGTAGTCCTGGTTGGTGCCGAGGGCCGTCTTGTAGAGCTCCATGAGCGGTGTCTGGGCCCAGGTCGCCTTGAGGGTGATGATGTTGAAGAACTCGTCGAACGCCTGGTACGCGGCGATGAGCAGCAGCAGGATCACGGCGGTCGAGGTGGCGCGCAGCTGCGGCAGCGTGATGTACCGGAAGGTCTGCCAGCCCGGCTTGGCGCCGTCGATGGCCGCGGCCTCGTACAGCTCGCCAGGGATGTTCTGCAGCGCCGCAAGGAACAGGATCATGTAGAAGCCGGACTGGATCCACAGCCGCAGGCTCACGATGACCACCCAGTACCAGGGCGGGCTGGGGTTGGCCAGATAGGCGATGTTCTCGACGCCGAACCAGCCGAGGACGGTGTTCATCAGGCCGAAGCGGACACCGCTGAAGATGGACATCTTCCAGATCAGCGCGGCGGCCACGTAGGAGACGGCGGTCGGCAGGAAGAACACCGAGCGGAAGAACGCCCGCATGAACCGCAGCCGGTGCACCAGCAGCGCCAGCCCCAGCGACAGCGCCCAGGTGGTCGGCACGATGAATGCGGCGAACACGCTGAACGTCAGCAGTGAGTCGGGGAAGCCGCTGTTGGTCAGGATCTGCTTGTAGTTGTCGAAGCCGATGAAGTGGCTCGGTGTGACGGTGTACCGCGCGTCGAAGAAGCTGAGCCAGATGCTCCAGAAGATAGGAACGAAGACGAAGATCACCAGGCCGATGAGGAAGGGCCCGGTGAAAAGCCAGAAGTTGAAGGTGGGGTTGCCCCGCAGGCCCCGCCGCGGCCGGGCCGGAGAGGCCTTGGCCGGGGCGGGCTGGGCGACCCCGCGCGTGGTGGTGGTCGACATGTCGTGGAGTTCCCTGCGGCCTATCCGAACAGCTTCTTGAGTTCGACGTTGACCTTCTTGTCGCAGGTGTCGAGCGCCGACTCCGGGTTGCCGTTCTTACGGATGGAGGACGCGATCACCTCGGCGAACGCGGTCTGCATCGTCTGGTCGTAGGCGATGTTGTCGAAGTGGCCGTAGTCGGTGAAGAGCTTGACGCCCTCGGCGGGCAGGCCCGTCTTGAGCTTGGTGGCCGAGTTGGCGATCGAGGTGCGCGGCGGGATGTGGAAGCCGTACGAGGTGGCCCAGTCCTCCTGGTACTGCTTCTGGTCGATCCACAGCCACTTGACGTATTCCTTGGCGGCCTCGACGTTCTTGCCCTTGGCGTTGACGAAGATCGACCAGCCGCCGTTGTAGACGGACTGCTTGCCGGCGGACCCGATCTTCGGGAAGGGGAAGATGCCGAGGTCGTCGCCGAGCGCCTTCTGCATGGCCGGCATGGACCACATGCCGCCCCACTGCATGGCACACAGGCCCTGGTTGAGCGAGGAGGGGTCCCAGAAGTCGGTGGGGGCGTCCAGGAGCACGTTGCCGCTGGTGAACAGCTGGCGCAGCTGCTTGAGGCCCTCGACGACGCCGTCCGTGTGGTAGGCGATCTCGTTCTTCTCGTTGATGGTGTCGGCGCCGGCGGACCAGATGATGACGTTCTGGATCGCGGTGAAGTCGTTGCCGAGGAAGACGCCCTTGACCTTGTTCGTGGTGAGCTTGGCGGCGGCCTCGATCAGCTCCTCCAAGGTGGTGGGGACCTCGACCTTGGCCTTCTCGAACATCGACTTGCGGTAGTAGAAGAACTGCGGGTCGTCGATCATCCGTATCCCGTAGATCTTCCCGTCGACCGTGTGGGACTTGATGTCGTTCGGGTTGAAGTCGTCCTTGACCGGGTCGATCAGGTCGGTCAGGTCGGCGACCTGGCCGCTCTTGACGAGCTGCAGCTGCGGGTGGAACTCGAAGACGTCGGGCGCCTTCTTGGTGAGCAGGGCCGCGAAGAGCGCGGACTCGAAGTTGTCGCCCGTGATCCAGTTGGTGCTCACGTTGGCCTTCTTGTACGCGGCCGCGTACTTCTTGATGGCCTGCTCCGTGCCCGCCTCGCCGTAGGCGTGGAAGTACTGGGTGAGCGCGTCGCCCGACCCTCCGCCGCTGCGCCCGGTGTTCCCGCCGCACGCGGCCAGCCCGCCCGCGGCGGCCAGACCCATCGCGGCCTGCAGAACGCTTCGACGGTTCCAGTTGGTGTTGCTCATTGCCGACATGCTGACGTCCTTGTCTCGAATACGGCTGCGGCTCTGCGCCATGGCTCTGCGGCTCAGTGCCAGGTGGCTCAAATGGACCTGCGGTGCGGGACGTTAACCTTCGGCTAAGGCTTCGGCAAGGGGTTGGACGAAGTCTGCACGAAGCGTTGTGCGGCGTTCGGGATACCGGACGCCCCGGGGTCGCGGGCCGCCGCACCAGCGGCCCGCAACCCCCCTGTAGCGGTGAGGTGTTACTGCTTGAACCAGGCCTGGTTGGTCCCGCCGTTGCAGGTCCACAGGCCGACCTTGCTGCCCTCGGCCGTCGCCTGTCCGCCGACGTCCAGGCAGGTGCCCGACGCCTCGCTGACGACTTGGCCGTTGGAGTTCAGCAGCCACTGCTGGCTGCCGTCACGGGTCGCCTCCGGGCTCGTCGTGAGCCCCGAACTCCCCGCGGCCAGATAGCCGTTCACGCCCTTCAGGCGGCCCTTCGCGTCGTACGACCACACCTGCTCGGACCCGCCCGTGCAGCTGCTGATCGCCGCACCCGAGGCGCTCGCGGTCAGGCACTTGCCGGACTGCTTGCCCACCAGCGCGCCCGTGACCGCCGACGTGCCGTGGCCCTTCTGGTCGAGGACGTACGTCGTGATGGACCGGGCCGGCAGGGTCGCCGACGCCGTGCCGCCCTTGACCGACGGCTTCGCGACGTTCGCCCAGCTCTCGGTCGCCGAGGTCCGCACGGCCTTGCTCGCGCGCACCGGCGCCTTGCTGTTGAAGTGCAGCTTCACCGCGGTGTCGGTGGTGTTGTGGTTGTTGACCACGACGACCCACTTGCCGTGGTCGTCGTACGTCGACACCTCGACGCCGTCCGGCGTGCCGGTCACGTTGTGGGCGACCGCGCCCGGCCGGACGAACTTGCTGTACTGGCCGAGCGCGTAGTAGCGCTTGGTGAAGTACAGGGTCTGGTTGCCGTTGGTCGCGTAGTTGGGGTCGTAGTAGATCAGGCCGTCGTTCCAGCCCTCGCTGTTCTTCGCGAGGGGGTCGGAGCCGATCTGCTCCGACAGGGCGACCCACCACTGGAACGCCGAGTCGTGCGCGGTCGCGAAGTCCTTGTAGATGATCCGGGAGAGGTTCAGACCACCGTCGATCGTGGGGTCGTACTCCTGCGCCCAGCCCGTGCCGCCGTTGCCGAAGCAGCAGATCTCCGTGGACCAGGACTGCTTGCCGACCGACTTGGACGTCTCGTAGATCTTCGCCCGCTGGTCGTCGCCCGGGTTGTTGTACGTGTGATGGGCGAGCTTGTCGACGTACTGGGCGGTGTCCGGCTGCGAGATCCACTGCGGGACCTCGGTGTTGAAGCTCACCGTGGAGCTGGACTCGTCCGCGATGATGCCGGTCTTCTGCTTCCGGGCCTGCTGCTCGGCGCCCAACGCCCGCACGATGTCGTCGCGTTGGTCGACCGGCACCAGCATGCCCTCCTGGCCGCAGCTGTCGAAGCTGTTGGTCGGCTCGTTGAAGGGGCTGATGTAGTCGAACTTCACGCCCTGCTTGGCGAAGTGGGCGGTGACGTCGGCGACGTAGTCCGCGAAGTCCTGTGTGTTCTCCGTCTTCAGATAGCCGCCGCAGCTCTTGGCGTTGGTCTTCCACTGCGCCGGCGCGCTGTTGGCGAAGGCGATCAGGTCCTTCACGCCGTACTTGGCGGCCGCGTACAGGAACGTACGGCCCGCCTTGTCCTTGCTCCAGTCGTACGAGCCGTCGGCCTTCAGGAAGTCCTCGGGGGCGCGCGGCGCGTACGTCACGCCGGTGCCGCCACCGCCGATGTTGTAGCGGTAACTGCTGAGCGCCAGGCCGTCCTTGGAGAACAGCAACTTGGACACCCGGGCCTGGACCTTCGGGTCGAAGTTCTTCAGGTCGTTGACCCACCAGGCGCCCGAGGCACCGATGTTGTCGATGGCCTGGGCGGCGTGCGGGGACACTTCGGCCACCGTGGGGGTGGAGGCCGACGCGGGCGGGGCGGATATCAGCGGTCCCGCGACAGCGAACGCGGCTGCGGCTGTCAGCAGGGCCGATCTCTTGTGGTGGGGGTGAGACACGTGCATCCCTTCCGTCGTCATGAAGGTGGTGCGGTGTACGGCTCCTAGCGGAGGTCGTGCGCCTTGCTTCTCGCAGGAGTGGTGCGCTTTGTTGCGGTCCTCTGCCCGACCGACTGGAGCGCGCCCTCGAGCGCGAACGTCGCCGCGCCCAGGCATGCCGGGTCCGTCGGGATCGGGGAGAGGACGATCTCGGTGGCGGCCATCGGCCGGGGCAGCGCGTGCCGGGCGACGGCCTCGCGCACCTCCTCGACCAGGGGCTCGCCGAGGGCGGACGCGACCCAGCTGCTGAGCACGACCACCTCGGGGTTGAACAGGTTGACCAGGTGCGCGATGGAGGCGCCCAGATAGCGGGCGGTGTGCCGGACGACCTTGACCGCCTCCGGGTCCCCGGTGAGCATCCCGCGGGCCAGCGCGGCGATCGTCGCCGTCTGGTCGCCCGGGTGCAGCAGCTCGCTGTCGGGGCTCAGCTCCCGCAGGTTCAGCATGATCCCGGGGGCGCCCACGTACGTCTCCACGCAGCCGTGGTTGCCGCAGCGGCACGGGCGTCCGTCCAGGACGATCGTGTTGTGGCCCCACTCGCCCGCGCTGTTGGACACACCGCGGTGCAGGGCGCCGCCCAGCACGAGCCCGGCGCCCACGCCGGTCCCGAGGGTCACCACCACGGCGTTCCCGCTGCCGCGCGCGGCCCCGAACCACAGCTCGGCCACGGCGACGGCACGCAGCGGATTGTCCAGGTAGAGCGGGTAGGCGATGTACTCGGAGAGCAGGTCGAGCAGCGGTACGTCGTGCCAGTCCCAGTTGGGGGCGTACTCCGAGATGCCGGTGGCGCGGTCCACCTGCCCCGGCACGCTCACGCCCACGCCGAGCACCCGGGCGCCCTCGATCCCGGCCTGCGCGACCACCGAGCCGACGGCGGCGGCGACATGGCCGACCACCTGCTCGGGGAGGCTCTCGCCGGGGCGGACGTCCTCCTCGGCGCGGGCCAGGACGTTCAGCGCGAGGTCGAACAGCTCGACGTGGACATACGTCTCGGCGATGTCCACGCCGATCAGCGCGCCCCCCGACGCGTTGACGGCCACGAGCCCACGGGGGCGCCCGCCGGCCGACTCCTCGAACCCGACCTCCGTGATCATGCGGAGTTCGAGCAGCTCGCCCACGAGCGTGGCGACGGTGGCCAGGCTCAGCCCGGTGGCCGCCGCCAGCTCCTGCCGGGACGTGGGCGACTCGGCGATGATCTGGCGCAACACCTCGTAGCGGTTCGCGGTGCGGATGTCGCGTGATGTGCGCTTCACCGGGCCTGCCCCCATCCCTTCGCTCATGCCGGGACGACAGTGGCACCGGCGCGGCGCAAGGTTATGGGCTGCCGGGGACTTTGTACAAGGGGTTAGGAAAGGGGCTTTATAAAGTCCGGCCGACCGTCAGTCGGCGAGTACGGCCCGGACGAAGGCGTTGGCGAATTTTCCCTCGGGATCCAGCTCGTGCGCCAGCTTCCGGAAGTCGCCGAGCCTCGGGTAGCGCTCGCGCAGCAGGTCCGCGGGCGTGGTGAAGACCTTCCCCCAGTGCGGCCGAGCGTCGAAGGCGGCCAGTGCCTCCTCCAGTCGGCGCACCACCGGAAGGACGGCCGCGGTGTCCTCGATCCAGGTGAAGTGCAGGGCCACGGTGTCCCGGCCGGAGGAAGGGCTCAGCCACTGCTCGTCGGCGGCCACAGTCCGCACCTCGCAGATCTGGAGCACCCCGGCGACCGTGTCCCGGATGCCGTCCACCGCGTGCAGCGCCTCGACGGCGTGTTCGCGCGGCAGCAGGTACTCCGACTGGAGCTCTGTTCCGCTGCTCGGCGTGAACTCGGCCCGGAAGTGGGGCAGTCGGTCGTGCCAGGGCCCCGGCACCCCGAACTGCTCGGTGCAGTTGAGCGTGGGCATCCCCGGCACCGGGTGCATCTTCTCGGTGGCGGGCGCGGCCCACGGGAAGTCCGCAAGGGGCTGGTCCGTCCGCCGTTTGACCCAGACCTGCCGGAAGCCCGGCGCGCGCCAGTCGGTGAAGAGACTGACGCTGTAGGCCGTCGACATGACCGTCCCGAAGGCCGCCGAGTCCAGCCCGGTGAGGGGGAGTTCGGTGAAGACGTACTGCTCCACGTCGAAGGACGGCACGAGGTCCAGGGTGAGCGCGGTGACGACACCGAGGGCGCCGAGTGAGGTGACCGCGCCGCCGAAGCGGGGGTCGTCCCGACCGATGGTCAGCACGGAGCCGTCCGCCGTGACCAGCTCCACCTCGCGCACGGCCGAGGCGAGCGGACCGTTGCCGACGCCCGAGCCGTGGGTGCCGGTCGCCACCGAGCCGGCCACGGAAATGTGCGGCAGCGAAGCCATGTTGGGCAGCGCGAGGTCGTGGGCGTCCACCGCGCGGGCCAGTTCGGCGTACCGGACGCCGCCCGGGACCCGTACCGTACGGGCCGTCGTGTCCACGTCGATCACGGGCGGCAGGCCGGCGATCGACAGCAGGACGCCCTCCGGGCCCGGCTCGGCGATCTCGTTGAAGGAGTGCCCGCTGCCCAGCACCCGCACCCGCGCGCTGCCCGCGACCAGGGCGGCGACCTCGTCGAGCGAGTGGGGCCGGTGCAGTTCCTTGGCGGAGTAGGTGATGTTCCCCGCCCAGTTGGTGATCGTCTCCGACATGTCCGTCGTTCCTCCCGGGAGTGCGTATGCGTTGACCCTCTCATTTGCCGGGGCCTACCGTAGAGAGCGTTTTCTGCAAGCGTTTCCGTAACCTTCCGTAAGTCTGGAGGATCACCACCTTGCCCGAACGACCCCAGGCGCTGTTCGCCATGACCGCCGAGAACGTGCCGCTCGTCTTCCCGCCCGAGGTGCTGGCGCGACTGCGGGAGTGGGTGGACATCGATCCCGGGCGGGTGGCCGAGGACCTCACCGACCCGGCGCTGGCGGACGTCCTGGCCCGCACCGAGATCCTCGTGACCGGCTGGGGCTGCCCCCGCCTGGACGCGGCCGTCCTCGACGCGGCCCCGAAACTCCGGGCCGTCCTGCACTCGGCCGGCTCGGTCAAGGGGTTCGCCACCCCGGAGGTCTGGCAGCGCGGGATCACCGTCTCCTCGGCGGCCGAGGCCAACGCGGTGCCCGTCGCCGAGTACACGCTCGCCGCGATCCTGCTCGCCGGCAAGGACGTCTTCGTGCGCCGGGAGCGCGTGCGTACCGAGGGCGCGTCTGCCGGGTGGGGGATCGTGCCCGGCATCGGCAACCACGGGCGGCGGGTCGGCGTGATCGGGGCGTCCAGGATCGGGCGGAAGGTCATCGAGCTGCTGCGGCCGTTCGACCTCTCGGTGAGCCTGACCGACCCGTACGTCGACGAGAGCACGGCGGCGGAGCTGGGCGTCCCGTTGCTGCCGCTGGACGACCTCCTGCGCACCTGCGAGATCGTCAGCGTCCACGCCCCGGAGACCGCTGAGACCCGGCACCTGATCGGCCGCCGCGAACTGGCCCTCATGCCGGACGCCGGGGTGCTGATCAACACCGCGCGCGGATCCCTGGTCGACACGGACGCCCTGGTCGACGAACTCCGCACCGGCCGCCTGAGCGCGATCCTCGACGTCACCGACCCCGAACCCCTGCCCACCGACTCCCCCCTCCACGACCTCCCGAACGCCTTCGTCACCCCGCACCTGGCCGGATCCCAGGGCAACGAACTGGCCCGCCTGGGCCTGGCCGTGGTGGCGGAGGCGGAGCGGGTGGTGTCGGGGGGAGCGGTGGCGCACCCGGTGCTGCTCGAGGCCCTGGAGCACGGCGCTTGACGGCTCGGTGGGTTGCCTGGGCGTGAGGTGTGAGCCTGGGCCGCTACGGCGTTGTCGGCTGTGTGGGTAGGGCGGCGACGAGTGGGTGTCGCGGGGCGGGGCGCAGGCGTGGCGTACCCGGTGCTGTTCAAGGCGCTGCAGCGGGGCGTTTGACGGCTCGGTGGGTTGCCTGGGCAGGGATTGAACCCCGGCCGCTACGGCATTGGCGGCTACGCGCGCAGGGCGGCGACGAGTGGTGTCGTGGGCGGGGCGCAGGCGTGGCGTACCGGTGCTGTTCGAGGCGCTGGAGTGGGAGGGCTGACGCTCGGTGGGCTGTCTGGGCCTGTGGGGTATGGACCCGTGCCGCTGCGGCATTCCGCTGGGTGAGTAGGGCAGCGACGAGTTGGCGCGGCTGGGGCTGCCGTGGTCGGCGCAGGCGTGGCGTCCCGGTGTTGTTCGAGGCGCTGCAGCGGGGCGTTTGACGGATCCGTGTGCTGGCTGGGCAGGGAGTGAGTCCGGGCCGCTACGGCGTTGGCGGCTGCGTGCGCAGGGCAGCTACGAGTGGGTGTCGTGGGCAGGGCAGGGCGCGGGAGTGTCGTACCCGGTGTGTTCGAGGCGCTGGAGTGCCGGGCCAGACCCCTCGGTAGCCTGCCCGGCATGAGCCCTGACCCCGTCCCCGCCACCCTCCCGCAGACCGAGCTGACCCGGCACCGACGGCTGCGTGAGCAGGGCAGCCTGGATCGGGCGGATCTGGACGCCGTCCTCGATGCCGGGTTCGTCTGTCATCTGGGCGTGGTGGTCGAGGGGCGGCCGCTGGTCGTGCCCACGGTGTACGGGCTGGACGAGCGGCAGCTCTATCTGCACGGCTCGGTGGCCAGCCGCAGTCTCGCCGGTGGTACGCCGGTCTGTGTCACGGTCACACACGTCGACGGGCTGGTCCTCGCGCGGTCCGTCTTCGAGCACGGCGTCAACTACCGCAGCGCCATGATCCACGGTGAGGCCCGCAAGGTGACCCACCCCGAGGAGAAGCTGGCGGGCCTGCGCCGGCTGACCGAACACGCGACCCCCGGACAGTGGTCGTACGCCCGGCAGCCGAGCCGGAAGGAACTCGCGGCCACCACCCTCCTCGCGCTCAACCTCGACGAGGCCTCCGTCAAGATCCGCACCGGCGCGCCCGACGACGGCGACGGACCCGACGCCGAACTGGGGCTGTGGGCCGGTGTGCTTCCGCTCACCTCGGTGTGGGGCGCGCCCGTTCCCGACCCGTCCCTGCCTCCCGAAACGCCCATACCGCCCCACATCGCGCGCCGTGAGGGGACCCGGCACGGGTGATGTCGGTGCGAGGGCATACCGTGAGGAGTCGGTCGTACGTCTGAGCCGGGAGGAGACACGGGATGGGCAGCCGTACCGCGCTGGTCGAGGATCTGATGGAGAGGTTCCCGCAGGTTCCACGGGAAGCCGTCTTCAAGGAGGACCTGCTGCGAGGTGGCGTGGCCTTCGACCCGTCCGCCCTCAGCGACAACGAGTCGGGTGAGATGAAGCCGAAGTCGTACTTCATCTTCTCCTTCGACCACGGGACCCTGCCGGAGCTGGGCGAGGCCGCGCTGCGCCGGCCGCCGGAGGAGATCATCCTCACCGGCGGGCCGTACGACCTCAGGCGGACGGTGGTGTCGGTGCGGGTGAACCCCGCCTCGCCCTACCGCGTGGCGGCCGACGACTCCGGCATGCTCGGGCTCTACCTCGACGGCAAGCGGATCGCCGACGTGGGCGTGCCGCCGATGCCGGAGTACTACCGGCACAAGCTCTCCAGCGGGAAGTCCGTCATGGAGGTCGCCCCGACCATCCAGTGGGGCTACCTGGTCTATCTGACCGTCTTCCGGGTGTGCCAGTACTTCGGCGCCAAGGAGGAGTGCCAGTACTGCGACATCAACCACAACTGGCGCCAGCACAAGGCGGCCGGGCGGCCGTACACGGGCGTCAAGGACGTGGACGAGGTCCTGGAGGCGCTCGAGATCATCAACCGGTACGACACCGACAAGATCTCCACCGCCTACACGCTCACCGGCGGCGCGATCACCTCGAAGCTCCAGGGCCGGGACGAGGCCGACTTCTACGGCATGTACGCCAAGGCCATCGAGGAGCATTTCCCGGGCCGCTGGATCGGCAAGGTCGTCGCGCAGGCGCTGCCCAAGGACGACGTGCAGCGCTTCAAGGACTACGGCGTGCAGATCTACCACCCCAACTACGAGGTGTGGGACGAGTACCTCTTCAAGATGTACTGCCCGGGCAAGGAGCGGTACGTCGGCCGCGACGTGTGGCACAAGCGGATCCTGGACTCGGCGGAGGTGTTCGGGGCACGCAACGTCATCCCCAACTTCGTCGCGGGCGTCGAGATGGCGGAGCCCTTCGGCTTCAAGACGGTCGACGAGGCCATCGCCTCCACCACCGAGGGCCTGCGGTTCTTCATGTCGCACGGCATCACGCCCCGCTTCACCACCTGGTGCCCCGAGCCGACGACCCCGCTCGGCAAGGCCAACCCGCATGGTGCGCCGCTGGAGTACCACATCCGGCTGCTCCAGGCCTATCGCCAGACCATGGACGACTTCGGTCTCTCCTCGCCCCCCGGGTACGGCCCGCCCGGACCCGGCCGTGCCGTCTTCTCGGTGAGCTCCTTCATGGACAGCCTTCCGGCGGCCCCGGAACCGGCCGAGGTCTGATCAGCGCGACAACGGCGCCGGCCCGCTTCGGGGTCGGCGCCGCTTGGTGCCCACGATGGCCGGGTTTCTCCGTTGCGGCTGATTTCTGTGTGGCGGGATTGATACGTTTCCGCTTCCGGTCCGTACACAAGGACACGACTTTGCGCAGCACCATGCCGTGGGGGAGTGGACCGAACCCTCGGTAACCGATTTGAATAGCGTGCTTGTCAGTTGTGTGGGAGGCGTGAAAGGCTCCTGTCCTGCCGCGAGGTTCCCCCCAACTCCTTTGCCAGTATGGCGAGTTGACTTCGCTTTCGATGCAGGAGACCCATGCCCGACCTGCCGACCCCCCAGGACGCCGCCGAGGCCGCGCTGTTCTCCGAGTGCTGGGATGCCGTGCTGTCGTACGCCGATCTGTGCACGGCCGGCTCCACCGCGGCCACCGAACTGGCCACGGAGGCGTTCTCCCTCGGCATGCGCGAGGCCCGCGACGCGGAGGCCGCCGTGCGTGGCGCCGGCCGCCGTCCGGCTCGGCTGCCCCGCATACCCCTGCTGCTCACCGCAGTTCGCACCGTCGCCGCGGACTGGGAGACCCAGGGCCTCGGCCACCGTCTGGACCCCGATCTGCGGCTGTGGCTCAACTCCGACAAGGCCGCCCGCTACACCGGCCCGCCGCTGCAGCGTCCCATCGCCCTGCGGGGACTGCGCGATCTGCAGGCGGCGGACGCCGAACTGCTGTGGCTGGCCGAGGTGGAGGCGCTGCCGCTGCCCACGGTGGCCCGCCGGCTCGGCCTCGACCCGGCCACCGTGGGCGAGGAACTCGCCCAGGTGCGCGGCCTGTTCCGGGACCGCAGCCACCGCAACCACCTCGACATGCCGATGGACGCGCAGTGCCGCAGTTACGCCCGGCTGCTGGACGCCGTCACCCGCTCCACCTCCGGGGAGACCCCGCCCGACCTCTCCCGCCATCTCGCGCGCTGCCGGCAGTGCGCGGAGGCCGCCGCCTGTCTTCGCCTGCACGGCGGCGGCCTGCCCGCGGCCCTCGCGGGCGGGGTGATCGGCTGGGGCGGCCTCGCCTATCTGGAGCGCCGCCGCCGGGCCGCCGAGGTACGCCTGGGCGCCGGACGCCCCCTGGCGCTGGAGAGCGGGCCCCCGAACCCCGGCGCGCACAAGGCGAAGGCCGTGCGCAACGGGCTGCTCGTCGCCGCTGTCCTCGTCTCCCTGCTCGCCCTCGCGGTGTCGATGATGCCGGGCGACGACATGAAGAACGGCGCCGCCGGGCCCGGCACCTCGGCCGAGGGCCAGCCGGTGGCCAACCCCACCTGGTCCGTCCCCACCGCCACCTCGCGGGCGCCCGGCTCGGCGGGGACCTCCGGCACACCCACGGGTAACCCCTCGGAGTCCACGAGTGTGAAGAACTCCGACCCCGAACCCCAGGGCACCTCCTCCGCCGGCGCCGAGGAGCCCGAGCCCAGCGAGAGCGTCACGCCGGCCTGCCGGGTCGCGTACTCCCTCGTCAACCAGTGGCCCGACGGCTTCCAGGCCGTCGTCACCGTCACCACCACCCAGGCTCTCGGCGACTGGCGGGTCACCTGGTCCTTCAAGGACGGCCAGAAGGTGACGCAGATGTGGGACGCGGACTTCACCCAGAGCGGCGCGAAGGTCACCGCGAGCGCCGCCGACTACAACAAGTCGGTCCCCGCGGCCGGTTCGCTCTCCTTCGGCTTCCTCGCCTCCTGGCAGAGCAGGAACGCCCCGGCGTACGACTTCTCCCTCAACGGGCGGGAGTGCGCCAAGTCTGACGGTTGATCAGGTCGGCAGGCTGTTGGGTAGCCGTTGGGTACGGCGTCGCCTACTTCGCCGCCCACAGACCTCTGACGTGCCCGATGTGCCGGGTCATGACCTCGTGGACCGCCCCCCGGTCGCGGGCGATCAGCGCGTCGAGGAGTTCGAGGTGCTCCTCGGCGGAGGCCAGCAGGCGGCCGGACCTCACCAGCGGGGTGAGGCCGTACAGACGCGACCGCTTGCGGAGGTCACCGACCACCTCGACCAGGTGGGCGTTGCCCGCGAGGGCGAGCAGGCCGAGATGGAAGCGGGTGTCGGCCTCGACGTACGCGATGAGGTCACCGGACACCGCCGCCTGGACGATCTCCCGGGCGGCGGGACGCAGCGCCTCCAGGGAGACCGGGTCGGCGGTCGAGGCCAGCTCCACGACGGTCGGGATCTCGACGAGCGAGCGGATGTGGGTGTACTCGTCGAGCTGCTTCTCGGAGACCGCGGTGACCCGGAACCCCTTGTTGGGGACGGTGTCGACCAGGCCCTCCTTGGCGAGGTCGAGCATGGCCTCGCGCACGGGCGTGGCCGACACGCCGAAGCGGGCGGCGAGCGCGGGCGCCGAGTACACCTGCCCCGGGAGCAGCTCACCCGCGATCAGCGCGGCCCGCAGGGCGTCGGCGACCCGCTCCCGGTAGCTGCTCTTCTTGCCGCCGAGGACGGGCAGGGCGGGGGCAGCGGCGGCGGGGGTACTGGATCGCTGGGCGGCCATGAGAGGCATCTCCTAGTGGTGCAAGTGCAGGTGCAATGTCACGCGGCACCGGGCATTATCCTCGACGTTCCGGGACGCGCTCAGGCCTCACAGGACGAATCCCGCCGGGAACGGGTCGGTCGGATCGAGCAGGTACTGGGCCGTGCCGGTGATCCAGGCGCGCCCGGTGAAACTGGGCAGGACAGCCGGACGGCCCGCCACCTCCGTCGTACCGAGGAGCCGGCCCGTGAACCGCGTGCCGATGAAGGACTCGTTCACGAACTCGGTGTGCAGCGGGAGTTCACCGCGCGCGTGCAACTGGGCCATGCGTGCGCTGGTGCCGGTGCCGCAGGGGGAGCGGTCGAACCAGCCCGGATGGATGGCCATCGCGTGCCGGGAGTGCCGGGCGGTGGCACCGGGCGCGATCAGATGGACGTGATGGCAGCCGCGGATGGACGGATCCTCCGGGTGGACGGGCTCCTCCTCGGCGTTGATCGCCGCCATGAGGGACAGCCCCGCCTTCAGGATGTCGTCCTTGCGGTCCCGGTCGAAGGGCAGCCCGAACTCCGCCAGCGGCAGGATGGCGTAGAAGTTGCCGCCGTACGCCAGGTCGTAGGTCACCGTCCGCCCGTCGGCCAGTGCGATCTTGCGGTCCAGGGCGACGGAGAAGGACGGCACGTTCCGCAGCGTGACGTTCTTCGCCCTGCCGTCCTCCACCGCGACCTCGGCGACGACAAGACCGGCGGGGGTGTCGAGCCGGATTGTGGTGACCGGTTCGACGACCTCGACCATCCCGGTCTCCACCAGGACGGTCGCCACCCCGATCGTGCCGTGTCCGCACATCGGCAGATAGCCCGAGACCTCGATGTAGACGACACCCCAGTCGCAGTCGGGGCGGGTCGGCGGCTGGAGGATCGCGCCGCTCATCGCCGAGTGCCCGCGCGGCTCGTTCATCAGCAGCTGCTTGATGTCGTCGCGGTGCTCACGGAAGTACAGCCGCCGCTCGTTCATGGTCGCGCCGGGGATCGTGCCGATCCCGCCGGTGATCACGCGGGTGGGCATGCCCTCGGTGTGCGAGTCGACGGCGTGCAGGACGAGTGTGCTGCGCATGGTCCGCTCTCCTTGACGAGTTACGCGAGTCCCGCGGCGACGGCCTTCTCCGTGGCGGCCCGCACGACTGCCTCCTGCTCGGGCAGCAGGGGGACGCGCGGAGGCCGCACGGGTCCGCCGTGCCGGCCGACGATGTCCATCGACATCTTGATGGCCTGCACGAACTCGACCTTGGAGTCCCAGCGCAGCAGCGGGTGGAGTTGCTCATACAGCTTCTTCGCGGTGGCCAGGTCACCACTCACGGCGGTCCGGTACAGCTCGACCGAGGACCTGGGCAGCGCGTTCGGGTAACCGGCCACCCAGCCCTTCGCCCCGGCCAGGGCCAGCTCCAGCAGGACGTCGTCGGCGCCGATCAACAGATCGAGTTCCGGGGCGAGTTCGGTCAGCTGGTAGGCGCGTCGGACATCACCGGAGAACTCCTTGACCGCGCGGATGAACCCCTCCGCGTGCAGCTTGGCGAGCAGCTCCGGCACCAGGTCGACCTTGGTGTCGATGGGGTTGTTGTACGCCACGACCGGCAGGCCCGCCTTCGCGACCTCGGCGTAGTGCGCTAGCACCGACCGCTCGTCGGCGCGGTAGGCGTTGGGCGGCAGCAGCATCACGGACGCACAGCCGGCGTCCCGTGCCTGCTCGGCCCAGCGGCGGGACTCCGCCGAGCCGTACGCGGCCACCCCCGGCATCACCCGCTCACCCCCGATCGCGGCCACGGCCGTCTCCACGACCTTGGCCCGCTCCTCGGGCGTGAGCACCTGGTACTCGCCGAGCGAGCCGTTCGGTACGACGCCGTCGCAGCCGTTCTCGACCAGCCAGGCGCAGTGCTCGGCGTACTTGTCGTAGTTCACCGACAGGTCGTCGTTCAACGGGAGGGCAGTGGCGACGAGGACTCCGCGCCACGGACGAAGGCTGGTGGTCATGTGGATCGCCTCTCCATAGGGTCCATGGGGTCTGACAGTCTCGATAGGGTGTGACATTTCACTGTTCCTCGGTCTCTCCGGCCCGGGCCAGCACGCCCAGCGGTACCGGCCGTGCGAACGGTCTGCGTCCCGCCGTCTCCGCGCACCCGGCGACTCCGGCCACCCCGGGCCCGCACACCCGGCCCTGGCACCAGCCCATTCCGGCACGGGTGAGCAGCTTCACGGTCCGCAGATCACCGGCCCCCAGTTCGCGCACCGCCTCCCGCACCGCGCCGGCGGACACCTCCTCGCACCGGCACACCACCGTCTCGTCGGTGACCTGCTCGGGCCAGTGCGCGGGCGGCACGTACACGGAGTCGACGGCGGCGAAGAAGGCCCGCAGCTTCTCCCGGGTGCGCGCGGCGGCCGCCCACTCACCCGGATCCGGCGCCCGCCCGGCCAGCCGTGCCGCGACCGACCGCCCGGCGATGTGCCCCTCGGCGAGCGACAGGGCGGAGCCGCCGATGCCGGTGGTCTCGCCCGCCGCCCACACGCCCGGCACATCGGTGCGCTGCTCGTCGTCGGCGTACACGGCCGGCCCGTCGATCCGGCAGCCCAGCGCGTCCGCGAGGTCGGTGTGCGGCAGCATGCCGTGGCCCACGGCGAGGGTGTCGCAGACGAGCCGCCGCCCGGTGTCCGGGCGCACCCGTCCGTCCCGGTCGAGGGCGGCGATCGTGACCGCCTCCAGCCGCTCGGTGCCGTGCGCCGCCACGACGGTGTGGTGCAGCAGCGTCCGCACCCGGTGACGGAGCAACCGGCCCGCGTATCCGGCCCCTTCGGCCAGCTTGTCCGGCCGGCCCGCCAGCACCCGGGACCGCCGTACGAACGACGTCGGGTCGGCCGAGTCCACCAGCGCGGCGACCGTCGCGCCCGCCGCGGCGAGCCCGGTGGCGACGGGCAGCAGCAGCGGTCCGGTCCCGGCGACGACAGCGGTCCGGCCGGGCAGCACGAGCCCGCCCTTGAGCATGGCCTGCGCCCCGCCCGCGGTGACGACACCGGGCAGGGTCCAGCCGGGAAAGGGCAGCACCTTCTCGTAGCCGCCGGTGGCGAGGAGGACCGCGTCGGCGCGCACCTCGGCCGGTTCCTCCTGCGCGGGCCCGGTGAGAGCGTGCACGGTGAAACCGGCCGTACCCCGGCGCTCGACGAACCAGACATGATGGTCCGTCAAGTGCCTTACGGTCCCTGCCCGTAGGTGGGCGCGCAGTCCGTCCCGCAGTCTCTCCCAGGTGCGCCACTGATGATGCAGCGCCTGGGGGCGACGGGCTCCGAGCCCCGGCGCGGGCTGCCGGTAGAACTGGCCGCCCGCCTCCGCCGCCGAGTCGATCAGCGTGACATGGGTGCCGCGGGCGGCTGCCGCGAGGGTCGCGGCGAGCCCGGCCGGACCCGCGCCGATCACCACCAGACGAGGTTCACTCATGGTGGCCCGTCCCCTCTTGCGTGCGGATCGCGTCGCCCGGCCGCAGGGGTGCCAGGCAAGCCCGTTGGTTCGGGCGGTCGTTGACGGTCACCAGGCAGTCGAAGCAGACGCCGATGCCGCAGAAGATCCCGCGCGGGCGGCCCTCGCCCCGGGTGGTGCGCCAGGAAGTGACCCCCGCGGTCCACAGCGCGGCGGCGACGGTCTGGCCGGGCAGGGCCTTGATCTCCCGTCCGTCGAGCGTGACGGTGAATGCGGGAGCGGGTTCGGCGCCCACCAGCTCCAGCGGATTCACGAGGCCTCCTCGCAGCCGGACGACGCATCGGACGAAGAGCCGGAGGCGGGGAAACGGTCGGGCCGGAAGGGGGCGAGATCCAGTTCGGGAGTCTGCCCGGCCAGCACCCGGGCGATCAACTGCCCGGTCCCGGTGGACAGTCCGATGCCCGCGCCCTCGTGACCGCACGCGTGGAACAGCCCGGGCACCCGCGGATCGGGGCCGATGGCGGGCAGGTGATCGGGCATGTACGGCCGGAAGCCGAGGTACGTCCGCATCGCGCGCACCTGCTCCAGGAACGGGAACAACCGGGTCGCGCCCGCCGCCAACGCTCGCAGCGCGGGCAACGACAACGAGCGGTCGAAGCCCACCCGTTCACGGGTCGCACCGATCAGGACGGGCCCCGCCGCCGTCCCCTCGACGACCGGCGAGGTCTGCAGGGCCGCCGAGTCGCTGGCCACGTCGGCCACGTAGTCGGCGGCGTACACCTTGTGGCGGACCAGGCGGGGGAGCGGCTCGGTGACGAGGACGAAACCGCGCCGGGGGAGCACGGGAAGGTCCACTCCCGCCAGCGCGGCCAGCTCACCGCCCCAGGTCCCGGCGGCGTTGACGAGATACGGCGCGTGGATCTCGCCCCGGTCCGTCCGCACCCCGCGTACGGCGCCGCCGGCACCGCGCAGGACCTCGGTCACCGTCGCACCGGTGAACAGGCGGGCACCCGAGACCCGTACGAGGTGGGCGGCGGCCAGCGTCGGCATGACCTGCGCGTCTTGGGGATACAGCACACCGCCCGCGAGCCCGGACGCCAAGTGGGGCTCCAGTTCCCGGAGTCGGCCCGCGTCCACCGGCACCGCCTCGACGCCCGCCGCCCGTTGCCCGGTCGCGAACCTCTCCAGCGCCGCGAGGCCCTCGGGAGTGGACGCGACGACCACGCCGCCCTTGAGTTCGTACTCGATCGCGTCGCCGACCTCCTGCGCCAGGTCGGCCCACAACCGGCCGGACAGCAGGGCGAGTTCGAGCTCGGGACCCGGGTCCTTGTCGGAGACCAGGAGATTGCCCTCACCGGCGCCGGTCGTGCCGCCGGCCACCGGGCCGCGGTCGACGACGATCACGTCGAAGCCTGCCCGGGCGGCGTACAGGGCACAGGCCGCGCCCACCATCCCGGCACCGACGATCACGACATCGCAGGTCAGTCGCTTGCTCACGCCAGTACTATGTCACATGGCGCTCTCAGCGGGAACACCGTCAGTCGAGCTCGCCGGGGTCGGCGGACGGGGTCCGGCCCGCGTGGACGTCCTTGAGACGGGCCGTGCCCAGCTTGGCCGCCTGCTCGGTGCTGTCGTGGTCGGCCCCGTCGAGGCCGCCGTTGGTGATGGTGATCGCGTCCGAGCCGACCCGCAGGGCCGCGATGTCGAGAGTCAGGGTGGCGGGCGTACCGCCCGAGGTGCCCTGGACCGTGACCCGCAGCCCCTGACGGGCATCGCCCACCTTGGGCAGGGAGGTCGAGACCACCTGGACCGTGCGCTGCCCGCCCGAGCTGTCCTTCGCCGTGAACTGGTCGCACTTGACCGGCAGACTCTTCAACCAGGCGAAGGAGGTGTCCAGGGCGGCCTTGTCATAGGCGGCCACCTGGTACAGCAGCCGGGACGCGCCCTCCTCGAAGCCGGTGAGTGCGGACGCCCCGGACGGCTTGCCCAGAAGGTCGTCGCTGTAGAGCCGGTCGAGCAGCTTCTGGCAGTCGGCCGCGTCGGCCTTGGCGGTGAGGAAGTCGGCGACGTCCACCTTGCCGACCAGCAGGCTGTCGCGCCAGGTGGCCGCGTTCTTGACCTGGTTCCAGTCGTCCTCCAGGTCCGCCTCGGTCACCAGCGCGGCCCGCGCCCCGGCCGGGGTGAGCGGGGCCGGGGACGCCTGCGCGAGGGGCGAGGAGGAGATCCGCGTGGTGTCCGCGCGGTCCGGCCCGGCGTCGTCACCGTCACCGTCCGAGCAGGCGGCGGTCGTCAGCAGGACTCCGGCGGCCAGGGCCGGGGCGAGGGCGCGTAGAGGGCGGGCTGGGCGGGGCGGGCGGTGGCTCATCACGCGGTCTCCTGGAGATGGGGGTCGGTTCCATGCCACAGCCGCTCCTCCCGGACGACCAGCGCACCGGGCTGTTCGAGTGAGGGTGGCGCTCGCAGCGGGGTCCGAAAACCGGTGGCGCCCCCGACGCGAGCGCCTCTAAGGTGAGAACGCTTCGCACGGCGGCTCACGGCTGCCATGCCCCACGAGCGAGGAACGAGGGAGGTGTCGACCGATGGCTGTCTTTGCGACGAGCGCTGCCCGCATTCAGATCATCAAGTCCACCTCCGTGGCCGTCGGCTGACACCAACTCCTCGTGCCGGGGCCACCCTGTGAAGGGTCTCCCTTGACTTCCAGCTCCACTTCTCACGCTTTCTCCGCTCTCGCTCCCTACGGCTGGGACGAGGCATGGGCGGACCTGTTCGCCCCCTACGAGCCCGAGGGGCTCCTGCCCGGACGTGTGGTCCGGGTCGACCGCGGGCAGTGCGACCTCGTCACCGCTGACGGGATGCTGCGGGCCGACACCGCCTTCGTCACCCCGCCCGACCCGATGCGGGTCCTGTGCACCGGCGACTGGGCCGTCGTCGAGCCCGCGGGCAACCCCCGCTACGTACGGACGTATCTGCCGCGCCGTACCGCCTTCGTGCGCTCCACCTCCTCCAAGCGGTCCGAGGGGCAGATCCTCGCGGCCAACGTCGACCACGCGATCATCGCCGTGTCGCTCGCCGTCGAACTCGACCTCGGGCGCATCGAACGCTTCCTGGCCCTGGCCTGGGAGTCCGGTGCCCAGCCGGTGGTCGTCCTCACCAAGGCCGACCTCGTACCGGAGGCGGCGACGCTCGCGCATCTCGTACAGGACGTGGAGACGACGGCTCCGGGTGTTCCGGTGCTGACCGTCAGCGCACTGGACGGGGACGGGCTCGACGTTCTCGTCGCGGTCGTCTCCGGCGGTACGACCGTGCTGCTCGGGCAGTCCGGCGCGGGCAAGTCGACGCTGGCGAACGTCCTCATCGGCGAGGACGTGATGGCGGTGCGGGCCGCGCGGGACGCGGACGGGAAGGGGCGCCACACGACCACGACCCGTAACCTCCTCGCCCTGCCCGGCGGGGGTGTGCTGATCGACACGCCCGGCCTCAGGGGCGTCGGCCTGTGGGACGCCGAGACCGGCGTCGGACAGGTCTTCGCCGAGATCGAGGCACTGGCCGGGCGGTGCCGCTTCCACGACTGTGCGCACGAGAGCGAGCCGGGGTGCGCCGTGCTGGCCGCGATCGACTCCGGTGAGCTGCCGGAGCGGCGGCTGGAGAGCTACCGGAAGCTGATCCGGGAGAACCAGCGGATCGTCGCGAAGACGGATGCCAGGCTCCGTGCCGAGATCCGGAAGGACTGGAAGAAGAGGGGAGCGCAGGGGAAGGCGGCGATGGAGGCGAAGCGGGGGCGCTGGGCGTAAGAGGCGGTGGGGGCTGGTCGCGCCCCTGAGTGGGTGCAGTCACCGTCTGTCCGGCTGCACCCACGCGACTTCCCCGTCACCGTGTCCGATTTCCGCCAGCAGCACCCCCCTGCACGGCGGAGACTGGATGGCGTGATGGACGAAGACACCAGGTACGAAGCCGTACGCAGCCGGGACGCCCGGTTCGACGGGGAGTTCTTCTTCGCCGTCGAGACGACCGGCATCTACTGCCGGCCCAGCTGTCCCGCGGTAACCCCGAAGCGTCACAACGTCCGCTTCTATGCCACGGCCGCCGCGGCCCAGGGCTCCGGCTTCCGGGCCTGCCGGCGGTGCCGCCCGGACGCGGTGCCGGGATCCGCGGACTGGAACGTCCGGGCGGACGTGGTGGGCCGGGCGATGCGCCTGATCGGCGACGGTGTCGTCGACCGGGAGGGCGTCGCCGGGCTCGCCGACCGCCTCGGCTACAGCGCACGCCAGGTCCAGCGCCAGCTCACCGCCGAACTCGGCGCCGGTCCCGTCGCCCTGGCCCGCGCCCAGCGCGCCCACACCGCGCGCGTCCTGCTCCAGACCACCGGCCTGCCCGTCACGGAGATCGCGTTCGCGTCGGGCTTCGCCAGCGTGCGGCAGTTCAACGACACGGTCCGCGAGATCTACGCCTCGACCCCCAGCGCCCTGCGGGCCGCAGGCCGGACCACCCGCCGCACGGCCACGCCGACAGCGGGCATTCCGCTACGCCTGGCCCACCGCGGCCCCTACCGGTCCGGCGCCGTCTTCGACCTGCTGGAGAGCGAGGCCGTACCCGGCGTCGAGGAGGTGAGCGGGGCACCCGGACGGCGCACCTACCGCCGTACCCTCCGTCTCCCGCACGGGACCGGCATCGTCGCCGTCCACGAACGCCCCGGCACGACCAGGACAACCTCCGGCGCCCACCCCGGCGGCTGGCTCGACGCCCAGCTGCACCTGACCGACCCCCGCGACCTGACCACCGCCGTCGGACGGCTGCGGCGGCTCTTCGACCTCGACGCCGATCCCTACGCCGTCGACGAGCGGCTCGGCGCGGACCCCCGGCTCGCCCCCCTGGTCGCCGCCCGCCCCGGACTCCGGTCGCCCGGCGCCGCCGACCCCGAGGAGTCCGCCGTACGGGCCCTGGTGGGCCGGAGGGAATCCGAACGGCTCGTCCAGCGGTACGGCAAGACCCTGGACGCACCCTGCGGCGGCCTCACCCACCTCTTCCCCGAACCCGCGGCCCTCTCCGAGGCGGCCGGCCCCCTGGGCACGTTCGCCACCGCCCTCGCCGACGGCGCCGTACGACTCGATCCGGGCGCCGACCGCGACGAGGCGCAGCGCGCGCTGCTCGCTCTGCCCGGCCTGGACGCCCGTACCGTCGCCGTCATCCGCAGCCGTGCCCTCGGCGATCCCGACGTCGCCCCGCCCGGCCCCGAAGCCCCCGACACCTGGCGCCCCTGGCGCTCCTACGCCTGGCAACACCTGCGTGCAGCAGGAGAGTTGGAGTAATCATGGCCATCCTCTGGACCCGTCTCGACAGCCCCGTCGGCACCCTGCTCCTCACCGCCGACGAGACCGGCGCGCTGACCTCGCTGTCGGTCCCCGGGCAGAAGAAGGGCCGTACCGTCCAGGAGGGCTGGGTCCACGACCCCGGTCCCTTCCGGGCCGCCGAGGAACAGCTCGCCGCCTACTTCGCCGGTGAACTCAAGGAGTTCCAGCTGGAGTTGCGGCCCGAGGGCACCGAGTTCCGGACCCGCGTCTGGGACGCCCTCGACGACGTTCCGTACGGCGCGACCACGACGTACGGCGAGATCGCCGCCCGCGTCGGTGCCTCCCGTGTCGCCGTCCGGGCCGTGGGCGGCGCGATCGGTGCGAATCCCCTGCTGATCCTCCGCCCGTGCCACCGGGTGATCGGCGCGAACGGCCTGCTCACCGGGTACGCGGGCGGCCTGGAACGCAAGACGGCCCTGCTCACCCTCGAAGGCGCCCTCTAGGACTCCTCCAGCCCCCACCTGTGGATGCGTCGCGGATGGATGCGGATCAGCTCCTCGCTGAAATGCGGGCCCAAGTCGTGCGGCCCCGTGAGGAGTTCCGCCTCCCCGCGGATGTCGATGCCACGCACCGTCCACGGCTTCAGGCTGACTATGTCGTCGACGACCAGCGCGACCTTCGGGTTCTTCCGGAGGTTGCGCCACTTCTTGGTGCGGCCCATCGCGTAGCCGCCGATCAGGATGGTGCCGTCGTCCTGCGGGAAGAAGCCGACCGGGTTCGCCTGCGGCTGTCCCTGCGGGTCGACGGTGGCGAGCCGCCCCAGCCGCTGGGACCTCAGGTACGCGCGCTCGGCCTCGCTGAATTCGGTCATGGCAGCCAGCCAAACATGCCCGCGCCGCCCGCACATCGGAATCCCGGCCTAGGGCTGCCTAGGGCTGCGGTCGTAGGTCAGCTGCCCCACAGCACCGTCCCCAGCCACGCGCCCATGATCAACAGGCAGGTGAACAGTTCCGCCAGCACGCTGGAGCCGCCCGAGCGCATCGCCGTGCGCAGGGCGGCCCGCGCCTCCCCGTGGCGGCCGAGGCGCAGGCGTTCCGAGAGGTAGATGCCGCCCATGAAGCCTGGGATCGCGCCGAGCACGGGAATCAGGAAGAACCCGAGGAACGCACCTGCCCCCGCGTACACCCCCATCCGCGGCGTGGCCCCGCTCTCCCGCAGTCGGCGCGGCGGCAGCGACCAGCGCACCACCTGGGAGAGGAACAGGGCGACCGTGGCCCCCACCAGCACGCTCCACGCGACCGGCTGCGGATCCTTCAGCGCCCACCACAGGACCGCCGCCCACACGAGCCAGGACCCCGGCACGCCGGGCACCAGAACCCCGACCAGGCCGAACAGCATGACCAGGCCGACCAGCAGGAGGTCCCACACTCCCATCTGTCCAGGGTGCAGGAGGGGAGCCGGAAGCGCAGGTCAGCGATGTTCGTCCGGGCCGCGCATCGGGGCCGGGTCGCTCCGGCGACCTCTTTGGCAACAGGAGTTCGACACCTCACTCGACACGCCGTTCGGCGCGCACGGTGACGCTTGATTTTGTGGATGCCCCGTTTTCATTCGGCCCACGCGGTGGACAATTGGGGGCATGAGCCAGCAGGGGGGAATGCCCACCGGTCACGAGGACGACTGGTGGAGGCAGCTGTACGACTCCACCGACGACACGGGCCCCACACCGGCCCCCGACACCCTGGACGACCGCTTCGCCTCGGCGTCGGGGACGGTACGGGACAGCGCCGGGGGCGAGGCCGACGAGGTTGGGGCCGGGGCCGGTGGGGAGGCTGCCGGGTCCGGGACCGGGGTTCCCGCGCCGCGCACAGGCGTCTCCGACGCGACGGCTCCCTCACGGGGCCGGCACCGACCCCCATGGGAACCGCCGCCACCCGACCCACCCGCGTCCTTCCCACCGGGTCCCAGGCCACCGGGCTTCGAGTCCACGGAGACACCTCCGCCCCCCACGGTTCCGCCCTCACGCACCCCGCCCGAGCCCCCGACCCCCCCGACCGCGGCACCCCCACACCCGTCCACCCCACCGCGCCCTGCGGGCCCGCCTCCGCCACCACAGGATGCGGGCGAGGGGGGCTCCCGGGAGGGCTCCGTCTCCGGTGTCACGGACCCCGCCGACGGTGTCGAGGACGTGCCGACTTCTGGCCGTCCCGAGAGGCTTCCACCCTCGGAGCGAGGCGGAGCCGGTGCACCGCGCGGTGAAGGTGACTGGTGGGCTGCTCCCCCCAACCCCGTTCGCGACCCTGGCGCCGCCCAGGAGACCTCCGCAGTCACGCCACCTCGCAGTGGCCCCGGCTCCACCCGGGCCAACCCCACACCCGAGCCCCCCGGTCACGGCCAGGACGTACCCGCCCCCGCGCCCCAGGCGCCCCGTACCGCCACCCGCCTCGACCTCCCCTCCCTCCCTCCCGCCCCCGTCGGCTTCGTCGGGTCCGGGCCGCCCACCTATGACGCCGAACCCACCGCGCTCCCGCCCGCCGATCCCGACGAACTCGACGACCTGGTGGCGGACACCGTGCTCGACGGGGCCAGGTACGGGGCCTGCACACTGCGGGCCGTGTCCGCGCGAGGGGACTCGGCCAGGTTCCGGGGCGAGCCGCGCAGGGACTCCCTGCTCACCGCCCGCTTCGGCACCGGCGACCAGGCGCTGATCCTCGTCGCCATGGCGACCGGCGCCCGCGCCACTCCCGGCGCCCACCGCGCCGCCGCGGAGGCCTGTCACTGGATCGGACGGGCCATAGGGCGCAGTCACGCCCGGCTCGCGCAGGACATCGGCGCCGCCCGCCGAGGGGACCTGAAGTCAGGGCTGCACCGGCTCACCGACCGCAGTCTCGGCAAGCTCCGCGCCAGCGCCGTGGAGCAGGGCATCGACCCGGAGGAGTACGCCGCCACCCTGCGCTGTCTGCTCCTGCCCGCCGACCCCGACTGCCGTATCCGCGTCTTCTTCGGCGTCGGCGCGGGCGGCCTCTTCCGCCTCCGCGACGGCGAGTGGCACGACATCGAACCCCGCATCACCGACGTCACCGGCGAACCAGTCGTCGGCTTCGGCTCGCTGCCCCCCGAGACCCCCGACGGCGACCGCCTCACCATGGACCTCGGCATCCCCACACCCCCGAGCCCCTACGAACCCGCCCCCGAGCCGCCCCGCGAAGCCTTCCGCTTCCGCGCCTCCGTCGCCCGCCCGGGTGACACCCTCCTGATGTGCACCGGCGGCCTCGCCGACCCCCTGCGCGGCGAACCCGAACTGGGCGAGTACCTCACGGGCCGGTGGTCAGGCCCCCCGCCCGGCCTCGCCGAGTTCCTCGCCGACTCCCAAGTCCGGGTCAAGGGATATGCCGACGACCGTACAGCCGCCGCTGTTTGGGAGGCGTGATCGCGGCCATTGTGGATTGATGGACCCAAGGAAACCGAAGGGGTGCGTGGATCCATGGCCAAGCAGAACGTCGCCGAACAGTTCGTGGACATCCTCGTCAAGGCCGGGGTCAAACGCCTCTACGGCGTCGTCGGCGACAGCCTCAACCCCGTCGTGGACGCGGTCCGCCGCAACGCCGCCATCGACTGGGTCCACGTACGGCACGAGGAGACCGCCGCCTTCGCCGCGGGCGCCGAGGCGCAGATCACCGGGAACCTGGCCGCGTGTGCCGGCTCCTGCGGGCCCGGCAACCTGCACCTCATCAACGGCCTCTACGACGCCCACCGCTCCATGGCCCCGGTCCTCGCCCTCGCCTCGCACATCCCCTCCAGCGAGATCGGCCTCGGCTACTTCCAGGAGACCCATCCCGACCGCCTCTTCCAGGAGTGCAGTCACTACAGCGAGATGATCTCCAGCCCCCAGCAGATGCCGAGGCTGCTGCAGACCGCCATCCAGAACGCCGTCGGCCGCTCCGGCGTCAGCGTCGTCACCCTCCCCGGCGACATCGCCGACCAGCCCGCCCCCGACAAGGCCGCCGAGACCGCCCTCGTCACCTCCCGGCCCAGCGTCCGCCCCGGCGACACCGAGATCGACAAGCTCGTCGAGATGATCGACCAGGCCGACAGGATCACCCTGTTCTGCGGCAGCGGCACGGCGGGCGCGCACGCCGAGGTCATGGAGTTCGCGGAGAAGGTCAAGTCACCGGTGGGGCACGCCCTCAGGGGCAAGGAGTGGATCCAGTACGACAACCCCTTCGACGTCGGCATGAGCGGACTGCTCGGCTACGGCGCCGCCTACGAGGCCACCCACGAGTGCGATCTGCTGATCCTGCTCGGCACCGACTTCCCTTACAACGCCTTCCTCCCCGACGACGTCAAGATCGCCCAGGTCGACGTGCGCCCCGAGCACTTGGGCCGTCGCTCCAAGCTCGACCTCGCCGTCTGGGGCGATGTGAAGGAGACCCTGCGGTGCCTCACGCCGCGGGTGAAGGAGAAGACGAACCGGCGCTTCCTCGACAAGATGCTCAAGAAGCACGCCGACGCGCTCGAAGGGGTCGTCAAGGCGTACACCCGCAAGGTCGACAAGCACGTCCCGATCCACCCCGAGTACGTGGCCTCCGTACTGGACGAACTCGCCGACGACGACGCGGTGTTCACCGTCGACACCGGCATGTGCAATGTGTGGGCCGCCCGCTACATCTCGCCCAACGGCCGCCGCCGAGTGATCGGTTCGTTCTCGCACGGGTCCATGGCGAACGCGCTGCCCATGGCGATCGGGGCGCAGTTCACCGACCGGAAGCGACAGGTCGTCTCGATGTCCGGGGACGGCGGATTCTCCATGCTGATGGGCGACTTCCTGACCCTCGTGCAGTACGACCTCCCTGTGAAGGTCGTCCTCTTCAACAACTCCTCGCTCGGCATGGTCGAGTTGGAGATGCTGGTCGCCGGGCTCCCCTCCCACGGCACCACCAACAAGAACCCCGACTTCGCGGCCGTGGCCCGGGCCTGCGGTGCCCACGGAGTGCGCGTCGAGAATCCCAAGGACCTTCCGGGGGCGCTGAAGTCGGCGTTCAAGCACAAGGGTCCGGCCCTCGTCGACATCGTCACCGACCCCAACGCCCTCTCCATCCCGCCGAAGATCAGCAAGGAGATGGTCACCGGCTTCGCCCTGTCCGCCTCCAAGATCGTCCTCGACGGCGGAGTCGGCCGCATGCTCCAGATGGCCCGCTCCAACCTCCGCAACATGCCCCGGCCCTGAGGAGCCCTGTGGCTGCGAGACTGGCCGCATGCCAGACATCGCCTTCACCGAGGTCGCGCCCGTCGTCCCGGTCCGCAACCTCGACGCGGCCCTGGAGCGATACCGCCTACTGGGCTTTGCCGCGCGTGCCTACGACGGTCCGGAGCGGTACGGGTACGTCGAGCGGGGTGCGGTCTCGATGCACCTGACCGAGTGGTCCGAGCACGACCCGCTGCGCACCGGAGCCGTCGTCTACCTGTACGTGAGCGACGCCGACGCCGTCCATGCCGAGTGGACGGCGTCCGGCGTCGAGGGCCGCTTCGTCGAACCGGCCGACACGCCTTACGGGCTACGGGAGTTCGCCTACGTGGACCCCGACGGCACGGCTCACCGGGTGGGGTCCGCGCTCGGCTCCTAGTGCCGCGACAGGCAACGTTCGCCCCGTCGCGACGCCCGGCACGCACTCTCGCCGCACCGGCCGAAGACCCAAGTACGTCCAGTACGAGGGCCTCCGGCCGGCACGCCGAGAGCACGCACCGGACGCCGCTCCTGCACGCGCAAACGTTGCCTGCCACGGCACTAGGCGCCGGAGGGTACCCAGGCCCGCTCGCCCGCGGCGTTCGTGCCGTACCAGAGACGGGTCAGGCCCTTGATGCTGGTCGTGCGGAACGGGCGGCCGTGGTCGTCGATGCGGACCGTGCCGGTGCGGCCCTGCGAGGACCAGTCGAGTTCGAGGTACCAGTTGCAGTCGTACGTCTGCGTCGTCGCGTTGACCAGCAGCACCTCCGGGTCCGTGGCGGAGACCCGGTAGGGGAACTGCACCGCGGGGACGGTCTGCCCGGTGTCGTTGCCGGCGACCGCGTGGGCGACGGGACGGTCGATGTCCAGGTTCACGTCGAAGCCGCGCGGGGTGATCCCGCCGCCGCAGCCCTGGTCCATGGCGTACGCGGTACCGGGAGCCGGGGAGCTGCGGCCGGCGATCCGGACGCGGAGAGCCTCCAGGACGACGGCCGTGGACGACCGTCCCTGCACGGAGATCTGCACCTTCGTCTCCCGCCCGTGGATCGCGCCCTGCGTCGCCGCCCAGATCCCGGCGTCCTGCACCAGCGGGGGCGGGGGAACCTGGGAGGGCGGCTTGTCGATGACGTAGTCGTGGCCGCAGCTTCCCTCCCAGATCTGGGAGTTCGCGCTCCAGGTCAGGGGAGTGCCGGTGGCGGGCGCCTGCTGCCCGGCCCCCGAGCTCTCCTTCGCCGGGCCGCGACCGTGGGACGCCGAAGCGGAGGGTCGTGCTCCGGTGGTCTGGGCCGAGGGGGAGGCGGACGTGGCGGAGGGACTCGGTGACGGCGATCCGGAACGGCCGGGCAGGCCCGAGGCGGTCGTCCGGGAGGACGGGTCAGGAGCCTGGGCCACCTTGTCCGAGGCGGGACGGCCGGACGGCAGCGCCGAAAGACTGCCCAGAGTGCCGAGAGCGACCACGACGGCGGCCGCGGTGACGAGGAGACGCCGACGCCGGTACCAGGGGCGGCTCGGAGCGACCCCGCGCCCCGCGACCAGGGCACCCGCCTCACCCGCCGCGCCTACGTCCGCCGCGTGGCCGTCTGCCTCGCCCACGCCCGCCGCGTCGCCGTCTCTCACTGCCGCCGCCGCTGCGGTCGCCGTGCTCGCCTCGCCGACTGTTTCTGTCACACCGCCATCTGCCGCGGGCGCCACATCGGCCGTCGCCGTCGCGCCGCCCGTCACTCCTGCCCCGGCCTCCGCCTCAGCCGGCGCCTCCGCGGTCTCGCCCGCCCGCGGCCGCTGTCGCGCCGCCACCGCCGACAGCCACAGCCGGTGCAGCTCCATCCGCTCCTCGGCCGACGCCCCGCACAGCGCGGCGAACCGCTCCGCCGGTGCGAAGTCGACCGGTACGGCGTCACCCGCGCAGTACCGGTGCAGCGTCGAGGTGTTCATGTTCAGCCGCCGGGCCAGCGAACCGTAGCTGCGGTCCGTGCGCTCCTTCAGCCGCCGCAGCAAGGCCGCGAACTCCTGGACATCGTCCTGTGGTTCCGGTGCCGACAACGATTCCCCCTTGATCCCGCATCCCAGGCACTCCATATACCTGCACGTCAGACGGCATGGGATGGTTCCATGCCGACCGATCCCGTGTCCCGTGTTGCATCCGCCCCCTGGGACCGCTGATGCTCTTGGTGTCACCCCGACCGGGCCGGACCGACCATCCGGCGTCGTGGTGGCATCCCACATCCATGCACGTATCTCACGGGGGACACTCATGCCCAAGCGCAGTCGAGCAGGCGCGCTCACCGTACTCTCTCTCACCGGCCTCACGCTCGGCGTCACCTTCGCCGTGCAGGCCGCAGCCGCGCCGGCCGCGCCCGGGTTCCTCTCGGCCGCCGACCTCCCGCCGCACCCCTCGTCCGCCTGGACGGCGGGCAAGGTGACCGACGGCGTACCGGACGAACTGCTGCTCTGCCTGAAGGACGCGCTGCCGGGCTACGACTCCCGGTACCGCGACTTCCGCACCGACCTGGACACCAGCGCCCGCCAGCTGACGATCGAGGTCGGCACCAAGGCCAAGGCCGCGGCCCTCGCCGCCCGTATGAACAAGGAGATCCGCACCTGCGCGGACCGACTCGAACAGGGCGACCCGGATCTCGAGGCGACGTACAAGGACTACGGCAAGGTCGCGGTCGAGGAGGGCGCCCGGGTGCACGGTCTGCACACGGAGCACTCGTACGGCGCCACCGACATCCACCTGCTGTCGGTCGGCCGGGACGACCGGACCGTCACCGTCGTGGAGTGGTCCCAGATGGGCGACTTCGCCGACGCCCCGGTGAAGGCCTTCAAGAAGACGACCGCCACCGCGGTGAACAAGCTCCACTGAGCAGCGGGGCCGCCCTCCCGCACGGGGGTCGGGCGGGCGGCCCCGCACGCACCACAGCACCGGCACACAGGAACCAGAAAGAAAACGGGGAACACACATGAACACGACCAAGGCGACCCGCCGCACCACCCTGGCCCTCGGTCTCGCCCTGGCCCTCGGTCTCGCCCTGGCCCTCGGTCTCGGCGTCACCGCCCAGGCCTCCGCCGGAGCACCGCGCAGCGTCAGCGGGAAGCCCTCCGACAACATCACGCGCATCGCCGACTTCTACGGCGCCTACATCGACGCGGTGACCGACGAGGGCAGCGGCGACCTCCGGGACGCCCTTCGCGCCCACTACCTCACGCCCGCCTTCCAGAAGGAGCTGAACGCCTGGGAGGAGAAGGAGCACGCCGACGGCGTCCTGCGCGCCCAGAACGTGCCCCTCGCGTGGAAGGTCACCGACAACGGCACCAACGCCACCCGCACCGAGGCCGTGGTCACCCTCACCTGGAGCGCGGGCCAGACCAGCACCCTCGTGGTCGACATGACCCGCGGCAGCCACAAGATCCTCCACATCGGCGCCAAGGGACTCGGCAGCAAGTAGCGGCGGATTCAGGCCAGTTTCCCGGCTGCCCCAGCTCTTCGCCGGGTACGTCGAAGTCGGCAGCGCCGGGTCGGCAGATCGGCCCATGCCGGGCGGCCTCGGCGACCGCCCGAGGGCACACGAACACCGGCTCACCCCCGCTCGCCGGCCCCGCTCGTCGGGTGCCGGTGGCGGGGGCACACGCCGTTCGAGGGGCGCGCGGACCGTCGTACGGCAGGCTCTTCACCGGAAGGCCGGGCCGGGTTCGTGGGCGCCCGGGGCCGGTCCCCGACCAGCAGCCACGGCCCGCCCATCTGCTCAGACCCCCGGAACCATCCCGCGACCAGGTACTTTCCCGCACCTCCCGCTCGTGAAGGGCTCGCGCGCCGCCCGGGGCGTCCGGCGGCCGGCCCGTACGGCCCGCCGCGGGGCGCGCATGCACATCGCGACAGCGCCGTCGTGCGCGGCGGCTCGCGGAACGAGGTCAGGGATTCGCCCGCTCGGTCGGCACGGCCATGGTCGCCACCGCAAACGTGGCCGAACACCTGGTCGTTGACGATTCGACATGACTGGCGCCTGAACTATGGGGCATGGATCCCCGTGAACGTGTTCGAGCAGGAGGGAAACCGACATCGGCACGCGGGCGGGGGTCATGAAGAGGCAGGCACGAGGAGGCGGTCCCACGGCAGCAGGGGCCTTCTCGGCACAGACAGTGGAGGAGAAGGCCGGCAGCGCCCGGGAGCAGGCGCAGTCGCCGCAGCTCCGGCGCAGACTGGAGCGGGCGGACCTGGGGGCCGTACCAGAAACACGAAGGGCCTTGCGCGAGTTGTTACGACACTGGGGGAGGCCCGGGCGATCCGAGATAGCCGAACTGCTCACCAGCGAACTCGTCACCAACGCACTCGTGCACACCGACCGCGACGCGGTCGTCATCGCCACAGTCGGACCGCGGGCCCTGAGGGTGGAGGTGCGGGACTTCGTAGCCCGCATACCCCGGGTGCGCGTACCGAACACCGACGACGGTACGCACGGCAGGGGCCTGGCCCTGGTGCAGTCCCTCGCGGACGCCTGGGGCGTACGGGCACACGGCGTGGGCAAGTCCGTCTGGTTCGAACTCGACGCCGGAGCGGCGTGAACGACGGGGAGGGGGCGTGACCGACACGGTCACGCCCCCTCCCCATGTGCTGCTTCGGCCTCCTGGCCGCCTAGCCGAACTGCTGCTCAAGATCCTTGAGTTTGCGCTCCAGCGAGTCGAGACGCGGGAGGGCCATTGTGTCGTCCTCCGCGGTGAGGTCGACGGAGTGCGACTCCGACGCGCCACGGACGGGCTGGAGTGAGGGACGCTGCCGTACGGGCAGCGGCTCCGGGTTGGGTATCGCGGGCTCCGCGGAGGCACGCTCCAGGGCGGCGGCCTGCGGCTGCTGCTCCAACTGGCGCCCGCCGCCCCGGCCGACGAAGCCGCGGTGACCCCGGCTGATCGCCTTGAGCTGGGCTCGCTCCACGCGCTGCTCGCCGCGTCGACGCAGTCGGGCCGCTTCCTTCTCACGCTGGTCCTCGCGGACCTCGTCGACCGCCTCGTCGAGGCTGCGCACGTTCTCCAGCAGCATCAGCGACCAGGCCTTGTACGTCTCACGCGGCGCCCTCAGCCAGCGGACGATGCGGATCTGGGGCAGCGGACGCGGCACCAGACCCTGCTCGCGCAGCGCGGCCCGGCGGGTCTGCTTCAGCGCGCGGTCGAACAGGACGGCCGCCGAGAGGGACATGCCGGAGAAGAACTGGGGCGCGCCGTCGTGACCGAAACCCCTGGGCGCGTGCACCCAGTTGAACCAGGCCGCGGCGCCCGCGAACGTCCACACCAGTATCCGGGAGCCGAGCGCGGCGTCGCCGTGGCTGGCCTCGCGCACAGCGAGGACGGAGCAGAACATGGCCGCGCCGTCCAGGCCGAACGGGACCAAGTACTCCCAGCCGTTGGAGAGGCCGAGGTTCTCCTGGCCGAAGCCCACCAGACCGTGGAAGGAGAGGGCGGCGGCAACCGCCGCACAGCAGAACAGGAGGACATAGGAGGCGGTGCCGTATATGGCCTCCTTGCGCCTGCGGCGCTCCTCGCTCCGCTCCCACGAGTCGTCTTTCGCGTGCTCCCCGCCGGACCGCTTGCTCCGCGCGAGCACCGCCACCGCCGCCAGCATGCCCAGGAGCAGTACGGCGCCCGGAAGCAACCAGTTCAGCGATATGTCGGTCAGTCTCATCTGGGGTCCCTTGCATTGGGATAGGGCGTATCGCCCGCCATAGTGGCCCAATCCCAACGGCCCTCAGGCGTTTTCGGGGCAAGAGGCCGCCAAGGAAGTGCAAGGGGTTGCCCAGGGCGGCGTTCTGCTCGAACTGCCGCGTGAGGGGCGGGAGTTGAGTTCGAATAAGACTACCCGTACGGGTGGTTCCTCGGAAAGTTCCTGCGCCTGGTGAGGAATTTGTGAATAGCCTGTAACCGAACGGGCGTCCCAGTCGGCGTTGATCTTACGGGACGGCAGAAGGGGGTCTCCGGCGGGGGTCCCCTGAAGGTGCCTCAACTCGCTGCGGCTGCCGTGAGCTTGGCGATCCTGGCCGTGTCGCAGGTGCGCGGACACGTGGCGCAGGTGTCGTCCGGGTCGAGGGTGTAGTACATGCAGCAGGTCACCCGGTCCCGGGTGCGCAGGGGGCCGCCGTCCGGGCCGGCCAGGGAGCGGAAGGCCGGGGAGCCGGCGTACGGCTTCGTCGTCCCGGGCAGCAGGAGCTCCAGGGCGTGCTCGGCCCGGCGCTTCTCGTGCTCGCCGAGGAGCTCGGCGACGTACCAGATCCCCTCGACGATCTCGTCGGTCACCAGGCCCCACAGGGCCCTGCCGCGGCGGCGCATGCGCGGGCCGAAGGCGGTGAGGAGCGGCTCCATGTGCTCGGCGATCGCGTCCCGCAGCTCGGCGCGCAGGGCCTCCTCGTCGGGGACCGGGTACGCGCCGGGGAGCGCTGACGCCGGGTCGTCGGGGAGGCAGGCGAAGGGGCCCGGGTGGACCGCGAGGGACATCGGGCCGCGGGTGCGGTCGTAGGAGACGTGGGTCACGGGGTAGCGGGGGACCCGGCGGTGCAGGAACCACGGTGCGGTGAAGAGGAGGCAGGTCGGCCAGGTGTAGCGGTGCAGACCGAAGCCGGCGATCACGTCCGGGCGGCCCCTCCTGGCGTTGTCCCTGAGGACCTGCTCGTCGTCCCAGGCGAGGTAGGCGTCCAGGGCGGCCGCGTTCTCTGCCAGGGCGGCGGCGGTGACCCAGCCGTCGGTGACCGGGAGGGGGGTGTCCTGGGGCAGCTCCGTGACCGTCAGCGCCGGGAGGGCCCCGGTCAGACGGGCGTAGGCGGCTGTGACGGCGGTGGCGGAACGGGGGGTGGGCAGCGGTGTGGACATGGGGGCCACCGATTCGCAGTCGTCCGTCCAGGTAAGTGAGGCTTACCTTACCAAGGACTTCGAGATGTGAACTGGAGCGATCTGCGCCTAAGGTGCTTGACGCATGAGTAACAACCTGCCGTTAATGACCCCAAGTACCGACACGTCCGGAGGAGTGCCCGTGAAGCAGGCTGCGCAGAGCTCCTTCCGCGTGCCGTCGCAGATGCGGGCCTCCGACGCGGGGCGGGCTCGGGCCGAGGCGGGCGCGGGTTCCTCCGGTTCCGGGGCCCGGGGTGAGCACACCCACAGTGAGGTGCCGATTCCTCGGCCTGTCGTGCAACGGGCCTCAGTGCGGGGGCAGATCCTCGACGCCTTGCGTACGGCGCTGGTGGCGGGGGAGTTGCGGCCCGGTGCGGTGTACTCGGCGCCGGCGCTGGGCGAACGGTTCGGGGTGTCGGCGACGCCCGTGCGGGAGGCCATGCAGCAGCTCGCGCTGGAAGGGGCCGTCGAGGTCGTTCCCAACCGGGGGTTCCGGGTGGTCGAGCGGGGGGCCCGTGAACTGGCGGAGCTGGCCGAGGTGCGGGCGCTGATCGAGGTGCCGGTGGTGTTGCGGCTGGCGCGGAGTGTGCCGGTGGAGCGGTGGGCGGAGTTGCGGCCGGTGGCGGAGGCGACCGTGCGGGCCGCGTCGTCGGGGTGCCCGGCGACGTACGCGGAGGCCGACCGGGGGTTTCACCGTGCGGTGCTGCTGCTGTCGGGCAACGAGCAACTGGTGCAGATCTCGGAGGACTTGCACCGGCGGTCGCAGTGGCCGCTGGTGGGCGGGTCCGCTGCGCGGGGCCGGGCGGATCTGATCGCGGACGCGGCGGAGCACACGGCGCTGCTGGACGCGTTGATCGCGCGGGATCTGGATGTGGTGCGGGGATTGGTGGGCGGGCATTTCGCCGGGGGTGCGTGAGGGTGGCTTCGGGTGCGGGTTCGGTGGGGGCGGGCGTTCTGCGCAGTTCCCCGCGCCCCTAGGGCGTCCGTCCTGGCACAGGTGACTGCAACCCCCTAGGGGCGCGGGGAACTGCGCGGCCAGCCACAACGCACGTGCACCCGCCCGACAACGTCACCCGGCACCTCCTTGGGCGCCCCGCCAAGCCCAGCGCAGCTGCCCGCGGGGAACTGCGCGACCAGCCCCCACCGACCCGCACCCGCCCCGTCACCTCACGCCGTGGCCGCCGGTGGCGTCAGCTGTCGGGAGAGCCAGGTGGGTACGCCGCCCAGCAAGCGATACAACCGCCGTGCCTCCTCGCGCAGTCGGGACGCCTCGGGTTCTGTCTCCGCGTCCGCCAGGGACGCGAGGGCCGGGGCCGTGCCCACGAGGTAGCCCAACTCCTCGCGGATGCGCAGCGATTCGGCGAAACCGTGGCGCGCCTCGGCCAACTCGCCCTCGCGCAGGGCCAGTCCGGCGAGGTGGCGCCAGGTGAAGGACAGGAGCAGGGAGTCGGACTGGGCCGTGGCGCCCGCGTGGGCGCGGCGGTAGGCGGCTCGGGCCGACTGGGGGGAGTGGGTCAGGTTCTCCGCCAGCAGACCCCGGCGGAAGTCCAGCAGGGCCCGCCCAGGAGCCCCCGGAGGGATCAGTGCCGCCGCGCGGCCCAGCGCGGCCCGCGCCTCGTCCGCGCGGTCCCGGACCCCGTGGAGCGTCGAGGCGTACGCAAGTTGCCCTCGTTCACAAGCGGCCGCGCCCCGTTCCTCGTCGCTGTGGGCCAGTGCCTCGGCGGTGCGCAGCGCGTCCTCCGCCTCGGGCCAGCCCTGCTCCGTGTACAGGCAGCGTTCCACCAGAAGTGCGGCTCTCTGCAGGGCCGCCGGTGCGGTGACCGGTTGGAGCAGGGCGGCCGCGTCGGCCCAGCAGGCCCGTGAGCGCAGCCGCCATACCGCGGTCTGGAGTGGATCGTCACCGGCGGTCGTTCCGTTACCAGACATGGCGGTATGCGCCACGTTGCCCTCCCCGAGCGCGCCGTCGAGCTTTGAGTGGTGGCGGCATCTCAGCACGAAACGACGGGCCCGGCCAAGGGGGTGGGTGAAGGAATTCACAAAGTCGTGGGAGTCGGGGGGCTCACAGGTTTCAGCTCATCCGCAGTGCCAGGAAGAAATCCAGCTTGTCCTCCAGGCGCGAGAGGTCGCGGCTCGTCAACTGCTCGATCCGTCCGACGCGGTAGCGCAGCGTGTTGACGTGCAGGTGGAGGCGGGTCGCGCAGCGGGTCCAGGAGCCGTCGCAGTCCAGGAAGGCTTCCAGGGTGGGGATCAACTCGGCCCGGTGGCGGCGGTCGTAGTCGCGGAGCGGGTCGAGGAGGCGGGCCGTGAAGGCGCGGCGTACGTCGTCGGGGACGAAGGGGAGTAGCAGGACGTGCGAGGCGAGCTCCTGGTGGCCGGCCGCGCAGACCCGGCCGACGCGGGCCGCGGCCACCCGGCGGGCGTGGCGGGCCTCCTCCAGGGCGCCGCGCAGGCCCTCCGCCGAATGGACCGACGCGCTGACGCCCAGGGTGACCCTGCCGTCGTCGTCCAGGCCCGCGGAGAGGGGGTCCCGGACCGACTCCAAGAGGGCGTCGGCCAGGATGCCCGTCTCCGAGCCGTCGTGTGCGGTCGAGACCGCGGGGAGGGGGACCAGCGCGATCGCCTCGTCGCCGGTGTGGGCCACCGCTATGCGGTCGGAGGGCTCGGGGCCGGTCGCCTGCGGGTCCACCAGGATCTCCTCCAGGAGGGACTGGGCCATGGCGCCGCCCTCCAGGTCGCCGTCCTGCCATTCGACCTTCGCCACCACGACCTGCCAGTGGGGGGCCGCCCCCAGGCCGGGGAGGAGGACCGGGGCGGCGACGCGCAGGCGTGCGGCGATCTCGGGCGGTGCCGCTCCCGTCTGGACCAGTTCCAGGACCTCCTGGGCCAGGCGGCGGCGGACCGTGCGGGCCGCGTCCCTGCGGTCCCGCTCGACGGAGATCAGCTGGGTGACGCCCTGGAGCAGGTCCAGGCGCTCCTCCGGCCAGTCGCCGGCGTCCGCCTCCACCGCCAGCAGCCAGTCGGACAGGACCGTCTCCCGTACGTCCCTGGAGGCATGGGAGGAGCGGCCGCTGCTGCGGACCGGGAAGAGGGAGTACGTCGACGAGCCGAGCGTGACTCTGTAGGGGCCCCGGCGGCCTGTGCGGGCCGCGGCCAGGTGTTCCGCCGCGAGCTTCGCGCAGGTGTCCGCGGGGAGGCCGGGGCCCGCCACCTTCGGGCCCGCGATCAGGCGGCCGGTGGGGGACAGGACCCAGGCGCGCAGGTCCAGGTCGGAGCCCAGGAGGTCGAGGACCACGTCGGGGCCGCCGCCCGCCGGGCCCGAGGTCATCATGCGGCGGTGCCGGTCCACCACGGCCGCCAGGTCGCCCGCGCGCTCGCCGGAGACCTGCCGTACGACATGCTCGGTGATCGTGGCGAAGGCCACCGACTCGTGCACCGCGAACAGCGGGAGTCGGTGCCGGGCGCAGGCGACGGCCAGGTCGTCCGGGACGGTGCCCAGCTCTGCCTCGCCGGCCGCCAGCGCGACCACGCCGGCCTGCACCAGGAGTCGTACGAAAGGCTCCGAGTCGGCGGCGTCCCGGCGCCAGGCGAGGCCCGTCAGGACCAGTTCCCCGCCCGAGAGGTAGCGGCTGGGGTCCCGCAGGTCCGTGGTCATCACACCGCGCACGGTGCGGTCCAGTTCGTCCTCGCCGCCGAGCAGCCGCAGGCCCAGCGCGTCGGTGTCCAGCAGTGCGCGCAGCCGCATTCTCGTCGCCGCCGTTCTTTGTCTCGAAATCTACGATGGAGGGAAGGGGCCGGTGGAGGGGGAGCGGCTTCTCGCCGTCTCCGGGGCTGTGTCCCAGGTCACGTGGGCTGTGCCGCACGTTTCCGCAGGAAAACATAGTGGTTACCGAGGACCTCCGTTCATACGAATCTACAAGATGAGGGCCGCGACCAGCCAACTCCTTCATGGTTTCCGTGACTGACCCCGTCGGAGTACACGGCTGTGTACTGGCTCCATTCCGCGTAAACAGCACATGAACGAGCCGGGCCCGCCGCACACGATCTGGCTCGATCCGTACGATCACGAGACGAAGAAGAGAGCCGGTCATGGACTTCCTTCGCCCCGCCAGCTGGGAGGAGGCGCTCGCCGCAAAGGCCGAGCACCCCACCGCTGTGCCCATCGCGGGCGGCACCGACGTGATGGTCGAGATCAACTTCGACCATCGGCGGCCCGAGTACCTGCTCGACCTGAACCGCATCTCCGACCTCACCGAGTGGGAGGTCGGCGAGGACACCGTGCGGCTCGGTGCCTCCGTGCCGTACACCCGCATCATGGAGCACCTGCGCGGCGAGCTCCCGGGCCTGGCCCTCGCCTCGCACACCGTGGCCTCCCCGCAGATCCGCAACCGCGGCGGTGTCGGCGGCAACCTCGGCACCGCCTCCCCGGCCGGTGACGCCCACCCCGCCCTCCTCGCGGCCGGCGCCGAGGTCGAGGTCGAGTCGGTCCGGGGGGCCCGGCTCATCCCGATCGACGAGTTCTACACCGGCGTGAAGCGCAACGCGCTGGCCGCCGACGAGCTCATTCGCGCCGTGCACATCAAGAAGGCCGACGGGCCCCAGCAGTTCAGCAAGGTGGGGACGAGGAACGCCATGGTCATCGCCGTGTGCGCGTTCGGGCTCGCCCTGCATCCCGAGACGCGGACCGTGCGGACGGGGATCGGTTCGGCCGCTCCCACACCCGTTCGGGCCAAGGCCGCCGAGGAGTTCTTGAACGCGGCTCTCGAGGACGGCGGGTTCTGGGACAACGGCAAGATCATCACCCCTTCGGTCGCCAAGCAGTTCGCGGACCTGTGCGCCGCCTCCTGCAGCCCGATCGACGACGTCCGCGGCACGGCGAGCTACCGCCGCCACGCGGTCGGCATCATGGCCCGCCGCACGCTGACCTGGACCTGGGAGTCGTACCGCGGCACCGCCGCCACCACGGAGGGAGCTGCGTAATGCGCGTCAACTTCACTGTCAACGGACGTCCGCAGGAAGCCGACGACGTGTGGGAGGGCGAGTCCCTGCTGTACGTGCTGCGCGAGCGGCTCGGGCTTCCCGGTTCCAAGAACGCCTGCGAGCAGGGCGAGTGCGGGTCCTGCACGGTCCGGCTCGACGGGATTCCCGTGTGTTCGTGTCTCGTGGCCGCCGGGCAGGTCGAGGGCCGCGAGGTCGTGACCGTCGAGGGGCTCGCGGACTACGCCAAGCAGCGTTCGTGCGGGCACCGGGCGCCGGCGGGGCAGGACTCCCACACCGGCGAGGGCACCGAACTCTCGCCCGTCCAGCAGGCGTTCATCGACGCCGGTGCCGTCCAGTGCGGGTTCTGCACGCCGGGGCTGCTGGTCGCCGCCGACGAGATGCTGGAGCGCAACCCGAACCCGAGCGACGCGGACATCCGCGAGGCGCTCTCGGGCAACCTCTGCCGCTGCACCGGCTACGAGAAGATCATGGACGCGGTCCGCCTCGCGGCCGCCCGGCAGGGAGAGGCGGTCTGACGTGTCCAGTCCCAACGGCACTCCCACCAAGATCACCCAGGGTTCCCAGACCAAGGGCGGCATCGGCGAGTCCACGCTCCGCCCCGACGGCACCCTCAAGGTCACCGGCGAGTTCGCGTACTCGTCCGACATGTGGCACGAGGACATGCTCTGGGGGCAGATCCTGCGCTCGACCGTCGCGCACGCCGAGATCGTGTCCATCGACACGAGCGAGGCCCTGGCCCTGCCGGGCGTGTACGCCGTCATGACGTACGACGACCTGCCGACCGAGGTGAGGAACTACGGTCTGGAGATCCAGGACACCCCGGTCCTCGCCCACGGCAAGGTCCGCCACCACGGTGAGCCGGTCGCCATCGTCGCCGCCGACCACCCGGAGACGGCCCGCCGTGCCGCCGCGAAGATCAAGGTCGAGTACCGCGAGCTGCCCGTCATCACCGACGAGGCCTCCGCGACCGCCCCCGACGCGATCCTCGTCCACGAGAACCGCGACGACCACCACATCGGGCACGTCCCGCACCCCAACATCGTGCACCGGCAGCCGATCATTCGCGGTGACGTCCAGGAGGCCGCGAAGCAGGCCGACTTCGTCGTCAAGGGCGAGTACACCTTCGGCATGCAGGACCAGGCCTTCCTCGGCCCCGAGTCGGGTCTCGCCGTGCCGGACGAGGACGGTGGCGTCCACCTCTACGTCGCCACCCAGTGGCTCCACTCCGACCTGCGGCAGATCGCGCCCGTCCTCGGCCTGCCCGAGCGCAAGGTCCGCATGACGCTGTCCGGCGTCGGCGGGGCCTTCGGCGGCCGCGAGGACCTGTCGATGCAGATCCACGCCTGTCTGCTCGCGCTGCGCACCGGCAAGCCCGTCAAGATCGTCTACAACCGGTTCGAGTCCTTCTTCGGACACGTCCACCGCCACCCGGCCAAGCTCTACTACGAGCACGGGGCCACGCGCGAGGGCAAGTTGACCCACGTCAAGTGCCGGATCGTCCTCGACGGCGGCGCGTACGCCTCCGCCTCGCCGGCCGTCGTCGGCAACGCCTCCTCGCTCGGCATCGGTCCGTACGTCGTCGACGACGTCGACATCGAGGCCATCGCCCTCTACACCAACAACCCGCCCTGCGGCGCGATGCGCGGCTTCGGCGCGGTCCAGGCGTGCTTCGCCTACGAGGCGCAGATGGACAAACTGGCCGACGCGGTGGGCATGGACCGGGTGGAGTTCCGGCAGCTGAACGCCATGGAGCAGGGCACGCTCATGCCGACCGGCCAGCCCGTCGACTCCCCGGCGCCCGTCGCCGAACTCCTGCGCCGCGTCAAGGCGATGCCGCTTCCTCCGGAGCAGCAGTGGCTCGCGGCCGGCGAGCAGGCCGACGTACGGCAGCTGCCGGGTGGCCTGTCCAACACCACTCACGGCGAAGGGGTCGTCCGCGGTATCGGCTACGCGGTCGGCATCAAGAACGTCGGCTTCTCCGAGGGCTTCGACGACTACTCCACGGCGAAGGTCCGCATGGAGGTCGTCGGCGGCGAGCCCGTCGCCACCGTGCACACCGCCATGGCGGAGGTCGGCCAGGGCGGGGTCACCATCCACGCGCAGATCGCCCGCACCGAGCTCGGTGTCGCGCAGGTGACCATCCAGCCCGCGGACACGCAGGTGGGCAGCGCCGGTTCGACGTCCGCGTCGCGCCAGACGTACGTCACCGGCGGCGCCGTCAAGAACTCCTGCGAGCTCGTCCGGGAGAAGGTCCTGGAGCTCGGGCGCCGCAAGTTCGGTTCCTACCACCCCGCCTGGGCCACCGCCGAACTGCTCCTGGAGGGCGGCAAGGTCGTCACCGACGGCGGCGAGGTCCTCGCGGACCTGGCCGACGTGCTGGAGGACGAGAGCGTCGAGGTCGAGGCGGAGTGGCGGCACCGGCCCACCGAGGCCTTCGATCTGCGCACCGGGCAGGGCTTCGGACACGTCCAGTACTCCTTCGCCGCCCACCGCGCGGTCGTCGAGGTCGACACCGAGCTCGGGCTGGTCAAGGTGATCGAGCTGGCCTGCGCCCAGGACGTCGGCAAGGCGCTGAACCCGCTGTCCGTCATCGGCCAGATCCAGGGCGGTACGACCCAGGGCCTGGGCGTCGCGGTGATGGAGGAGATCATCGTCGACCCGAAGACGGCGAAGGTCAGGAACCCCTCCTTCACCGACTACCTGATCCCCACGATCCTCGACACGCCGACCATCCCCGTCGACGTGCTCGAACTCGCCGACGACCACGCGCCGTACGGGCTGCGCGGCATCGGCGAGGCACCCACCCTGTCCTCGACCCCGGCCGTGCTCGCGGCGATCCGCAACGCGACCGGGCTGGAGCTCAACAGGACACCGGTACGGCCGGAGCACCTGACCGGCACGTGATGCACCGGTGAGTTTCCCCGGGGGACCTCGTCCCCCGGGCCCCAACTGTCCGTCCTGGGCCGTCCCCCGGGTCGTGCACATCCCAAATCCCGTGCCCGACAAGGCGGTTGCACGGGTGTCCCTGTGAACCTTGGGAGACGGCACCATGACCCAGCAGTCCCTGGAACCCAGGACCACGGCCGACGACGCGGGAGAAGGCACCCGCGTCCCGGCCGGCAGGTCCTGGCTCGACCGGTACTTCCACATATCCCGGCGAGGATCCACGGTCGCGCGTGAACTGCGCGGCGGCGTCACCACCTTCATGGCGATGGCGTACATCCTCCTGCTCAACCCCCTGATCCTGTCCGGCAAGGACGCGGCGGGAGACACGCTCGGCCAGAAGGCACTCATCACCGCGACCGCGTTCGCGGCGGCCTTCACCACGCTGCTGATGGGATTCTTCGGCAAGGTGCCCCTCGCCCTCGCCGCCGGCCTCTCCGTCTCCGGCGTGCTGTCCTCGCAGGTCGTGCCCGTGATGACCTGGCCCCAGGCCATGGGCATGTGCGTGATGTACGGCGTGGTCATCATGCTGCTGGTCGTCACCGGCCTGCGCGAGATGATCATGAACGCGATCCCGCTGGCCCTCAAGCACGCGATCACCATGGGCATCGGCCTGTTCGTCGCCCTCATCGGCTTCTACAAGGCCGGCTTCGTCCACCAGGGCAAAGCGACCCCGGTGACGCTCGGCCCCACGGGCGAACTCGCGGGCTGGCCCGTCCTGTTGTTCGCCCTCACCCTCCTCGCGATCTTCATGCTCCAGGCGCGAGGCGTCCCCGGCGCCATCCTGATCGGCATCCTCGGCGGGACCGTACTCGCCGTGATTCTCAACGCCACCGGTGCCGTCGACCCGAAGCAGTGGGCGAGCGGCGCGCCCGAACTGCACGGCAGAGCGGTCTCCATGCCCGACTTCTCGATCTTCGGCACGGTCGAGTTCGGCGGCTGGGGCGAGGTCGGCGCGATGACGGTCGGCATGATCGTGTTCACGCTGGTGCTCGCCGGGTTCTTCGACGCGATGGCCACCATCATCGGCGTCGGCACCGAGGCGAAACTGGCCGACGCACAGGGCCGGATGCCGGGCCTGTCCAAGGCCCTGTTCATCGACGGCGCGGGCGGTGCGATCGGCGGGGTGGCCGGTGCCTCCGGCCAGACCGTGTTCGTCGAGTCGGCGACGGGAGTGGGCGAGGGTGCCCGTACCGGACTGTCCTCCGTCGTCACCGGACTGTTCTTCGCGGCCTGTCTGTTCTTCACCCCGCTCACGGCGATCGTGCCCGGCGAGGTCGCGGCCGCCGCCCTCGTGGTGATCGGCGCCATGATGATGATGAACGCCCGCCACGTCGACTGGGCCGACCGCGCCACCGCGATCCCGGTCTTCCTGACCGTCGTGGTCATGCCGTTCACCTACTCGATCACGGCCGGTGTGGCCGCGGGCGTCATCTCCTACGTCGCGATCAAGGTCGCGCAGAGCAAGGCGCGGGAGATCGGCGCCTTCATGTGGGGGCTGACGGTGATCTTCCTGGTGTACTACGCCCTCAACCCGATCGAGAGCTGGATGGGCGTGCACTAGCCGCGCCAACACCCCTGTACGCAAACGCTGTTAAGGAGACCGAGACATGCTGGACATCGCCGACGAGCTGCACCGGTGGGTCGAGCAGGGACGCGACTTCGCCGTGGCCACCGTGGTGGCCGTCGGTGGCAGCGCGCCCCGCCTGCCGGGAGCCGCCCTCGCGGTGGACGCCGACGGCACGGCGATCGGCTCGGTCTCCGGCGGCTGTGTGGAGGGCGCGGTCTACGAACTGTGCCAACAGGCGCTGGAGGACGGGGAGTCGGTCCTCGAACGCTTCGGCTACAGCGACGAGGACGCCTTCGCCGTCGGCCTGACCTGCGGCGGCGTCATCGACATCCTCGTCACCCCGGTCCGGGCGGCCGACCCCGTCCGTACGGTCGTCGTGGGTGCGCTCGAAGCCGCGGCGAAGGGCCGGTCGGCGGCACTGGCGCGGATCGTCTCCGGCCCGCGCGAACTCCTCGGCCGCGCGCTCGTCGTAGGACCCGAGGACGTCTCCGGCCATGGCGGCTTCGGCGCCCATCCGGAGCTGGACCGCACGATCGCCGCCGAGGCCGGCGCGTTCCTCGACGCGGGCCGCACCGGCACCCTGGAGATCGGTGAACAGGGCTCGCGCTGCGGCGCCCCGCTCACCGTGCTCGTCGAGTCCTCCGTGCCACCGCCCCGGATGATCGTGTTCGGCGCGATCGACTTCGCGTCGGCGCTCGTGCGGGTCGGGAAGTTCCTCGGCTACCAGGTCACCGTGTGCGACGCGCGCCCCGTCTTCGCGACGAAGGCACGCTTCCCGGAGGCCGACGAGATAGTCGTCGAGTGGCCGCACCGGTACCTGGAGCGCACGGAGGTCGACGCCCGGACGGTCCTGTGCGTCCTCACCCACGACGCCAAGTTCGACGTACCCCTGCTGCGAATGGCCCTCAGGCTCCCGGTTGCCTACGTCGGCGCCATGGGCTCCCGCCGCACCCACCTCGACCGCAACGAACGCCTGCGCGAAGTCGGCGTGACAGAAATGGAGTTGGCGCGGCTGCGGTCACCCATCGGGCTCGACCTCGGCGCTCGGACACCCGAGGAGACGGCCCTGTCCATCGCCGCGGAGATCGTCGCGAGCCGGCGGGGCGGCAGCGGGGTCTCCCTCACCGGCGCGCACACGCCGATCCATCACGACGCGACGTCGGAACCGGCCCGCCGGATCGGGTCGGTGGCCTGAGCGGACACCTCGGGCTGGTCCGGCCACGGGAACGCGTACCGCGGATCGCCGCCCCGGCTCAGCCGGACGAACCGCAGCAGTTCACGCACGATGCCGGCACTGCCCTGCGCCCAGTCGGTGCGGGGTTCGAGGTCGCTCGGGGTGGCCCGGTGCTCGACGTTGGACCAGCGGGCGCCGTCGGTGTCCCGGACCGCGCGGGCGGCGAGGTCGGCGACGAGGATCCGCGCGAAGTCGTACGCCTCCTGCCCTTCGGCTCCTTCGGCGATCCGGTCGCCGGCCAGGGCGAGGACGCCCGCGGTGCCGCAGCAGCGGCCGTTGTTGTCCCAGAACCCCGGCCGCAGGCGCTCGGGGATGCCGGAGCGGACGACCGTGTGCCAGCAGCGGTCGGCGAGCGCGGTCCAGGCCGGGGCGCCGTCGATGTCGCGCAGCAGCCGGAAGATCTGGGCGTCGCCGGTGGGGCCGTGGCACCAGCCGTAGGTGATGGGTTCGATCAGGTCCGGGAGGAACTGGGGGGTGGAGTGCGGGACCAGGAAGCCGTCGGGGCCGCCCTCGTCGCGGGCCACGACGTCCGCGACCCCCGCGAGCGCCAGGTCGACGAGGTCGGCGCGGCCGGTCGCCTGGCCGATCCGGGCGAGCGCGTAGGAGATGCCCAGCGTGCCGTGCGACATGTGGTGGAAGCGGGCCTCCGGGCCCGGGCGGTGCTGCCAGGTGACGCCCCACGGGGTCTGCTCCGCCGTCCGCAGATAGGGCTCCACCGCGAGGACGGCGAACTCCGGGTCGCCCATCGCCAGGGCCGCCAGGCCCGTCCCGGCGTTGCCGCCCATCAGCTCGAACAGCTCGCCCCAGCGCTCCCCGTCGAAGTGTGAGCGCACGAGAGCCATCGCACGGTCGGCCGCCGTCCGGGAGGCGGTGTCGCCGAACTGGTCGCCCAGGGTGTGCAGGACCAGGGCCACGCCGGACCGGCCGAAGTACAGCGAGTCGTCCTCGTGGCCGTCGACGGCGGCGGCCAGACCGCGTCCCGCGCGGAGTGCGAGGTCGGCGTAGGAGTCGTCGGCGAAGTGCCGCCAGGCCTCCAGGAGCACGGAGACGATCCCGGCCGTGCCGCTGTAGAGGCTGGGCTCGGTCTTCTCCTTCGAGGGGGCGGTCGGCCAGGCGAGTCCGCCGTCCGCGGTCTCCCGCGCGGTGGACACCAGCCACCGCAGCCCGTCCTCCGCGACTTCCTCGACTTCGTCCATTCGCACGGTCGTACCGTCAACTGCCGTCATGGCGCCCACTGTTGCATGATCTTCAGGCGCCCCGCAGCAGCCGGTTCAGCGCACGTCCGAAGACCGACCTGGCCGCCACGCCCAGCAAGGGTGCGGGGAGCAGGGGGACCCGCAGCTCCTCACGCCAGATCACGCGCGCCCGGCCTCCAGGACCCGGGTGCACCTCCAGTTCGGCCCAGCCCTTCACCACCCGGCCGCGCTTCTCCAGCCGGCACAGGCCGGAGACGCCCTCCGCAGGCGGGCGCCAGACCATGACCTCCATGGGGTCGTCGAAGCCGAGCGGGCCGATCCCCGAACGGGCGACGACGAGTGTGCCCTCGGCCGTCGGCCCCGGCGGCACGACGGTGACGCGCGTCAGGGGGACGCCCTCGCCGTGGCGGGACCACTGAGTGAGGCGGCGCCAAGCTTCGTCCTGGGAGAGCGGGGCCGTACGTTCGAGCAGGAAGGTGACCACGAGCTGATCTTAGGGAGTCGGTCCTACTCAGCGCGGATTTCGTAGGGGGCTCACAGACTTGGTGCCCGGGCGCCTTCGACCCGATGATCGCGCCCGGCCGCATGGACCCGTCCCACGCGGTTACTCGTGGGGAGGAAGCCGAGGGGAAGAAGTGGACTCGAGAGCCGGGAGGTGGCCGTATGACGCGCGTGCGTACGGTGCTGTTCGACCGTGACAGCATCCTCGCCGAAGACCCGCTCGACCCCGAACGGGTGTGCCCGGCGCCCGGTGCCCGCGAGGCGCTCGACCTGCTGCGACTGCACGACGTCCGCACCGGCTTCGTGGCGCTGCGACCGGGCGTCGGGCACGACCGGCTCAGCGACGCCGACGTACGGGCCGTCAACCACCGCGTCGACGAACTCCTCGGCCCCTTCGACATCTGGGGAGTGTGCCCGCACGGCCCCGACGACGGCTGTCACTGCCGTCCGCCCGAACCCGGCCTGATCCTCTGGGCGGCGGGCCGGGTGTGCACCGCGCCGGCCGACTGCGCGGTCGTCGGCACCGCCGCGGACGCCGAGGCCGCGGCCCGGGTGGGCGCCCACGGGATCCTCGTACCGGACGAGCGGACCGGGCCGGAGGAGACGGCACGGGCCGATCATGTGGCGCCGGACGTCCTGACCGCCGTACGCGCGCTGCTCACCGGGCCGCCGCAGGGGCGGGTCCTGGTCGACGAGCGGCCGATCGAGTCCGCGTTCGAGTCCACCGTCGAGAACGGCGAGGCGTGAGGGTCAGGGTTCCGTCCAGCGGCACAGCAGGCGGAACGCCGCGAACAGGGCCAGGGGCCAGACGGCCGCGAAGGCCCAGATCACCGCGGGCCGCGCGGTGACGATGCCCGTCACCATGAGCGTGATCGACACCGCGAGCAGCAGGCTCACGGTCAGGACGTGCGGCCGGTAGTGCGTCACCCGGGACAGGTCCGGCCGGCGGCGCAGCCGCCCTGTGCGCATCCGGCGGTCCAGGCGGCGGTCGCGGCGCAGGGCGCGTTCCACCTCGTCCAGAATGCGCTGTTCGTGATCGGGGAGTCGCTCTGTCGCCACTGTCGCTCCTCGTGGATCCGGCGAGTCCTTCTCCGGGTGCCCGGAGAAGGACTCTGCGAACCGTCCGGTCAGCCCCCGGAGTTCTCCCCGAGAAGCTTCTTCATCTCACCGATCTCGGCGGTCTGCGTGGTGACGATGTCTCCGGACATGGCCTTGGCGGCCCGGTACTCGCCCTTGGCCTGCTCGGTCCCGGCCATCTCGACGGCGCCCTCGTGGTGCTCGACCATCATGGTCAGGAACATGGAGTCGAAGTCCTTGCCGGACGCCTTCTCCAGCTTCTCCATGTCGGCGCCGTCCATCATCCCGGCCATGCCGGAGTGCGCCGAGTGGTCCATGCCGGGCATGTCCCCGGCCATGTCCTCGGGGACCTTCTCGCCCCAGGTCTTCAGCCAGCCGGTCATGGTCTCGATCTCCGGGCCCTGTGCCTTCTCGATCCGGGCGGCGAGAGCCTTGACCTCGGCGGACGAGGCCCGGTCGGCGGCCAGTCGGGCCATCTCCACGGCCTGCCGGTGGTGCGGGATCATGCCCTGGGCGAAGGAGACGTCCTGCGCGTTGTGGGCGTCGGCCGAGGTCTCGGCGGACACCGAGGGCGACGAGGCGGCCGAGCCGCTGTCGTCGCTGTCGCCGCCACACGCCGTGAGGGTGAGGGCGGCGCTCGCGGCGACCGCCGCGAGACAGACACGGCGGATCAGGGTACGGGTGCTGCGCATGCTGGAACTCCAGTGCTGTGAAAGGGATCTGGACGTGACGGAGCACGCCGTGCCTAGATCCGCAGGAGCTGGAGTTCCGCGAGAGAGGGAGGCGCGCGGGCGCCTTCCTGTGCCATGACGGTCTGAGCGCACAGGTCGACCGTGCCCAGGGCGCTTGTCGACGGGTCGGGAACGAGTGCGGGCAGCGCGGGCCCACCGCTCACGGCCCCCGACGCACAGGTCGCGTCCGCGTGGTGGAGATGGCCCGACCCGCAGCCGTCGTGACAGACCGTGTCGACGACGGCGACGGCCGTCGTCCGGTGCGCGGACCTGCCCTCGTGCCCGGCCGTACCGCCACCGGGGGCCAGGGCGTGCATGCCCAGGACTCCGACGAGCAGCCCGAGCAGGAGCAGCGCCCGCCACAGGGGCGGACCCGCGGTGGGCTGCTCGGAGCTGATCATCGGGCTCATTCTAGAGGGGGCTGTGCGTCGGCGCTGTCCGCCCTGGATACGGCCCGGCACCGTCCTCCGTTCAGAGCGCCTCCGGCGTACGTTGTCCGGGAGTCCGTCGAGGGGCGGCGGGCCGGGAAGGACCGTGTGGACACCGAGAGCCGAGCCAGGGCACAGCGCTTCGCCGAACTGCACCGGGAGGGCTGTTTCCTGCTCCCCAACGCGTGGGACCTGGGCAGTGCCCGGATCCTGGAGGCGGCCGGGTTCCCGGCCGTGGCGACCACGAGTGCGGGCGTCGCGTTCTCCCTCGGCCGGCCCGACCACGACTTCTTCGCCGAACAGCCGCCCGAGGACCGCGTCGACCGCGAGACCATGCTGGGCCGGGTCCGCGAGATCGCGCACGGGATCGCCGTACCGCTGAGCGCGGACCTGGAGGACGGATACGGCGAGTCGCCCGAGGCCGTCGCCACCACCGTTGCGAGGACCGTCGCCGCCGGAGCCGCGGGCGGCAACATCGAGGACTTCACCGGCGACCGCACCCGCCCGCTCCACGACCCGAAGCTCTCCGCCGACCGTGTCCGTGCCGCCCGCGAGACCCTGGCGGCCGACGGCGAGCCCTTCGTCCTGGTCGGCCGCACCGACGCGCTCCTGGTCGGCGGCACCCTCGACGAGGCCGTCCGGCGGGCCAACGCCTATCTGGAGGCCGGAGCCGACTGCGCGTTCGTCCCCGGCGCCGCCGACGCCGAGACCATCGGCACACTGGTCCGCGAGCTCGACGGCCCCCTCAACGTGGTCATGGGCCTGACCGGCAACGCGCTCTCCCTGGACGACCTGCGCGAACTCGGCGTGCGGCGGGTCACGGTCGGCGGCAGTATCGCCCGGGCCATGTACCGCCATCTGCTCGACGCCGCACGGGAGTTGGCCGACCTGGGCACCTTCTCGTACGCCGCCGACCAGCTCTCCCAGACGGAGCTCAACGACCTGTTCCGGCAGGGCTGAAGGCAGGACTGGAGGCAGGGTCGGCGGCAGGGCCGGAGGACTGCAGCGCACAGCTCGGCGCCTCGGGCGCGTCCTCGGCGTGTCGCGTCAGCGAGCAGACCGTACGCAGGGCGACCTTCCAGCCGCCGTCCTGGAGTACGGCCGCCCCCGGGCCGCCGGTGTCCAGCCGGCGGCCCTCGCGCGTGAGGTCGTAGGCCACTTCGGCGAACACGTCCGAGGTGTACGACACGGAGGTCACCTCGGCGCGCAGCTTGCTGCCGCTCGGGTCGCGGAAGAGGTTGTCGATCATCAGGGCGTTCTCGTCGCCGTCCTCGACCACCTCACTGCGCTGGTCCAGGGAGGACTTCGGGTCGAAGAGGACCGTCCACGCCTCCCGGATGTCCCGCTCCGCCTGCTCCGGGTCCGAGGGCGCGGTCGCGGTCGGTGTCGGGGAGACGGAGCGGGAGGGGGAGCCCGCCGCCGTGGTCGGTCCGGGCGAGCCGGTGACGGAAGGGCTGCCCGTGCGGGAGGCGTCTTCGTCACCGCCGTCGCCGTTGTCGCAGGCTCCGGTGAGGACGAGGGCGGCGACAGTCAGGGCCACCGCCCAGGTCCCGTGCCGTGCGGGGGAGGTCGCGCAGGTCATGGCACTCCATCTCCGGGTACGCCGTGTGGCTGGCCTACCCGGAGCCGGGGGATTCATCCGGGGTCCGGGGGAAAACCCCCGGACCGGGTGGCCCCTACTGCCCGGTGCCGCCCCGCCGCCGTACCGCGAGGACCACCGCGGCCACCGCGACGAGGATGCCCGCGCCGATCCCGGTCCAGGCGCCCGCGGACAGCCCGCCCTCGTCGTCCTGCTCCGTGTCGGCGGCCTGCGGGGAGGCCGCAGGCGTGGTTTCCACGGTTGTCGGGGCCGGGCTCGCGGAGACACTCGGGGCCGGGCTCACCGGCTTGGCACCCGGTGCCGCCGCCTTCAGCTTCAGTGTGGGCGCCGGGTTGTCGCCGTTCTCGTCCAGCTCGATCCAGCGGTCGACGTGCCCGTCGCCGTAGGTCTGCAGGGTCTTGAAGGGCAGCTCCTTCGCGTCGGGCAACTGCCGTACGACGACGGAGTACTCGGCGCTCTCGCCGGTCTTCAGTTCGGCGCCCTTGACGCTGTAGCCGTCGTCGGTCGCGCTGAACTTCCAGCCCTCGGGGCCCGTGCCGTAGGTCACGTCGGCCGGGGCGATGCCCTCGGGCAGGACCACCCGGATCTCCTTGATCCCGGAGGTGTCGGACTCGGCCTCGGCGTCGAAGGAGACGGTGACGTTTTCGGCGAGCGCCTGCGCCTTGTCGGCCTCGACCTCGGTGTGGGCGGCGGCCGGAACGGCGGTCAGGAGTACGGCCGTTGCGGCTCCGACGGCGGCAGCGGACAGACGGGACAGGGGGATACGGGACATCGAGGTCTCCAGGCAGGAAGGTACGCGGGGCGGCCGTCCGGCGCGGGCCGGAACGGTGTCCCCGTGAGGTCAGTGGGCGAGAGCTGCGCTCGTCGCCGGAGGACCTCGCCGTACCACCGCGTGTGCCAGCAACGGCCGTGCCGTGAGCGGCCGTTCGTCGTACGTCGGCACGACCGTCACCGCGGCCGTCGGCGCGGGTGACGTGGGCCGGGTGAACAGCAGCCTGGCGGCGGCCAGTCGGTCCCGTACCGCGTCGAGCGCCGCCGTCACCCCGCGGGCCACCGTCCAGCAGGCCGCGTCCGCGCGGTGCAGCAGGACGGCGACGAGCGCGGCGGCCAGCGAGTGGGCCGCCGTCATGGCCAGGGAGTCATGGAGCCGCTCGTGCCACGCCGAGTGGGCGTCGTGCACATGGCCGACCGGGTGCCGCGCGGCCGCGGTGAGCGTCAGCCACAGATGCAGCCCGGACTGTCCCGCGACACTGCACGCGACAACCGTCGCCAGGCTTCTGGGCCGCTGCACACCGACGAGACCCACCGCGAAGAGCACGGCCGCCGCCGCGGCACCCTGCCTCCAGGGCACCTGGCCCTCGGCGAGCAGATGATGGGCACCGATCCCGAGCACCGCGCCGACGACGGCGAACACCGCGGCCCGCAGAACGGGCAGCGGCGCGCGAGTGGACGTGACCGGCAGGTGCATGGCCCGCTCATCATGGATCATCGCGGGGCCGGCCGGCAGAGGAAACCGTGGACGGGTGCGGTGCCGCGAGTCTCAGTGGTTGCCGGACCCGGTGCCCCCGCCGGTCCCGGGCCGCAGGACCTCTCCCGGGATGACCTGGGGCTCCGGCCCGCCCTCCTGCGCGGCGCGGGCCTCCGCCTTGAGGATGCGCGCCGACCTGCCCGCCGTACGGGCCAGTTCCGGGCCCTTCTTGGCGGCGATGACCGCGATGACGACCAGCAGGATGATCGCGAGCTCGCTCAGTCCGAACATGGGGAAGGCCTCCGTCACAGTGACACCGACATCGGACGAGACGCCCGCCGGACCGGCAGCGTACCCGCACTCCCGGCCGGGTGTCCCTACAGGTTGCTTTGCCTGTCCTTTACCATTGGTGCGACCTGCCCCGACAAGAAGGAGCCACAGTTCCGCGATGGGTGAGCCTCCCAGTACGCGCCACGTCCCCCACGGACGAACGGGCGGGGGTGACCGGGTGACCGAGACCGTGCTGCTCGCGTCGGCCCTCGGTCGGCGAGATCCTGGTCCCGGTACCGAAGATGCGGACCGTCGACACCTCCGTCACCCCGGCCCGCCTGGAGCGGATCGCCGCCGAAGCGGGCTACTCACGCTTCCCCGTCACCGGCCCCGACAGCACCCTGCTGGGCTATCTGCACATCAAGGACACCCTCGGCGTCACCGACCGCGACCGGCCCTTCCCACGCGCCACCCTGCACCCGGCCGGTCGGGAGCCGTCCTCGGATTCGTGACCATGGAGGACGTCCTCACCGAGCTGGTCGGGCCGACTCCGGCCACCGCGTGAGCGCCGGTCGGGCCCGCCGCCCGGCCGGCGGATCCGGGGAACGCCGCGCTCGCCCCAGTCGTTCACACAGCGCACATCCCTACAGGAGGAGCAAGCCCGTGTCCGCCACCCCGACGGACTCCCGCCCGACGCGATCGCCGCGCCGTTGAGTACCACGAGCGCCGTCCTCGGCCTGCTGGCTGTGTTCCTGCTGACCGCCGGCACCGGCTACTTCGTCGCCCAGGAGTTCGCGTACGTCTCCGCGGACCGGCTCGCCCTGTCCCGTGAGGCGGAGGCCGGGGACCGGAGGGCCGCCCGAGCGCTGACGGTCCTGGCGCGGCTGTCCTTCATGCTCTCCGGCGCCCAGCTGGGCATCACCGTCACCGGTCTGGTCGTCGGCTTCATCGCCGAACCATCCGTCTCCGCGCTGCTCCGCCCCGCCCTGACCGGCCTCGGCATCCCCGAGGGGGCCGTCGGCGGGATCTCCGTCGTGCTGGCCTTCGTCCTGGCCACCGTCGTCCAGATGGTCCTCGGCGAACTCGCCCCGAAGAACCTCGCGATCGCCGTCCCCGAGCGGCTCGCGAAGGCCCTCGCCCCCTCCACGCTCGGCTACCTCAAGGTCGTCGGCCCGCTGGTGCACGTCTTCGACGGGGCGGCCAACCGCCTGCTCCGGAAGGCCAGCATCGAACCCGTCGAGGAACTCCACCACGGCGCCACCCTGGAGGAGCTCGGCCACCTCATCGGCGAGTCCCACGAGCAGGGCGAACTGCCCCGGGACACCGCCGAACTCCTCGACCACGCCCTGGAGTTCTCCGAGCGCACCCTCGACGAGGTGATGGTGCCGCGCGTCGACACCGTCTTCGTGCGGGGAGACGCCACCGCCGCCGAGGCGATCGACCTGATCGCCCGACACGGCCACTCCACCTACCCCGTCCTCGGTGACCACCCGGACGACGTCCCCGGGGTCCTGGGCGTACGGGAGTTGACGCGTCTGCCGGCCCAGGAGCTGACCCGGGCCACCGCGCGCGTCCTCGCCCGCACCCCGCTCCTGCTGCCCGACACCCTCCCGCTGCCGCAGGCGGTCGAGCAGATGCGGGAGCGGGACGACGAGTTCGCGGTCGTCCTGGACGAGCACGGCGGAGTCGCCGGCATCGTCACCTACGAGGACATCGCCGAAGAGCTCGTCGGTGACATCGCCGACGAGAGCGACACCGTCACCGAGGTCGCGGTGCCGGACGGGGACGGCTGGCTGGTCGACGCGGGCCGGCGTCTCGACGAGATCGCCGACGCCACCGGCGTCGAACTGCCCGGGGAGGAGGACTACGACACCGTCGCCGGGCTGGTCGTGGACCGCCTCGGCCGCTTCCCGGCCATCGGGGACCGGGTCACCGTCGAGCTGATCGGCACCGGCCGCGCATTGATCGACGTACGGACGCTGGACCGCCACGTACCGGAGCGGGTCCGCGTCGAGAGGCTTTCCGAGCCGGCGCAGGAGCAGACATGAGCTTCCCGATGGCGCTCTTCGTCACCGTCCTGCTGCTGATCGGCAGCGGCTTCTTCGTGGCCGCCGAATTCGCCTTGGTCGCCGCCAAGCGGCACCGCATGGAGAAGGCCGCGGCCGAGGGGCGACGCGGGGCGAAGGCGGCCCTGGCCGGGATGCGCGAGCTGTCGCTGATGCTGGCCGGCGCCCAACTCGGCATCACCGTCTGCACGCTGGGCCTCGGCTCGGTCTCCAAGCCTGCGATCTCCCACGAACTCGACCCACTGCTGCACGACCTGGGCCTGCCCAGCGGACTCAGCTACGGCGTGGCCTTCGTGTTCGCCATGATCGTCGTGGTGTTCCTGCACATGGTGCTCGGCGAGATGGCCCCCAAGTCCTGGGCCATCGCCCACCCCGAGCGCTCCGCCATGCTGCTCGCGCCGCCCTTCTGGGCTGTCGTCAAGGTGGTCCGGCCGCTGATCTCGGTGCTGAACAGGATGAGCAACGCGCTGGTACGGCTGTGCCGGGTCACCCCGCGCGACGAGCTCGCCGCGGTACACAACCGTGAGCAACTCACCCATCTCGTCGAGGAGTCGGAGCGCCTCGGACTGATCAGCGAGGCCGACTCCAAGCTGCTCACCCGTTCGCTCACCGAGCCCGAGACCCCGGTCGGCGAGCTCCGCATCCCGGCCGCGGAGATCACCTCGGTGCCCGGCACCGCCGACCTGGACGCCGTCCTGCGCACGGCCGCCGAGCACGACCGCACCCGCATGCTGGTCCGCGAGGGCGACCTCGTGCTCGGCTCGCTCCACGCCCGCGACGCCCTGGTCGCCCGCGCCCAGGGCCGCACCGGCACCGCCCGCACCCTGGCCCGCCCGGTCCCGGAACTGACGGAGGACACCACGGTCGCCCACGCGATCGACCTCCTGCGCCGCAACCGGGCCTCCCTGGCGGTCGTACGGGACGCGGCGGGCACGCTCACGGGGATGGTGACGCTGGACGACCTGCTGGCGCGGTACCTGCAGCCGTCCCGGACGTGACGCCCATGAGCAAGGGCAAGGAGATCACCGCTCTCCCTGCCCTCTTCAACGTATAGCTCACAGGGGGCCTTGCGGCAAGATCCCCGTCGTGCCGCACAATCTCCGTCCGAGACACGGAGGGGGATCCGATGATCGACGTGATCGTCGTCGGCGGCGGCCCGACCGGCCTGATGCTGGCCGCCGAACTGCGACTGCACGGCGTGCGGGTGGTCGTGCTGGAGAGGGACCCGGAGCCGACCGAGATCGTCCGCTCGCTCGGCCTGCACGTGCGCAGCATCGAGGTGCTGGACCAGCGCGGGCTGCTGGAGCGGTTCCTCGCGCACGGGAGGCAGTTCACGGCAGGTGGTTACTTCGCCGCCATCGACAAGCCCTGGCCGGACGGGCTGGACACCGCCCACGCCTACGTCCTCGGCATCCCGCAGACCGTCACCGACCGCCTGCTGGCCGAGCACGCCGTCGGACTCGGCACCGAGATCCGGCGCGGCTGCGAGCTGGTCGGCCTGAGCCAGGACGAGCACGGGGTGAGCACCGAACTCGCCGACGGCACGCGGCTGCGCTCGCGGTATCTCATCGGCTGCGACGGCGGGCGCAGCACCGTGCGCAAGCTGCTCGGGGTCGGGTTCCCCGGCGCACCCGCCAAGGCCGAGACGCTGCTCGGCGCGATGGAGGTGGGCGTGGCGCCGGAGACGGTCACCGCCGTGGTGACCGAGATCCGCCGCACCCAGAAGCTGTTCGGCCTCGGACCTGTCGGCGACGGGCTGTACCGCGTCGTCGTGCCCGCCGAGGGCGTGAGCGGGGACCGCACGGTGGCGCCGACCCTCGAAGAGTTCAAGCGACGGCTCCGGGCGGTCGCCGGGACCGACTTCGGCGTGCACTCACCGCGCTGGCTGTCCCGCTTCGGCGATGCCACCCGGCAGGCCGACCGCTACCGGGTCGGCCGGGTGCTGCTGGCCGGCGACGCGGCCCACGTCCACCCGCCGGTGGGCGGACAGGGCCTCAACCTCGGTCTCCAGGACGCCTTCAACCTGGGCTGGAAGCTCGCCGCCGAGGTGGCCGGCTGGGCACCCGAGGACCTGCTGGACAGCTACCACACCGAACGGCACCCGGTGGCCGCCGACGTACTGAACAACACCCGCGCGCAGATGGAGCTGCTGTCCACCGAGCCCGGGCCGCAGGCGGTGCGGCGGCTGCTGGGCCAGCTGATGGACTTCGACGAGGTGAACCGGTACCTCGTCGAGAAGATCACCGCGATCGGTGTCCGTTACGACTTCGGCGAGGGCCATGAGCTGCTCGGCCGCCGCCTGCGGGACCTCACGCTGCGGCGCGGCCGCCTCTACGAACTGATGCGCGGCGGCCGCGGACTGCTGCTCGACCGGACCGGCCGCCTCTCGGTGGCGGGCTGGGCGGACCGGGTCGACCACGTCGTCGACACCGCCGAGGAACTGGACGCCCCCGCGGTACTGCTGCGGCCGGACGGCCATGTGGCGTGGGTCGGCGAGGACCAGGCCGAACTGCTGGACCGGCTGCCCAGGTGGTTCGGCGCGGCGGCCTGAGCGGGCGGTCGAGCGGAACGGTGAGCGTGACTCGGGTCGGTCGGCTTGCCCACGGGTGTCGCCGCACCGCCGTGAGGCATGTCGAGGGTCGGGTCAGACGGTGGCGGGCAGGACGTGGTCGCCGGCCTTGTCCGTGCTCAGGCACAGGGAGCAGACCACCGCGTCGTGCGTGGCGCAGGCGGCCAGGTCGGGGCGCTCGTAGGGCTGCCGGCAGACGTGGCAGTCGTAGGTGACCGCGCTCGGGTTGCCGTCCGCGTCCAGCATCGGCTCGTCGATGCCGTCGCCGGTGCGGCGCAGGTAGTACTTGCCCTTGGTGACGACCGCCATCAGCGGGGTGAGGACGAAAGCGATCACGGCGGCCGCGACCGGGGAGTACGGCTGGAGGGTGTCGCCGAGGGCGTGGAAGTACATGGCGATGGACAGACCGGACGCGGCGACGAAGGCCACCACGCCCACCGGGTTGACGGCGTAGAGCATGCCGCGGCGGAACTCCGGCTGGAGCGGGGAGAGTTTGAGCAGGTACTTGTTGACGCCGATGTCGGTGGCCACGGTGACGACCCAGGCGATCGCGCAGTTCGAGTAGAAGCCCAGGATGTCGTTGAGGAAGCTGAACATGTCGGCCTCCATCAGGGCCAGCGCGAAGCCCAGGTTGACCAGGACGAACACCATGCGGCCGGGGTAGTGCTTGGTGAGCCGGGTGAAGGAGTTGGTCCAGGCGAGCGAGCCGGAGTAGGCGTTCGTCACGTTGATCTTGATCTGGCTGATCACGACGAGGGCCACGGCCAGCGGGAGCACCAGCCAGGACGGCATCATCGCGTCGAAGGCGCCCTTGAACTGCTGAATCGGCTCGGGGGCCATGTCCGGTCCGACCTTGGCGAGGATGTACACCGCGAGGAAGACGCCGATGGCCTGCTTGAGCGCGCCGAGCACCACCCAGCCGGGGCCTGCCATGACCACCGCGGTCCACCAGGCGCGCTTGTTCGCCTCGGTCTTGGGCGGCATGAAGCGCAGGTAGTCGATCTGCTCACCGATCTGCGCGATGAGCGAGAGGCACACGCCCGCGCCGAGCAGCACGGACGCGGTGTTGACGCCGCCGTCGCCGTCGGTGCCCGCGTAGGCGAGGAAGCGGTCGACGGTGCCCGGGTCGGTGGAGACGAGGTAGACCAGCGGGCCCACCATCAGCAGCAGCCAGATCGGGGTCGTCCACACCTGGAGCTTGCTCAGCGCCCTCATGCCGTAGATCACCAGCGGGATGACCATGAGCGTGGAGACCAGGTAGCCCAGCCACAGGGGCAGTCCGAGGCCGAGCTTGAGGCCCTGGGCCATGATCGAGCCTTCGAGGGCGAAGAAGATGAAGGTGAAGCTGGCGAAGATGACGCTGGTGAGCACCGAGCCGTAGTAGCCGAAGCCGGAGCCGCGGGTGATCAGGTCGAGGTCGATGTTGTAGCGGGCGCCGTAGTAGGCGAGGGGGAAGCCGGTGACGAAGATGACGACGGCGGCGACCGCGATCGCCACGAGCGCGTTGCCGGTGCCGTGGGCCAGGCCGATGCCGGCGCCGATGGAGAAGTCGGCCATGTAGGCGATGCCGCCGAGTGCCGTTGTGGCTACGACCATGGGGGTCCAGCGGCGGTAACTGCGGGGCGCGAAGCGGAGGGTGTAGTCCTCCAGGGTCTCCTTGACCGCCTGGTCGGCGGATTTCGACGGGTCTGCCGTTGCCGGCTGTGACGCTGTGGTGCTCATGTCACGCCTCCCAGTGCTGCTCTTGCGGGCGGTGGGGAGATGCGTGGGAGCCCCGCGTGGCGTCGTCGGCAGGCCGGGGAGTCGAGGGCCGGGTTGAGTGGTTCTTGGCCCTGTATACGACTCGGGTTCCCACGGGCGGCCACGCTAGAAAGCGGTTGTTACCGATGGGTCGGGGTGTTATGAACCTGACGTTGCCGGAACCTCACCGCTGCTGATCGGTGTCGCGCTCGCGCCGACGAAACCTGCCGGGCCCGGGCAGGTTGTGCTCGCCGCGGGGTTCAGGCCGGGGTGTGCCGTCGGCTCTCGGGGAGCGGGCTGCGGCCCGCCTCGTCCTGGACGAGCAGGGAGAGCAGTGCCGCCACCGTCAGGCCGGCCTCGGCAGGATGGCGCAGCACCTTGCCCGGGTCGATCCGGTAGGTGTTGGACCGTCCCTCCCGCACGTGCGAGAGGTATCCGTCCTGCTCCAGGTCGGAAATGATCTTCTGGACGGCGCGTTCGGTGAGCCGGCAGTGTGCGGCGATGTCGCGGATCCGGGTGCTGGGATTGTCGGCGATCGCGGCCAGCACCCGCGCATGGTTGGTGACGAACGTCCATCCGGTGTGAGACTCGGGCACTCCATCCATGGCAGCAGTCTAACGACCAGACTTTCACGCATCCAAAAACCTGAAGTTTGTTTCATGTATTGGTTGACGTATGTTGTCGGTGAAGGGGATTCTGAGGGACAGAGGCAGCCGAGACATGAGGGAGAGGGCCATGCCGGAACCTGCGCACTCGGCGCAGCGCCTCACCACGCTGGACGCGCGCCCGTCGTGTCTGGCCACGATCGAGGTCGCGGCGGCCGGGGAACGGACGGTCGTCACCTGTCGGGGTGAGTTCGACATCGGAGCCCAGGAGCTCCGGTCCGAGCTCTACGCCGCCCTCGACCGCTCCGCCACCGGGGTGGACCTGGATCTCGACGAGGTCCGCTTCTGCGACTGCGCCGGCCTCAACGTCCTGCTGGACCTGCGCCGGGAGGCCCTCGACCAGGGCAAGACCGTCACTGTGCGGGCGTACAGCCCGTCTGTGGGACGCCTGCTCGACCTGACCGGAGCACGTGAGCTGTTCGTGACCGAGAACCCCGGGAGCCCCGGGGCCCGGCCTGTGGACGTGGACCAGGAACTGCGCCTGGAGGTCGACCAGTTGCGCCGGGCGATGCGGACCCGGCCGACCATCGACGTGGCCCGTGGGATCGTCATGGCCTCCTTCGGGCTGAGCGCCGAGGACGCCTGGACGGTGCTCGTCGCCGCCTCCCAGAACACCAACATCAAAATGCGCGATCTCGCCGAGGAGCTGACGGGCGCCGTCCACGGCGCGCCGGTGCCGGAGCAGGTGCAGCAGCAGATGGCGGCGGCCGTCGCCAAGGTACGGGAGACCGCGCCGACGCCGCCCGACGTCGGGGCGGCTGCGGGAGGCGGGGCCGGATCTGCAGGCCCGCCGCCGGCGGCTGCGTGAACTGGCGGCCTCACCGTGCCGATGCCGTCCGAGGGGGCGGCTGCGTGAGGCCGGGGGCGGTCTGTCAGGTCCGAGGTCGGCGCCTGTGTGAACGCCGGCAGCCTGATCGTGCCGACACAGTCCGACGTCGGGGCGGGGTTGGGTCGGCAGGCCCGTTGTCGGCAGCTGCGTGAATGCCGGCAGCCTGACGCCGGCGGCTGCGTGAACCCCGCCGACCCCCGCCTTCACCGGCCTACGTGAGCTCCAGCAGCCCCCGTCGGACCGCCTCGGAGACCGCCGCCGCCCTGTTGTCCACGCCGAGCTTGCGGTAGACGCGCACCAGGTGTGTCTTGACCGTGGCCTCGCTGAGGTACAGGGAGTCGGCGATGGCACGGTTGCTGTGGCCGTCGGCCATCAGCTGCACGACCTCCCGCTCCCGACGCGTCAACTCCGGTGCGGGGCTGACCACTTGGCCGACCAGGTCGCCGACGGCCTCGGGGGCGAGCCCCATCCCGCCCACCGCGGCGCTGCGCACGGCCCGGAAGAGCTCCTCCGGCGGCCCGGCCTTCAGGACGTAACCGCGCGCACCCGCCTCCAGCGCGCGCACCACGTCGGCGCGTCCGGAGTAGCTGGTCAGCATCACCACGGGCACGGCCGGAGCCCGGGCGGCGAGCGCGCGGACCGCTTCGACGCCGTCCGGGATGCCGCTGCCGCGGGCCGTGCCCTCGAACCGCAGGTCCATCAGGACGACATCGGGGGCCAGTTCCACGGCGAGGCGCACGGCCTCCTCGGGGTCCGGGGCCTCCGCGATCACGTCGATGTCCGGCTCGCCCTCCAGCAGGGCGCGCAGCCCGGCCCGTACGACGGTGTGGTCGTCGGCGATCAGCAGGCGCAGCGGGGACGCGGTCACCGGACGGCCGCCGCGGAACTCTCGGCCAGGAGCGTGACGGACGACGTCCGGGCGGGCACGGTGGCCCGGATCCGGGTGCCCCGGCCCGGCGCGCAGTCGACGGCGAGATCACCGCCGTACTCCCGAAGCCTCGCCCGGGCGGCCGGCAGGCCGAACCCGCGGTCCGACGGGGGCCGGCCGGTGACGCGGGCGAGGTCGAACCCGACACCGTCGTCGCAGACGTCCAGGACGACGCGGTCCGCACCGTGGTGGAGCGTCACGAGCAGGCTGCTCGCCCGCGCATGTTCCCGCACGTTGGCCAGCGGGCCCTGCGCCACCCGGAACAGGGTCGTGGCGGCCTGTTCGTCCAGCTCGGGCCGGTGCTCGCCGGTCGAACGGAACCGTACGCGCGCCGCCGTGCCGTCCTGCTGGGCGCGCAGGCACAGCAGCCGCAGGGAGCCCTCGATGCCTTCCTCGACGACCACGGAGGGCGTGAGATCACGGATCATCCGCCGGGTCTCGGCGAGGCTCACGTCCAGACCGTCGGCGACCGCGCGCACCCGGGTGCGGGCCGCGTCCGGGCGGAGCTCCCACTCCCGCTCGGCGGCCTGCAGCAGCATCAGGCTGCCCGACAGTTCCTGCGCCAGAGTGTCGTGCAGATCCCGGGCGATGCGCTCGCGTTCCCCGAGTATCCCGGCCCGCCGCTGCTCCCGCGCCAGTACCTCGCGTGTGCCGCGCAACTCGTCCACCAGGCACTGCCGTTCAGCGGCGTCCCGCTGCTGCGCCCGGTACAGGGCCACCGTGCCCCACACGGCCGCCACCGGGATCAGCACCACCTCCGGGTCGAAGCCGCCCGCGCTCCGGGTGAGCTGACCGACCAGGACGAGCGTGATGACGCCGACCACGGCCGCGGCCGCCCGGCGTCCGAGCGCGCGCAGGGCCGCGCAGGCCAGGGGTACGGCACACCAGACGTAGGCGTTGGTCAGGAGAGGCGGGGTGAGGGTGACGAGCACCGCCCACAACGCGACCAGGGCCACCGCCCACACGTGCCGGGCGAGCGGCCCCAGTCTGTGCCACAGCGCCAGCCCGGCCGCGTACGTCGTGGCGAGCAGTGCGCTGACGGTCACGATGTCCCAGCACAGCGCGATGTCCAGGGCGACGAGGCGGACCAGTGCGGCGCCGACCACGAGGAAGAACACGAGGTGCGGGACGTGCCTCAGGGCGCGGTGGTCGTACACGACGAACCCCCTGAACGAAAGATCCTGGGACAGGGGGTCCGAGTCTATCCACCGACTGTGTGAACGGGGTGAAGGGCCGCCGTGGGATCAGGCGCCGGGATGCAGTCCCAGGACGCCGGGCGTGGGTTCGCCCTTCACCTCGCCGAAGTACAGGGCGAAGGTCTGCTTCAGGCGCTCCACCTCGGCGCGGTCGGCCATGAACTCGGGGAAGCCGTCCACGTGCGCGTTCGGGTACTCCCACACCGGCTTCAGGCCGGCCGGGGGTGTGATGTCGGTGCGGACCGACCAGCCGTTGAAGGACTTCTGCTGTGTCTCGGCGGACAGCTGCCAGTTGAGGTACAGATTGGCGGCCGTCGGGTTGGCGGCCTGCTTGAAGATGCCCGCGCGCTGGCCCCAGGCCATGAAGGGTCCGTCGGTGATCACGAACTTCGTCGCGGACGTCGAGGAGGGGACGGCCGAGCCCGAGGTCCCGATGCCGATGGCCTTCTGCCCGGCGGAGACGGCGACGCCCGGCGAGTTGCTCCCCCGCGCGAACTGCACGTCCTGCGCGGCGAGTCGGGCCAGCCAGTCCCAGCCGTACCGCTGGACGTACAGCGAGTAGAGGTAGAGGACGGCGTCGTCGTGCGGGTACGAGGAGGCGATCCGGCCCTTCCACTTCGGGTCGATCAGGTCGAGCGGGCTGCGCGGGGCGTCCGAGCCCACGGCCGCGGTGCCGTAGAGGAAGCTGAACGCGATCACCGAGACGGCGACCCAGGCGCCCGCCGGATCCCTGAACCCCTTGTGCAGCTTCGAGAACCCGGCGGGCCGGTACGGCAGCAGCCGCCCCTGCCGGTTCCAGCGGACGAAGTCCTGCAGCGTCTGCAGCTGTACGACGTCGGGGACGAGGGTGTTCGTCGCGAACTGGTTGTCGACGCGGACGTCGTGGTACTTGCTGTAGTCGACGACCACCTTCAGGTCGATGTCGGGGAAGCGGGCCTTGAAGGCCGCCTTGGTGCCGTCCTGCTGGGTGGGGGTGTCGCCGCCGGCGTAGACGACGAGCTTTCCGCCCTCCTTGAGCGCGGCCCGGTAGAGCTCGTCGAGCGTGCGGGTCTCCTCGGGCCCGGTCGCGTGCCGGGCGGCCGTGTCGGGGGAGGCCGAGGCGGAGGTCGCGGTGGCACCGACCGCTCCGAGACCGAGGGCGGCACCGGCCCCGGTGGTGAGGACACGTCGCCTGCTGGGGAAGCTGGACATGCTGCGGAGACCCCTCTGAGGGGGGTGACGTTCAGAGCCCGGCGCCATGGGCGACCGCCATTGTGCTGCGGGCTCGTGCGCCACCGCGTCGTCCGTACGGATCGACGGTCCGGCCGAGGATGGAATCCCCGTTCAACCGAAAGGATGAACGGGGCGCTCACCCGCGGCGGGGTCAGTCCCTCGTCGTCGTGTCGCCGAACGCCTCGAGGATCCGCTCGGCGGCCAGCGTCGCCGTCAACCGGCCTTCCCTCACCTGCTGTTCGAGGTCCGGGGCGAGGGACCGTACGGCCGGGTGGGAGTGCAGACGGCCGAGGAGCTCGTCCCGGACCATCGTCCAGGCCCAACCGACCTGCTGGTCCCGGCGCTTGGCGGTGAGCCGCCCGGTGGCGTCGAGGAGTGTGCGGTGCTGTTCGAGCCGCTCCCACACCACGTCCAGGCCGGTCGCCTCGCGGGCGCTGCAACTGAGCACCGGGGGAGTCCAGAAGGCGTCCTTGCCGTGCATGAGCCGCAGCGCGCCCGCCAGTTCACGCGCGGCCGCGCGAGCGTCCCGTTCGTGCGGGCCGTCCGCCTTGTTGACCGCGATCACGTCGGCGAGTTCCAGGACACCCTTCTTGATGCCCTGGAGCTGGTCGCCGGTGCGGGCCAGGCTCAGCAGCAGGAAGGAGTCGACCATGTCGGCGACGGCCGTCTCCGACTGTCCGACGCCGACGGTCTCGACCAGGATCACGTCGTAGCCGGCGGCCTCCATCACGACCATCGACTCCCGGGTCGCCTTCGCCACCCCGCCGAGCGTGCCGGCGCTGGGGGAGGGCCGTACGAAGGCGGCCGGGTCGACCGCCAGCCGTTCCATCCGGGTCTTGTCACCCAGGATCGAGCCGCCGGTACGGGTGGAGGACGGGTCCACGGCGAGCACGGCCACCCGGTGCCCCAGTGAGGTGAGCATGGTGCCGAACGCGTCGATGAACGTCGACTTCCCCACGCCCGGCACCCCGCTGACCCCGATCCGCCGCGCCCGGCCGCTGTGCGGGAGCAGCTCGGTGAGCAACTCCTGGGCAAGGGAGCGGTGCCGGGGGTGGGTGGACTCGACGAGCGTGATGGCACGGGCCACGATCGCCCGCTTGCCGTCGAGGACACCCTTCACATACGCGTCGAGATCGATCACTGCCCGTGCCCGAGGTCGGCCGAAAGACGCTCCACCAGGTCGTGGGCCGCGTCCGGAATCACCGTCCCCGGCGGGAAGACGGCCGCCGCGCCCATCTCCAGGAGGGTCGGCACGTCCTGCGGCGGGATCACCCCGCCCACCACGATCATGATGTCCTCCCGGCCCTCCTCGGCGAGCTGCTCGCGCAGCGCCGGTACGAGGGTGAGGTGACCGGCCGCCAGCGACGAGACGCCGACGATGTGCACGTCGGCCTCGACGGCCTGGCGGGCCACCTCGCCCGGGGTCTGGAACAGGGGGCCGACGTCCACGTCGAAGCCGAGGTCGGCGAAGGCGGTGGCGATGACCTTCTGGCCGCGGTCGTGGCCGTCCTGGCCCATCTTGGCCACCAGGATGCGCGGCCGGCGCCCCTCGGCCTCCTCGAAGGCGTCCACCAGGGCACGGGTGCGGTCCACGGACGGGGACTCCCCTGCTTCGTTGCGGTACACGCCGGAGATCGTACGGATCTGGCTGGCGTGCCGGCCGTACACCTTCTCCAGGGCGTCGGAGATCTCACCGACGGTGGCCTTCGCGCGGGCCGCGTGCACGGCCAGCTCCAGCAGGTTGCCCTCGCCGTCGGCCGCCCGGGTCAGCGCGTCCAGCGCGTCCCGGCAGGCGGTCTCGTCGCGCTCGGCGCGCAGCCGCCGCAGCTTCTCGATCTGCTGGGTCCGTACGGAGGAGTTGTCGACCTTCAGGACGTCGATCGCCTCGTCGGTCTCGACGCGGTACTTGTTGACGCCGATGACGGGCTGGCGGCCGGAGTCGATACGGGCCTGGGTGCGGGCCGCGGCCTCCTCGATACGCAGCTTCGGGATACCGGCGTCGATCGCCTTGGCCATACCACCGGCCGCCTCGACCTCCTGGATGTGCTGCCACGCCTTGCGGGCCAGGTCGTACGTCAGCCTCTCGACGTACGCGCTGCCGCCCCACGGGTCGATGACCCGGGTGGTGCCCGACTCCTGCTGGATCAGCAGCTGGGTGTTGCGGGCGATGCGCGCCGAGAAGTCGGTGGGCAACGCCAGTGCCTCGTCGAGGGCGTTGGTGTGCAGCGACTGCGTGTGGCCCTGCGTCGCCGCCATCGCCTCCACACAGGTACGCGTGACGTTGTTGAAGACGTCCTGCGCGGTCAGCGACCAGCCCGAGGTCTGCGAATGGGTGCGCAGGGAAAGGGACTTGGGGTTCTGCGGGTCGAACTGCTTCACCAGCTTGGCCCACAGCAGGCGGGCCGCCCGCAGTTTGGCGATCTCCATGAAGAAGTTCATGCCGATCGCCCAGAAGAAGGAGAGCCGGGGCGCGAAGGCGTCCACGTCCAGGCCGACTTCACGGCCCGCCCGGAGGTACTCCACACCGTCCGCGAGGGTGTACGCCAGCTCCAGGTCGGCTGTCGCACCGGCCTCCTGGATGTGGTACCCGGAGATGGAGATGGAGTTGTAGCGGGGCATCCGCTGCGAGGTGTAGGCGAAGATGTCGGAGATGATCCGCATCGACGGCTTCGGCGGATAGATGTAGGTGTTGCGGACCATGAACTCCTTGAGGATGTCGTTCTGGATGGTCCCGGCCAGCTTCTCGGGCGGTACGCCCTGTTCCTCCGCGGCGACGATGTACAGCGCCAGCACCGGCAGCACGGCGCCGTTCATCGTCATCGACACGGACATCTCGTCCAGCGGGATGCCGTCGAACAACTGCCGCATGTCGTAGATCGAGTCGATGGCCACGCCCGCCATGCCGACGTCACCGGTCACGCGCGGGTGGTCACTGTCGTAACCGCGGTGCGTGGGCAGGTCGAAGGCGACCGACAGGCCCTTCTGGCCGGCCGCGAGGTTGCGCCGGTAGAAGGCGTTGGACTCCTCGGCGGTGGAGAAGCCCGCGTACTGGCGGATCGTCCAGGGCTGGTTGACGTACATCGTCGGGTACGGGCCGCGCAGGTACGGCGCCACACCCGGGTACGTCTCCAGGAAGTCCAGGCCCTCCAGGTCGGCGCCGGTGTAGAGCGGCTTGACCTCGATGCCCTCCGGTGTCTCCCAGAGGGGCTCGGCGCCCTGAGTGGCGCCCTTCACGGCCGTACGCCACTCGTCGGCACCGCCGCCCGGGGCCGGGGCCCCCAGCTCGATCCCGGTGAAGTCGGGGATGGAAGGGCCGGCGGGGGCGGTCATCAGGACACTCCCATGCGGTCGAGGGTGGCGGTGAGCACGGCGACGGCGTCGCAGCCCGCGAAGACGTAGGAGTCCACGCCCGCGTACTGCCCGGGCCGCCCGGCGAGGAACACGTGCCGGGCGCCTTCAGCCTTCAGGGTCCCTGCGACGTCCTCGGCCCGCTCCACGTACAGCGCGTCGCTGGAGCACAGGCAGACCTCGGTGGCGCCGCTCTCCTCGAAGGTGCCCTGAGTGACGGGCTCGACGCCACCGGCCTGGAAGAGGTTGGCGGCGAAGGTCAGGCGCGCGGTGTGGGCGGCGGCGGGGCCGATCGCGGCCAGGAAGACCCGGGGCCGGGACCCGGTCGCCGCGAGGTGCGCGTCGGAACGGGCGCGCAGCTCCTCGTACGCCTCGTCGCGCCGCACCCGGGGCAGGCCGCCGGTCCGCGGCTCGGGCGCGGGCGCGCGCTGCACGGGCTTCTCCCCGAGGTGCGGGAACTCGCTGACTCCGGTGATGGGTTCGCGGCGGGTGGCGAGCTTCTTGGAGCGCTGCGCCCACGTCGTCGCGAGGTCGGTGCGGATCCGGCCGGAGCGCAGGACGGCCGCCTGGCCGCCGTCGCGTTCGATCGTCCGGAAGAACCGCCAGGCGGCCTCGGCGAGTTCGTCGGTCAGCCGCTCCACGTACCAGGAGCCGCCGGCCGGGTCGATCACCCGGGACAGGTGCGACTCCTCGACCAGGATCGCCGAGGTGTTGCGTGCGATGCGGCGGGCGAAAGCGTCCGGCAGACCGAGCGCGTGGTCGAAGGGCAGCACGGTGACGGCCTCCGCGCCGCCGACCCCGGCGGCCAGGGTGGCGATCGTCGCGCGCAGCATGTTCACCCATGGGTCGCGGCGGGTCATCATCACCGGCGACACCACGGCGTGCTGCGCCTGCGCACCGGCGCCGGGCGCCCCGCACACCTCGGCGACCCGCGCCCACAGCCGGCGCGCGGCCCGCAGCTTGGCGATCGTCAGGAACTGGTCGGCCGTCGCCGCGTACCGGAACTCCAGCTGTGCGCAGGCCTGTTCGACACTCAGCCCGGCCTCGGTCAGCGCCCGCAGATAGGCGACCCCGGTGGCGATCGAGGCGCCCAGCTCCTGCGCGGCCGAACCGCCGGCCTCGTGGTACGGCAGCGCGTCCACGGTCAGCGCCCGCAGCCCCGGGTACTCCTCGGCACACCGCCGCGCAAGCGGGACGACCCGGGCGAAGTCCAACTCCTCGCCGGTACGGGCCTCGTGGCCCAGCGGGTCGGCGCCAAGGTTGCCGCGCATGGCCTTGCCGTCGGTGCCGCGCTCGCCGTGGAGCCGCAGCAACTCCTCTGCGGCGGCCTGGAACTGTCCGCCCGCGTCGAGGACGACGGGGGCCAGGTCGAGGTGGACGCCGTCGAGGACCGCACCGAGCGACCCGACCGGGATACCGCCCTCGCCCGCCACCAGCCACAGCGAGCTGACACCGTTCTCCAGGTCCGTGAGGACCGCGCTGTTGTCGGCGACGGCGTGCCGCTGCCGTACGTCCCAGCCGCCGGTGGTGTTCCCCTCGGGGCGGGAGCCGCGCACGAAGGGCGCGAATCCGGGAACGCCGGGGTCGGGCGCGGTGTCGTGCGCCGTGTAGAGGGGGCGGGTGCGCAGCCCGTCCTCGAGCGCGGTGGACAGGGCGTCCTCCGCTGCCGCGCCGGAGACTTCCTTGCCCGACTTGCGCAGGACACCCGCCACCAGGCTGTGCCACTGATCAAGGTTCGCGTCAGGGAACTCGGCGGCCAGCGAGAGCCCGTCGTCAGGCAGGACCGTCATGCTCGGATGCTAGGCCAGACCCCCAAAGGAGCAGCAGGGGGCACGGCTGTGACCTTGCCCGCAACGAGACTGTGACCCCGGTCTCCCGGGCCCGTGGAGCGGTCGCCACCGGACCGGCGGGACCTGCGTAGGCGCCGGGCACGGTGGCTGCGAGAGCAGAGCTGGATCACGGGAGCGTGATGAGGACGATGCTCTCTGTCTGCGCGATGGCCAGCCGGGTGCCGTCGGGGTGGAGGGCGGCCACGGGAGTGGGGATGTGGGTGACGCCGAAGCATGTGGTCTTGACGGATACGCCGACCTCGGGCCATTCCGCGACGAGGCGCCCGGTGGCCGTGTCGAGCAGGCGTGGGTGGCCGAGAAGGGAGATCACGTGATCGCCACGGGGCAGGAGCAGGACCCCCGGCTCGGCATCGGCGACCGGGTTGCGGTGGAGCCACCGTCCCTCGGACACCGACCACACACCGAGGTGGCGGGCCGGCAGTGCGGTCCCCTCTGCGTCGCTCCCCCCTTCGGCCCCCGTCGCCAGCACCAGCCGATCGGCGTCGAGCCAGCAGCCCGCCGTCACCTCGCCCTTCATGACCGCCGCTGCCGGCAGCAGACCCTCGCCGTCCAGAGTGCCGGGGTCGGTGAGCGCGAGCGCCGTGTCGTAGACCATGGCGGTTCCGAAGGGATGCCAGACCCATCCGACCGAGAGCAGGTACCGGCCGTCCGGGCTCAGGCTCAACCGGGAGTGGAAGACGTCCCTCGGCTCACGCCCGCCGGCGGTCAGCCGCTCGCCGCTCGCCGCGTCCTCGATCTCGAGCACGTTGTACTCGTCGGGGCAGTGCACCACGGCCTCGCGGCCGTCACCCAGTGCGCCGAGGGCGAGCGGATAGTCGTAGTTCTCGGCCTGGTAGTCGCTGCGGATCAGCTCCCGCACGAACTGTTCTCCTTCGAGCAGCACTCCCTCGGTGCCGCGTTCCTGGAACACCGCGGAGTACGGCCCTGAGACCGAGGTGATCCCGGCATCGAACGGAAAGCTCCATTCGAAGGCCACCTTCCGCTTGCGCTCCACCCCGTCGCGGCTCCAGCGCCGACCGCATCCGGAGACCAGCTCGTCGCCTTGCCATGCCAGCGCTTCCGGCGCGGCCGCTACCGCTATCGACTCCACGGTCGTTGATGACCCCCTTCTGAGAACCTGTGGTCGAAGTTCATGCCGTAGATCGTCCCGACCAGCGTCGGTGCGAACAGGATCGCCGCATTCTGGGGCCGTACCGGTCGGCGAGACCACGAGGAGACTGGTCCGTTGTCCCGAATTCAGTGCCGGGCCGCGACCATGCAGACATGGACCATCCGATGGAGGGACGCGGCCGGGCGGGGCCGCGGGCACGCTGCTGCGTGATCACCGTGCTGGTCGCGGTGGGCGTGGTGTGCTTACTGGCGCTCTGCATGCTGTGGCAGATCCACCGTAGTTTGGATCGCACGCCGCCCGATGTCGGCGCCTTCACACACTCCGCTGCCACCCGGACCGCCGCCGTGGACGCGGCGCGGAGGAGTTCCGCGAGCCTGACGAACCTGACGTCGGCGTTGTCGTGGGCCATTCCGCTCGGCACATCGGTGGCGGACTCCTGCCAGACCGAGGACCAGAACCCGTTCATGGGGGCCGCGCGCTGGGCACCGATCAACTGCGTGCGCAGTAGCGTCCGCTACCTCGCGTTTGACGGGGACATCAGCACGCGCCTCCACCAACTCGACGCCGTGCTGGCCGAGCAGAAGTGGGTGGGCTCGGGTCAGTTGCCGCACACGCTGACCGGGATGGCGACATGGATGAGCCAGGCCGGCGGTGACCCGTCCCCGGCCGTGTCGCAGCGGGGAAGCACCGAGCCCCCGGGTTCGCAGCCGATTTGCCTGTCCACGACGTACGGCCCAGCCACACAGCAGGAGCTTGCGCACGGCGGGCTCGGCGTCCGGCTGCGCGTGTCCGTGGCGGAGCTTCCATGCACGCCCAGAGCGGACACCGGCGACATCCAAATGAACGGCACCCTGGACAAGTCCGCGGCTGACGGAACCATCTACCTCGCATGGCACCCTCTGTCGACCTTCGCGGTGAGCCGGTCCGCCTACACGGCGCACCGCTACGTGGCGGCCTTCTCCCTCGTCGACAGCTACGCCGTCCAGTCCACCCCGACGACCTCCCCGCCGAGCAGGTAGGACGACGGCGTTCCATCGCGCCTCACCAGCAACCACCTGCGCGGGTTCCGGTGCCGGTCTGTCGCGGGATCACGGTTTTCGCTGTGCTTGCTGCACGGAGTCCAAGCCAAGGCCGCTCCACATCCATCACGTCGCCAGCAAACACATTCGAATCCGGAACCTTTATTCTGCTTGTGTCTCATGGCAAGCAAGTGGCCGTTGCTGATGGTGAGTTGACGGGGGAGTCACAGGCATGGGAATAGTGCTGCCCGGATGGGCGGATGAGCTGCTGGACCTGATCGGCGTGTCCTGGCCGAATGTGGACGAGGACGACTACCGGCAGATGGCAGATGCCATGCGGGAGTTCGCTGACGACATCAAGGACGGCACAGCGACCGCCCATCAGGGGATCCAGGCGCTGGTCGCCTCTTCCGGCGGCTCGTTGGCCGCGGAGGCGCTCGATGCCCATTGGGGGAAGATCCGCGGCAAGCATCTGGAGAACCTGGCCGAGTGCGGCCGGCTGGCGGCGACCGCGCTGGACGGGGTGGCGGTGGTCATCGAGGGCGCCAAGGCCGCTGCCGTGGTCCAACTGGGCATTCTCGCGGCGGAGGTCGCCGCGGCCCAAGCCGCGGCGCCCCTGACGTTGGGGCTGTCGGAGTTGGGCGCACTCGGGGCTACCCAGGCAACCCGGCTGATACTGAAGCGCCTGTTCAAGGAGGCCGCCGAGCAGGCCGCCGAACAGGTGGTCGGCTTGGCGCTGGCCCCGGTGGAACAGGCGCTGGGTGCCATGGTCGGGGACCTGGTGGTCCAACTGGGCGGCAACGCCCTGGGAGTGCAGAACGGTGTCGACCTGAGCCAGACCGCGCGGGCGGGCAAGACCGGTCTCGGCGACGGGGCCGACGCCACCAAGGGGCAACTGAAACTGGCCAGCGCCGGCGGAGGCAGTGGCGGTGGCGGTGGTGGAGGGGCGGGTAGTGGTTCGTTCACTTTCGACCCCGATGAGTACGAGCGGGCTTCCACCAGCCTGACCAGCGCGGGGGGCGTCTTCCGTAACCGTGCCGGGGGCAGGATCAGCAGAGCCAAGGGCCACTACGGGCGTACGAAGGGCAAGGACGCGATCGCCGATACGGCGAACGCCGTGCTGGACAAGGTGATCGACGGCATCGAGGAGGCCGTCAAGAAGTCCGCCAAGCACCTCGACGACAGCATGACGCGCGGCCTGAAGCAGATGGCCCGCAATCATCAGGACAACGACCGCGGTCTCGCCGACCACTTCGACGGCCTGCGCAAGGGCGGCGACAGCAGCGCGGGGTCCCCCAAGTCCGGCCCGGGCACGTCACTGGCCTCGACCGGGACGGGACCGGGCCGGCGCAGCGGCGACTCGTCGAGCCCGCTGCGGGACGGGGCGGGCGGTGACGGGCTGGGGACCGCACAGCCGGCCAACGGTCGCTGCAAGGGCGGCGACCCGATCGACTTGATATCCGGCGAGATGATCCTCACCGAGACCGACGTGAGTCTGCCCGGTCTGCTGCCCCTGGTCGTCGAGCGCACGCACGTGTCGTCGTACCGGTGCGGTCAGTGGTTCGGCCGTTCCTGGGCCTCCACGCTCGATCAGCGGCTGGAGGCCGATGGCGACGGGCTCGTCCTGGCCGCCGCCGACGGCATGCTGCTGGTCTACCCGGTTCCGCGCCCCGACGAGCCGGTCCTGCCGGCCCACGGCCCCCGGTGGCCGTTGACCTGGGACGGCACACCGGGTGGAGAGATCCACATCACGGACCCGGCCACCGGTCACACCTTCCACTTCGCTCCCATCCCGGCGCCCGCCCCCGGCACCCCGGCCGCCCACCGGATGACCCTGCCGCTGTCAGGGGTCTCCGACCGCAACGGCCACCGCCTGGAGATAGACCGCACCGAGTCCGGCACCCCCGTCGAGGTCTGGCACAGCGGCGGCTACCGGATCGCCGTCGACACCGACGACAACCGGATCACCGCGCTGCGGCTGCTCGACACCGAGGACGGCGGCCCCGAGGGCACGGCACTGCGCCGGTACGGGTACGACGTGCACGGCGACCTCGTCGAAGTCGTCGACGCCCTGGGCCACGCCGCCCGCTTCACCTACGACGGCAACGGCCGCATCGTCGAGCGCACCGACCGCAATGGCGGCTGGTACCGCTGGGAGTACGACAGTTCGGACCGCTGCATCCGCGGCACCGGCGCCGACGGCTTCCTCTCCTGCACCCTCGACTACGACCTGCTCGGCCGCACCACCCGGTACACCGATTCCCTCGGCCACACCACCGTCTACCGCTACGACGAGCACCGGCAGCTGACCGGCTGGACCGACGCCGAGGGCAACACCGTCCACCGCCTGTGGGACGGCCCCGAGCGCCTTGCCGCCGTCACTGATGCCCTGGGCCGTACCACTCGCTACGAGTACGACGACGCCGGGAACACCACCGCCGTCGTCCGCCCCGACGGACACGTCATGTGCGCGCTCCACAACGACCTCGGCCTGCCGGTCGAGATCACCGAGGAGGACGGCGCCACCTGGCGGTACACCTACGACGAGCGGGGTAACCGGCTCTCGGCCACCGACCCGGCCGGTGCCGTCACCCACTACGGCTACGACGAGCAGGGCAGGCCGACCGCGATCACCGACGCCCTGGGCCACACCCGCCGGATCGAGGCCGACGCGGCCGGCCTGCCCGTGGTGCTCACCGATTCCCTCGGCCACACCACCACCGTCGAGCGGGACGCCTTCGGCCGCGTGCGCACCTTCACCGACGCCGACGGCCGCACCGAGAGGTTCGGCTGGACGACGGAGGGCCGGCCCGCTTGGCGCGAACTGGCCGACGGCGCCCTGGAGATGTGGGAATGGGACGGTGAGGGCAACCTCGTCGCCGCCACCGACCGGGCCGGGAACACCTCCCGCTTCACCTTCACCCACTTCCACCTCCCCGCCTCCCGCACCACCCCCGACGGCGTCCGTCACACCTTCCACCACGACAGCGAACTGCGCCTCATCGGTGTCACGGCCCCGGGCGGCCGCGTCTGGGAGTACACGTACGACGCAGCCGGACGCCTGGTCCGCGAGCGTGACTTCGCGGGCCGTACCCTGACCTACCGCCCCGACCCGACCGGCGCGCTCGCCGCCCGCACCAACGGCGCCGGCGAGACGACGACCTACGTGCGGGACGTCCTGGGCCGCCCCGTTGAGGAGCACCGCGCCGACGGCGTCAGCACCTTCGCCTACGACCTCTCCGGCACCCTGCTGCGCTCGACCAACGCCACCACCACCGTGGAGCACACCTACGACCTGCTGGGCCGCAAGCTGTCCGAGACCATCAACGGCCGCACCACCACCTGGGCGTACGACCTCCTGGGCCGCCGCATCGAGCGCCGCACCCCGTCAGGCACCGTCTCCACCTGGAGCTATGACGCCACGGGCCGACCCACCGCCCTGGACACCGAGGGCCACCGGATCGACTTCACCTTCGACGCCACCGGCCGCGAGATCCTGCGGGGCCTGGGGCCAGGCCTCAGCCTCACCCACGACTGGGACACCAACGGCCGCCTCGGCGCCCAGCAGCTGTCCCACGGCGAGCAGCTGCTGGAGCACCGGCGCTACAGCTACCGCCCGGACGGATTCCTGACCGAGATCCAGGACCTGACCGGCAGCAGCCGCCGCTTCGACCTCACCCCCGCCGGGCGGGTCACCGCCGTCCACGGCACCGGCTGGAGCGAGTCGTACGCCTACGACCCCGCCGGCAACCTCACCCGCGCCGCCCGACCCGGCACCGACCCGGACGCCACCACCGGCGAATACGACGGCAACCGGCTGCGCCGCTTCGGCCGTACAACGTGCGAATACGACGGCAACGGGCGCCTGGTCCGCCGCCGCACCCGGCTCCTCAACGGCCAGACCAAGACTCACACCTACACCTGGGACAGCGACGACCACCTGACCGGCACCACGACCGCCGACGGCGCCCGCTGGGTCTACGAGTACGACGCAGCAGGCCGACGTACCGCCAAGCGGCGGCTCGACACGGACGGGCGGGTGGCAGAGGAGACCCTTTTCGCCTGGGACGGCACCCGGCTGTCCGAACAGACCACCCTGGCCGGAAGTACGACCACCTGGGACTACCACTCCGGCACCCACCGCCCGCTCACCCAACTCGACCGGCACCCCGCAGCCGACCCCCGTTTCCACGCCGTCGTCACCGACCTGTCCGGCGCGCCCACCGAACTCGTCACCCCGGACGGCACCATCGCCTGGCGCGGCCGCACGACCGTGTGGGGGCTGCCCCTGCCCGCTGCCCCGGACAGCCCGGCCACCGGTGCCACCGACTGCCCGCTGCGCTTTCCCGGCCAGTACGCCGACGAGGAGACCGGCTGGCACTACAACTACTTCCGGCACTACGACCCGGAAACCGCCCGCTACCTCAGCCACGACCCCCTCGGTCTGGCCGCGGCCCCCAACGACTACGCCTACGTCGACAACCCGTTCACGATCGCCGACCCGCTCGGCCTCATGCCCGCCATCCACGGCCCGAACGGCCAGTGGATGCGTGATCCCAACGCGCCGATCATCCAGCACAACCGCGACACCGAGTACCCCAGCAGTTACCGGCAGTCCACCCACGACGCCATGGCCTCGCAGTGGACCGTGGAGGGCCAGATGCAGGGTGGCGTCCCCGTCTACCCGACCGGGCACCCCAGCGCGGGTCAGCGCATCCCCCGGGACCAGCTGAACTGGTTCGACTCCAACGGCAACCCGGTCCCCAGCGACCAGCTGACCTACGAGCACGTGCACCCGGTCGTCCAGCACTGGAACCAGACCGGATACAACACCGACCGCGGTACCCGCAACGACTACTACAACGACACGAATAACCTGGTGCCCATGACCCGCAGCCAGAACTCTGCGGGCGGCGGACGGATGACGGCGACGTACCGGCAGGACACCGGACCCAACTACTCCTGCTCCTGACCCGCTCCGGCAGCAGACACACTCAGAAGCACGACAGTGAGCGACAGGAAGAGAGCCAGACGATGGACATGACGTCGAAGGTGGCCGCCCAGCCCGGAGCCGCCCCCATCGAAGGCCTGCCCGACGCCTGGCACTGGTCCCGCATGATTTTCCACTTCGACGCCGTCCTCACCCCGGACCACGAGCACCTGCTGGAGATGCGGGTCATGGGCCGCTACGACGCGAACCTGGCACAGGCCGTGCTGGCCTTCGCACGCAAGCACAGCACGGACATCACCGACAGTGGCCGGCCGCTGGTGGCTCTGGGCGGATTCACCTGCCCCGGCTGGGAGTTCGACACCATCGCGGCCGTCGGCCCCGGCGTCCACGACAACCACGCCCAGGACGACGCCGACCTCCACAAGGCCACCTGGACCCTCTTCCCCGGCTACCGCTGCGAGTTCTCCGGGACGGAGACGGAGGAAGAGGCCATCCACCTGTTCCGCCTGGCGCTCCAGCCGACCAAGCTCGACCGCGAGCGCGTCCCCTTCCTGCGGATGCGCTACGCCAACACCCGCACCCTGAGCCACAGCACTGGCCCCGACCGCGGCATCGCCCCCCTGCCCGTCCTGCTGAACGAACTGTCCCTGCTGGAGGGTGCCCCCGGCAGCTGGGTCGAGTGGGAGAACCGCCTCGGCGAGATTTTCAAGGCCGAAGCCGACCCCGCGGCCGGCCTCACCCTGCACACCGCGGCCGGTGACCGCGGTATCACCGGCGAGGAGCTGCTCGGCCTCGCCGAACAGTCCGTCGTTCACGCCGGCGAGGTTGCGTGACCAGGATTCGGGCGAAGGCGTGGAACGGTGACACCTGGGACGACCCCGCTGCGGACACGCTGTACGACCTCCTCAGCGAGCTCAACCTCGTCCACCGCTTCCTGATCGTCGAGCGGGCCGACTCACCTGATCCCGGGCAGCACTACATCCAGGTGTACCTGGAGGACGACCACAGCTGCCTCGTCGAGTACCGCGACGGCGGTCCACACGCCCATTACCAGGCCCGCATCCCCGCCCCCTATGCCATGCACGGGCATGACCTGGCCGCCGATGTCGTGAAGAGTTGGGCACGCGCCGACGACCAGTGGCGTACTGCCCTGTCATGGTCTCCACTGACTGTGTGAGCTGTCGCTCAGAGCCAGTCCCGTCTCTTGAAGATCACGTACAGACTCACGCAGACCACCCCCATCAAGCCGATCGCGAAGGGGTATCCGAAGCTCCAGCCCAGCTCCGGCATGTGGTCGAAGTTCATTCCGTAGACCGTCCCGACCAGCGTCGGAGCGAACAGGATCGCCGCCCACGAGGAGATCTTCTTGATCTCCTCGTTCTGTTCGAACCCCGCCTCCGCCAACGCCCGCATCTCCGCGTTCTGTTGCTGGGTGACGAGGGTCGCGTTGACCGTGAGGATGTCGGCGAGGGCCTGGCGGAAGCCGTCGACTCGTTCGCTGGTGTGGGTGACGTGGTCGGCGACGTCCCGGAGGTAGCGTTGCAGTTCCTCGTCCGTGCCGTACTTCGTGAAGCCGGCCATCAGGGCGTGCAGCATACCGACGAGGGGGCGGGTGGCGCGCTGGAACTCGACCATCTCGCGGGAGAGTTCGTAGATGCGGCGGGAGACCTCCGGGTCGCCGCGGAAGACCTCCGTCTCGATCTCGTCGATGTCGTTCTGGACGCCCGCGACGACCGGGGCGTAGCCGTCGACCACCGCGTCCAGGATGGCGTAGAGCACGGCCTCGGGCCCCAGCTTCAGCAGCTCGGGTGTCTTCTCCATGCGGGCGCGCACCGCCGACAGGTCGGGCGCCGCCCCGTGCCGGACCGTGATCACGAAGTCCGGGCCCACGAACACGTGCAGTTCTCCGAAGTCGACCTCCTCGGGGGCGTCCAGATAGCGGGCCGCCCGCAGGACGACGAAGAGCGTGTCGCCGTAGCGCTCCAGCTTGGGGCGCTGGTGGGCCTCCATCGCGTCCTCGACGGACAGGGGGTGCAGGTCGAACTCCTCGGCCAGGGAGAGGAGTTCGTGCTCCGTGGGGCGGGCCAGGCCGATCCAGGCCATGCCGGAGGGCTGTTCGCGCAGTTCGCGGAAGGTGTCCGCGAGCGTCGCGGGGGAGGACACGCGCACGCCGTCCCGGTAGAGGGCCGCCTGGACGATGCTCGGCGGCTCCGCCGTCTCGGAGGCGGATCCCTCGCCCCCGGGTGCCTGAGTCTCCGGAGGCGCGGAAGGCGGGGTCAGGGCGCGGCGCCAGGCGGACTTCCCGGAGCCCTTGGCGGCGGAGCCGGCGGAACCCTTGGCGGTGGAGCTCTTCGCGGCGGGGCGAGCGCGTCGCTCGGACATCGTGGCTGCCTCTCGCTCTCGGGCCGAGCCGATGTCGGCGGGATCACGGAGCAGGGTATACGGGGCAAATGACATCCTGGGGAGGGCTGTGCGGGGACACGGTGAGAGTTGCGGACAGAGGCTGTCCGCAAGCACCCCTAGCGTGTTTCCCATGACGAAGACGACCACGTCGGCCCCCGCGCTCGGCACCCGCGCCCTCAACCGCGCAACCCTCGACCGACAGCTGCTCCTGCGCCGGTCCGGCCTGTCCGCGAAGGCCGCCGTGGGGCACCTCCTCGGCCTCCAGGCCCAGAACGTCAAGCCGCCGTACTACGCGCTCGCCGCCCGCCTCGACGGGTTCACCCCCGAGGCGCTCTCGGAGCTGATGGCCGACCGCGAGGTCGTCCGGATCGTCACCATGCGCTCGACCATCCACACCCACACCGCGGAGGACTGCCTCACCCTGCGGCCGCTCGTGCAGCCCGCCCGGGACCGCGAACTCACCCACTTCCGCAAGGGTCTCGACGGCGTCGACCTCGACCGCCTCGCCGTCCTCGCCCGGGAGCTCGTCGAGACCGAGCCGCGCACCATGAAGCAGCTGCGCGAGGTCCTGGTCGCCGAGTGGCCGGACGCCGATCCGCAGGCCCTCGCCATCGCCGCCCGCTGCAAGCTCCCCCTCGTCCAGGTCACCCCGCGCGGGCTGTGGGGCAGGAGCGGCCAGGTCGCGCTCACCACGGCCGAGCACTGGCTGGGCCGCCCCGCCGAACCCGCCCCCGCGCCGGAGGACGTCGTCCTGCGCTACCTCGCCGCCTTCGGCCCCGCCTCCGTCAAGGACATGCAGACCTGGGCCGGCCTGACCCGCCTGCGCGAGACCTTCGAGCGGCTGCGTCCGCGGCTGCTCACCTTCCGCGACGAGAAGGGAGTCGAGCTCTTCGACCTCCCCGACGCCCCGCGCCCCGACGCCGACACTCCCGCCCCGCCCCGCTTCCTCCCCGAGTTCGACAACCTGCTCCTCTCCCACGCCGACCGAAGCCGGGTGGTGCCGCCCGAGTATTGGGGCCGCAGCTGGGTGGGGAACCTGGTGTACTGCACGTTCCTGGTCGACGGCTTCCTGGCCGGGGTGTGGAAGCTGGAGCGCGACGCCCTCGTCATCGAGCCCTTCGGCAGCCTCACCAAGGCCCAGCGCGCGGACCTCACGGCGGAGGGGGAGCGCATGCTCGCCACGCTGCACCCGGGGACGCCGTACGACATCCGGTTCGGGACCGTGATCCCGTGATCCTCAGTCGGCCCGCCCCGTCACCGCCACCGCCACCGTCAAGCCCAGCCCGATCATCGTGAACCCGCCCGCGCCGCCGATCATCGAGAGCCGACGGTCGGATCGGGAGAACCAGGCGCGGCGGCCTACGCCGTCAGGCCCCACAGGGTGTCGGTGACCAGGCCGATGGTGATCGGCACCAGGCCGAGCAGCAGCGTCTACGCCGGTACGTGGCCCGCCGAGTCCTCGTTGGTGACACCGACGATGGTGCCGTCGAGCACGGTCCGCGAGTCGCCGCGCGCGGGCCCCGCGGACCGGGAGGTGATCGCCGACGGACAGACCGCCACCGACCGCTCCACCAAGGAACCGATCCCGACCGCGACCGCCACGACGAGCAGAGGACACGGTCCGTTGACGCCATGGCGGTCGTTCAAACACGGACCGCACCCATGGATAGGGGGCGCTGCGGGCCGCTCGTGGTGGCCCGCAACGCCCCCGGTCTCTCACCTGAGGAATGCTCAGGAGAACCTCTGGGGACCTATGAGTTGACCTGTGCGCTCACGAGGCTGGAGAAGGTGGTCAGCCGGGTGTAGACACCCGGGTATCCGGCCTCCGCGCAGCCCTCTCCCCAAGAAGTGATCCCTGCCAGGACGCCCCCGATGAGCAGGGGACCGCCGCTGTCGCCCTGGCAGGTGTCTACGCCGCCGGATGTGTATCCGGCGCAAACCATGTCGCTCGCCACGTAGGACGAACCGTAGGAGCTCTTGCAGCTGGAGTCGGACACGATCGGCACGGTCGCGGTCCGCAGCTGGTTGGAGGAGCTCCCGCTCTCCGAGGTGGTGCCCCAGCCGACGATGCGGGCCGTGGTGCCGGCCGCGTACACGCTGGTCTGGGACGAGGAGACGTAGGACGCCGTGGTGTACGGCATCGACGTCGACAGGGTCAGTACGGCCACGTCGTCGCCGTTGCTCGCGTCCGTGTAGTCCGGGTTGATCCAGATCTTGCTGACCCGGCTGACCGTGCCGTTGGTGCCGCTGAGGTAGGTGCGGCCGCCGACGACCCGCACGCTGCTGGTGGTCTCGCCGACCATGCAGTGGGCCGCGGTGACGACCTTGGTCGCGGAGACCAGGGTGCCGCCGCAGAACTGGTTCTGCGAGGCGTCCGTGATCTGCATCATGAACGGGTACGCCGTCGTGGTCGTCGTCGTACCGCCGACGATGGGCTCAGGGGCGGCGACGGCGGTGGGGGCGCCGAGCAACGCGGTGGCGGCGGCAGCGGCGGTCGCCAGAGCGGCGGCGCCGGTTCTCTTCGCACGGGTGAGACCGAACATCAGTGAGTCTCCTCAGGGTTGCCGGTGGGGGGGGCGCGCGGGTGTGGGGGTGTACACGGGGGTCGCGGGACCGACCCCCGTATGCCCGGGCGAGCGGCACGTTCATAAGCTAGAACGCGGAAGTTCCCCTTCCCAATGAGGGAAGCCCCTAAGGGAGTTGGGCAGGGAAAACCCTCGGTCGGCCCCCTGGGGAAGCCGTTCTGACGGCCCCTCGGCTACGGTCGGCGGCCCGCCGCCAGCCGGACGATGTCCACCCGGGAGCGGATCCCGAGCTTGCGGTAGACCCTCGTGAGCGTCGCCTCGACCGTCTTCACACTGATGAACAGCCGCGCGGCTATCTCCCGGTTGGTGGCGCCCTCCATCACCAGCGCCGCCACCTGACGCTCCATCGAGGCGAGCCCTTCGAGGTTGTCCAGCCCGTCCGGCGCGGCGGAATGCGCGGGCTCCGGCTCGGCCGGCCGGGCCAGCGCGGCCGCCTCCACCTGCCGCAGCCACGGCAGCGCCCGGCAGCGCCTGAAGAGCCGGGCCGCCTCGTCGTACGACGTCGGGCCGGGCCGTCGGGTGCGCAACTGGGCCAGCGCGAAGGCGGCGCGGGCCTCCTCCAGGCCGTACCCCAGCTTGGCGAGACGGTCCTGTACCGACGTCAACTGCACCAGCGCCGCGTCGACTTCACCCCGCGCCGCCCGCACCAGGGCCTCGGCCCGGTCCAGGACGGCGAGCACGCTCTCCCGGCCCAGCCGGAGCGCGTTCACCCGCGTCACGTCGATGACGTCCTGCGCCTCGCCGGTCTCCCCGATGCGTACGAGGGCCTCGGCGAGGTCGCCCTGCCAGCGACCGCGCGCCGGGTCCGTGATGCCGAGGCCGTGCTCCAGCTCGCGCACCCGGCGCAGCGAACGCACCGCGCCCTGCGCGTCCCCGGCGACGAGCTGCGCGTACCCGAGGGCGGCCAGGCCCCGGGACTCGTACATCTGGTCGCCGTTCTCCTCGGCGTGGTCGACCGCCTCCCGGGCCAGTTCCAGCGCCCGCTCGACCTGGCCGCCCGAGGCCTCCGCGAGCGAGGCGAGCACGGCCGAGGCCACCTCGCCGATCCCGGTGTCCCGGGCCATCATCAGGCTCTCCCGCGCCAGGTCGAGCGCCCGGCCGCAGTGCCCGGAGCGCAGCTCGGTCTCGGCCACCCCGCGCAGGAAGTGCACCTCGCTCTCGACCGAACCGCGCCGCCGCACCTCGCGCAGCAGCGCGGTGACCGTCGCGCGGGCCTCGGGCAGCTGGTCGCTCATGATGAGCCAGCGGAAACGGGAGTATCCGGCGCCGTTGTGGTGGCAGGCCACCCGCGGGTCCTGGGGCTCCTTCAGGGCGCGCTTGATGGTCGCGGGGGCGTCCGGATGGCCCATGAGGGTCTCCAGCTGGGCCTGGAATGACAGCGCCATCAGTTCGTTGTAGCGGTCGCCGGCCCGCGCGGCCAGCGCCGCCGAGCGCGCGGCCTCCCCGCGGGCCTCGTCGAAGTCGCCCTCGACGAGCAGCGCCCGCCAGGCCAGCTGGTAGCGGATCAGGGCGAGCAGTTCGGGGTCGTCGCCCGCGTCGGCCAGCGCCTGCGGGAAGACCGCGTCGACCTCCGTCATGGCGTGGCCCGCGGTGTCGATCACGGTGATCCAGGCCCGTACCCGGTCCGCGGGCACGGTGGCCCGGGTGAGCACGTCCCGGGCGATGTCCCGGGCGAGGTCCAGCTCGCCGGCGGTGATCGCGTCCTCGGCCGCCGTGAGCCGCCGTACGTCGGGAGCGGGCACGCTGTCGGCCGGGGTGTGCCGGGCCGACAGCAGCCCGAGGGAGGCGGCCATCGAGGGGGCGCCCCGGTCCCGGGCCAGGGCCGCGGCCTCGGCGAGCCGGGCGGCCACCTCCGGGTCGGTGCCGATGGTCGCGAGGGCCAGGTGGCGGGCCCGTTCGATCGGGTCGGAGGCGGCCGTGGACAGCGCCCGGTGCGCGTCCCGCCGTTCCTGCGCGGGCGCCTCCGCGTACAGCGCGGCCGAGATCAGCGGATGCGCGAAGCGTACGGCGGGACCCTCGGCCTCCGTCGCGAGCAGGCCCAGTGCGGCCGCCTGGGCCATCTCCGCCTCGGCGTCCCCGCGGCCGGCCGCGTGCAGCAGGGCCGGGGTGGGCCGGGCACCCGCGCTCGCCACCAGGAGGGTGCGCCGGGCCTCCTCGGAGAGCATCTGCAGGCGGCTGAGCACCAGGGCCCGGAGGGAGGTGGGCACGGGAAGGGGATCGCCGGGGCGGGGCGGGGTCGGGTTCTCGCTGAGGGCACGGCCGAGTTCCAGGGCGTAGAACGGGTTGCCGCCGCTGGTGCGGTGGATGTCCCGGACGGTGGAGCGCTGGAGGCCGGTGTAGCCGCGGTGGTCGAGCAGCGCGGACACCTGGGCGCGGGTGAGCGGGTTGAAGCGGACGGCGAGACTGTCCGGGGGCAACGCGCGTAGATGACGGTCGTACTCCGGGCCGTCGGTCCGGACCGCGCACAGCATCCGTACCGGGATGTCGCCGAGCCTGCGGGCGGCGAAGCCGAGCAGTTCCAGGCTCGCCGGATCCAGCCACTGCATGTCGTCGGCGACGACCAGGACCGGCCCCTCGGCGGCCAGCGCGCGCAGCGCCGACAGCACGGCCAGGCGCAGGGCGAGGCCGTCGCGCTGCAGGGTGGACTCGCCGCGGCCGGTCAGCGCCGATTCGAGCGCGGTGCGCTGCGCGGCGGGCAGCTTGTCGGAGATGTCGTCGAGGACCAGGCCGAAGAGGTCGGCCAGGGCCAGGAAGGGGAGGTGGGATTCCGACTCGGTGGCCGAGCAGCGCAACACGGTGTGGGTCGTTTCGCCGTATTCCGTGGCCAGGGCCCGCAGCACGGTGGACTTGCCTATTCCGGCCGGGCCGTGCAGCAGCACGCTGCCACCGCGGGTCAGCTGCTCACGGGCCTGGACGAACAGCTCGTCCCGGCCGATGACCAGGTCGGGGCGACATCTCGCAGGCTCCTGGAAGTCGCGTGGCACGGTCACCGCTTCCCTCCCTGTGTCGTGTCCTGGCCAATATTAGGCAAGCTGCTCTGAAATTCGGCGGGAAGATGTGGTGAGGGAGATAACAACCCGTTCCGTATGGAGAAATTCAAACCGCCCGCGAATGAATGAGATGTCTACGAATGTTACGGGAGCGGCCGGGTTGTCACGGGAGCAGTCCCGACCGGCGTGCGGCGACCACCGCCTCGCCACGGGTCCTGGCCCCGAGCTTGCGCATGGCCGACCGCAGATACGCCTTGACCGTCTCGGCACTCACGCCCAGCCTCTCCGCCGCCACCGCGTTCGTCGCCCCGGCCGCCACACAGGCCACGACGTCCAGCTCACGCGGGGTCAGTGAGACCCCCTTCGAGGGCCCGGAACCGGTGGTCAGGAGCGCGCAGGCGTCGAGCAGCTCGGCGCGCAGCGCGGGATCGGTGATCCGCGGGGCCAGCGCCCGCAGCGCCAGGTGAGCCTCCCGGACCTGCTCCCACCCGGAGGCGTCATCGTGGCCGGGCTCGGCCCGCGCCGCCACCAGCACGTCCCGTGCCTCGTCGCCGACGACCAGCGCCTGCTCCACGTCCTGGGCCGCGTCCACCGCGGCGGTCAGCGTGCGGTCACCCAGCGGCCGGGCGTCCCGCAGTGCGCCGTAGAGCACGCCCCGCACCCGGCGCCGTACGACCACCGGCACGGCCAGCACCGAGCGCAGGCCCTCCGCGGCGACGGCGGCGTCGTACTCGTGGCTGATCTGCCGGGACAGCGAGTAGTCCGCCACGGCGCACGGCCGGGCCAGTGCGACGGTCCTGCCGCCGAGGCCGTTGCCCGAGGTCACCGCGAGGGCGAGGAGCGAGGTGGTGGCCGTACCGCTCAGCTCGCTGATCCGTATCTGCGGGCGCCCCGACTCGACCAGACCGCCGAAGGCGACCGGGAGGCCCGTGGTGCGCCGCAGCCGTACGAGCGCACGCCGGATCTCCACCGCCCCGACCGCGTCCACTGTCACCTGTTCGTCCCTTCACCGCGGCACACACCCCCGTTCGGGGGTAGTGAGACCTGCATCACGGATTACACGATGGCAGAGAGCCGCCCGGCAATGGTCCGGTACGAGGAGGACACCAAGATGACGGCCACGGAGGATTTCCGCGGGGCGCGGGACTTCCTGCTGCAGCACCGCGAGGACTACGCCACGGCGTACGAGGGCTTCGCCTGGCCCCGCCCGCGACACTTCAACTGGGCGCTCGACTGGTTCGACGTCATCGCGCGGGGCAACGACCGCACCGCCCTGCACATCGTCGAGGAGGACGGCAGCGAGATCCGCCTGTCCTTCGCCGAGCTGGCCGAACGGTCCGACCGGGTCGCCAACCTGCTGCGGGAGCGCGGGGTGGAGGCCGAGGACCGGATCCTCGTCATGCTGGGCAACCAGGCCGAGCTGTGGGAGACGGCCCTGGCCGCCATGAAGCTGCGTGCCGTCGTCATCCCGGCGACCCCGCTGCTCGGCCCCGCCGACCTGCGCGACCGCGTCGAGCGCGGCCGGGTGCGGCACGTCCTGGTGCGGGCCGAGGACGCCGCCAAGTTCGACGAGGTGCCCGGCGACTACACGCGCATCGCCGTCGGTGGCGTACCGGAGGGCTGGCAGCCGTACGAGGACGCGTACACCACCTCCGAGGAGTTCCTGCCCGACGGCCCGACCCTCGCCGACGACCCGCTGATGCTGTACTTCACCTCCGGGACGACGGCCCGCCCCAAGCTGGTCGAGCACACGCACACGTCGTATCCGATCGGGCACCTGGCGACCATGTACTGGATCGGTCTCCAGCCCGGTGACGTGCACCTCAACATCTCCTCGCCCGGCTGGGCCAAGCACGCCTGGTCCAACCTGTTCGCGCCGTGGAACGCGGAGGCGACCGTCTTCATCCACAACTACACGCGCTTCGACGCGGCCCGGCTGATGTCGGAGATGGACCGGGCCGGGGTCACGACCTTCTGCGCCCCGCCGACCGTGTGGCGCATGCTCATCCAGGCCGACCTCACCCAGCTGCGCACACCGCCGCGGGAGGTGGTCGCGGCCGGTGAGCCCCTGAACCCCGAGGTCATCGAGCAGGTCCGGCGGGCCTGGGGCATCACCATCCGGGACGGCTTCGGCCAGACCGAGACGGCCGTGCAGGTCTCCAACAGTCCCGGGCAGGTGCTGAAGACCGGCTCCATGGGCCGCCCGAGCCCCGGCTACAAGGTGGAGCTCCTCGACCCGGTCTCCGGCGCGCCCGGCGCGGCCGAGGGCGAGATCGCCCTGGACCTGTCGGCCCGGCCGGTCGGCCTGATGACCGGCTACCACGGGGACCCGGACCGTACGGCGGAGGCGATGGCCGGCGGTTACTACCGGACCGGCGACGTGGCGTCGAGGGACGACGAGGGCTACCTGACCTACATCGGGCGCAGCGACGACGTCTTCAAGGCCTCCGACTACAAGATCAGCCCCTTCGAGCTGGAGAGCGCGCTCCTGGAGCACGAGGCGGTGGCCGAGGCGGCCGTCGTGCCCGCGCCGGACGAACTGCGGCTCGCGGTCCCGAAGGCGTACGTCGTGCTGGCGGAGGGCTGGGAGCCCGGGCCCGACACGGCCAAGGTGCTCTTCGAACACTCCCGGCAGACACTGGCGCCGTACAAGCGGATCCGGCGCCTGGAGTTCGGGGAGCTGCCCAAGACGGTCTCGGGCAAGATCCGGCGGATCGAGCTGCGTGAGGCCACGGCGGCGGGCTCGGACGCGGAGTACCGCGAGGAGGACTTCCAGTGAACTCGTACACGCACGGCACCAGCGACACCGCACTTCTCGGCGACACGATCGGGGCCAACCTGGACCGGGCGGTGGCGACCTGGCCCGACCGGGAGGCACTCGTCGACGTGCCGTCCGGACGGCGTTGGACGTACGCGCAATTCGGCGCCGACGTCGAGGAGTTGGCGTCCGCGCTGCTCGCGTCCGGGATCGCCAAGGGGGACCGGGTCGGCATCTGGGCGGTCAACTGCCCCGAGTGGGTGCTCGTCCAGTACGCCACCGCCCGCATCGGCGCGATCATGGTGAACATCAACCCGGCGTACCGCACCCACGAGGTCGAGTACGTCCTCAACCAGGCGGGGATCTCTCTGCTCTTCGCCTCGCTCGGTCACAAGAGCAGTGACTACCGGGCGATGGTCGACGAAGTGCGCGGCAGGTGCCGGGAGTTGCGGGAGGTCGTGTACATCGGCGACCCGAGCTGGGGGAAGTTGCTGGGCCGCGGCGACCGCGCGGCGGCGTACCCGGAACTGTCCTGCGACGACCCGATCAACATCCAGTACACCTCGGGTACGACGGGCTTCCCCAAGGGGGCGACCCTCTCCCACCACAACATCCTCAACAACGGCTACTTCGTAGGAGAGTTGATCTCCTACAGCGAGCAGGACCGGATCTGCATCCCGGTGCCCTTCTACCACTGCTTCGGCATGGTGATGGGCAACCTGGCGGCGACCTCGCACGGCGCCTGCATGGTGATCCCGGCCCCGTCCTTCGAGCCGGCGGCGACGCTGCGGGCGGTCCAACAGGAGCGCTGCACCTCGCTCTACGGGGTGCCGACCATGTTCATCGCGGAGTTGAACCTCCCCGACTTCGCGACGTACGACCTCTCCTCCCTGCGCACCGGCATCATGGCGGGCTCGCCGTGTCCGGTGGAGGTGATGAAGCGGGTGGTCGCGGAGATGCACATGGCGGAGGTGTCCATCTGCTACGGCATGACGGAGACGTCCCCGGTGTCCCTGCAGACCCGCCGGGACGACGACCTGGAGCACCGCACCGGCACGGTCGGCCGCGTCCTGCCCCACCTCGAGGTCAAGGTCGTCGACCCGGCGACCGGGGTGACCCAACCCCGGGGCAGATCGGGGGAGTTGTGCACCCGGGGTTACAGCGTGATGCTCGGCTACTGGCAGGAGCCGGAGAAGACGGCGGAGGCCGTGGACGCCGGACGCTGGATGCACACCGGGGACCTGGCGATGATGCGCGAGGACGGGTACGTCGAGATCGTCGGCCGCATCAAGGACATGATCATCCGGGGCGGGGAGAACATCTACCCGCGCGAGATCGAGGAGTTCCTCTACGGCCACCCGAAGATCGCGGACGTCCAGGTGGTCGGCGTCCCTCACGAGCGCTACGGCGAGGAGGTGCTCGCCTGTGTCATCCCGAGGGACCCGGCGGACCCGCCGACCCTCGAGGAACTGCGCGGCTTCTGCGAGGGGCGACTGGCGCACTACAAGATCCCGAACCGGCTGAAGATCCTCGACGCCTTCCCGATGACGGTGTCCGGGAAGGTACGCAAGGTGGAACTGCGGGAGACGTACGGGCGGTAGCCCGGTGCACAGTTTCTCGGCGGCCGGTTCGCCGGCAAGCAGCCGTACTCGGTAGGGCGGTGCGCGGTCCGGGTGCACCGGCCGGGGGATCTGCGCCTCGAACGCCGCTCGCCAGGCGGTGGCCTTGGACTGGCCGGGCGGGGTGCGACCGTCACCGGTTGCGTCGGCGACGACGGCCCGCGCGTCATCGCGGACCGTGACGGGCCGCGTCCACCCCGACCCCCTGGCGTACTTGGTTGCCGCGTGCGCGAGCCGGAAGCGCACCCAGCGTGGGGGACCTGCGCCCCGAACGCCCTCCGCCAGGCGGTGGCCCCGGCCGTCCCGCCTAGGGCGCTGCCGCCGCCCCCTTCAGACTCCGCGCTGCCCAGTCGGTCGAATCGCCGACGGCCTACGGCCCGTCCAGTTCGTCCGCCAGGGTGTTCACCGGCTGGGGCGTGCCCGTCAGGTCCAGGACGAACAGGGGGACGCCGAGGGCGTCGGCGCTGGTGCGGGCCTCGGTGGTGTAGCCGGCCAGGGAGAAGTACACGCACCGCGCGGACTCCGTCATGGCCGTCAGCCACAGGCACTCCACGTCCCGCGGTGAGGCCGGCCGCACGGTCGGGTCCACCTGGGCCAGCAGCCCGCGGGCCGCGAGGCCGATGCCGGACGGCGGCCGCTGGTCCGCGCGCCGGATGTCCTGGTAGCCGAGCCAGCGCAGATACAGCGCGGCGACGGTGACCGCGTCGCGCGCGGTGCGGATCGTGATCGGCTGAAAGGCGGGGCGCGGGGGAGCGGGGGCGTCCGCGTCCGGCTCCGCCCGCGGACAGGCGTCCCCGGCCACCGCGATCCGCAGGACCGTCCCGCAGCCACAGCCCAGCTCCGGCTGCGGCCACTCGGCCTTGCGGCCGCAGACCGCGCACTCCACGGCGACCCACGCCTCGTCCCACACCGGGTGGGTGACGGCCGTGGGCACGCCGTGCCGGTCCAGCGGGGGACAGACGGGGGCGCCGCACTCGCACGGGTAGGACGGCGCCGCGTAGAGGTGCTCGCGCCGGCAGACCGGACAGCGCACCGACACGCTCTCGGACATGGGCTCATCGTCCTCCAGGGCATGCCCGGTTGTCCGCCTCTTGACGGTCTTCATCCACCCGCCTACATTACTTCCAGATAGTAGAAAACTTATTCCACTATACGGAAGTGCTCGCCGCGGGGCGCGACGGGAGTACGCATCCGACAGCCGAAGCAGGAGTACTCGATGGCTCGAATGACCGCTGCCCGCGCGGCAGTTGAGATCCTCAAGCGCGAAGGTGTCACGGACGCGTTCGGTGTCCCCGGCGCGGCGATCAACCCCTTCTACGCCGCGCTCAAGGCATCCGGGGGTATCCACCACACCCTCGCCCGCCATGTCGAGGGCGCCTCGCACATGGCCGAGGGTTACACCCGCACCCACCCGGGCAACATCGGAGTCTGCATCGGCACCTCGGGGCCGGCCGGCACCGACATGATCACCGGCCTGTACTCCGCGACCGGCGACTCGATCCCGATCCTGTGCATCACGGGCCAGGCCCCGACCGCCGTGATCCACAAGGAGGACTTCCAGGCCGTCGACATCGCCTCGATCGCGGGACCGGTGACGAAGATGGCGGTCACCGTCCTGGAGGCGGCCCAGGTCCCCGGCGTCTTCCAGCAGGCCTTCCACCTCATGCGCTCCGGCCGCCCCGGCCCGGTCCTCGTCGACCTGCCGATCGACGTCCAGCTGACCGAGATCGAGTTCGACCCGGAGACCTATCAACCGCTCCCGGTCTACAAGCCCGCCGCGAGCCGCGCCCAGATCGAGAAGGCGCTCGGTCTCCTCAACGCCTCCGCCCGCCCGCTGATCGTCGCCGGCGGCGGTGTCATCAACGCCGACGCGGCCGAACTCCTCGTCGAGTTCGCCGAGTTGACCGGCACCCCGGTCGTCCCGACCCTCATGGGCTGGGGCGTCCTGCCCGACGACCACGAGCTGAACGCCGGCATGGTGGGCCTGCAGACCTCCCACCGCTACGGCAACGCCACCTTCCTGGAGTCCGACTTCGTCCTCGGCATCGGCAACCGCTGGGCCAACCGCCACACCGGCAAGCTGGACGTCTACACGGCCGGCCGGACGTTCGTCCACGTCGATGTGGAGCCCACCCAGATCGGCAGGATCTTCGCACCGGACTACGGCATCGCCTCCGACGCCAAGGCGGCCCTGGAGCTCTTCGTCGAGGTGGCAAGGGAGTTGAAGGCGGCGGGCTGGCTCCCCGACCGCTCGGCCTGGGCGGCCTCGGCGCAGGAGAAGAAGGCGACCCTCCAGCGCCGTACGCACTTCGACGACATCCCCATCAAGCCGCAGCGCGTCTACGAGGAGATGAACAAGGCCTTCGGCCCGGAGACCCGGTACGTCTCCACGATCGGCCTCTCCCAGATCGCCGGCGCCCAGATGCTGCACGTCTTCAGGCCCCGGCACTGGATCAACTGCGGTCAGGCGGGCCCGCTCGGCTGGACGATCCCGGCTGCGCTGGGTGTCGCCAAGGCCGACCCGGAGGCACAGGTCGTCGCCCTCTCCGGGGACTACGACTTCCAGTTCATGATCGAGGAGCTGGCCGTCGGGGCCCAGCACCGGATCCCGTACATCCACGTCCTCGTGAACAACTCCTACCTGGGCCTGATCCGCCAGGCCCAGCGCGCCTTCGACATCGACTTCCAGGTCAACCTGGAGTTCGAGAACGTCAACTCCCCGGAACTGGGCGTCTACGGCGTCGACCACGTCAAGGTCGCCGAGGGCCTGGGCTGCAAGGCGATCCGGGTGACCGATCCGGCGGAGCTGGGCGCGGCCCTGGAGCAGGCGAAGAAGCTCGCCGCCGAGTTCCGGGTCCCGGTCGTCGTCGAGGCCATCCTGGAGCGGGTCACCAACATCTCGATGTCGACGACGAACGACATCTCCAACGTGGTCGAGTTCGAGGAGACCGCGACGGAGCCGGCCCACGCGCCGACGTCGATCAAGCCGCTGAAGGTCTGACCCCGCGCACAGCTGAAGGGCGGTCCCACCGTGAAGGTCGGACCGCCCTTTCCCGTGCCCGGCTCCCCCGAAGCCGTCCCCCGTCGCGATGCCCGCCGCCCCCGTGCCGGCGAACCTCGTGTGATGAGAATGCGCCCGGAACGGGTCCGGCAGAAGCCCCTGAATCAGGTTCAGAGGTTGATTTGAGGATTCCGTAGCCGACCTACGACCGCTGCGGTACGCCCGCTCACCGCTCGTGGTGCTCGGACAGTCCCGGCCAGTCGTCCGGACCGCCGCCCTGCCACTCCACGATGTCGTCGTCCTCGACCTCGATCCGGTCCAGGTCGGCGAGCCGGAGCAACTCCACGACGTCGTCCAGGTGTGAGGCGACGCCGAGGTTGTCGTCGTTCGCGGTGACCCGCCGGGAACCGTCCAGGGCCGGGGCGTGCACCACGACATGCGGATGCTGTGCTGGATGTCCTGCCATGCCTTCAGAGTCCTGCGATCCGCGGCGCTCCGCACCCCGGGAACGCGGCGGAGCGCCGGATACGGGATCGTCCGTATCCGGCGCTCTGTGTTCCTGCCGGCCTTGCCGGGACCGCGGCGGCGGCGACGGAACCGGGGCGCGCTCCTTCCCTCAGGTCGAAGAAGGAGCGTCCGGGACCTTCACCACCGCACTGGCTCGCACGCCGCCGCGGTCCTCCCCCGACCGCACCCGGTACCGGGCGACACCCCTCATCCGGGTCGCCGGGCGCGTCGGGTGCGGTCAGGGAGTCTCGGTTCTCCACGCGGTCGTACCGGTGGAGTGGTTTCCGGGCGGCGCCGTCGCCTGGGCGCGACAGGACAGATGTCAGCGGCGGCGCCGCCCGGAGTCTTGGGGAGCGGAGGTCAGACCTGGGCGCCGGACAGCCGCTCGACCGCACGCAGCAGTGCCGAGTGGTCCAGAGCCCCGTCGCCCTGCGCACGCAGGCTGGCGACCAGCTGGGCGACCACTGCGCCGACCGGCAGGGCCGCCCCGACGTTGCGGGCGGCGTCGGTGACGATGCCCATGTCCTTGTGGTGCAGGTCGATCCGGAAACCCGGCTTGAAGTCGCGCTGGAGGAAGTTGTCCTTCTTGCGCGTCAGTACCGTCGAGCCGGCGAGACCGCCGCCCAGGACGTCGAGGGCGGCCTTGAGGTCCACGCCCGACTTCTCCAGGAAGACCACGGCCTCGGCGCACGCCTGGATGTTCACGGCGACGATCAGCTGGTTCGCGGCCTTCACCGTCTGGCCCGAGCCGTGCGGACCGCACAGCACGATGGTCTTGCCGAGTGCCTCGAAGACCGGCTCGGCCTCGTCGAAGTCGGCCTGCTCACCGCCGACCATGATGGACAGGACGGCCTCGATCGCACCGGCCTCACCGCCGGACACGGGTGCGTCCAGGACGCGGATGCCCTTCTCCTTCGCCGCCTTCGCCAGGTCGACCGAGGTCTGCGGGGTGATCGAGGACATGTCGATCAGCAGGGCGCCGGAGCGGGCGTTCTCCAGGATGCCCTCGGGGCCGTACGCGATGGCCTCGACCTGCGGGGAGGCGGGCACCATCGTGATGATCACGTCGGCGTCCCGGACGGCCTCGGCGATCGAACCGGCGGCGGTGCCACCGGCGGCGGCCAGCCGGTCCAGCTTGTCCCGTTCGAGGGTGAAACCGGTGACGTCGTAACCCGCCTTGACCAGGTTCTCGGACATGGGGGAGCCCATGATGCCGAGGCCTATCCAGGCGATCTTGGGGAGGTTGCTCATGGTCGGGGGTGCCTTTCCGGGAAGGGGGTCAGCGGGGCAGCCAGTCGAAGGCCTCGGCGCTCGGGCGGTCGCCCGGCTTGTACTCGAGGCCGACCCAGCCGTCGTAGCCCGCCTTCTGCAGCTGGTCGAGGAGGTCTTCGAGGGGGAGTGAGCCGGTACCGGGCGCGCCGCGACCGGGGTTGTCGGCGATCTGCACATGGCCGGTCTTCGGGGCGAACTCCTCGATCACCGCCGGCAGGTCCTCGCCGTTCATCGACAGGTGGTAGAGGTCCATCAGGAACTTCGCGTTGCCGAGGCCGGTCGCGGCGTTGACCTTGTCGACGATCCCCACCGCCGCGGGCGCGCTCACCAGCGGATACCGCGGCGACTCGGGCTTGTTGAGGGCCTCGATCAGGAGGATCGCGCCGATCCGGTCGGCCGCGCGGGCCGCGAGGACCAGGTTCTCCAGCGCGAGCGCGTCCTGCTCGGCCGGGTCCACGCCGTCGACGCGGTTGCCGTACAGGGCGTTGAGCGCGGTGGCGCCGAGCGATCCGGCGAAGTCGGCGGCCACGTCGACGTTGGCGCGGAACCGCTGCGACTCCTCGCCCGGCAGGGACAGGGCGCCGCGGTCGGGGCCCGGCAGCCGGCCGGCGTAGAAGTTCAGGCCCGTGAGCCGGACGCCCGCGTCCTCGATCGCCTTCTTCAGGGCATCGAGCTCGGACCGCCCGGGGGTGGGGGTGTCGATCCAGGGCCACCACAGCTCGACCGCGGTGAAGCCGGCCGCGGCGGCCGCCGCGGGGCGCTCCAGGAGCGGGAGTTCCGTGAAGAGGATCGACAGGTTGACGTTGAAGCGCTGCTCTGCGAATCCCATGCGGCGCTCCCTTCCGTGTGGAGTATTTCCGTAATATGGAAGTTAGTTTCTGCTTATTGGAAGATTGCCGTCGGGTCGAAGGCGTTGTCAAGAGGGCCCGACGGAAAACGGCACCGCGGGTTAGGTTGTGCGCGTGCGATTGAGAGTGGAGTTCACGACCGAACCCTTCGACCTCGACGAGGCCCCGGCGCACGCGCTGGTGGCCCGCGAGGTCATCGAGGCCGCCGAGCTGGACGCGGTGGACGTCGGCCCGTTCGGCAACACGGCCGAAGGCGGCGCCGACGAGGTGCTCGGTGCCGTGGATGCCCTGCTGCGCCGGACCCTGGCCTCCGGTGCCACCCGGATCTCCCTCCAGGTGAACGTGGTCGGGGAGGCCGGCGCGTGAGCACCGACGAGCCGTTCGTCGCGGCGGTCAAGCCGCTGATCGACGCCATGGGCGGCGAGATGGTCCCGCCCGACGAGGCCGGCCCCGACGACGTCGTGCTCTCCTGGGAGGGTGCCGACGTGGTCGCCGTACGGCTGCCGCAGCTCGCGGACTCGCTCGATCACATCCTGGCCGCCATGGAGCGCAAGCAGGGCAAGCCGCTCGCCGACCTCGACCGCAAGGCCAAGCAGGAGGTCGTACGCATACTGGAGGCGCGCGGCGCCTTCTCCGTACGACACGGCGTGGAGACCGTGGCGAGCGCCCTCGGGGTGAGCCGCTTCACGGTCTACAACTACCTGAACCGGGACAAAACGTAGGCTGCGGACCCCGGCGGGTTTCGTAACCGCGAATTTTCAACAAAGTGTTGACGTGATGTCGCGTCGGGGCGTTAGCTGACTCCCGTGACTTCGACTTCCACGTCCCCCGGCCTGGCCCGGTTCAACGTCCTCGAGGAGCACGCGGCCCACGCGGTCCTCCTCGAGGCGTGCGCCTCGACGGCGTGGGCTCGTCGGCTGCTCGCCGCCCGCCCCTACGCGACCGCGGAAGACCTCTACGCCACCAGCGAGGCCGCCATGGCCGAGCTGACCGCCGACGACCTCGCCGAGGCGATGGCCGGGCACCCCCCGATCGGCCGCCCCAAGCCCGGCGACCCGACCTCCGCCCGCGAGCAGCGCGGCATGGCCGGCGCCTCCGCGGAGCTCAGGGCGCAGATGCTGGAACTGAACCTGGCGTACCAGGAGAGGTTCGGCCATGTCTTCCTGATCTGCGCGACCGGCCGCACCGCCGAGCAGATGCGCGACGCGGTAGAGGAACGGATCGGCAACTCGCCGGAGCGGGAGCGCGAGATCGTCCGCACCGAGCTGGGCAAGATCAACCGTATCCGGCTCGCCCGTATCGTCGAAGAGGACTGAGCAGCATGAGCACCAGCACCACCGCCTCGGTGTCCACGCACATCCTGGACACCAGCCTCGGCCGCCCCGCCGAGGGCGTCCCCGTCCAGATCGCGGCCCGCGCCGGACGGGACGCTGAATGGCAGGCGCTCGGGGGTTCCGCGACCGACGCGGACGGGCGGTGCAAGGACCTGCCGGCGCTGCCGGAGGGGACCACCCACGTACGGCTCGACTTCGCCGTGGAGCCGTATTTCCTGAAGAAGCAAGCCGATGCGCAGCAGGACGCCCCCGCGAATCGGGACAGCGGTGCCGGTGTGTTCTTCCCGGAGGTGGCGATCACATTCGCCGTCGAGCCGGGCGAGCACTACCACGTACCGCTGCTGCTCAACCCGTTCGGCTACTCCGTATACCGAGGGAGCTAGCTAGAGATGCCCACCATTCTGGGACAGAACCAGTACGGCAAGGCCGAGAACCGAGTCGTCAAGATCACGCGGGACGGCGCCACCCATCACATCAAGGACCTCAACGTCTCGGTGTCGCTGAGCGGCGACATGGACGAGGTCCACTACTCCGGCTCCAACGCCAACGTGCTGCCGACCGACACCACCAAGAACACGGTGTACGCCTTCGCCAAGGAGCACGGCATCGAGTCCGCCGAGCAGTTCGGCATCCACCTCGCCCGGCACTTCGTGACGAGTCAGGAGCCGATCAGGACCGCGCGGATCCGCATCGAGGAGTACGCCTGGGAGCGGATCGGGACGCCCGGCGAGGACGCACACTCGTTCGTCCGCCAGGGCCAGGAGACCCGCCTGACCCAGGTCACCTACGACGGCTCCTCCTGGGAGGTCGTCTCCGGCCTCAAGGACCTCACGGTGATGAACTCGACCAACTCCGAGTTCTGGGGCTACGTCAAGGACAAGTACACGACCCTGCCCGAGGCGTACGACCGCATCCTGGCCACCCAGGTCGCCGCCCGCTGGCGCTTCAACTGGTCCGACGACGAGCAGGAGATGCCCAACTGGGAGGAGTCCTACGAGCAGGTGAAGAAGCACATGCTCCAGGCCTTCGCCGGGACGTACTCGCTCTCGCTCCAGCAGACCCTGTACCAGATGGGCTCGCGGATCATCGAGAACCGCCGCGAGATCGACGAGGTCCGCTTCTCACTGCCCAACAAGCACCACTTCCTGGTCGACCTGGAGCCGTTCGGCCTCAAGAACGACAACGAGGTGTACTTCGCCGCCGACCGGCCCTACGGCCTGATCGAGGCGACCGTCCTGCGGGACGGCGTCGAGCCGAGGATCCCGGTGGACCTCACCAACCTCTGACCAACTCCCATTGCGGCACCCGCGGCCCGCCTGTACGGGCCGCGGCACTCAAATCCCCGGGTCCTGCCGTGCCCACTCCGCACAGTGAAGGAGACGCATCATGGCAGCAGCCCAGCGCATCGTCATCGAGAACTGTTCGATCGCGACGGTCGACGCCGACGACACGGAGTACGCCACCGGGCACCTGGTCATCGCCGGCAACCGCATCGAGTCGCTCGGCGCGGGCAGGGCCCCCGAGGGCCTGGAGAACGTCGACCGCCGTATCGACGCCACCGGCCACCTGGTGACCCCCGGCCTGGTCAACACCCACCACCACTACTACCAGTGGATCACCCGGGGCCTCGCCACCGACCACAACCTCTTCAACTGGCTCGTCGCCCTCTACCCGACCTGGGCGCGCATCGACGAGCAGATGGTCTACGCGGCGGCGCAGGGCTCGCTCGCGATGATGGCTCGCGGCGGCGTCACCACCGCCATGGACCACCACTACGTCTTCCCCGCCGGCTCCGGCGACCTGTCCGGCGCGATCATCCGCGCCGCCCGCGAGACGGGTGTCCGCTTCACCCTCGCCCGCGGCTCCATGGACCGCAGCGAGAAGGACGGCGGCCTGCCCCCGGACTTCGCGGTCGAGACCCTGGAGGGCGCCCTCGCCGCGACCGAGGCGACCGTCAAGGAGCACCACGACTCCTCCTTCGACGCGATGACCCAGGTCGCCGTCGCCCCCTGCTCGCCCTTCTCGGTCTCCACCGAACTCCTGCGTGAAGGCGCCGAGTTGGCCCGCCGCCTCGGCGTACGGCTGCACACCCACGGCTCGGAGACCGTCGAGGAGGAGCAGTTCTGCAAGGAACTGTTCGGCATGGGGCCCACCGACTACTTCGAGTCCACCGGCTGGCTCGGCGAGGACGTGTGGATGGCGCACTGCGTCCACATGAACGACTCCGACATCGCCGCCTTCGCCCGTACCAAGACGGGTGTGGCCCACTGCCCCTCGTCCAACGCCCGTCTGGCCGCGGGCATCGCCCGGGTCCCGGACATGCTCGCGGCCGGCGTGCCGGTCGGCCTCGGCGTCGACGGCACGGCGTCCAACGAGTCCGGCGAACTCCACACCGAACTGCGCAACGCCCTGCTCATCAACCGCCTCGGCGCCCACCGGGAAGCGGCTCTCAACGCCCGCCAGGCCCTGCGCCTGGGCACCTACGGCGGCGCCCAGGTCCTGGGCCGCGCGGCGGAGACCGGTTCCCTGGAGGCGGGCAAGCTCGCCGACCTGGTGCTGTGGAAGCTCGACACCCTCGCGCACGCCTCGATCGCCGACCCGGTGACCGCGCTGGTCTTCGGCGCGGCGGCACCCGTCACGGCCTCCTTCGTGAACGGCCGTCAGATCGTCGAGAACAGCCGCCTGTTGCATGTCGACGAGGACGCCATCGCGCGTTCCACGCGGGAACAGGCCCAGCGCCTCGCGCGGATCGCCGCGCAGGGCTGACCACTTCACCAGAACTCCGGTCGGGAGGGACGGCTCCCGGCCGGCAGCCGTGGACCCCGCACGCCGGGTTCCATGGCGGCCGTGCCCGGGGCGCGTGTTGGACGCACGCGCCCCGGAACGGTCTCCGTTCCCGGTCCCGCACGACCACTCGCACCACCTCCATGAAACCCACGGCACCGCCTTTCGGCAGCCGTGTAACCGCCCGGAGGCGAGCCGCAGTGTCAGTCCACCCCGTCGACGAAAAGCTCCCCGCCCTGAAGATGGCGACCACCGGCCTCCAGCACGTGGCCGCCATGTACGCCGGAGTCGTCGCCCCGCCCCTGATCGTCGGCGCGGCCATCGGCCTCTCCGCCGCCGACCTCACCTTCCTCACCGGCGCCTGCCTGTTCACCGCGGGCCTCGCCACCTTCCTGCAGACCCTCGGCATCTGGAAGATCGGCGCCCGGCTGCCCTTCGTCAACGGCGTCACCTTCGCGGGCGTGGCCCCCATGACCGCCGTCGTCGCCTCCATGGACGACAAGTCCGACGCCCTGCCCGTCATCTTCGGCGCGGTGATCGTCGCCGGACTCCTCGGCTTCCTCGCCGCCCCCTTCTTCAGCAAGGCGATCCGCTTCTTCCCGCCGGTCGTCACCGGGACCGTCATCACCCTGATAGGCGTCTCGCTCCTGCCGGTCGCCTTCGGCTGGGCACAGGGCCCCGACCCCGCGGCGCGCGACTACGGCTCTACGACCAACCTGGGCCTGGCCGCGGCGACGCTCGGGATCGTGCTCGTCCTACGACGTTTCACCCGAGGCTTCGTCAAGCAGATCGCCGTACTGCTCGGCCTGGTCACCGGCACACTCCTCGCGATCCCCTTCGGCGCGACGGACTTCGGGCCCGTCACCGACGCGGCCGTCGTCGGCTTCCCTACCCCCTTCCACTTCGGCGCCCCGCAGTTCCAGCTCGCCGCGATCCTCTCGCTGTGCGTGGTGATGGTGGTCTCCATGACCGAATCCACCGCGGACATGCTGGCGTTGGGCGAGATCGTCGAGCGCCCGGCCGACGAACGGACCATCGCCGCGGGCCTGCGTGCCGACACTCTCGGCTCGGCGCTCAGCCCCCTCTTCAACGGCTTCATGTGCAGCGCCTTCGCCCAGAACATCGGCCTCGTGGCGATGACGAGGATCCGCAGCCGCTACGTCGTCGCCACCGGCGGCGCCTTCCTGGTGCTGATGGGCCTGTGCCCCATGGCCGCCTCGCTCATCGCCGTCGTCCCGCGCCCGGTGCTCGGCGGCGCCGGAGTCGTCCTGTTCGGCTCGGTGGCCGCCAGCGGCATCCAGACCCTGGTCAGGGCGGGCCTGGACAAGGACAACAACGTCCTGATCGTCGCCGTGTCGCTGGCCGTCGGCATCATCCCGATCACCGCGCCGGAGTTCTACCACGCCTTCCCCGAGACCGCGAGGATCGTCCTGGACTCGGGGATCTCGACAGGCTGCGTCGCCGCGGTGGCGCTGAACCTGGTCTTCAACCACCTCGGCCGAGGCGAGGACGCACGCGAGGTCACCCACCCCATGGAGGCCGTCCCCGCTCAGCCGATCTCGTAACTGTCCCCGTACACCTTCCACTTGAGCGGCGGGTCCAGGTCGAGATTGCCCTGTTCCAGGAAGACCCGCTGGGCCGTCTCGACCCGGCTGACGTCACTGTGCGCCGCCTCCTGCTTCATCGCCCACACCCGGGCGTCCAGGAAGGCGTGCAGGTAGGCGGTCTGGGCACCGCCGTCCGCCGGGGTGGCCGCACCCCGCCGGGCCCGGTCGCGGATGCCGCCGAAGCTCAGGGCGTCGGTGCCGGGGCCGTGCATGACCATCGCGTCGTAGTAGACGAACTGGCCGAGCGTGCCGAGACCGTCCTTCTTGGCACGCGCGACCGCCGGGTCGAAGTAGCCGCGGTCCCGCTCGTCCCGCTGTGCCTGGCGGAACGCGGATGTCTGCGCCGCTTCCCGCCAGGCCGCCGGAAACCCCGGGTCCAGCCCGTCGTGCGAGTCGGTGCCGTCCACCGCGCGCAGGGCGGGCAGATACGGGGCCAGCGGGTTGTCGGGGACCCGCTGCGTGTACAGCTCGACCAGCGCCAGCATGTCGCTCGTACCGGAGCAGAAACCGATGATGCCGGCGGTGTAGCCGCGGCCGTCCCCGATGTCCTCGAGGTAGGCGTACTGCGCCTGCCAGTCCAGCGAGGAGTTCTCCGCACTGGACACCAGCCGCATCGCGAGGTCCTTCTTGACCGGGTCGTCGAGCCCGGTCGGGCCCGCGGCCCCGGCGGACGGCCACCGGGAGCTCAGCACTCCGGCTCCGAGGGCGGCGAGCAGGGTGCGGCGGGCGGCGGTTCTGCGAAATCGCATCACAGGCTGTCGATCGTCTGGCAGGAGCGGGGAGCGGGAAGCCGTCCGGTGAGGTACGAGCGCGGCGGGACGCCCATCAGGGTGCGGAAGTCGGACGTCATGTGGGACTGGTCGTAGTAGCCGGTGACGGCGGCCAGTTCGGCGGAGGCCAGCTCGGAGGCGTGGGCCAGCACCGCGCGGACGCGGTCGATGCGGGCGTAGTGCTTGGGCGAGAGCCCGACACCGTCGCTGAACAGGTTGCGTAACTGGCGCTCGCTGACGGCGAGTTCACGAGCAACCTCGCTGACCTGACCGGGTGGGTGACCCGAGCGGACCGACAGCGCGGCGACCGCGGCCCGCAGCAGTTCGGCGCGTGCCCGGTCGGCCGCGGTGGGCAGCCGGTCCGGAAGGACGTCCGCGAGCCGGGCGACCACGTCCTCGGGCTCCAGCTGCCCGAGCTCGTACGCCAGTCGCCGCGCGGTGGGCCCCGGCAGCGCGCTCAGCGGCACGATCCGCCCGACGAGGTCGACCGCGGGGACGCCCAGCAGCGCGCGGGTCGTGCCGGGCGCGAGGCGCACCTCCACGCAGGACACGTCTGTCTTGCCCCGGTAGTACGTGGCCCGGACGCGCGGTCCCGACACCAGCAGGGTCGGCCGGCCCCGCGCCTCGCTGCGAACGATCACCTTGGTCGAGGGGTCCGGCAACTGGACGAACGGCTCCCGCGGATCCGTTTCCACGGCCAGGGCCCCGATCCCGGCGATCCACGGACCCGGCGCATCGGGGGTGCGCCGGGCGTGCTCGGAAACGGAGTTGGTCACGCCTCCACCGTAAGCGCGGAGGCGGGGGGTCCGGGCGCGCGAAACGTGCCGGAATTTCCTATCGGCCGGGCCGGTGCGGCACCCATCGTGGTGGCCATGATCCTGGTCACGGGTGCCACGGGCACCATCGGAAGCGATGTCGTACGACGGCTCGTGGCGCGCGGCGAGAAGGTGCGCGCGCTCACGCGGGACCCTGGCGGGGACCGGCTGCCGCCCGGGGTGGAGGCGGTCGGGGGTCACCCTCGCGACCTCGACTCCGTGGCAGCGGCCATGGCGGGCGCCGACGCCGCCCTCCTCGTCGGCGTGTTCGGCCCGGAGGACGCCGACACCGACGGGGGGATGGTGCGGGCGGCCCGGGCGGCGGGCGTACGGCGAGTGGTGAAGCTCTCCGCGATCAGCGCGGGGGATCCCAGGACGGGTCTGGGCGGCATCGCGCACGGACACGGCGAGGAGGCGGTCCGGGACAGCGGCCTGGAGTGGGTGATCCTGCGGCCGTCGTCCTTCGCGTCGAACACCTTGAGCTGGGCCGATGCGCTCCGCTCTGGTGAGCCGGTCCCGAACATGCTGGGAACGGGCCGGCAGGGGGTCGTGGACCCGCGCGATGTCGCCGAGATCGCGGTCGCGGCACTGGTGGGTCCGGGGCACGTGGGGCGGACGTACACCCTGACCGGCCCCGAGACGCTCAGCCCCCACGACCAGGCGGCCGCGCTGGGGGAGGTGCTCGGCGGCCGGGTGGAACTCCGTGACCTGACCCCGTCCCAGACGCGTGAACTGCTGCTCGCCTCGGGCTGGAGCGAGGAGTCCGCGGAGGGGATGCTGCGCAGCGTCCGCTTCGTGGCCGAGGGCGGCAACGCGGTGGTCACCAGGGACGTGGAGGAGGTGCTGGGGCGTCCGGCGCGGACGTATCGGGAGTGGGCCCAGGACCACAAGGGGGCGTTCGGTGGGGGTGGAGGCTGACGGTTGTGCGTCGGCTGCGGGGCGGTGGGGGCTGGTCGCGCAGTTCCCAGCGCCCCTGGTGGGTGCAGTCACGGCACCTGCCGGGTACTGGTGACCAGCCGCGATGTACCCGCAGCCGCGACACGGCACAACGAGGTACAGGCGAAGGCGGCTCAGACCTTCCCTCGCGGCCGGAGCACCACCGCAGCCAAGACCAACGCCCCCACCGCGATCCCCGCTCCCACCCGGAACGCCAGCTGATATCCCTCCGCCGTCGCCGAGACCACCTCGACCCCGTCGGCCAGCAGCCCCTCCGTCCGACCCGCCGCCAGCACCGACAGCACCGCCAGCCCCAGCGAACCCCCCACCACCTGCGTGGTGTTGAACAACCCGGACGCCAGCCCCGCGTCCTCCTCCCGCGCTCCCGACATGGCGAGCCCGGTCAGCGCGGGCATGGCCGCGGCGAACCCGACGGACAGCAACAGCAGCGGCGGAAGAACGTCCGCGACGTACGAGCCGTCGGCCGGCGCACGGCTCAGCAGGGCCATCCCGGCGACGATGAGGCCGAGCCCCGCCAGCAGGACCCGGTACGGGCCGAACCGCCCGATGGTCCGCGCCGACAGCCCCAGCATCAGCAGCCCGATCACGACCGGCGCCGGCAGGAACGCCGTGCCGGTGAGCAACTCGCCGAAGCCGAGGACGCGTTGGACATACAGCGCACCCAGGAACTGGAAGCCGTACATGGTGGCGATCATCAGGATCTGCACGGCGTTCGCGCCGGACAGCAGTCGGGAACCGAACAGCCGGAGCCGCAGCAGGGGACGGGCGGCACGGGCCTGGCGCAGGGTGAACGCCGTGAACAGGGCGACGGCGGCCAGGGCCAACGCCGGCGTGGTGGCCGGCCCGCGGTCACCGGACCCGACGATCACGTACACCGTCAGCATCAGCGCCCCCGTCACCAGCGCGGCCCCCGGGTAGTCCGCGCCCCGGCCGAGCCCTTCGCCGGCCTCCGGAGCGAGCACCCGAATCGCCGCCACCAGGGCGACGATCCCGATCGGCAGGTTGATCAGGAAGATCCAGTGCCAGTTCAGTGCCTGCGTCAGCGCCCCGCCGAGGAACGTGCCCAGCGCCCCGCCTCCCGCGCCCACCGCGCTGAACACCGCGATCGCACGGGCCTGTTCACGAGGCTCGGGGAACAGCGCGACCAGCATGCCGAGCACCACCGCCGAGGTCATCGCCCCGCCGACGCCCTGCAGGGCACGCGCCGCGATCAGCGTGCCCTGGCCGGTGGCCACCCCGCACAGCACGGACGCCGCCGTGAACACGGCGAGCCCCGCCGCGAACATCCGCTTGCGCCCGACCAGGTCGCCCAGCCGGCCCACCAGCAACAGCAGGCCCCCGAACGGGATCAGATAGGCGTTGACCACCCAGGCGAGGCCCGGCCCGGAGAAGCCGAGGTCGCTCTGGACGGCCGGCATGGCGACCGTGACGATGTTGCCGTCCAGGATCGTCATGAGTGTCCCCGCGCACAGGACGACCAGGGCCGTCCAGCGGGAGTACGTTCGGTGCGGCGCTGGTGTCGGGGTTTCGGCGACGGTTGTCATGGCGGGCGTGGCCTCCGCGTTCTCCATGGATTCCGGCAACTGGCTTTGGTGCACGACTTGTAACGGGCAACATCGTCAGTGACCATGGAGAGCGGTGTAAGGAGGCAGTTCGATGTCCCAGAGGAACACCGGTGTAACCGTGCAGGTCGTGAACGCGCACGCGTGTCCGGTGCGGGAAGTTCTTGACAGGGTCTCCGGCAAATGGAGCGTGCAGATCCTCGTCGCCGCAGCCCACGGGCCCATCCGTTTCACCGAGTTGGAGCGCAGCATCGAGGGCATCAGCCGCCGCATGCTGACCCTGACCCTGCGCAACCTGGAGCGCGACGGTCTTGTCACCCGCACCGTCCATCCCACGGTGCCGCCCCGGGTGGAGTACGAACTCACCCCGGTCGCCCGCGATTTGCACGAGACCCTGCAACGCCTCACCGACTGGGCGGAGCGCAACAGGGTCTACATCGCCGAGGCGCGGGCGCACTACGACGCCGAGCGGGAACCGGAGCCGGCCTGAGCTACAGCCCGAACAGGCCCGGGTCGGCGGCCAGTTCCTTGAAGACCTCGACGGGCTGCTCGACCAGTCGCCGCTCCTTGAGATCCATGATCCCGCCGACCGCCGTGATCTCGGCCGCCACCGTGCCGTCCTTCTTGCGGATCGTCTGCTGTATGCGGAACGTCTTGCCCCCGCCCCACTCGAAGGCGCAGGTCACCTCCACCTCGTCGCCCGCCAGCAGTTCGCGCCGGTACCGGATGGTGGTCTCCAGAGCCACCGGGCCCACTCCGCTGCCGATGAGCCCGGCCTGGGTGATCCCGGCGGCCTCGAGCAGCGACCAGCGGGCGTGCTCCGCGTAGTTGATGTACACGCTCTGGTTGAGGTGTCCCTGCACGTCCGTCTCGTACCCGCGGACGGTCACCGGCACGGAAAACGGTTCGCTCATGCGTCAATCCCCTCTCAGGCAACGGCAGTTGCTGCACCCGATCCTGACATGTGCCCCCTACACCCGGCGCGGCGAGGCCAGCAGGTACCGGGCCCTGGTCCGCGGTTCGGTGTACTCGCCGACCTGCCAGCCGGCCTTCTCCAGGGTGGTCGCGCAGGCCCGCAGCGCCTCGCCGTCCGGCGCGTGCACGGCCACGGCCTCGGGCTGCGGGGTCGCGCGCACCCGGTAGCCGGACGAGCCCCCCGCTTCCGGCGCGTGCCCGGCCGCCTCCAGGGCGAGCGCCGCCGCCTGCACGAGATGTGCGCGTTCCCAGCCGCAGGGCCGGTCCGTCGACCCGTCCGGGTTGGTCATCCGGCGCAGCTCCAGCAGCCCCTGCCAGGCGCTGTGCACCTCACGCGCCCGGGCCGGACCGCTCTCCGCGGGCTCCTCGGTGCCGCCGATGTGCGCGGCGAACACGCCGGTGGCCGGGTCGGCGGGCCGCTCGGGCTCCTCCTCGACCGTCTCCCGTATGCGGTGCCCGGCCGGGGTCAGGAAATGGTCGTGCGGCGGCCGGGGGTGCCGGAAGGCCAGCCCGCGCTTCACCAGCGCGTCCAGCTGGGCCTCGGTGCCCCTCAGTCGCCCGGTGACGGGATCGGCGGCGTCGATGACACGCCGCTGCGCGGCGGTGGGCGGTCGCGTCACGGCGTGCTCCTTCCGGGGGAAGGGCCGCACGACGGACCGTACGGATCACTGACCCCTCCGCTTCGAAGGCTACGACGGGGGTCTGACATCCCTCCCGGCGATCACCGGCGGCCCAGGTTCCGCCCCCCCGGCCTGAAAGGGGACAGGCCGAGCCGACGGGCGGTGAGCATGAGCAGGAAAGGGCGGGCGCCACCAGCCCGACGCACCCCTCGGTCTTCGCATGCGCCGCGTCCACCTCGGCCGGCACGTGGTCGGCCCGCCCACCACAGCACCGTGCCACACGGCACCCCCGCCTCACACCCCCGGCAACCCCTGCACCGACTGCGCGAGTTGTCCCACCGCGACGACCAGCGGTGTCACCGGCTGTACGAACTCGTTGAGGCGGTCGAGGGCCCGTCGCAGGACCGTCGGCTGGGGTTCGGGTTCGTCGAGTTCCTCGCGCAGGCGGCGCAGTTCCCTGCCGGTCGCGTCGGGGTCGGCGAGCGCCGCCCGGTGTTCGGTCAGCAACTGCTCGACGTGCGCGAGGAGTTCGGCCGTACGCTCGGCGTCCTGCGGCTGGAAGGAGACCGTGCCGGAGAACGCCTGGGCGCGGTGTCCCACGGCCTGGTTGCCGACGTAGTGGGTACCGCCGCTGATCATGACGCCGTTGTTGACCGGAGGGTCCTGACGCCGGTCGTCGTTGCCCATGATGAGGACCTCCTCGGACTATGTGCCGGAGCCGCCGACGGCACCCGGCGCCGCCGCACCGGACTGCTGCTGGGGGACGTTCTGCGTGGCGGTCGCGCCGGTACCGATCGCCTGGTTGCCGATGATGCTCGTCCCGCCCTGCTGAATGAGGCCCTGATTGAGGATGGTCTGCTGCTGGGCGCGGAAGTCGGCGATGTCGTAGCCGCGCGCGGCGAGGAACTCACGGATCGCGGCGAAGGTGTGGCGCTCCACCAGGGACGTGATCCGGGTGGCGTCCACGACCTGGAAGTAGTTGTGGTAGTCCGGGCTCAGCGCCAGCTCCCGGATGCTCATCCGGGCGCCGAAGTCGTAGACCGGGTCCTGCTCCAGGGCCTTGAGCTCGTCCGTCATCCGTCTGCTGTGCCGCTCGTCGAAGTAGCTCTGCCGCAGCGCCCTGAAAGGCGCCGCGTGGAACGCCTTGCCGGTGCGGGGGACGGCCTCCAGCAGCAGTTCGCGCCGCGCCGCGGGGGAGAGGGGACCGCGCAGCCGGTCCACGACGTGGTACTCGGCGCGCACCGGAGCGAGTACGTGGTTGCTGCAGTGCAGGTGGAGCGTGCGTCCCGTGGTCGAGAAGTGCAGGAAGACGCTCGGCACCACGTCCCCGCCCCACAGCGGGACATGCACGGCCAGATAGTGGCGGACGGCCCCGGCGGGACGCTCCGTGATCCGCTCCACCTCGTCGGCCGACAGCCGCGCGGCCGGGGCGAGGCTCCTGGTCCTGATGAACCGCTCGTCGTCGCCGATGCTCGTGCCGCTCGCGAAGACCCGGTCCTCGACGACGAGGGAGGCGAGGGACTCGGCGACATCCGCCGGCGTCCCGTCGGCCGTGCCGTGGGTGGCGGTCGCCCGCAGTCGCGCGCGTACGTGGTCGACGAGTTCGGTGACGGTGAACGGCTCAGGGTCGGCAGGGCGGCGCGGCACCCCTGCCACGGGGTTGCCTGCGGGCAGCAGCGGCACGCTGAGCGACCACTGCGAGGCGGCCTCCGCGTAGCCGATGAAGGGTGTGTACCCGCTGTACACCGTGACGTTGCCGTCCTGCGCCTCCCTGATGGCCGTCAGCCGCTCGGCCATCCACTTCCGCCGCGGCACGGTCGGCCGCGGCTGCCGGGCGAAGGCCTCGCGGGTCATGGTCGTGCGCAGCAGCCGGTCGACGGCGAGATCATGGCGTACGACCGTGACGTACGCGCACGCCACCACCGCGACGGACAGCAGCACGGCCGGTACCCCGGCCAGATAGGCGCCCAGCAGCCAGCTCACGAAGCCGGGGGCGGGCAGCGCCGAGACGAGGACACCGAAGGCGAAGGCGACGAGCACCGTGATGCCGGCCGTGATCGCCGTACCCACCAGCACCCTGCCCTCGGGCTGGTGCCGGCCCCGGGTGGCCCGGCTCGGCCGGCCGCCGGCCCGCCGGCCGGCCGACAGGAACACCGTGACGAACGCCAGCCACAGGGGCGCGAACACCGCCAGGACGGCGAAGGCCGCGGTCAGCCGCAGGTCGCGGGAGCGGCGCAGCTCCTGGGCCGTCAGGCAGTGACGTACCACCGTCACCAGGTCGACGTCGGGCGAGGCCGCCACGGCGCCGGCCTCGTCGGCCAGGAGGTCCTCCACCACTCGCTCGGCGAAACTCTCGTCGATGTAGGCCGCGGCGCACAGATACCGGGTGACATCACCCGGCGCACTCCCGACCGGCATGTGGACCGGCGCCGTCGTCATGCCGAGCCCTCCCTCTCTCCAGCGGCGGAGCGGCGCCGTGACGGCGCCGACGGAGCTCCTGGCCCGGATCCCCGGCAGGCCGCCGGTCAGGAGCACGAGCAGCACGCCCGCCGCCAGGCCGAACAGCAGGCCACCGGGCAGCAGGTAGTCGAGCATCATGTCGGCCGGCGCCAGCGGCACCTCGGGCACGAAGGTCCTGTGCAGGCCCCACCACAGGAGGTTGGAGGCCACCGAGACCGACACACCCACGACGAGACAGCGGAGCAGGCCCGGCTTCCCGCGGAGCGACATCCGCCACAGGAAGAAGGCGAGGGCCGCCAGCAGGAACAGGACGGAGAGGTCGTTCACGACCAGTGCGGACGTGGTGCCGTATCGCGCGTCCGACGTGTCCCAGGCTGGGACGAACGCCGCTTCGAGCAGTCGGCGCAGGTTCTTGCTGTCGGACCCCTCGATGTAGAACTTCCGCTCGTACAGGTCCCTGACGGGCCCCTGCACCCACGGGCTGCCGAAGAGGCCGACGCTCAGGACGAGCAGTACGACACGGATGCGTAAGGCCGACGGTGCCGATGGCGTGTCCGAGGCACGGCGACGAGACGAGAACACCCGGGATCCCCCCATCCCCCGACCCTGCGGATCAGTGGCCGCACTCTATGGCATCCCCGCTCTCCCCGACCATGAATCCCCGCAACACCACCAGCTACTGCCGGTATCCGCTCAGGAACCGCCCGATCCGCCCGATCGCCGCCTCCAGGTCCTGTGCGTGAGGCAGCGTCAGGATGCGGAAGTGGTCCGGGGCAGGCCAGTTGAAGCCGGTGCCCTGGACGACCTGGATCTTCTCCCGCAGCAACAGGTCCAGGACGAACTTCTCGTCGTCGTGGATCTTGTGGACCTTGGGGTCGAGACGTGGGAATGCGTACAGCGAGCCCTTCGGCTTCACGCATGTCACACCGGGGATCTCGTTGAGCTTCTCCCAGGCCACCGTGCGCTGTTCGTACAGCCGGCCGCCGGGCGCGGTCAGCTCGTGGATGGACTGGCGGCCGCCGAGCGCGGCCTGGATGGCGTACTGGGCGGGGGCGTTGGCGCACAGCCGCATGGAGGCCAGCATGGTCAGGCCCTCCAGGTAGCTCTTCGCGTGCTGCTTGGGGCCGGTGACCACCAGCCAGCCCGAGCGGAAGCCCGCCACCCGGTACGTCTTCGACAGGCCGCAGAAGGTCAGGACAACCAGATCGGGGGCGAGGGCGGCGACGGAGTGGTGCACGGCGTCGTCGTACAGGATCTGGTCGTAGATCTCGTCGGCGAAGACCATCAGGCCGTGCCGGCGGGCGAGATCGAGGATGCCCTCGATGATCTCCTTCGGGTAGACCGCGCCGGTGGGGTTGTTCGGGTTGATGATGACGACGGCCTTGGTGCGGTCCGTGATCTTCGAGGCCATGTCGTCCAGGTCCGGGTACCAGTCGGCCTGTTCGTCGCAGAGGTAGTGGACCGCCTTGCCGCCGGCGAGGGTGGTGACCGCGGTCCAGAGGGGGAAGTCGGGGGCGGGGATGAGGATTTCGTCGCCGTCCTCGACGAGTGCCTGTACGGCCATCGAGATCAGCTCGGAGATGCCGTTGCCGAGGTAGACGTCGTCGACGTCGACCTCCAGGCCCAGCGTCTGGTAGCGCCCCGCCACGGCCCGGCGGGCGGAGAGGACGCCCCGGGAGTCCGTGTAGCCGTGCGCCTTGGGGAGCATCCGGATCATGTCCTGGAGGATCTCCTCCGGCGCCTCGAAGCCGAACAGCGCGGGGTTGCCGGTGTTGAGGCGCAGCACGCTGTGGCCCGCCTCCTCCAGTGCGTCGGCGTGCTCGATCACCGGGCCGCGGATCTCGTAACAGACCTCGCTGAGCTTGCTCGACTGCCGGAACTCCATGCGCTGCTGCCTCTCCGGTTACCTGTGTTGCTTGGTTTTACCAAGTAGGAGCTTGGAAAGTCCAACAACTTGTCTAGACTGCGTCGCATGTCACCTCGCCGAAGCTACGACCAGTACTGTTCCGCGGCCCGCGCCCTGGACGTCGTGGGCGACCGCTGGACCCTGCTGATCGTCCGGGAACTGCTGGCTGGCCCGCGCCGCTACACGGACCTGCACGCCGACCTGCCGGGCGTGAGCACGGACGTACTCGCCTCACGGCTGAAGGACATGGAACGCGACGGCCTGACCACCCGACGCCGGCTGCCCCCGCCCGGGGCGGCCTACGTCTACGAACTCACCGACCGGGGACGCGAGTTGCTGCCCGTGCTCCAGGCCCTCGGCGCCTGGGGCGGCCCCGAACTCGGCGACCGACGGCCCACCGACGCGGTGCGCGCGCACTGGTTCGCGCTGCCGCTGCTGCGCTCGCTGGAGGGCGAAGGACTCGTCGAAGTGCGGTTGGAGGAGGGGGAGTTCCACCTGTATGTCGGCACACAGGACGGCCCCGCGTACGGCGAGGGACCGGCCCCCCAGGAGCCCGACGCCCGCCTGGCCCTGGACGCCGAAACCTGCGAGGCCCTCAGCCGGGGCGAGTTGAGCCTGCCGGACGCGGTGCGGACCGGCCGGGTCGAGGTGACCGGGGACGGCACGATCGCGAAGCTGCTGCGGGCGGGGTGACGGAAGAAGGCCCGCCGGAGCGGGCCTTCTTGATGAGTCGTCAGATTCTGTCGCGCAGCCGTCAGGCTCCCGGCGGTACCCGGGTGGGTCGTCCCGAGCCGCGGGTCAGTGCGTAGCCGCCGACCCCGGCCAGCGCGGCGAGCGCGCCGCCGATCGCGGTCCACACCCAGCGGTCGGACCACCAGCCGGAGGACCAGCCGTCCTCGGGCTCGATGGCGGACAGGACGGCGGAGGAATCCTCGGAACCGTCCTTCTCGGCCTCGGACTTCACCGCGATGCCGGGTACCAGCGGCTCCGCCAGCGAACCGTCCACCGCGGCCGAACCGCCGATGTCCTTGGAGTCGACCCGGACTTCCGTGCTCACCGGGAGTCCCAGGTCGGCCGTGGTGAGGCCGACGGCCGTCAGCCGGACGTAGTACGTGCCCGGCAGCGGGTCGTTGGCCCAGGTCTCCGACCAGGCGCGGACCGTGCGCAGCGTGCAGGCCAGCTCCACCGAGGGCGCGTCCGCTGCGGCGGTGCGCGTCTGGGCGCCGTACTGGCAGGACTGGCGGCGGCGCAGACCGTCGTACACGTCGATCTGCCAGGTCTGCGAGGCGTGCGTGTCGGGCAGCTTCACCGTCGCCTTCACGGTGGGGCGCTGTCCGGCGTCCGCGGGGAACGACCAGTACAGATAGTCGCCCGTGGAGCCGCTCGCCGTCGCGGTCCGGCCCTGCTCGACCTCGGTCGCCGTACGGAACGACGTGCCCGCCTGGGTGGGCGCGTCACCGTCCGCCGAGGCCGAATCCGTCGGCGTCGGCGAGGAGTCGGCCGCCGCCGGTGCGACGGCCAGCCCCAGCATCAGCAGGGAAACGCTCAACGCGCGTGTGATCCGCATCAGTTGGTCCTCCAGACCGCGACCCGCCAGCGTGACAGCCAGCCCCACAGCAGACCGGCGACGAAGCCCGCGAGAATCAGCGCGCCGAGCAGCCACCAGCCGCGCCCGAGGCCGAAGGAGGCCACGTCGCTCGCGTTCGACGGCCCGTCCACGACGTCGACGGTCAGCTCGAGGGGCAGACCCGGGGTCGTCTTCACCCCGGAGGCCGCCGAGAAGGAGTTGGTGACCTGGAGACACACGGTCTCGGCCGAGGCGTCGTCACGGTCGGCCCTGGGGTATCTGAGCCCCGTCGAGATCACGTCCGTACGGCCGTTGCCCGCACCCTCGCCGCGCACGATCTCCCGGCCGTGCACGGTGACCGCCCGCAGCAGCACCCCGTAGGAGGGGTTCACGGCCCGGTCGGCCCCCACGCTCACCGAGGCGCGCAGCTCCTGGCCCGGTTCGACGTCCACCCGGTACCAGCGCTGCTGGGTGAACTCCTCGCGGTCGGTGTACAGCCCGGACTTCAGCGTCGGGGCGGTGGCGCAGGTGCCGGCGCCCTCCGTGGCCACCGGCGTCACCACCGGGTCGGCCGCGCGGTCCACCAACTGGTTGACCTTGTCGGTGAGTTCGTCGGCGTGCTCGACCGAGGTGTAGGTACCGCCGGTCGCCTCCGCGATGCAGCTCAGCTGCCGCCGCATCTTGGTGTTCGGGACCAGACCGAGGGTGTCGATGGTCAGCCCGACGCCCTTGGCGGCGATCTCGCGGGCCACCTCGCACGGGTCGAGCGGGGCGCAGGTGTCCTCGCCGTCGCTGATCAGCACGATCCGCTTGGAGGAGGCGCTGTCGGTGAAGTCACCGGCGGCCTTCAGCAGTGCGGGGCCGATCGGTGTCCAGCCGGTGGGGGAAAGGGTCGCCACCTGCGTCTTGGCCTCGGTACGGTCCAGCGTGCTGACCGGGTAGAGCTGGGCGGTGTCCTTGCAGCCCGTCTTCTGGTTGTCGCCCGGGTAGTTGGCGCCCAGGGTCCGGATGCCGAGCTGGACCTCTTCGGGCGTCGCGTCCAGCACCTCGTTGAAGGCCCGCTTAGCCGCCGCCATCCGGGTGCCGCCGTCGATGTCCGCCGTCCGCATCGAGCCGCTCACGTCGAGGACGAGATCGACCTGAGGCGCGGTGCCGCCCGTTGGTTCACCGGCGACCGCCGCGACCGGGGAGGCGACCCCGGCCGTCAGGGCGGCGAGCAGGGCGCACACTCCCGCCGCCAGCCGTTTTCTTGTGATCATCGCCGGATCCTATTGATCAGGTGCGCCGGGCTCCAAAACGGCCGCTCACAGCAGGGGGTTGGGCAGCTGGGTCCACTGGTCGCCCGGCGCCCCCGGCGACAGCCGCATCAGCGTCAACGCCTTCGCGGGCAGCGGCTGTTCGAGCAGCGCGGCCAGATCCGGCGTGCGCGGCAGCTCTCGCACGGCCGTCTCCAGCGCCCCCCGCAACGCCGTCGCCGAACCCGCCGTACCCGCGAGGGCACCCGCCACCAGGGAGCCGAACAGCTTGCGCCGCAGGGTCGTCACATCGTCCGTGACGATCCGCCCGGACAACGCGGGAACCTGGATGCCGTGCCGCGCGAGCCTGGCCGGGCCGACCCGGATGTCGGCGAGGTCCCGGTAGACAAGCCCGAGCGGCGCGCCCGACTCGGACAGGACGACGAGGAGGTTCTGGCCGTGTGCCTCCAGGGCGACGCCGAGTTCCAGGAGCCGCAGCCCCGCCGTGAGGGCCAGCCGGGCGAACTCGGCCAGCCATGCCGGGGATCGGGGCAGCTCGGTGGTGGCGAGGGCCGCCACGGGCAGCACCCGGTCGCCGTACACCTGGGGGGACTCGCGCACCACGGCCGCCAGATCGGGCGAGTCGGCCGTCACCGCCCCCAGCGTGCGGGTGAAGTGCAGGAGGCCGTCCATCCGTTCCGTCAGGGTCTCCGCGAACTCCGAGAGGATCGCCGACATACCGATCGAGTAGACGGAGATGTCCCGCACCGAGGACGTGAGCCGGGCGCTGAGCGCGGTCTTCACATGCGGTCCGCCGCCGGCCAGGGCGAGGGTGCGCAGCGACATCAGCGGATGCGCGTCCAGGCCGTCGGCGACGGTCCGCTTCAGCACATGTTCCGCCTGCCACGGATGCACCGGCAGCAACAGCCGCTCCCCGTCCCGCATCTCGGCCGGCCACGCCCCCGTCACCAGGCACTCACCGGCCGGTACGGGCACGAGCCCCAGCCGTACCAGCGGCCGGTGCTCCGGCCCGTAGGCCAGCTGCTCGGCCACCGAGAAGCCGGGCCGGGAACGGCAGTTGGGATGGTAGGGATGCCCGTCGACGACCCGCTGCTCCCACTCCCAGTCGCGCACCGGCCACTCCTCGGGGCCCGGCGGCTGCCTTGCCCTCGACAGCGCCAACGACGCCACGCTGTCGGCGAGTTCGACCGCGAAGTCCGCGCCGTGCGGTACGCCGAGGGCGGTCATCAGGCACGCCGGATCGTCGTGCACGACCTCGTCGAGCCGTACGGCGGTGACCTGGGCGGCGGTGGCGAACGGGTCAGGGTGCGGGCCGTGCAGCCGGCGTCCGTCCGACAGACGCAGCGTGAGCCCCTCCCGGCCCGCCTTCCGCGCGGCGACCCAGGGCAGCGGCTCGTGCGTGAGCCCCCGCCACAGCCGGGACAGCACGGCCGCGCGGGCGCCGGGCAGCTCGGCCGCGTACCGCGCCACGAGGTCGGGGCGCAGGACGGCCAGCTCTTCGACGAACCGGGCCTCGGCGGCGCGGGGACGGTGCACGGGCGGACTCCTCGGGTACGACTGGTGTCACAGCGGGACGGAGACGGCAGACATACTGATCGTCATCGCCCCGGATGAACCGTAGAGAACGAGTGAAACGCGTGGATCTCCTGCCCCCGCCGGCCGGCACCTCCGTAGCCCGCCGCGCCGACGCGTACGCGGCAGCGCCCCTGCTGAACTGCCTGCTGCGCGAGGTGGCCGTGCCGCTCCCGGAACCCGGCGAGCGCCCGGTGTACCGGCTGCCCGGCGGGCGGCTGCTCAGGGTGCGGGGCGATCGGCGGCCCGCCGAGCCCGAGGTGTACACGGCGGGCGGCTGGCGGCGGATCGGTCACCCCGAACTCGTGAAGCTCGTCGCCGAGGAACTCACCCGCCACACCGGAGTGTCCAACCACGAGCTGCCCGCCGAGATGATCGACAGCCGGGACGCGGTGGCCGCCCTGCTCACGGCCAGGGACCGGACGACGGTGCCCGGCGACCCGTATCTGCGCTCCGAACAGTGCCTGGTCACCGGCCATCCGCACCACCCCGCGCCCAAAGCCCGCGGCGGTGGTCCCGCCGCCGCCTGGCTGCCGTACGCCCCCGAGGCCCATGCCCGTTTCCCGCTGGTCCTGCTCGGGGTGCGCGAGGACGCCGTCGTCGAGGAGGGCGACACCGCGGCCCTCGACGCGCTCGGCGAGGCCCCGCCCGGCTACCGGCTGCTGCCCGCCCACCCCTGGCAGCTCGACCTGGTGTCCTGCGCGGAGGCCTTCGAGGACGGCCGTCTGATCCGGCTCGGCACGACCGCCTTCGAGACCTGGCCGACGGCCGCGATCCGCACGGTGTACGCCCCCAGCCGGGATCTCTTCCTCAAGTTCAGTCTCGACGTCCGCATCACGAACGACATCCGCCGGCTCTGGCGCCACGACCTGCTCGGACTCCGCCGTACGGATGAAGCGGTCGCGAGCGCCTTCGCCGCGAGCCCCGGCTGCGCGGCCTGGCTGAGCGACCGCGGCTACCGCACCGTCGACTTCGCCTTCGAGGAACTCGCCGTCCTGGTCCGCGACGGACTGCGCGGCCATGTCCTGCCCGGGGCGACCCCGCTGCTCGCCGCCGCCCTGGTGGAGGGTTTCGAGGGCAGCCCGCTCGACGGCACCCGGGATCCGGCGGGCTGGTGGGAGGCGTACCTGGGCGCGGTCGTCCCGCCCGCCCTCGCGGCCTTCGCCGACCACGGCGTCGTCCTCGAGGCGCATCTGCAGAACACCCTGGTCGCCGTGGACGCGGACGGTACGCCCGTGCAGGCGCTGTTCCGGGACGCCGAGGGCGTGAAGCTGCTGCCGGACGTGTCGCGCGAGACCGGATGGGAGCGGCTGGTGTACTGCCTGGTCGTCAACCACCTGTGCGAGATCGCCGCGGCCCTCGTCGAACGCCACCCCGGCTTCGACCCCTGGCCGGCCGCCCGCCGCGAACTGTCCCGCCAGTCCCGCCACGACCTCCCCGAAGCCACCGCCCTCATCACCGCGCCCACCCTCCCCGGCAAGACGAACCTGCTGCTGAGGTGGACAGGGGCGGACGGGGCGGACGCTCGCTACCTGCCGCTGCCGAACCCGCTGGCCGGCACCTGACCCGACGGCGGCCTGCTCCTCCGCCGGCCTCAGTTCCTTCTGAGGCCGACGGCCTGAGCGATCGCCACCGCGCCCGCCAGCACTCCGGCGGCGACGGCGAGCAGGACACCCGTGGACCCGAGGAGGTCCGCGGAGTCCGAGGCGTTCTGCAGGTCCCCGAGCAGGATGTTGACCGGCGAGACGCCCCTGCCCAGCAGGGCCGCGAGCAGCAGGACCAGGGCGGCCGCGAGTGCGTAGCCCTGGTGCCGGAAGAGCGGACGCGAGCAGAGCACGCCGATGGCGACGCCGGTCACGGCACAGGTGAGCTGTGCCTCCACGCCCAGCACGGCGTCGGCCGCCGTGAAGGTGTGGGACCCGAACAGCAGCGGCAGGAGCAGTCCCGCCACCGTCAGCGGCAGGCACCACAGCAGGGCCGTGGCCACCGACCCGAGCAGCACCCGTAGATGGCTGCCCGCGCTGACGACCACGACCGAGCGGTGCGCCGGGTCCTCGAGGCCGATCAGTGCCATGGTCGACCAGACCGAACACACCAGCATGGCGCCGGCCGCCGAGCTGTAGGTGGCCGCGAGCGGGCCCGAGTCGCTGCTGGTCAGCACCGCGAGCAGTCCGACGAACAGCAGCAGGGGCGCGAGGAAACGCTGGGACAGCAGCAGCGCCGTGACCATGTAGCGGATCAGGGCGATCACCGGGAGGAGGCCCTCCTCGCGGCCGGGCGGGAGGCATGGGCGTCGTGGGCGTCGTCGGCCCTCGCGACACCTTCTACCGACCATCGGTGCCGCAGTGCCGTGAGCAGGACGGTGTCCGAGTGCTCGCGCGTCACCCGCAGGACGAGCGCCCCGCCCCGACGCGCAGCGTCCAGCACGCCCGGCAGGTCGTACCAGCTCACCTCGGTGGGCGGGACACCGGTGGGCGGCGCCGTCAGGACCAGTTCGACCTCCGGGGGCCGCCCTTGTGCACGCGCCCCGTCCCGCGGGGTGACCCGGCCGTCGCCGAGTACGTGGACGCAGGTGGCGTGTATCCGGGTGATCGCCTCACGATGGTCGGTGAAGACCACGGCCCCGCCCCGGGCGGCCACCTGCTCGATGAACTCGGCCAGAACACCGTGGGCCGAGGCGTCCAGACCCGACCAGGGCTCGTCGAGGACCAGCAGATCGGGTTCGACGAGCAGCGCCTGGGCCAGTGCCACCTTCTGCGCGTTGCCCTTGGACAGGGTGCGCAGCGCGGCGTCCGGGCCGCCCACCAGGGCCAGGCGCTCCAGCAGCAGACCCGCCCGGACGCGGGCCGCCGACCCCGGCAGACCGCGGATCCGTCCCATGTGGGTGAGGTAGGAGAGTGCCGACATGCGGTCGGGAGCGGTGAAACGGTCGGGTACGTAACCGATGTGCGGCGGGCGGCCCGAGACGGTTCCCGAGGTGGGCCGAGACAGTCCCACGAGGATCCTCAACAGAGTCGACTTCCCGGAGCGGTTGCCGCCGACCACCGCGAGGACGTCTTCGGCCGAGACCTCCATGTCCACGTCTCTGAGGATCCAACGCCCTCTGCCGTAACGCTTGGTGAGCCCTTCGCACCGCATCGAGGACCGCAACAGACCGACCCCTCATCCGCTGTCCGGTGTACCGCCGGACCACATTGTCCTCCAGCGACAGGGCGGGCGGGCCGCCACGGCTGTCACGCCCGGTCGGCGGTCCCGGGCGTCACAGGAGCACTCGATCGGAGCCGGTGTCCGCGAGGAGTCGCGCGGTCTGCGGGGACGGGTGGTGCAGGCGCAGGGACGTGTCGCGCTCGGCAGCGTGCCGCGACGCGTCGAGGAAAACGCGCAGCCCGCTGGTGTCGCAGCGGCCGACGGTGCTCAGGTCGACGTCGATGGTGGTGATGCCGTCGTGCAAGCACCGGTCCAGGGCGGTCCGCACCTGGGGCGCGGTGGCCCGGTCGATCTCACCGGCCAGGGTGATCAGTGCCCGCGCGCCCCGGTCGTGCCGGTAGATGTTCAGCCGCGGAAGAGTCATGGTGCCTCCGTTCGTCGACTCCGGTCGCCACTGCCGGTTCACATACCGACGGTCGGGCGGCTGTCCCGACCGGGCTGATGCGGGACGGCTGTGGACGCCGCAGCGGCGCCGCCCTCGGACTCCCAGGCCTCGTCAGGTTCCAGCGGTTCGTCGGTGGCGGTGGCGATGGCGGTGGCGGTGACGTTGTGCCGGGTGTCCGCGGTGATGAGGGCGCTCGCGGTCAGGGGCGGGCCGTCGTGGTCGGACGCGGCGGCCATCAGCCGGGCCGCCGACTCCGCTCCGGTTTCCGGCGGGATGATCAGCAGATCCCAGCGGCCGGTGCCGTAGGAGAGCAGGAGCAGCTTGTGCGGGTCGATCTCCGGGGTGAACCAACCGACCTTGACCACGTGGCCGTTCGCGGAGATCTTGCGCGGGATGACGGGCCAGTGCTCGGGGTTGACGGCGATGCGCGTGATGCGGCCCCACAAGGGATCCAACGCGTC
>NZ_JBVHLJ010000007.1:374807-525966 GCF_055559055.1 Streptomyces sp. NPDC024687 | reverse complement strand
TATCAACATATCTGGCGTTGATTTTTGGCACGCTGTTGAGTTCTCAAGGAACGGACGCTTCCTTTGTACTCACCCTCTCGGGCTTTCCTCCGGGCGCTTCCCTTCGCTGTTCCAAACTCTATCAGTGTTTTTCCGGCCCCCTGACCACCCTCCTGCAGGCACGCAGAAAATGATCTGAAGTGAGGATCTGACAAGTTGGATGCCGCCGGGCGAGGGCACATGGTCGCGCCGCTCAGCCTCAAGCAGGAGTACGACTGTACACGGGGCCTCGGAGACGGTGCAAATCGATTGGAGTGGTGGTCTAGACCACTAGCCGGTATCTTGCGTGCGGAACCCTTAGTTCATCTGACATACGCTGCTGGACAGAGTCGTCCGAGCCTGGCAGTGACGGCCCATATACGCAGCTCCACCCCTGGGAGGCTTCCCATGACCACCGTGACGTCCCCTCTTGCAGGACGCGCCATCGGACTGGCCGCCGTGCCGGATCCGGTCTTCTCCGGGGCCATGGTCGGCCCGGGTACGGCGATCGATCCCGTGCGCGAACCGTCCGAGGCCGTCGCGCCCGTCGACGGTGTGATCGTCTCGCTCCACCCGCACGCGTTCGTCGTCGTGGACGAGCAGGGACACGGCGTGCTCGTCCACCTCGGCATCGACACCGTGCAGCTCAACGGGGAGGGTTTCGAGCTACTGGTGAACAAAGGCGACACCGTTACGCGCGGTCAGGCGATCGTGCGCTGGAACCCGGCCGCCGTCGAGGTCGCCGGCAAGTCCGCGGTCTGCCCGGTTGTGGCGCTGGAAGCCACGGCCGAGGCCCTCTCCGAACTCCGTGACAACGGCGATGTGAAGGCCGGCGACAGTCTCTTCCTCTGGAAGTGACGTCGGAGCCGTCCTAGGACGGCAAGCAGGGAAGACAACCACCGCGGCGGCGGGACCTGCCGCACTACCGGAGACGGGTGAAATGGAGACAACGCTGCGAGGCGTCGGCGTGAGCCACGGTGTGGCGATCGGCGAGGTTCGGCACATGGGGACGGCGGTGCTTGAGCCGCCTGCCAAGCAGATACCGGCGGAGGACGCGGAGCGCGCACAGGGGCGGGCCCGCAAGGCTGTGGAGGCTGTGGCGGCCGACCTGATGGCGCGCGGCAATCTGGCGGGGGGCGAAGCCCAGGCCGTCCTCGAAGCGCAGGCCATGATGGCGCAGGACCCCGAGCTGATGGCCGATGTGGACCGGCGTATCGCCGTCGGCAGCACGGCTGAGCGTGCCGTGTACGACGCGTTCGCCGCTTACCGTGAGCTCCTGGCGGGCGCTGGTGAGTACCTGGCCGGTCGCGTCGCGGACCTCGACGACGTGCGGAATCGTATCGTCGCCCGTCTGCTCGGGGTGCCCATGCCGGGTGTCCCGGACAGTGACGAGCCCTATGTTCTGGTGGCGCGTGATCTCGCGCCCGCCGACACCGCTCTGCTGGACCCGACGCTCGTTCTGGGTTTCGTCACCGAGGAGGGTGGACCGACCAGCCACAGCGCGATTCTGGCGCGGGCGCTCGGTGTCCCGGCTGTCGTGGCGCTGCCGGGTGCCGGTGAGCTGGCCGAGGGCACGGTCATCGCTGTCGACGGCAGCACCGGCGACATCTTCGTGAACCCGAGTGACGAGAAGAAGGCCGAGCTGGAGGCCGCTGCCGCCGAGCGCAAGGCCGCGCTCGCCGCGTCGACGGGTCCGGGTGCCACTGCCGATGGTCACAAGGTGCCGCTGCTGGCCAATGTGGGCGGTCCAGCGGACGTACCCGCCGCGGTCGAGGCGGGGGCCGAGGGTGTCGGACTCTTCCGTACCGAGTTCCTCTTCCTCGACGACAACAAGAACGCTCCGTCCGAGGAGAAGCAGGTCGAGGCGTATCGCCAGGTCCTCGAGGCGTTCCCTGAGGGGCGCGTGGTCGTCCGTGTGCTGGACGCGGGCGCGGACAAGCCGCTGGACTTCCTGACGCCGTCCGACGAGCCGAACCCGGCGCTGGGCGTGCGTGGTCTGCGGACGCTGCTGGACCACCCTGACGTGCTGCGCACCCAGCTGACGGCGCTCGCGAAGGCCGCCGAGGGACTGCCGGTCTACCTCGAGGTCATGGCCCCGATGGTGGCGGACCGTGCCGACGCCAAGGCGTTCGCCGACGCCTGCCGTGCGGCCGGGCTGCGGGCGAAGTTCGGCGCGATGGTGGAGATTCCCTCGGCCGCGCTGCGGGCGCGGTCGATTCTGCAGGAGGTCGAGTTCCTGTCGCTGGGGACCAACGACCTCGCGCAGTACACCTTCGCCGCCGACCGTCAGGTGGGTGCGGTGTCCCGGCTGCAGGATCCGTGGCAGCCCGCGCTGCTCGACCTGGTCGCGCTGTCCGCCGAGGCGGCGAAGGCCGAGGGCAAGAGCTGTGGCGTCTGTGGTGAGGCCGCGTCCGACCCGCTGCTCGCCTGTGTGCTGACCGGTCTTGGCGCCACCTCGCTTTCCATGGGTGCGGCGTCTCTTCCTTATGTCCGAGCGGCGTTGGCCAAGTACACGCTGGCTCAGTGCGAGCGTGCCGCCGCCGCCGCGCGGGCCGCGGACAGTGCCGAAGAGGCGCGTGCCGCGGCTCAGGCGGTGCTGTCGGGCGAGTAGTCGAAACCGGCTCGGCCGGCTGACGGCTTCCGGAGGGCGCTCCGCCTGTGGGCGGGGCGCCCTCCTTGTGTTCAGTGGCTGTGGCGCGGCGTCCGTCCTTCCGGTCCGAGGTCGGGGGGCACGCAGTAGTCGACGTCCGATTCCGGGGAGATCAGATCGCCGGATTCGATGTCGGTGCAGTAGGCGTCGAAGACCTCTCCGGCGGTGAGGGGTTCGAGGCCGTCGCCGCGCAGCCGCCAGCCGTAGATGCGGTCGGTGGTTCCGGGGGCGCTCGTACGCATGACGAGTCCGCCGGGGCACTGGGTGGCGATGCCTAGTGCGAGGACCGTGGTGAATTCGAGGGCCTCGGCCTCGTCGAGTTGTACGGCTCCGTCGGTGTCCTCGTCGGAATGGAGGACTGCGACGAGGGTTTCCGGGGTGCCGGTGATGCTGCAGACGAGGTGGTGTTCGCCCGGCCGGGCTGTGTCGAGGATCCGGACGAGGAGGTCCGAGGCGCGGGTGAAGGCCGCGCGGCCGATGTCCTCTCCGCAGGAACCGCAGGCGCCGAGGCGGGCGAGGAGGGTGGTCGCGTACTCCCAGGTGGCCTGGCGGACGGCCTCGTCCACGAGGGCGGGCGCGAGGTCGGTGAGGGGCTGGCCCTCGTACGGGAGTGTCGGTCCGGTGTTGGCGAGTTCGGCGGTGAAGCGTGTGCGGCTGGACGGGATGTCCGGGTTGAGACCCGTCTCCTCGCAGAACTCGGCGTATTCCTGAGGGTCGAAGAGGGCCACGGTGGTGTGGCTGCCTTGTGCGGCGCGGGTCTTCAGGAGGTCTTCGACCTGCTGAAGGTAGGTCGCGTGGTCGTCGAAGGTGAAGCTGCGGTAGCGCCGCATGGCGCGGAAGTCGTGTTCGTCGGTGAGCAGGCCGATGGTGCCGGCGATTTCGCGGCGCAGAACGCGTCGCATCGTCTGGTGGTCGGTGTGCGCCATGTTTCCCCCTGTGCGCAGTCGATCATTGCTCACTCACGGTAACTGGCAGCACTGACAATGGGGGTTGAGTGAAGCGTCCTCGAGCCACTAAGTGATGGATTGCGCAGCTCAGAGCGATGACGGTGCCGACGCTGGCCCAGCTTGCCGGCCCAATGGCGATGGTCGTGGTGACCGTGAGTAGCTCAGCGCTGGGCCAGGGAAATCTCCGAGCGGTATCTACGGTGGTTGACCGGCCCCGTCAGGCGCGTTTGCGGGCCAGGTCCTCGTAGAAGTGGAGCAGGTCGAGGTTGTCGATGGAGCCCGGGTTGACCGCCTTCTCCAGCGGGGTTCCCTGGAGGAGGCGCTTGACGGGGACCTCGATGCGCTTGCCGGTGAGGGTGTGCGGGATGCCGGGGACCTCGATGACCTCGTCCGGGATGTGGCGGGGAGAGAGGTTTTCGCGGATGGTCTGCTTGATGCGGTCCAGGAGTGCCTGGTCGAGGACGGCTCCCGGAGCCAGGTGCACGAACAGTGGCATCCAGTAGCCGCCGTCGGGCTGCTCGATGCCGATGACCAGGGATTCCTTGATCTCGGGAAGCCGCTCCACGGCCTCGTAGATGTCGGCCGAGCCCATGCGTACGCCCTGGCGGTTGAGCGTCGAGTCGGAGCGGCCATGGATGACGACCGAGCCGCGCGAGGTGAGGGTGATCCAGTCGCCGTGCCGCCACACTCCGGGATAGGTGTCGAAGTAGCTGTCGTGATAGCGGCTTCCGTCGGGGTCGTTCCAGAAGTGGATCGGCATCGACGGCATGGGGTTGGTGACGACGAGCTCGCCGACCTCGTCGATGAGGGGCTTGCCGCTCGGGTCCCAGGACTGCAGGTCGGTGCCCAGGCTCGGCGCCTGGAGCTCGCCGATGTGGACGGGCAGGGTCGGTACGGCGCCCGCGAAGCACGAGCACACGTCCGTGCCGCCGCTGACGGAGGCGATCCAGAGGTCCTCGCGGACCTCGTCGTGCAGCCAGCGGAAGCCGTCGGGCGGGAGCGGTGAGCCGGTGGTGGCCACGCACTGCACCTGGGAGAGGTCGAAGTCGCGTCCTGGGTGCACGTCGGCCTTGCGGCAGGCCATGACGTACGCGGCCGAAGTGCCGTAGAACGTGGCGCCCGTGCGTTCGGCGATCCGCCACTGGGCGCCCGTGTCGGGATAGCCGGGGCTGCCGTCGTACAGGACGACGGTCGTGCCCGTGAGGAGGCCGGAGACGAGGAAGTTCCACATCATCCAGCCCGTGGAGGTGTACCAGAAGAAACGGTCCTCGGGGCCGAGGTCGCAGTGCAGGCCGAGCTGCTTGAGGTGCTCGACGAGGATGCCGCCCTGGGACTGGACGATCGCCTTGGGCAGGCCCGTCGTGCCCGAGGAGTAGAGCACCCACAAGGGGTGCGCGAAGGGCACCTGCTCGAAGACCGGTGCCGTGTCCGCGCGCGTGAGGTCAGCCCACTCCAGGGCGCCTTCCGGAGCCTCGGTGCCGAGGAGGGGGATGTGGACGACGGCGCGCAGGGTGGGCAGTTCGCGGCGGAGTTCGGTGACCGTCTCGCGGCGGTCGTGCTCCTTGCCGCCGTAGCGGTAGCCGTCGACGGTGAACAGAATGACCGGTTCGACCTGCTGGAAGCGGTCCAGGACGCTTCGGGCGCCGAAGTCGGGGGCGCAGGAGGTCCAGACGGCGCCCACGGCGGCCGTTGCGAGGAGGGCGACGACGGCCTGCGGGATGTTCGGGAGGTAGCCGCTCACGCGGTCGCCGGGCCGGACGCCGAGGGCGCGCAGCTCGGCGGCCAGGGAGCCCACCTGGCGGCGCAACTCGGACCAGGTCACCGGGGTCGGCTCATGGGTCTCGTCGACGTACAGGAGGGCGGGTTCGTCCGCGCGGGTCTCGGCCGCGCGCAGGGCGTGTTCGGCGTAGTTGAGGGTGGCGCCGGGGAACCATTCGGCGCCGGGCATGGAGCGGTCGCCGAGCACGCGCGCGTAAGGCGTCGAGAACCGTACGTCGAACCACTGGGTGAGGGCTTCCCAGAAGGGCTCCAGCTCGTCCACGGACCAGCGGTGGAGTGCCGCGTAACCTCCCTCGGCCGGGGCGCCGTGATGCTCGGCCGCCCATGCCTGGAACCTGGTGACCTGGGACCGGGCGATGCGCTGCGGGTCTGGCTGCCAGAGCGGCTGGGGATTCACGGTCGACATGGGGGCTCCCGGACTGTGCGCGTCGTGTGCGTCTCCCGCGCACGGGCCAGGGGTGTGCGCGTGACGCGGCTGACAGGGACGATGCCATGTGATCAACTTCAACGCCAGGGTGCGGCCCACATAGTCCGTGTCGTGAAGATGTGGCCCCGGCATGGGTGAACGGCAGCTGAACGGCACACGCGGGTGGGGCAGTGAGTGGCAGGGTGAGCAGCATGAACGGTCGTGACCTGGTGCGTTCGGTGAAGGCGGTCGTTTCGGTGGGGGCGCCCCAGGGGTTGCGTACCGTGCGTGTCGCATGGCGCAGGAGGCGCACCGATGCCGTCGGGCTGTCGGCGCGGGGGGCCGAGCGGGCGCGGGTGCCGGGGCCGGTGCAGGACGCGGAGCCGGGCCCGGGCGGGGGTGTCGTCCGGTTCAGCCGTTCCGAGCTGCGGATCGTCGTCGCGGTGAACGGGGCGGTCTTCTGGGGGTGGGACGGCGCCGAGCCCGAGCCGTCGTACGCGCTGGCGGGCCGCTGTCCGGAGCCGGATCCCCGGGCGGTTCTGGAACCTGACAAGGACGGCGGCTGGCGGGTCGTGGCCGAGCGCGCGACGGTCGTGGTGTCGCGGCACGGGGCCGTCGAGGTGCTCACGCCCGGCGGGGTGACGCTGCGCCGGGATCTGCCGCCCCGCTGGTGGGAGCCGGTGAGCGGGGGCGAGGCGCGCTGGGTGCAACGGTCGGAGGTGGCCGCCGACGCCCGGTTCTTCGGGCTGGGTGGACGGGCCTCGGGGCCTCGGCTGCGGGACGGGACGTATCGGCTGTGGAACACCGACCCCGGGCGGCCTTTCGGACGGGCGGACGATCCGCTGTACGTCACGATGCCGGTGCAGCTGGTGGTGGCCGACGCCGCCACCCATCTCGTGTTCCACGACAACTCGTGGGACGGCACCGTGACCTTGCGGGAGGGCGAGGAGGGCGCCGGTTCCGGGCACGACCGGGTGGGGGTGTCCGAGCTACGGATGGCCGGCGGGCCACTGCGCTGCTGGGTGGTGGTGGGCACTCCCGCGCGCGTGCTGCTCGCCTGGGCCTCGCTGACCGGTGCGCCCGCGCTGCCGCCGTCCTGGGCGCTCGGCCATCAGCACGCCCGCTGGGGCTTCGGCAGTGAGCAGGAGGTGCGGCGGATCGTCGCCGGGTACCAGGAGCGCGGGCTGCCGCTCGACGCCGTGCACCTGGACGTCGACCACTACGACGAGCACCAGGTGTTCACGGTCGACCAGGAGCGCTTCCCCAAGCTGCCCCAACTGGCCGACGACCTGCGGCGGGAGGGGATACGGCTCGTGTCGATCGTCAACCCGGCGGTCAAGGCGGCGCCCGGCAACCCCGTCCATGACAGCGGTACGGCCGGGGATGTCTTCGTGCGGGACGCGTCGGGGCGGCTCGTGGAGGGGGTCGGGTGGCCCGGTGAGGTGGTCTATCCGGACTTCACGCACGCGCGTGTGCGTGCGTGGTGGGGTCGCCTCTACCAGGAGAGGCTCACAGCGGGGTTCACGGGCTTCTGGCACGACATGAACGAGCCCACGTCCTTCACCGCGTTCGGGGAGTCCACCCTGCCGCGGTCGGCCAGGCACGCCCTGGAGGGCCGCGGGGGTGACCATCGGGAGGCGCACAACGTCTACGCGCTGTGCATGGCCCAGGCGGGGTACGAGGGTCTGCGCGAACTCGTGCCGGAGGAGCGGCCCTTCCTGTTCTCGCGCTCGGGGTGGGCCGGCATACAGCGATACGGCGGCACCTGGTCCGGCGACGTGGCCACCGGCTGGCCGGGCCTGCGGGCTTCGCTGTCGCTCGCGATGGGGCTGGGGCTGTGCGGGGTGCCTTACTCGGGGCCCGACGTGGGCGGTTACGACGGGCACCCGTCGCCCGAGCTGTATCTGCGCTGGTTGCAGCTCGGCGCCTATCTGCCGTTGTTCCGTACCCACGCGGGTCTGCGTGCGGGGCGCAGGGAGCCGTGGGAGTTCGGAGCCGAGGTGCTGGAACACGCGCGCGTGGCGCTCGTGGAACGCCGGCGGCTGCTGCCGTACTTCATGACGCTCGCACAGCTGGCCCGGCGTACCGGCGCGCCTTACGTACGGCCCTTGTGGTGGTCCGCGCCCGAGGACCGTGCCCTGCGGGAATGCGAGGACGCCTTCCTCCTCGGTGACTGCCTGCTGGTGGCGCCGGTGCTCGATCCGGGCAGCGACCGGCGCGCGGTACAGCTGCCGCGGGGGCGCTGGTACGACACGACCACGGAGCAGGTCTACGAGGGGCCGGGGCAGGTCCTTGTCGACGCTCCGCTGCCGCGGATCCCGGTGCTCGCGCGCGCGGGTGCCGTCATTCCGGTGCGGGCGGAGGACGGCGGAATCGAACTGGAGGTGTGGGCGCCCGCCCGGGGACGGAGCGGGGGTGGGCTGGTCGTCGAGGATGCGGGCGACGGGTGGGCCGAGCCGGAGATCGAACGTTACGTCGCCCGCTGGGAGGGCCGGAAGGTGGTCGTTCAGCGGGAGGGCGAGGACGGCTTGGGCGAGCCGTCCCACCCGGTGCGGCTGCGCGGGCTGGGAGCGCGCTGAGGTTAGAGGTAACGGCCCTCGAACCAGGCCCGTACGGCCAGAGTGTGCAGCGGGAAGGCGAGCTCCTCGGGCCGGCGCAGGAGATGCCAGCCCTCCGTCTCGTCGGTGGCGGCGGACTGCGGGAGACCGTCGGCGGGACGTTCCGGCAACGCCCCGAACAGCAGCAGGTGGCCGTCGGACGAGCTCAGCGCATCGACGAGCCGTACGTCGCGGGTGGCCGCGTCGATGCCGGTCTCTTCCTTGAGTTCGCGGACCAGGGCGTGCCGCCAGTCCTCGCGGTGGTCGATGTACCCGCCGGGCAGCGCGATGCCTCCGCGCGCGGGAGCGATGGTTCGGGTGATGACGACCAGGGCGGTTCCCTGGGTGTCGTAGACGGGCTGGAGTGCGACGGCGACCGGCAGGGGGTTGCGGTACGCGACGGTGTTGCAGACGGGACAGGTGCGGGGCCAGCCCGCGACACCCTCTCCGTAGGGCGCTCCGCAGCTCGAACAATGGGAGCCGGGCGCGGAGTTGGGGGTGGAGTGCTGAGTTTCGGACACGCCGCGGACTGTATCCGATCATCAGGTTCTCCAGTTCGTCGGGCCCTCTGCCTGTTTGCGGCCGACCGTGCGACACTCCTGACGTTCCGTCAAATCCCGTCCCCGGGGAGGGACTTTGCCGCGTGCACGTACACCTGTGGTCGCCGGGTGGTTCGCCGGTGACGGAGACGACTTCACGCTTGTCGGTACCCGCTGCTCCGCCTGCGCCTCGGTCTTCTTCCCGCGCGAGGACGGCTGGTGCCGCAACCCCGGATGCGCCGGTGGCGATCTGGCGGAGATTCCCCTTTCACGGCGCGGTCGCGTCTGGTCGTACACCGACAGCCGGTACCGGCCGCCGTCACCGTACGTGACCGATCCGGAACTTCCGTGGGAGCCGTACACGTTGATCGCTGTGGAGCTGGCCGCCGAGCGGATCGTGGTGCTGGGGCAGGCGGTTCCCGGGGTCACGGTCGCCGATCTGACCGTGGGCGCGGAGGTGGAGGTCGTCCCCGGTGTGCTCCATGAGGACGGGGAGACGGTCTGGACGACGTGGCAGTGGCGGCCGACGGGGGTGAGGACATGACGGGTGAGGTGGCGGTGCTCGGCGCGGGGATGCACCCGTGGGGCAAGTGGGGGCGCGGTTTCGTCGAGTACGGCGTGGCGGCGGCGCGCGCGGCGCTGGCCGACGCCGGCCTCGAGTGGCGGGACATCGGATCGATCGTCGGTGCGGACACCGTGCGGGGCGGCTATCCGGGCCATGTGGCGGGGGCGACCTTCGCCAAGGCGCTGGGCTGGCAGGGGGCCCGTGTCGCCAGCGTGTACGCGGCGTGCGCGTCCGGGGCGCAGGCGGTGGCCGCCGCGCGGGCACAGATCCTGGCGGGACTGGCCGACGTGGTGCTCGTGGTGGGGGCCGACGCCGCCCCCAAGGGGTTCTTCCGGCCCGCGGGCGGTGACCGGCCCGACGATCCGGACTGGCTGCGGTTCCGGGTGCTCGGCGCGACCAACCCGACCTACTTCGGGCTGTACGCGCGCCGGCGCATGGCCGTGCACGGGGACACGGTGGAGGATTTCGCGCAGGTCAAGGTGAAGAACTCGGCACTGGGCGCACTGAATCCGCATGCGCGGTACCGCAAGCGGGTCAGCGCGGAAGAGGTCGCGGCCTCCGCCGTGGTGGCCGATCCGCTGCGGCTGCTCGACATCTGTGCCACGTCGGACGGCGGGGCGGCGCTGGTGCTCTCCAGCATGGAGTTCGCGCGTCGGAGGGGTGTGGCCGAGCCGGTGCGGATCAGGGCGGTGTCGACGGTGACTCCGACGTATCCGAACACGGTGCTGGATCTGCCGGACATCGCGACGGACTCCGCTGCCGCGGTCGAGCCCGCCGCCGAGGCGTTCCGTGCGTCGATCGCGCGCGCGGCCTACGAGGAGGCGGGTGTCGGGCCGGAGGATCTCTCTCTCGCCGAGGTCTACGACCTGTCCACCGCTCTGGAGTTGCAGTGGTACGAGGATCTCGGGCTGTGCGGGGCGGGCGAGGGCGCGAAGCTCCTGCGCGAGGGCGTGACGGGGCCGGGTGGGCGGATACCCGTCAACATGAGCGGCGGGCTCGCCTCCTTCGGCGAGGCGGTGCCGGCCCAGGCGATCGCCCAGGTATGCGAACTCACCTGGCAGCTACGGGGCGACGCGGGTGACCGGCAGGTCGAGCACGCGCGTGTGGGGATGACCGCGAACCAGGGGTTGTTCGGGCATGGCTCGGCGGTGATCGCCGTTCGGTGACGGGCAGCCGGGCTCGACCCGCTGACGCGGTTTCCCTGGTTCTGATGCCGGCAGGTCAGCGATGGGGCAGGGTTCGCGGCGGGCGACGAGGTCATCCGCGAGGTGGGGCGGGCGCGCCGGTCCGCCGCGTTCGGCACCGCGCGCGTGGGGGGCACCTTGGCGGGACGGCTTCCCGATGCTGACCGGACCGGAGGAACTGGCTTCCGCCGACCGCCTTCGTGCCGGACGCACCACGGGCGGCGGGCGGCGGAGCTCCGGTGGACAGCCGCGTGTTCGGCGCCGTTGAACTGGCCCCGCGGAGGCGCTCCGCGGGGCCAGTTGCGGCGTGGGGCCGGGCATGGGGCGCTACCGGTGCATGAGACCCGGCGTGGGACGGGGACACAGGCGGCTTCGACGGGTACGCGGCGGCGGAGCCGGGGAAGGGACCGAGGGGCCAGCCCGCAAGGCGCCGTCCGGCTCCCACGAGGCTCGGCCTGGCCTGCGCCCCGTTGATCGAGGCAGAGCGGTGGCAGAGTCTGGGAAGGGACCGAAGGCGTATCCCGCAAAGCGCCCTCCGGCTCGCACCAGGCTCGGTCGGGCCTGCGCCCGTTGATCGAGGCGGTTCCGTAGGCCGTGCCAACCGTTGTCGTCGGCGACCTTGACGCCCCCCGGGGCCCGGTGAACACTTCCGGTGTCGGTCGACATCGCCGTACATTCTCGGCGTTCCAGGCACCACGCCGCGCGGGCCCCCACGAGCCAAGGCCCATACCCCCACGGGCGATTCGGCTGCGACGGCACGCTCGTCGCGGACGCCGGGCGGGGCGCGGGATCCTCCTGCCCTCGGCAGTTCGCCAAGGGAACCAAACCTGCACGCAGGGCCTAGGAGCCGGCATGAGCAACGGAGACGTATTCCTCGGTGAGGTCATCGGTACGGCGATTCTGATCCTCTTCGGCGCCGGCGTGGTCGCCGCCGTCGTACTCAACCATTCCAAGGCGAAGGACGCCGGCTGGGTCGTCATCGCGTTCGGCTGGGGCTTCGGCGTGCTCGCCGGGGCGTACACCGCCGCCCCGCTGTCCGGCGGGCATCTCAACCCCGCCGTGACCCTCGGAATCGCCGTCGACACCGGGGACTGGGACCAGGTTCCCGTCTACATCGCCGGGCAGATGGTCGGCGCCATGCTCGGGGCGGTCCTGTGCTGGCTGGTCTACTACGCGCAGTTCCGGGCCAACGCCGAGGAGGAGCTCGCCCAGCCCACGCTCGGGATCTTCTCCACCGGGCCCGCGATCCGCAATCCCGTGGCGAACCTGGTCACGGAGATCATCGCGACCGTCGGCCTGGTTCTGCCGATCCTCGCCTTCGGCCTCACCAAGGGCCTGGGCGAGTCCGGTACCGCGGTCCTCGTCGTCGCCTTCCTGGTGGTCGGCATCGGCCTGTCGCTCGGCGGGCCCACCGGATACGCCATCAACCCGGCCCGTGACCTGGGCCCGCGCATCGTCCACACCCTGCTGCCGATCCCCAACAAGGGCACGTCGGACTGGGGTTACGCGTGGATCCCGGTGGTGGGACCGCTGATCGGCGGAGCGCTGTCCGGGGTGATCTTCAACGCAGCCTTCTGAACACGCCTTTGTGCAACGCAGCCTTTGAAACGCAGCCCTTGCCAAACGCAGCCTGTGCAGGAATCGACGAAGGGGACGTCATGACGGACAAGTTCGTCGCCGCTATCGACCAGGGCACCACCTCGAGCCGCTGCATCATCTTCAACCAGGACGGCGCGATCGTGGCCGTCGACCAGCGCGAGCACCGCCAGATCTTCCCCAAGCCCGGCTGGGTGGAGCACGACGCCACCGAGATCTGGTCCAAGGTGCAGGCCGTGGTCGCCGGGGCGATCGCCAAGGCCGGGCTGCGCGCCGACCAGCTCAGCGCGCTGGGCATCACCAACCAGCGCGAGACGACGGTCCTGTGGGACCGCGCCACGGGCAAGCCCGTGCACAACGCGATCGTGTGGCAGGACACCCGCACCGCGGCCCTGACCCACCAGCTCGGCGGCTCGGACGGCCAGGACCGTTTCCGCGAGCAGACCGGGCTGCCGCTGGCCACCTACTTCTCGGGGCCGAAGGCGGCCTGGCTGCTCGACAACGTGCCGGGGCTGCGCGCGCGTGCCGAGAACGGCGAGATCGCCTTCGGCACCATCGACTCCTGGCTGATCTGGAACCTCACCGGCGGCACGGACGGCGGTCGGCACGTCACGGACGTGACCAACGCCGGACGGACCATGCTGATGAACCTGGAGACGCTCCAGTGGGACCAGTCCATCCTGTCCGCGATGAACGTGCCCGACGCCGTCCTGCCCGAGATCAGGTCGTCCGCCGAGGTCTACGGCACCGCGGTCGGCCAACTAGCGGGCGTGCCCGTGGCGTCGGCGCTGGGCGATCAGCAGGCCGCGGTGTTCGGGCAGGCCTGCTACGACGTGGGCACGGCGAAGAACACGTACGGCACGGGGTCCTTCCTGCTGCTCAACACCGGCAACCGGCCGGTGCCGTCGAAGAACGGGCTGCTGACGACGATGGGCTACAAGATCGGCGGTGAGGCGCCGGTCTACTGCCTGGAGGGATCCATCGCCATCACGGGTGCCCTGGTCCAGTGGTTCCGCGACCAGCTCGGCATCATCCGTACCGCCGACGAGATCGAACCTCTCGCGGCCAGCGTCGAGGACAACGGCGGTGCGTACATCGTGCCCGCCTTCTCGGGTCTGTTCGCGCCCTATTGGCGTTCGGACGCGCGGGGGGTCGTCACGGGCCTGACGCGATACGTCACCAAGGCGCATCTCGCGCGAGCCGTGCTGGAGGCGACGAGCTGGCAGACGCGTGAGGTCGTGGACGCCATGTACCAGGACTCCGGGGTGCAGATCACCACCCTGAAGGTGGACGGCGGCATGACCAAGAACAACCTGCTCATGCAGCATCAGGCGGATGTGCTCGACGTGCCGGTGGTCCGGCCGAAGGTGTCCGAGACCACGTGTCTCGGCGCCGCGTACGCGGCCGGGCTCGCCACGGGCGTGTGGAACGACCTGGACGAGCTGAAGTCCCACTGGCAGAAGGACGTCGAGTGGACGCCGAACATGGAGGCGTCCGTGCGGGACCGCCAGTACCACAACTGGCACAAGGCCGTGGAGAAGAGCTTCGGCTGGGAGGAGGACGGCGAGAACTAGGCACGCGCGTGGTGCCGTCCAGCGGCGGCCCGTACCCCTGTCGGCGGGGGTAGGGGCCGCTCCCTCGCCGCTCCCCCGCCTCAGGTGGTGACGGTCTGGCGGTGGCGCGCCGAGTACGCCATCGCGTGCTGGACGACACCTACGAGGACGTTCTTGACCGACTGCTTGTCGCGGGCGTCGCACAGCACGATGGGTACGTCCTCGTCGAGGTCGAGGGCCTGCCGTACGTCCTCCTCGGGATAACGGACGGCCCCCTCGAAGCAGTTGACGCCGACGATGAACGGTATGGAACGCCGCTCGAAGTAGTCGACGGCGGCGAAGCAGTCCTCCAGGCGGCGCGTGTCGGCGAGCACGATGGCTCCCAGCGCGCCCTCGGACAGCTCGTCCCACATGAACCAGAACCGTTCCTGCCCGGGTGTGCCGAACAGGTACAGGACCAGGTCCTCGCGCAGGGTGATGCGCCCGAAGTCCATGGCGACGGTGGTGGTCCGCTTGCCCTCGACACCGCTCGTGTCGTCGATCGGGCGTCCGGCCTCGGTGAGCAGTTCCTCGGTGCGCAGCGGCCTGATCTCGCTGACCGCGCCCACGAACGTGGTCTTGCCCACGCCGAAGCCGCCTGCCACCAGGATCTTGAGCGTGACGGGCTCGACCGGCGGCTTGCCGCGCTCAGAACGCCCGAAGATCATTGGTCTCTTCTCCTGCTTGCCGGGGGTCGGGTCGACGGCGGACCATGGCCTTTGCTTTCGCGGAGGACGTCAGTGGCGACGGCGTCCACGGGTTACCCAGGTGTGCCAGCGTGTCGTCACGTCCGCCTCCGCGGAGGGTCGTCGACGATCGGTCAGATCATATCGGCAGGCGCGTTCCGGCGTTCGCCGCGCCCATCCGGGACGTTCCGTGAGCGCCGCGCTGCGCTCACGGAACAGACCGGGTGGGCGGGACCGGCGGTCAAAGGGCCCGGAGTCCGTCGATCACGTCGCGCAGGATGCTCTCGTCCGGAAGCTCGGCGGGCGGCACCGGCCGGTTCACATGGACCCACTCCGAGGCGACGAGGTCGCCTATGAGGACCCGTACGACCCCGATGGGCAGGTCGAGTTCGGAGGACAGCTCGGCGACCGACTGCGGGGTGTCGCGGCACAGGTCGACGATGTCCACGTGCTCGGGGGACAGCGAGTGGTCCCCTTCGGGGTCGTCCGCGTGGGATTCGGCCACGACGACCGCGATCAGGTCGAGGCGGTGCTGGCCGGCACTTGTGGTGCGGCCGCGCGTCATGGCGTACGGACGGACCACCGGTCCGGCTTCGTCGTCGAACCAGTGGCTTCTTCCCTGACCGTCTGTGCTCATGCCATCTCACTACCCGCCCTGAGGCAGATCGGTGCGTGGAGCGGCACCGAGATGCACACCGACCCGCTTGACCAGGAGCGTCATCTCGTACGCGACGAGACCCACGTCCGAGTCGGCGGCCGAGAGGACGGCGAGGCAACTGCCGTCACCCGCGGCCGTCACGAACAGGAACGCGTCGTCCAGTTCCACGACCGTCTGCCGGACATTGCCCGCCTCGAAGTGCCGGCCCACGCCCTTGGCCAGGCTGTGGAAGCCGGACGCCACGGCGGCGAGGTGCTCGCTGTCCTCGCGGGTCAGGTCCCTGGACACGCCGGTCGGGAGGCCGTCGCTGGACAGCACGAGGGCCTTGCGGATGCTCGCGACGCGATCCACCAGGTCGTCGAGGAGCCAGTTGAGCTCGCCGGACTTGTCGGTCGCCTTCGGTGCGGTCATCGACCGTCCCCCTTAGTCGTTCGTTGTGGTGCTGTGCCGCCGGACGTGTCGTCGCCCTCGGCGTTCTCCTCACGGCCGCGCTGCCAGCCGCGCTGGAGCGAGGCCATGCGGCTGCGTACCTCGTCGGCGTCCCGCTCGGCGGGCTCCGCCTTGTTCTGGGGGCGCCGCTCGGGGGCCTGTTTGAGCTGTGGGGCCAGGTTGGCCTGTCGTACGCGGCGGGGCAGCGGAGCGCTGCCGGTGCCCGCGTCGGCGGGTTCGCGAGCGGCGCCCAGGGGCGGCCTGTCCGAGCCGGACGCTCCGGAGGCACCGCGGGCGGACTCGCCCCGGCCGGGCCGTACGGCGCCGCCCGGGCCGGAGTCGGTCACGTCGTTCCTCCCGAGGGCGTCCACGGCCGGACCGACGGCGCCGAGAGCGGACGTGTCCGAGCTGGGCCCGCTGGTGGCACCGGTGGCCGGGTCGTCCGCGACCGGGCCGCTCGACGCGATCTCGGCACGCCGGGTGCGCCGGGGCAGGGCGGGGGCGCCGGGGGCCTCGCCGGGTTCACGGCCCGGGAATGCCGAGGAGGCCGGTGCCTGCGTCAGCTCGTCGAGGCGCCCGGCCACGCCGGTGCTGCGCCGCAGGGCCGCGGCACGGCGGCGGCTGGGCAGGGTCGGCGGTTCGGAGTGTGCGGGTCCCGGCCCCGCCGAGGGGGTGGACTGCGCCCTGGACGCGCCCGGACCGGTCACCGGTGGCCGGCCCGTCTCCTCGCGTCCCGTCCGCTCGTCGGTGACCGGGCGTCCGTGGGAGCTGACCAGCTTCGGGGTGCGGCGGCGGGACAGGGACACCGGGGCGTCCGGGCCGTCGTCGCCGATGTCCGCCCCGCCGGTTCCAGGGGCTTCGTCGTCGACCTGGGCCAGGGAGCGGCGCGGTCGGAACAGTCCGCCGCGCTCGCTGTCCTCGGACTCGAGCACGCCCGGGAGATCGCTCAGGGTGTCCAGGTCGACGGGGGCCTCCAGTTCGACCGGGCCGTCCAGGATCGCGGGCGGCATGCCCGGCAGCTGGGCCGGTCCCCGGGTGAGCGCGACGCGCCGGGACTGCTCCAGTTCGGCCTCCTTCGGCGGCCGGGGGCGGTCGAGGCGGAAGCCGATGCCGTTGGTGTCGGGGACGTCGTCCGTCAGCAGCGCTTCGGGGATGAAGACGACCGCGGTCGTGCCGCCGTACGGCGAGGGCTGCAGCGAGACCCTGACGTTCTGCCGCTGGGCGAGCCGGCTGACCACGAAGAGCCCCAGCCGGTCGGTGTCGGACAGCTCGAACTCCGGGGTCTCGGCGAGCCGGAGGTTGGCGTCCAGCAACGCGTCGGCGGCCATGCCGAGTCCGCGGTCGTGGATCTCCAGGGTGAAGCCGTTGGCGACGCGTTCGCCCAGGACCTGCACGGCGGTGTGCGGCGGGGAGAACACCGTGGCGTTCTCCAGGAGTTCGGCCACGAGGTGCGTGAGGTCCGCGACGGCGGGGCCGGTCACGGCGACCCGGGGCAGCCTGCGGACCTCGATGCGCTCGTAGTCCTCGACCTCGGCGACGGCGGCGCGGACGACGTCCATGAGCTGGACGGGTTTGCGCCACTGCCGGGAGGGGGCCGCGCCGGAGAGGATCACGAGGCCCTCGGCGTGCCGGCGCATACGGGTCGTCAGGTGGTCGAGACGGAACAGGTCGGCGAGTTCGTCGGTGTCCTCGGTGCGGCGCTCCATGGTGTCGAGCAGGGTGAGCTGCTTGTGCAGCAGGACCTGACTGCGACGGGCGAGGTTGACGAAGACCTCGGAGACACCGGCGCGCAACTCGGCCTGTTTCACGGCGGCTTCGACGGCGGCGCGCTGGAGGGTGTTGAGGGCCTGGCCGACCTCGCCCATCTCGTTCTTGTCGTACTCCAGGCGCGGGACCTCGGTCTCGATGTCGACCTGTTCGCCTACGGAGAGGCGGCGCATCACGCTGGGCAGCCGCACGCCGGAGGCCTCATGGGCTTCCAGACGCAGTTGCCTCAGATCGCGGATGAGGCCGCGGCCGACGCGCACGGAGAGGACGAGCGAGAAGAGCAGGGCGATCAGGCCGAGGACGCCGACGGCGGCCGCCTTGATGATGACGCCCATCGCGTCCGGCCGGACGCGGTCCTGGAGGCGGTCGCCCGCCTGGTCGTCGAGCTTGGCGAGTTCGTCGAGCGCGGTGCCCGCCGCGGCGTCCCAGCTCTTGGCGCTGACGCTGCGGGCCGTGCCGGGCTCCGCCTTGGCGACGGACTGTTCGGCGGAGCGCAGCGGAGCGGTGGCGGCGTTCTTCCAGAAATCCTCGTAGCGGTCGCGCTCCGAGGCCGGCAGCACTCCCAGGCTGATCTCGTACATCAGGTTCCGCTGGGCGACGAGGTCGGAGACGTCACGGATCTCGTCGCGGGTGAGCTTGCCCACCACGAGGGCGGAACCGAGAAGGGCGTCCTCGCGGGAGAGCAGTTCGCGGGCCCGGGTGATGTCGACCAACGCCCGTGCCTGCTTGTCCAGTTCCACGTTGTCGATGCCGTCGAGGGTGGCGAGGAGGGCGTAGGCGGGGTCGACCAGGCGGTTGTACTGGTCGAGGGCCTGGAGCCGGGAGACGGTGCCGTCCTCGACACCGCGGCGCAGCGAGTCGATGCCGTCGAACGCGTCCAGGACGGCGGTGAGGCGCTCGTCGTCGTCCTGATCCATACCGTCGCGGACATCGGGATCGCGTGCGTTGCGGCGGAACTTGGCGATGGCCTCGTCGGAGGCGGTCCTTGTGCTGCGCAGCGCGGACAGGGCGTCCGACGCGCGCGGGTCGGCCAGGTAGACGAGCGTCTGGCGGCGTTCCTGCTGGAGCACGCGCACGGTGTCCTCGGCGGGATAACCGATCTTCTCCGTGACGGTGGACACCTGGAAGAGCTGGGCGACTTCACGTCCCGTCAGCACGGTGGCGAAGCCCCACACCGCGATCAGGGACACCAGCGGCACGAGAAGCAGCGCCACGATCTTCCGGCGGATGGACTTCCCGCGAAAGCGCATGGCCTCCCCCAGCTCGACCCCCGCCGGCCGGGGGTACACATGTACGTCAACAAACGGCGCGAGCCTACTACCGACGCACGCGTAACTCGAAGTTGCGTCCGGCACCCGAACTTCTGCCCCGACATCGAGACATCGGGAGTTGTCCCCCCATTACGGGAGATCACCTCCTGCGACCAGGCGAGTCGTGTCGGGCCGGAACCGATCGGCCAGGGCAGGTGGTTGGCTGGATTTTTTCGTTTCTTTGACGTCGCGGGGGAATCTTGAAGGAGTCCTGTTCGTCCTTCTCTTCGGGAAACGGCGGTGGATTCGGCCACAGGAGCCGCATCTGCAACTGGGCGGCGTAAAGCAGCGCAAGCCGGGCAGCCACCTTGAAGCCCGGTTGACGAACACCGGGACGAGGGAACTGCCGGCGGTGGGGAGTGACACGTGATGGGCACGGCGGAACGGCAGGAGGCGCCGGGAATCGGCGTGGAGACAGCGAGTCCGGCGGCGCCGCGGCGCCCCGAACCGCGGGTTCTCGGCATACCGGCGGAGCCGGAGGTGCCGAGGAGGCGCGCCGCGGCCCGGGAGGAGCCGTACCGGCCATTGTGGGTCGAGGAACCCGCGCGCAGGCGTCGGCTGCCGGATCCGGTGCGGACCTCCGCGGTGCGGGCGGTGCTCATTATCGCGGTGACCCTGCTTCAGGCGATGGTGGCCTTCCTGTGCACCATGGCCGGATCCTGGCTGGCGTTCCCGATGGTGCTGAGCGGTGTGGCGAGCACCGTGGTGGCCACCTGGGCGGCCCTGGACGTCTGGGTGACCCGCCAGGTGTGGAACCAGCGCCACGGCGTGGTGTCGACCCCGAGCAGCACGGCGCGGTCCCTGCGGCGCGAGCGGCGCAAGGCCCGGCGGCACGCGCGGATCACCGCGCGGGCGCAGGCGCGGATACGGCGGCAGGGCGGCGCGGGGCAGCTGTCCCACCCCTGAGCGCCGGCCTTCTGAGCGGCTGAGCCTCCGTCTCCCGGGCGGCTGACTCCCCTACGGACTTACGGAGACACCGGCGCCGGACGCTTGAACATGCGCGTCGCCGTGATCTCGCTGTGCCCCGCCTCGTCCGCCTGCGGCTGCTGCGGCAGGCCCGGCCTGAGGTGTTCCTCCACTCTGATGTACTTCAGGCCGGCCCTGAGGTCCGCGTCATTGCGCAGACGGATGACGAGGGGGAACTCGGCGAGTGCCGTGGTGTCGAACAAGCCCGTGGTGTACAGGAGTTGGACACCGAGCGCGTCCGACACCGCCCGCTGGAGCTCCAGCAGATACGTCGCGTTGGCGCGGCCGATCGGGTTGTCGAGGAACAGCGTGCCGGCGTGCCGGTGCTTGTCCCGGCCCCGGTCGTTGGAGCGCAGGGCGGCCATCGTGCAGTACAGCGCGATGGCCGCCGTCAGCAACTGGCCACCGGAGAACACGTCACCCATCTGTCCGACGGGCACCCGCTCGGCGCGCAGCACGGCGTCCGGCTTGAGGATCTCCACGGCCACGCCCCTGGGCTGGAGCGCCGCCCCGACTCCCCGCAGCAGCAGGGACATTCCGTCGCGCCGCAGGTCGGAGTTCTTCTTGACCGCGGCCCTGGTCGCCTCGTCGATGACCTCGCCGAGCCGCTCGGTCAGCGTCGCCTGGTCGGGTTCCTCGAAGCGGATCCGCAGGAACTCCTGCCCGGACCACTCGCCGAGCCCCTCGGGCAGCCGGGAGAGCCGCTGAGCGGACCTGAGCGTGGCGAGCGCGGACTCCACGAGCCCCCGCAGCCGGTCCACGATCGAGTCACGATTGCGCTCCAACTGCGCCAACTCGTCGGTCAGTACCCGCAGTCGGGGCGCGAAGGCGTCCGCCCACTTCTGCGCGTGCTCGGGCAGTGCGGACGCGGGCAGCTCCCGGATCTGCTGCCGCGCGGGGGTACGCACCTGCTCGTAGCGCGTGGAGTTGGCGTGCCGGACGAGCACGTCGCTCGCCTCGCGCACGGCGGCCTCGGCGGCGGACAGGTCGGCGGCGCAACCGCGCAGCGACCGGCGGGCCTCGGCGGCGGCCTGCCGGGCCTCCTCGGGGCTGCCCGGGTACGGCTCCGACTCGTCCTGCTCGTCCTCCATGGCGTGCTCGCGCAGCAGGTCGCGGAGCATCGCGGCGATCTCGTCGAAGCCGCCCGCCGCGTCCTCGGCGGCCCGGTGGGAGCCGAGCAGCTCCGCGTGCGCGTCCCTGGCCTGCGCCAACGCCTCGGTGCGGGAGGCGAGTTCGGCGGTGGCCGTACGCAGCAGCGCCTGCGCGTGCTCGGCGTCGCGCGGCTCCAGCTCCGGCGCCAGCTCGGTGTGCGCCTCGCCGTCCTCGGGAGCGTGCCGCTCGGCCTCGCCGCGCAACCGCCCGAGCTGCTCGCTCGCGGTCGACACCCGGGTCTCCAGGAGCTGCACCAGTTCCTCGGCACGGGCGGCTGCGGCCTGCCGGGAGGGCCCGTCGGACCCGTCGGGCGACTGGAGCAACTGCGCTGCGCGGGTGCGGACCTTGTTGCTCAGCCGGTCCAGTTCGGCGAGGGCCGCGCTCTCGTCGCTCTCCGCCCGGGCCTGCTCGGCCCGCAGGTCGGCGCCGACACCCACCTTCTCGTACAGCTGGGAGGCGGCCCGGTAGGCCTCGCGGAGCGCGGGCAGGGACGCCTTGGAGGCATCGGGGGCACTGTCCGGTACGTCGTCGGGGGCCCCGGCGATCTCGGCGCGCTCGGCGCGCAGCGCGCGGGCGGTGCGGCGGGCGTCGTCGGCGGCCCGCTGGGCCCCGCGCCGGTCCTCGTCGGCGGCCCGGGCGCGGTCCAGACAGGTCTGGGCGCGGGCTTCCGACTCGGTGGCCTCGTCGGCCAGTTCACGCAGCTTGGCCTGCCAGCCGGCCCGCTCGCGCAGCCGGTAGGCCAGCCCGGCGAGGGCGTCGGCGGCGCGCCGGGCCTTCTGGGCGGCCTCCTGCCGTTCGTCGCGTGTCCGCGCGGCCTCGGAGGCGGCTTCGTCGGCCTCGGCCCGCACCGTGCGTGCCTCGGCCAGTTCGGCCTCCGCCTCGTCGGCGAACACGCGCGTGTCCCGGGCGGCCTGCGCCAGCTCGACGAGCCGGCCGGCCGGACAGCCGGTGCGCCAGGAGGCGAGCCGGGCATTGAGTTCACGGTCCTTGCCCAGGCGGGCGGCGAGCGACCGAATCTCCTCGTCCCGCTCGCCGGCCCGGGCGCGCAGTGCCTGGCGCTCCTCGTCGGCGGCGTGTTCGTCGTGCATGGCCGGGTTCGGCGGTACGAGGAAGACGTCACCGCTCTGGGAGTCGGTGGCCGGGGTCGGCGCCAGCAGGGCGGCGGCCGTGCCGACGGCCACGGCGGAGCGCGGGAGCAGGGCCGCGTCGTTCAGTGCCTCGCGGGCACGCGCGTGGGTGGCGGGGTCGGTGATGATCACGCCGTCGACCAGTTCGGGCCGGGCGGCCAGCACGCGCGCGTGGTCGGCGGGGTCGACGGCCTGGGCGAGGTAGCGCCAGCCGGGCAGGGCGGGGATGCCGTTCTCACCGAGGAACTCGACCGCGGCCAGCACGTCCGGGCCCGGTGGCAGAAGCCCACCGTCGCCGAGCGCGCCGAGGATGCGGGAGTCGTCGGCGGCGGCCGTACGCAGCTCGAACAGTTGGCGTTCGGCCGAGGAGACGGAGTCGTCGAGCAGCTCGCGCAGTTCGTCGGCGAACCGGTCGAGGTCATCGGGGGTCAGGCCGCCGTCGGAGTGAGCACCCGTGGAGCCGGTGTGCGGATCGGCCCCGGCTCCGGAACTGTCGCGCCCGGTCGTGCCGTTCGTCCTGCTGCTCTCGGCCGCGCGCGGTCCCGGCACGGCGCCGGTGGTCCCGCCGGTGGTCCCGGTCAGGCTCAGCAGCTCCGCCAGCCGCTCTTCGCCCGCCAGTCCCTCGGCCAGGCGCCGCTCGGCCTCGTAGGACCGGGCGGCTGCCGTGGCCGCGTCCTCCGCGCGGGCGGCCGTGAGTTCCGCCCGGGATTCGGCGGCGGCCGCCTCGCGGGCGTGCTCGGCGGCCCGGTTCGACGCCTCGCGGGCGGTGTCCCAGGCGGCGACGGCCGACTTCTCGGCGTCGCTCGCGGCGAGGGCCGCGCGGGCGGGGTCGGCGTCGGGGGCAGTGTCGTCGAGCCAGCCCGCGCGCACGGCCTCGGCGGTCTCCTGTTCGACCTCGCTCAGCCGCTGGCGCAGATGGCCGATCTCGCTGCGGGCGCGCTGGGCCTCGGTGGCGGCCGACGTGGAGTCCTGGTAGGCCGACTGGCTGACGTCCTGGAGAGCGGCGGACCGCTCCTCCTCCTCGTTGGCGAGCGTCTCGGCGCTCTCTGCGGCCGTCTGCAGGGCGCGGACGAGATCGACGGCGGCCCTGGCGCGGGCGGCGAGCGCGGGCGCCGCGTCCCGCTCGGCCTCCTGGATGGCGGCGGCCACGCGCGCGCCCCGGTCGGCGGCGGCCCGGTGGCGCAGTACGGCCTCGGCGGCCTGCCAGGCGGAGTGCAGCGTGCGCGCTTCGGCGAGCTCGCGCTTCTGGGCCGCGGCCGACTTCTCGGCGGCGGCGAGCGCCAGGGAGGCGTTCCGGTAGGCGAGTTCGGCGGCGATGAGCGCACTGCGCTCCCGGCCCGCCTCGGCATGTGTGACGGCGTAGGCGGCCGCGGTGACCCGCTGGGCCAGGTCGGCGGCGCGCACCCGCTCCTGGGCGCCTCGCGCGGACAGCCGGCGGGCCAGCGTCCGGGTACGGCGTTCGGCGCCCGTGTGGATGTCACGCGCGCGTGAGCGGGCCTCGGCGCCCTCGACGATCCGGCCCAGCAGGTCCACCGACCCCGCGGTGAACTCCCGTTCGGCGATGAGCTCGGCGCGGCGCCCCAGCTTGTTGCCGAACCCGCTGACCAGGTCGGCGAGCCCGTCGGTGTCACGGGTGTCGGTCACGGCCCGCAGCAGCAGGTCGGTGAAGTCGGAGTCCTTCTTCACCGCGAACAGGCCGGCGGCCTCGCCCTCGTCGGCGTTCATCTCCCGCTGGTAGCGGAAGAGTTCGGGGTCCAGGCCGAGGTCGCCCAGGTGCTCGATCCACCGGTCGTGGATCTCCTCCCAGTGCACCTCCAGATGCGGATACGCCTTGCCCGCCTCGGTGAGAGCGTCCCGGAAGCCCTTCATGGTGCGACGGCGGCCCTGTGCGGCCGACTGGCCCTCGGCGGGCGGCCTTACGGCAGTGGACTCGGCGACGGGCAAGTTGTCGAGGCTGAGGCCCGGTCCGGGCCTGAACGAGTACCAGGCCTCGGCGAACTTCCGCGGGTCGTTGGAGACCTGGCGCCCCCGCCACTCGCTGACCTTGCCGACGACGACGCACTCGCCGGTGAGGGTGTGCTGCCATTCCAGGGCCACGTGCCCGCAGTCGTCCGCCAGCAGGAACTTGCGCAGCACACCGGAGCTGGCGCCGCCGAGGGTGTTGCGGTGGCCCGGCAGCATCACCGAGAAGATCAGCTTGAGCAGGACGGACTTGCCGCCACCGTTCTCCAGGAAGAGCACTCCTGCGGGCGCGGGCCGGCGCGGCGGGCCGACGGGCTCCTCCTCGAAGAACTCCGCCTGGGTGGGCGCGGGGTCGGGCACTTCCGCGCCGACGCCGCGCAGGTCAAGCACGGTGTCGGCGTAGCGCGCACCGGCAGGACCGATGGAGTAGAGGCGGACCCGGGACAGCTCGTACATGGCGGACTCTCGTAAGTCTTCGGCAGGTCAGGGAAGTTCAGGAGTGGAACGGCAGCCCGGCATCGGCCACCAGCTCCACGTCGTCGCCGTCCTCGGGCGGCAGCAGCGTCGGTGTGCCGTCGGTGACCGGGACGACTCCCAGTTCCAGGAGTTCGGCCATGGCGGCGCTTCCGGCCATGTCCCGCACCTGGAGCTGGTAACGAGCCGTGGTCCGGTAGGTACCGCCGTTGTCGTCCCCGGTGCGCTGGAGGAACCCGGAGTCGGTGAGGAAGGCGGCCGCCTTGCCGACGATGCCGGTCGTCGACCCGGCGAGCCGGCGCGCGTCCTTGGTCGCACCGGCCGCGCTGCGTCTGGCCCAGATCCGCCAGGCCGCCTCCAGGCCCGGAGCGTCGGTGGCCGGGTCGGTGTTCTCGCCCACCTCCTCGGCCCGCTCCTCGAGGCGCCGGCAGGCCTGCCGTACGAAGGCGTCGACGCCGTTGACCGAGACCCGCCCGATGTAGCCGTCGTCGGCGAGGTCCTCGGGCCGCGGGAAAGCCATGGCGGCCACGGCGAGATGGGCGAGGCCGTGCAGGAAGCGGTCGCCGCCGTCGGCGGACGTACGACGCGCGTAGTCCCCCATCCGGACGGCGAACACCGAGTCCTCTGCGGCGGTCACGGCCATCCCCGCGCGCGGGGACACTTCGAGGACGACAAGGCCGAGTCCGGCGGCGACGGCGTCGGCGAGCCGCGCGAACGGCGGGTCCTCCCGGTAGCGCCGCAGCAGTTCGGCGTACTCCTGGTCCCGCGCGGGCTGCAGTTTGGGCTGCAGCCCGAAGGCGACGAGCCGAGCGGCGTCGGCGGCGTCGGCGGGAGTGACGGCGGCGGGCGCCGACGGGGTCGGGACCTCCGTGTCGCTCCACTCGACTTGCTCACTCACGGCTTGGGCTCCTTGTCACGCTGCTTCTCACTCATGCTGCCTCCGTCCGGTCCGCCGCCATCCCCGCGGCGTCCAGCAGGGCTGTGCCGACGATGAGGTCGGCGCCGCCGAAGTCCGGATCGTCCAGTTCCGTCCCGTCGTCCACGGCGAAGAGGAGCTTCTGCTCGCCCTGGCGGTAGGCGGTGCCGACGGCAGGGCTGGCGGCGTGGATCGCCAACAGGGCGACCAGGTAGGCGAGATCGAACCCGCCGGTCCGGCGGGCGTCCGCGAGCAGCCCGGAGAGCCGTCGCGGCGCGTCCGCCGGCAGGTCGAGCAGCTGCTTCGCGGAAGCCAGTTGCTCCTCGCTGAACCGGCTGTCGTCGGGGGTGGCGATGAGGTCCGGCTCCGGCATCTCCGCGCCCAGGTGCTCCCGCTCCATCGGCGGGGTCAGCAGTATGTCGACGAGGTCGCCCACCCGGACCGACACCGGCGTGCGCAGGCCGGTACCGCGCGCGAAGAACGCGTCGGTGACCCGGGTGGCCTGCTCCAACGGCAGGGGCAGCACCGGGGCGACGAGGTGGCCGTACAGGTCGATCCCCGATGTCGTCATGGGGGTGGCGAAGGCCTGCCGGTCCTGCTCGGCGCGGAACAGCGGGCCGGCCTCCAGGAGTCGGGACTGGAGCTGGGTGTGGCGCCGGATGCAGTCCTTGACGATGTCGACGAGTTCGGCGGCGCGCCGCTTCTGCTCGGGGTCCTCGGACTCGTCCCGCGCCTTGCGGATGTTGGTCAGGATCGCGTTCTCGTGGCGGTACCGGTCGGCGACGTGGTCGAGCGCCTCGGCGATCATGTCGGGCACGGAGTTTAGCCAGTCGACGGCCCGGACATTGCGCCGGGTGGCGTCAAGCGCCCTGCGCAGGGTCTCGGAGTACTGCACGGTCCGGTAGCGGGCCTGCTCCGCGGCGAGCTGGGCGTCGGCGAGGCGGCCGCGGCTGATCAGTACCTCCAGCTTGACCTCGGCGGCGATCTGGGCGCTGGTGACGTCGGTGTCGAGGGCTCCGACGAGGACGTTCACCGCCTCGTCGGTCGTCCGGAGATACACCGAGCCGCCGGGGCCCGGCACCTCCTCGATCAGCTTGAAGTCGTAGTCACGCCGGACATACGTGCCGTCGGGGTCGAAAGTGCCGTAGACCGCTCGGAAACCGCGGTCGACGCTGCCGACGTTGATCAGGTTCTCCAGGACCCAGCGGGCCACGCGCTCGTGCTCGGCGACGGGTCGCTGCGGGGCCTGGGCGGCGATGCGCGGGATGAGGCGGGCGACGATCTGGTCGTGGTCGGCGCCGGTGTCGAAGTCCATGTTCAGGGTGACCAGGTCGATGGCCGCGAGGGCCACCTCGGCCATGCCGTACACCGAGTACTCGCCGGCGAGATTGGCCTTGCGCGCGTCGAGGTCGTGCAGCGGCGCGGTGCAGGCGAGCGCGCGCAGCCGACGCGCCAGTCCCTCGTCGGCGGCCGGGCCCGGTGCGGGGCGCGGCCCCGCGCTGAACTGGGGCGGAACGCTGTCCGTCGTCGCAGGCGAAGTCACGGTGCACAGACTAGGTCCTCGGTCTGACAACTCCCCAAACGGCGCGGATCGCCTCCGGCTGTTGGACGGGGGACTGCCGGTTGCGTCTCGTCTGCGGGCCGTCTTCGGCTGATCGCGCAGTTCCCCGCGCCCCCGGCTAGGTGTCCTCGCCCACCCTTCGCCTGTAGACCTCGACCACTCGCTCCAGAGAGTTGGCGAGGTACACGGCGAGCAGCCGTTCCGCCCCAACTCTGTCGCCCTCCTGCAATGCCTGGAGGATCTGCTGGTTGCGGGCCAGGTACGGCTCGTGGAGGGCCTTCGGATCGTCCACGACATGGAAGGCCAGGCGGAGTTCGGCGAAGACGCTGCGCATCAGTTCGTCGGTGCGGTCGCTGCCCGCGAGGGCGACGAGTTCCCGGTGGAAGTGGATGTTGGCCGTGCCCAGCGTTTTCCAGTCACCTTCGTGCACCGCCCGCTGTCCCTCCCCGACCGCTTCGGCGAGCGCGTCCAGGGCGTACGGCGGTTGACCCAGTCCGCGGACGACGGCGCACTCCACGAGCGCGCGGGTGCGGTAGATGTCCTCCACGTCCTCGACCGCCAGGACCCGGACGAACACGCCGCGGTTCAGCTCGTGGACGAGCAGCCGCTCGTGCGTGAGCAGCCGGAAAGCCTCGCGCAAGGTGTTGCGGGAGACCCCCAGCGCCCCTCCGATGCTGTCCTCCGACAGTCGTGTCCCCGGCGGGAAGTAGCCCTCGGCGATACGGCTCCTGAGGATGTCCGAGACCCGCTCGGCCGTGCTGGTACGGCCCAGGAGGGCACGGTCGTCGGCCAGTCCGCTCAGTTGCTCTGCCATGCCCGGAATTCAACCGCAGACACGAGAACGAAACAACAGGGGTATTGAAGGATCGTTGAACGATCCTCTACGGTGCTCTACACCGCACGGCTCAGCCCCGCATCCTCCGTCCTCCCTCTGCGAGGTGCTCATGAGCACGACCCCGCCCCCACAGCCCCTGATTGATCACCCCACACCGACCGAACATCCCGCCGAAGACGGGGCGTTGGGCTGGTACCGCGCCCTCGGTCCGCGCGGCCGGCGTGCCTTCGCCGGTGCGTTCGGCGGCTACGCCCTCGATTCCTACGACTACTTCACGCTCCCGCTGAGCATGGTCGCGCTGGCCGCCTCCTTCGGCCTGAACAGCGGCCAGACCGGTCTCTTCACCACCGTCACCCTGCTGGCCTCCGGCATCGGCGGGGCCCTGGCAGGGGTGCTGGCCGACCGGGCCGGCCGGGTCAGGGCGTTGATGATCACGGTGGTCACCTACGCGATCTTCACCGTGGCCTGCGGCTTCGCCCCCAACTTCGAGTCGCTGCTGGTCTTCCGCGCCCTGCAGGGCCTCGGTTTCGGCGGCGAATGGGCGGTCGGCGCGATCCTGGTCGCCGAGTACGCGAGCGCCAAGCACCGGGGCCGCACGCTGGGCGCGATCCAGAGCTCGTGGGCCGTGGGCTGGGCCCTGGCCGCGATCATGTACACGCTGGTGTTCTCGGTCTTCGACGACGGCACGGCCTGGCGCGTGATGTTCTGGACCGGCGCGCTGCCCGCGCTGCTCGTCGTCTGGATGCGGCGCCAGGTCCAGGACGCCCCCGAGGCGATCGCGGTGCGCGAGAGGAGCGCCGGGAAGGGCTCGTTCGCCGCGATCTTCAAGCCGGACCTGCTGCGTACGACGATCTTCGCGGGGCTGCTGTCCACCGGCGTCCAGGGCGGCTACTACACGCTCGCCACCTGGGTGCCGACGTATCTGAAGAGCGACCGCGGACTGTCGGTCGTGGGCACCGGCGGCTATCTGACCTTCCTGATCTCCGGGGCCTTCCTCGGCTACCTGACCGGCGGTTACCTCACCGACCGGCTGGGCCGGCGGCGCAACATCTGGCTCTTCGCCCTGCTGTCGGCCGTCTGCATCGTGGCCTACGGCAACATCCCGAGCGGAGCCGACACCTGGCTCCTGATCCTCGGCTTCCCGCTCGGGTTCTGCATGTCGGCGATCTTCAGCGGCTTCGGGTCCTATCTGAGCGAGCTGTACCCGACGGCGGTGCGCGGCTCGGGTCAGGGCTTCACGTACAACGCGGGCCGTGCGGTCGGCGCGGTCTTCCCGACCACCGTCGGCTTCCTGGCCGACAGCTGGGGTGTGGGCGGGGCGCTGGTCTTCGGCGCCATCGGCTACGGCATCGCCGCCCTGGCCCTGCTCGGACTGCCGGAGACCCGTGGGAAGGAACTCGCATGAACCGCACGGAGGACCGCCCTCTGACCCTCGCCGACGAGCACGCGCACGCGTGGAGCCCGGCCGAGGCACGCGCCCGCTTCCGCGCCGGCCTGGCCGGCCCCACCGCCGGGGTCGCGGCCGGCCACACCCAGGCCAACCTGATCTCGGTGCCCGCCGACTGGGCGTACGAAATGCTGCTGTTCTGCCAGCGCAACCCCAAGCCCTGTCCGGTCCTCGACGTCACGGACGCCGGCGACCCGACCACCGTCCTCGCCGAGGGCGCCGATCTGCGCACCGACCTCCCGCGCTACCGGGTGTGGGAGGACGGCCGGCTGGTGGACGAGCCGACGGACGTACGCGCACACTGGCGTGACGACCTCGTTTCGTTCCTGATCGGGTGCAGTTTCACCTTCGAGTGGGCACTTTCGGAGGCGGGCGTCCCGATCCGGCACATCCAGCAGGGCCGGAACGTTCCCATGTACGTGACCAGTCGACAGTGCCGTCCCGCGGGGCGGTTGCACGGACCCATGGTGGTGTCCATGCGCCCGGTGCCACCGCAGCACCTGGCCGCCGCCCTGAGAGAGAGCAGTCTGCTCCCGGCCGTGCACGGCAGTCCGGTGCACTGCGGCGATCCCTCCGGGCTCGGCATCGACGACCTCGGCCGCCCCGACTTCGGTGATCCGGTGGACGCCGAGCCCGACGACATCCCGGTGTTCTGGGCCTGCGGAGTGACCCCGCAGGCCGCGGTGATGGCCTCGCGACCGCCGTTCGCCATCACCCACGCACCTGGGCAGATGTTCCTGACGGACGCCCGCGACGAGCAGTACAGAGTGGCCTGAAGACCCCCACTGGAGTCCCTTGAGAACCCGTTGAGAACCCCGGAAGGAGATACGAGACCTCCATGACCTCGATCGATCTGAACGCCGACCTCGGCGAGGGCTTCGGCCGCTGGCAGCTGACCGACGACGAGCAACTGCTGTCCGTCGTCACCAGCGCCAACGTGGCCTGCGGGTTCCACGCCGGGGACGCGGTCACCATGCGCCGGGTGTGCGAGCTGGCCGCCACGCGCGGGGTCCGGATCGGCGCCCAGGTCTCCTACCGCGACCTCGCGGGGTTCGGGCGGCGCGCGATGGACGTGCCGTCCGCCGAGCTGACGGCCGAGGTGGCCTACCAGATCGGCGCCCTGGAGGTCTTCGCCCGGGCGGCGGGCACACGCGTGTCCTACGTCAAGCCGCACGGCGCCCTCTACAACCGTGTCGTCCACGACGAGGAGCAGGCCGCCGCGGTCGTCGCCGGCGTGCTCCTCGCCGACGCCACGCTGCCCGTGCTGGGCCTGCCCGGCTCGCGTCTGCTGGAGGCGGCCGGGAAGGCGGGCCTGGAGGCCGTCACCGAGGCCTTCGCGGACCGCGCCTACACCGAGGAGGGCACGCTGGTGCCACGCGGCCAGGAGGGTGCGGTGGTCACCGATCCCGAGGCGGTCGTGGAACGCTCGCTGGGCCTGGCCCGGGACCACGCGGTCACCGCCCGCTCCGGGACCCGCATCGAGGTCGAGGCCCGCTCGCTGTGCCTGCACGGCGACACCCCGGGCGCGGTGGAACTGGCCCGACGGGTGAGACAGCGCCTGGAGTCCTCGGGCGTCCGGGTGGAGGCCTTCGTATGAGGGCGCTGCGCGTCGGGGACGACGCCCTGCTCGTCGAGGTGTCCTCGGGCGAGGAGGCCCAGGCCCTCCACGCCGAGCTGGTGCGTCGCCGCGCGGAGGGCTCACTGACGGTCCGCGAGATCGTGCCCGCGGCCCGCACGGTCCTCCTCGACGGTCTCGCCGACCCGGCCCGTCTGACCGCCGAACTCACCGACGCGGAGGTGCCGCCCGCTCCCCCTCGCGCGCGTGAGGTGATCGAACTCCGGGTGCGCTACGACGGCCCGGACCTGGCCGACGTGGCCGCGCACTGGGGTGTCTCCCCCGCGGAGGTGGCCCGCGTCCACGCCGGCACCGAGTTCACGGTCGCCTTCTGCGGATTCGCTCCCGGCTTCGGCTACCTCACCGGCCTGCCCGCCCGCTACGACGTCCCGCGCCGGGCCACCCCGCGCACGGCCGTCCCGGCGGGTTCGGTGGCGCTCGCGGGCCCGTACACCGGCGTCTACCCGCGCTCGTCGCCGGGCGGCTGGCATCTCATCGGCACCACGGACGCCGTTCTGTGGGACCACACACGCGTGCCGGCCGCGCTGCTCTCGCCGGGTGCACGGGTGCGCTTCGTGCCGATGGGGGCGGCATGACCGACCGCGCCCTCTCCGTCGTCCGGGCCGGAGCGCTGACCACCGTCCAGGACCGGGGCCGCCCGGGCCACGCCCACCTCGGCGTCCCCCGCTCGGGCGCCCTGGACGGTCCGGCGGCCGACCTCGCCAACCGTCTGGTCGGCAACCGCCCCGAGGCGGCCGTCCTGGAGACCACGCTCAACGGCTGTGCGCTGCGCCCCCGTTCGACGGTCACCGTGGCAGTCACGGGTGCACCCTGCCCGATCGCGGTGGACGGCCGGCCTGCGGCCTGGGGCGCGCCGGTGCGCGTGCCGGCCGGAGCACTGCTGACCGTCGGAACGGCCGTTTCGGGACTGCGCAGTTATGTGGCCGTCTCCGGCGGAATCGCCGTGGAGCCGGTCCTGGGCAGCCGCTCCACGGACCTGCTGTCCGGCCTGGGCCCGACCCCCCTCACGGACGGCGCGGTACTCCGACTGGGCACACCGAACTCCCTCCACACACGCGTGGACACGGCACCGCAGCCGGCGCCCCAGGCCGAACTCGTCCTCCGCGTCACGCTGGGCCCCCGAGACGACTGGTTCACCCCGGAAGCGGTACGGATCTTCACCTCCCGCGCCTTCCGGGTGTCCTCGGCGAGCAACCGCATCGGCCTGCGCACGGAGGGGCCGGCCCTGGAGCGGGCCCGTCCGGGCGAACTCCCCAGCGAGGGCATGGTCCTGGGCGCGGTCCAGGTCCCGCCGAACGGCAGACCGGTGATCTTCCTCGCCGACCACCCGACCACCGGCGGCTACCCGGTGATCGGAGTGGTCCGAGAGACGGACCTCCCTGCGGCGGCCCAGGCGGTACCGGGCACGCCGGTGCGCTTTGTGGAGGTATGTCGCCGATAACCGGCCGAGGGCAACGCAGCGCGAGCCTCATGCCACACCCCCGGCTCAGGACGCGCCCCCGCTCATGCCACACCTCCCGGCACGGAACGCCCTACGACGACCTCCGCGTCGTGCGCGGCGAGGAACGCCCGGACCGCCGTGTCCCACCCGAAGCACTCCGCACGCGCGCGTGCGGTCTCGCGGCGCTCGGACTCGGGCCGTTCGAGCAGCATGTCCACGGCGTCCGCGAAGGCATCCCCGCGGTCGGCGGCGACGGTCCCGGCGGAGCCGATGACCTCAGGAAGTGCGGAGGAGGCGCTCACCACCACCGGCGTGCCGCACGCCATGGCCTCCAGCGCGGCCAACCCGAAGGTCTCGGCCGGTCCAGGGGCCAGGCACACGTCGGCGGATGCCTGGAGGGCGCCGAGCAGCCCGCTGTCGGAGAGGTGCCCGAGGAAGGTGACCGGCAGCCCGCGCTCCCGCGCCCGCTGCTCCAGACGCGGTCGCAGCGGCCCGTCCCCGGCCACCACGAGCACCGCCCGCCGCCCGCGCCGTACCAGCGCCTCCAGGGTGTCCAGCGCGGTGCGGGGCTGTTTCTCCACGGACAGCCGGGTGCAGGTCACGATGAGTGTCTCGTCCTCGCGCGCGTAGCGGGCCCGCAGTCCCGCGTTGCGCAGCGCCGGGCGCCGCTCGACGAGGTCGACGCCGAGTGGGGCCCGTACGACGTTGCGGGCGCCGATCCGCACGAACTCCCGCTCGGCGAACTCGGTGGTGCACACCACGCGCGCGTACGTGTGCGCCGTACGGACGTTGAGGGCGTCGGCGGCACGCCGGGCCGCGCCCTCCGGCAGGCCCCAGGTGCGCAGCACGCCGTCGGCGGTCTCGTGGGAGACCATCACGGCGGGAACCCGGGCGCGCCGGGCCCACTTGCCGGTCCACCTGAGGGTCGTACGGTCGCAGACCTCCAGGCGGTCGGGGGCGAGCTCCTCCAGGAGCCGGGCCACGCGCCGCCTGTCGGCGAGGACGCGGTAACCGCCGGTGCCGGGCAGAAGCGGGCCCGGCAGGGTGATGACCCGTCCCTGCTCGGTCAGGCGGTCGCTTGCACGTTCACCGGGGACGATGAGCACGGGCTCGTGTCCGGCCGCCCGGTAGCCCTTGCCGAGCTCGCGCAGGGCGGTGCGCAGGCCGCCCGAGGCGGGGGCGACGAAGTTGGCGAGCCGGACGATCCGCAGCGACCGGCCGCTCATGCCGCCATGACCGCTCATGCCGCCATATCCGCTCATGCCGCCACCGCCGTCTTCCGGCCGGTGAGCACGGTGGCGTAGTGGCCGATCAGCCGGTCACCGACTGCCGCCCAGGTGCGCCCCTCGACCATGGCCCGCGCGGCGACGCCGAACGCGGCACGCATCTCGGGGTCGGCGGCCAGGGACCACACCGCGTCCCGTACGGCTGCCGGGTCGCGCGGTGGGACGAGGAACCCGGTGCGCCCGTGGGCGACCAGGTCCAGCGGACCGCCGGCGGCGGGCGCGACGACGGGCACACCGCTCGCCATGGCCTCCTGCACGGTCTGGCAGAACGTCTCGAAGGGGCCGGTGTGCGCGAAGACGTCCAAGGAGGCGAAGATCCTGGCCAGTTCGTCGCCCGTGCGGGAGCCCAGGAAGACCGCGCCGGGCAGTGCCTGCTCGAGAGCGGGCCGGGTCGGCCCGTCCCCGACCACCACGACCTTGACGCCCTCCAGTCGGCAGGTGTCGGCCAGCAGCTCGATGTGCTTCTCCGCGGCGAGCCGACCGACGTAACCGACGATCGTCTCGCCGTTCGGGGCGAGCCGGCGGCGCAGCCCTTCGTCGCGCAGGTCGGGGCGGAAGCGGACGGTGTCCACGCCCCGCGGCCACAGCTCGACCCTGGGGACGCCGTGCGCCTCCAGATCGCGCAGGGACGCGCTGGACGGGGCGAGGGTGAGGTCGGCTGCGGCGTGGACGGAACGGATACGGCGCCAGGCGGCGGCTTCTCCCGCGTGCACGTAGGTGCGGGCGTATCCGGCGAGGTCGGTCTGGTAGACAGCCACGGCGGGGATGCCGAGCCGGGCGGCGGCGGCCATGCCGCGGACGCCGAGGACGAAGGGGCTGGCCAGGTGGACGACGTCGGCACGGTGCTCGACGATCGCCGCGGCCACGCGCCTGCTGGGGAGGGCGACGCGGACCTGGGGGTAGCCCGGGAGGGGGACGGAGGGGACACGGACGACGGGGCACGGCGCGAGGGCGTCCGCGCCGTGCCCGGGGCCGGACGCGGTGGCCGGCGCGACGACGAGCGGAAGGTGACCGCGATCCACGAGGTGCCGGGCGGTCTGGAGCGCGCAGTGGGCCACGCCGTTCACATCGGGGGGAAAGGATTCGGTCACTATGACGACACGCATGGGACTGTTCTCGCCGTGCTGGACGTGGCCGCGTCAACGTGGATCTTTCCGGACGAGGAACGTCCCATGAGCGTTCTGCTGCGCACCCGAGCAGGTCGGGTGACGTCCATGCGCACCTGACCCGCGGGTCGTCCGGAGTTCACCGGGCGGGTGTGACAGGGCCCTGATGTTCACACCCGAAGGCGGTGTCACATGGCCGCGGTGTCCGGTCCGATACGGCTGCGTACGGCCGTCTGGACCTCGGCCTCCTCGGCCGGGTCGGCGGCCAGCCGGCGCAGTCGCTCCACGACCCGGGCGTCGCCGGTCTCGGCGTGCCGGGCGGCGATCTCGCGGGTGGTCTCCTCGCAGTCCCAGAGGCATTCGACGGCGAAGCCGGTGGCGAAGGACGGATCGGTGGCGGCGAGCGCGCGGGCGGCGCGGCCGCGGAGGTGGGAGGAGGCCGTCTCCCGGTAGATGTGACGCAACACGGGGGCGGCGCAGGCGATGCCGAGGCGTCCGGTGCCGTCGACGAGGGTCCACAGGGTGGCCGCGTCGGGTCCCTCGCCCCGTACGGCCTCCCGGAGGGCTGCCAGTACGAGGTCCCGGTCCTGGGCTCCGCCCAGGCAGGCGAGCATGCGTCCGGCGGCGGCGCCCAGCGGATCGGGTCGGCGGGCCCAGCCACGCGCGCGGTCGACGGCGGCGATACTGCGCATGCGTTCGAACGAGCCGAGGGCGGCCTCCACCACGGCCGGTGAGCCGGTGACGGCGGCCAACTCGATCAGATCGAAGGCGTCGGGGTCGTTGCTGTCGGAGAGATAGCGCAGAGCGGTGGCCCGAGCCCCGTCGGTGCCGTCCTTGGCGACCGCGATGATCTCGGGCCGGTCCTCGGGTCCGGCGACGGCGGCCAGGCAGCGGGCGGCGGGCACATGGAGGGCCGCCCCGCGCTCGACGCCTTGCTGGGCCCACTCGAAGACGGCCTGCACGCTCCACCCCGGGCGGGGCCCTGCGGGTCGCATCTGGCGTTGCCAGCGGTCGAAACAGCCGGCCTCCTGAGCGGCACGCACACGCGTGGAGACGGATTCGCGGGGATCGTCGGCCCACAACCGCCATGGCCTCGGTTCGAAGGCGTCCCGGACGGCGGCGGCCAGTTCGGCCTCGCCCTCGGGATCGGTCCCGAACCGGGCGAGCACGGGCGCGGCGAGGGCACGGAGGCCGGCGTCGTCGTCCCGCAGCGCGAGTTCGTCCAGCGCCCAGGCCCAGTTGGAGCCCGAGGCGGCGTACCTGCGCAGCAGTTCGAGCGCGTCGCGCCTGCCGTAGGAGGCGAGGTGGCCGAGGACGGCCAGGGCGAGGCCCGTGCGTGACTCCTCGGTGTCGAAGACGTCGTCCACCTCGAAGAGGTGCGCCTCGATCTCGTCGAGCTCGCCGCCCAGGTCGAGGAAGAGACGGGCGTAGTACAGCGAGCGGTTCTCCACCTGCCAGTCGTGGCGGGGATCGCGCAGCACGCAGTGGTTCAGGGCCGCGAGCGCCTCGGCGCGCGGGGCGGTGAGCGCGTGCAGTGTGCCGTCGCCGCGGCCCCGCTGGAGCAGGCCGAGCAGCGTGCCGCTGGGCGCTATGACCGGATCGAACATGGGAAACAGCCTCACATCAAGCGTCGACGCAACCGGGGACGTGCATTACCTGGCCGCGTGACAACACGTCGGGGCGCCCGCCGTTTCCTGCTTGCTGTAAGCCATCTTCCTCTGCCTCTCGTCGGTGGCCCATACGGACCGTGTCACGGTCCGCGCGGTGCGGCATCAGCTGCCCGGCCATCACGTCCGTGAACCACGAGGTCATGATGACTCGGCACTTCCATCTGCCGCGACCGAAATTTCGGCGGCCTTGTACCGCCTCCCCCGTTGTGAGTGTTTTCGCTGGTCAGATCATGCGGATCAGTGTGCGGCGAACAGTTCGAGCAGTTCGGTCCGGCCGAACATCCGGGCGGTGTCGAGGGCCGAGGGGGTGCCGTCGGCCGGATCGGCGCCGCCCTCCAGCAGGGCCTTGATGACGTCCGCGGAGCCCTTGAAGACGGCTCCGGCGAGCGGCGTCTGCCCCCGGTCGTTGACCCCGCCGGCCGCCGCCCCGCGGGCGACGAGCGCGCGCACCGCGTCCGCGTGACCGTGGTAGGCGGCGAGCATCACGAGCGAGTCCCCGCGGTCGTTGGTGAGGCCCACCGGAACACCCGCGTCGACGTACGCCACCAGCGCCTCGGTCTGCCCCTGCCGGGCCAGATCGAAGATCTTGGTCGCCAGCTCCACGACCTCCGGGTCGGGGGCTTCAGTCATCGGCCGGACCGCCTCTCATACAACCGTTCAGGTGAATCGCAAGGGTACTGGCTCGCGCGGCAGATGACCCGAAGTGCCGGAGGTAAAGATCACCACAGCTCCGCCAACTCAGTGAAATCGCGCAAAATTCATTCATTTGCACCTTTTGTCGTATGGATACATGCTGTGATGCTGGAAGTACTCATGGTGACTGTCCCCACGAACCAGGAGCACCGCAATGATCCTCTCCATCTCCGGTGTCGTACTGCTCGGCATCGTCGTCTTCATCTTCTTCCGCAAGGACGGACTCAAGGCGTCACACGCCCTGATCTCGGCGTTGTTCGGCTTCTACCTGGCAAGCACGGCCATCGCCCCGAGCATCAAGGCCGGCGGCGAGAGCCTGGCGAGCCTCCTCGGCGGCATCAAGTTCTGACGCCGCCCCTCCCGTCCGTACGCACCTCCAGGAGACAGCAGTGGCCCGCCGCCCCCTCCCCCGCATCCTGAGCACAGGCAGCGCCCAGATCGCCCGGAGCCGGGAGCTGGCCCGGACGGCGGCCGACAGCGCCACCGACGTCCTCCACCCGCTGATCACGATCACCCGCGGGCTGCGCCGGCTGGCCTCGGCCGGGCGGCGCAGGTGGGCTGACACCCCCAAGGACAGGCGTGGAGCGCTGCTGTTCCTGGTGGCGTCGGTGGTCCTGGTCGTGGCGCTCGTTCCGTACGGTCCGCTGCTCGCCGTCATCAGCCTGATGGCGGCGGCAGCCTGGCAGGGCCGGGACCACAGGCCGTCGGAGCCGGAAGGGCCGGACGAGACGCAGACACAGCGGCTGCAGTCGCTGTACGAAGCGCTCGTCCCGTACTTCTCGGCGGCCGAGGACCCGGCCCCGCTCTACACGCACGGCGGCGAGTGGGAGAAGGCCTTCCCCGCGTACGACTTCGACGGCACCGGCCGCATCACCCACCTGCTGATCCGCTACCCGGCGTACTTCACCGACGGCGAGGCCGAGTCCCGGGCCCGCATCGAGCACTTGCTGCACGCCAAGTCGGGCCGCGGCCGCGAGTACCACTTCACCTGGGACGAGGAGGGCAACGAACTCACAGTCACCGTCCTCGCCCCGCTGCCCACCGACATCGCCGCCCAGCGTTTCGTCACCACCCCGGGCGAGACGGTCCTCGGCTTCACCGACCCCACCCAGGTCCAGCGCACGCTTCCGCTCGGCTACGGCGACGGGCAGCGCGACGTCCCGCCGGTGGTCTGGCGCACCGGGATCCGCTCCACCGAGCCGCACCTGCTGGTCATGGGCCAGCCGGGCAGCGGCACCTCCACCCTGCTGCGTTCCGTCGCGCTCCAGGCCCTCCAGTACGGCGATGTCGTCATCATCGAGGGTGGCGGCACCGGCGAGTACGCGTGCCTGACCGGGCGGGACGGCGTCCTCGCGGTCGAGTGCGGGCTCGCGGGGGCGCTGGCGAGCCTGGAGTGGGCGGCGACCGAGACGGAGCGCCGTCTGATCGCGGCCAACCGTGCCCGGCAGGCGGGCCACCCGCCGCCCGAGGACGCCAAGCGTCCCCTGTGGATCCTCCTCGACCGTCCGAGCGCCTTCACCCACCTGGCCGCCGCGGACGGCCGCAAGGATCCGCAGTCCCTGCTCCAGGTCCCCCTGCGGCACGGGCGCGCGGCGAACGTCACGGTGGTGGTGGCCGACCAGTTCGACAGCGCGGAGGCGCTGAGCGAGCCGGTACGGCAGCACACGCGCGCGCGTGTCGTGCTGGGCCCTGCGACGCCGGACCAGTTGGAGGCCTTCCTCGGAGCGCCTCCGCACACGACCCCGGTGACCGACGTTCCGCCCGGCCGCGGTTACGCCCGCCTCGGGTCGGGCCCGGTCCATCGCCTCCAGGTGCCGGCGACTCCGGATCCCTACGACGACGCGACGAGCGAGGCGGACCGGCAGGCGGTGCTGGCGTTGCTGCCGGCACGGACGACTCCGGCGGACGCGGAGACGGTTCCCTCGGAAACGGAAGCGGAGGCGGTCCCCTCGGGAACGGAGGCAGTCCCTTCGGGAGCGGAGCCGGAAGCGGTGGCCGCGGAAGCGCCGTAGCCCTCAGCGATGCTCGTGCGGCTGCGGGTGCGTGGCGGCTGGTCGCACAGCGCTGTCAGGCCACGAACGTACGCGGCGCCTCCCCGCCCCCGGACCCTCCGCTCTCCACCACCCGGGCCGCCGCGGCCAGCCGCGCCGCGGCCTCGTCGGCCACCGCTCCTCCGACGGTGAACGGCAGTCGCACATAGCCCTCGAAGGCCCCGTCGACCCCGAACCGCGGCCCGGACGGCACCCGTACGCCCACCCGCTCGCCGACCTCCGCCAGCCGGGAGCCGGACAACCCCCCGGCCTTCACCCACAGCGTCAGGCCGCCCTGCGGCACCTCGAACTCCCAGGACGGCAGTTCCCTGCGCATCGCGGCCACCAGCGCGTCCCGGTTCTCCCGGGCCTGACCTCGCCGCAGCTCGACCGCCTGCTCCCATCCCCCGGTGCTGAACAGCCAGTTCACGGCCAGCTGTTCGAGGACCGGCGTCCCGAGGTCGGCGTAGGCCCGCGCGGCGACCAGGCTGCGGATCACGTCCGGTGCCCCCCGGACCCACCCGATCCGCATTCCCGCCCAGAACGCCTTGCTGGCGGAGCCGACGGTGACCACGGTGGAGCCGGCCGGGTCGAAGGCGCACACCTGCCGTGGCATCGAGACGTCGTCGTCCAGCCAGAGCTCGGTCATCGTCTCGTCCGCCACCAGCACGGTCCCCGCGGACCGCGCCGCGTCCACCAGCTGCCGCCGCTGGTCCTCGTCGGCCAGCGCACCGGTCGGGTTGTGGAAGTCGGCGACGACATAGGCGATCCGGGGCGCCGCGTCCCGCAGGACCTGTCGCCAGCGGTCGATGTCCCAGCCGGTCAGCCCCTCCGCCATCGCGACGGGCACGAGCCGGGCGCCCGCCTCCCGCATCAGCTGAAGGATGTTCGCGTACGACGGCGACTCGACCGCGATCCGCTCCCCCCGGCCCCCGAACAGATGACAGATCGCGTCGATCGCGCCCATCGCGCCGGTCGTGACCATGATCTGCTCGGGCATCGTGGGGATCCCGCGCGCCGTGTACCGCTCGGCGATCATCGCGCGCAGAGCGGGCAGACCCGCCGGGTAGTCCCCGTGCGTGTGGGCGTACGGCGGCAGCTCCTCCAGGGCGCCCTGCACCGCACGGGTCAGCCACGGCTCGGGCGCCGGCAGTGCCGCGCAGCCCAGGTCGATCATCGAACCGAGGGCTTCGGGCGGGAGGGGTTCGAGCCCGCGGGCGGGGAGCGGGTTCCCGGCCGGTACGGCCGTCCAGCTGCCCGCGCCGCGCCGGGACTCCAGGAATCCCTCGGCCCGCAGCGCCTCGTAGGCCGCCGCCACGGTCGTACGGCTGACGGACAGGGAGAGGGCCAGCTCACGTTCCGCGGGCAGGCGTGCGGCCACCGGGACCCGGCCTTCCAGGACCAGCAGGCGGATGCCGTCGGCGAGTGCGCGGTAGGCCGGCGGGCGGCGCGTGCCGGGGCCCGCGGGACGGTCCTGCTGGGAGTTGAGCAGCCGGGCGAGCTGCGCCGCGCCCACCGCCGAGGTCCACTGCGCCACTGAAATCAGTCCACCTTCCCCGAATTGGCCATGGATGGCGTGTCATCCCAAGCCACAGGGTGTCATGCATCAGGCCACTACCACCACAGGGGGACCACCTTGTCCACGCAGAGCCGTCCGGTACGACGGTTGATCCAGCTGTACGTCGGACTCGCCCTCTACGGGGCCAGCTCCGCGCTGCTCGTCGAGGCGAGCCTGGGCCTGGAGCCCTGGGGCGTGCTGCACCAGGGCCTCGCCGAACTCACCGGGGTGTCGATCGGTGTCGTGTCGATCGTCGTGGGCGCGGCGGTGCTGCTCCTGTGGATCCCGCTGCGCCAGCGGCCGGGTCTCGGCACGGTCTCCAACGTCTTCGTGGTCGGCATCGCCATGGACGCGACCCTCACCGCGGTCCCCGACGTGCACGGTCTCGCCGTACGGATCCCGCTCATGCTGGCCGCGATCGTGCTCAACGGTGTGGCCACCGGTCTCTATATCGCCGCCAGCTTCGGCCCGGGCCCGAGGGACGGCCTGATGACCGGGCTGCACCGGCGGACCGGTCGCTCCATCCGGCTGATGCGGACCGCCGTCGAAGTGGCCGTCGTGGTCACGGGATTCGTGCTCGGCGGCACCATCGGCGTCGGGACCCTCCTCTACGCGGTGTCCATCGGCCCGCTCGCCCAGGTCTTCCTGCGCATGTTCGCCGTTCCCCGGGCATCCGACGGCAGCACGGTCGTTGCCACCGGGCAACCGCGGGGAGCGATACTGCGTCCGTGACCCCGCGGATACGCCACCCCTATCTGGACCATCCCGGCCCCATCCCCTTCGCCCACCGGGGCGGGGCGGCGGACGGCCTGGAGAACACCGCGTTCCAGTTCCGGCGGGCGGTCGAGGCGGGCTACCGGTACCTGGAGACCGACGTCCACGCGACCGCGGACGGCAAGCTGGTCGCCTTCCACGACGCGACGCTGGACCGGGTGACCGACGGGGCGGGCCGGATAGCGGACCTGCGCTGGGCCGAGGTGCGGCACGCGCGGGTGGCGGGCAAGGAACCGGTGCCGCTCCTCGAGGAGCTCCTGGAGACCTTCCCCGAGGCGCGCTGGAACGTCGACCTCAAGGACGAGCCGGCCCTGCGGCCCCTCCTGGACCTCATCGAGCGCACCGGCACCTGGGACCGGATCTGCGTCGGCTCCTTCTCCGAGGCGCGGGTGATGCGCGCCCAACGGCTCGCCGGACCCCGCCTGGCGACGTCCTACGGCACCCGGGGTGTGCTCAACCTGCGGCTGCGCTCGTGGGGCGTCCCGGCGGCCCTGCGCCGCTCCGCGGTCGCCGCCCAGGTGCCCGAGGCCCAGTCCGGCATCCAGGTGGTCGACCACCGCTTCGTGCGCGCCGCCCACGCGCGTGGGCTCCACGTGCACGTGTGGACCATCAACGAGCCCGAGCGCATGCACCGGCTCCTGGACCTGGGAGTCGATGGCATCATGACCGATCACATCGAAACACTGCGCAAGGTCATGGAGGACCGCGGCGTGTGGGTCTGACCCCTGTCCGACCCGCCCGTTCCCCGGCCCGCGCACGGCACCTTTCACGGGGAAGCGAGGGCACGGGTGGGCACCGACACCGTGCGGGCGGGCGCGGCGGACGAGGCCGCCGACCGGCGGCGTGAACAACGCGGCTGGTACTTCTACGACTGGGCGTGCTCCGTCTACTCGACGAGCGTGCTCACCGTGTTCCTGGGCCCCTATCTGACCTCGGTCGCCAAGCACGCGGCGGACGCGGACGGGTACGTCCACCCGCTGGGCATCCCGGTGCGTGCCGGTTCCTTCTTCGCGTACTCGGTGTCCCTGTCGGTGATCGTGGCCGTGCTGGTGATGCCCTTGGTGGGTGCCGCCGCCGACCGCGGCGGTCGTAAGAAGCCCTTCCTGGCGGCCGCCGCCTACACCGGTGCCGCCGCCACGACCGGCATGTTCTTCCTCGGCGGCGACCGCTATCTGCTCGGCGGTGTCCTGCTGGTCGTCGCGAACGCGGCGCAGGCCGTGGGGACGATGCTCTACAACTCCTACCTCCCGCAGATCGCCCCGCCCGAGGAGCGCGACGCCGTCTCCTCCAAGGGCTGGGCCTTCGGTTACGCGGCGGGCGCCCTGGTGCTGGTGGCGAACCTGGTTCTCTACACGGGCCACGACTCCTTCGGCCTCTCCGAGAGCGCCGCGGTCCGCATCTGTCTGGCCTCGGCCGGGCTGTGGTGGGGCGCCTTCGCGCTGATTCCGCTACGACGGCTGCGCGACCGGAGTTCCCCGGCGAAGGAGTCGACGGCCCCGGGCCTGCGGCAGCTGACCGCCACCGTCCGCGACATGCGCCGCCATCCGCTCACGCTCGCCTTCCTGCTGGCGTACCTGATCTACAACGACGGCATCCAGACCGTGATCTCCCAGGCGTCGGTCTACGGCTCCGAGGAACTGGGGCTCGGGCAGTCGACACTCATCACGGCCGTGCTCCTGGTCCAGGTACTCGCGGTGGCGGGGGCGCTGGCGCTCGGCCGGCTCGCCCGGGCCTACGGGGCCAAGCGCACGATCCTCGGCTCGCTGGTGGCCTGGGCGGTGGTCCTGGGGGCCGGCTTCTTCCTGCCCGCCGGCGCGCCCGGATGGTTCTTCGTCCTGGCCGCCTGCATCGGGCTCGTCCTCGGCGGCAGCCAGGCCCTGTCCCGCTCCCTGTTCTCCCACCTCGTCCCGCCCGGCAAGGAGGCCGAATACTTCTCGGCGTACGAGATGAGCGACCGCGGGATGAGCTGGCTGGGCCCGCTGCTGTTCGGGATCACCTACCAGCTGACGGGAAGTTATCGGGACGCGATCATCTCGCTGGTGGCCTTCTTCGTCATCGGATTCGCCCTGCTCGCACGGGTCCCGGTGCGGCAGGCGATCAGCGACGCGGGCAATCCCGTGCCCGAAAGGATTTAGCGTTCAACACGAAAGCGCTGTAGTGTACGCGTTTGGCCTGCCAGGCGTACCGTTACTGCGCGTCAAAGATGCCAAACGGTGTGTGACATCTGCCAGCAGATGTGACAAACCGGGCGCTGGTGGGTACAACAAGGGGCGGCTACGACGGCGACGCAATGCCCGGGACGGGACCCGGAACGGGAATCTTTACCGCCGACCGGACGTTGACCGGATGACGACGACAGCGACACCTGTCCTGTGGGCGACAAGCCCGGGAGGCACGATTCATGAGTGAGCGAGCTCTTCGCGGCACGCGCCTCGTGGTGACCAGCTACGAGACGGACCGCGGCATCGACCTGGCCCCGCGCCAGGCCGTGGAGTACGCATGCGAGAAGGGGCATCGCTTCGAGATGCCCTTCTCGGTCGAGGCGGAGATCCCGCCGGAGTGGGAGTGCAAGGTCTGCGGGGCCCCAGCACTCCTCGTGGACGGCGACGGCCCTGAAGAGAAGAAGGCCAAGCCCGCGCGTACACATTGGGACATGCTGATGGAGCGACGCACCCGAGAGGAACTCGAAGAGGTCCTCGAGGAGCGTCTGGCGGTTCTGCGTTCCGGCGCGATGAACATCGCTGTTCATCCCCGGGACAGCCGCAAGTCGGCCTGAGCGGGAACAAGAGCGCATACAAGTAACCGCGGGCGCGGTACGTGACTCACGTACCGCGCCCGCGGTTTGTGCTGTTCCGCTTCGGCTCAGCGAGTGAGCGGCGGGCGCGGTTCCTGCGGGGTGTCGCCGCCCGGCTCGTCCCGGACGATCACCTCGCCCTGGACCACCTTGCCGTCCGGGCGCTGCATACGGGCCTGCTGGAACGCGTCCCCGAGGGTGCCGGGGGCGGCGGCGCGGATCTTGCGGTCGAAGGTGCGCTCGGCGTACCGCCCGACGGCCTTCTGGACCGGTGGGATCAGCAGGAGCAGCCCCACCACGTCGGAGAGCAGGCCGGGGATCATCAGCAGCAGGCCGCCCAGCATCATCAGGCCGTTGCCACCGCTGCCGGAGCTCGACGGGGCACCGCCCCGCTGGATCGCCTCGTTCAGGTTCTGGAAGGCGCGGCGGCCGGCCCGCTTGATGACCACCGACCCCAGCACGAAGCCGGCGACCAGCAGCAGGAACACCGCGAACCCGCTCGCCGCGCCCGCGACCACGGTCAGCAGCCAGATCTCCAGCACCAGCCACGCCGCGACGCCCAGCGGCAGAACGGTGCGCATACGGGAGCGGCGGGGGCGGGCGGGGTACGCGGGGGTCGGAGCGCCTGTCGTCATACGTCCAGTGTGCCTGGGCGCGGCTCAGCACGGCATAAGGGGACGATCAGCCGAGCCTGTGGGGCCGTAGGGCTACGGCTGTGCGCGCTTTGCCCGGGCTGCGATCCTGCCGACCCGCTCCCCCACGCCCCAGGTGGTGACCCGCCACAGGGCCTCCACGAGGATGTCGCGGCTCATCTTGGAGTCGCCGAGTTCACGCTCGACGAAGGTGATCGGCACCTCCACGACGTGGTAACCGGCCTTGACGGCGCGGCGGGCGAGGTCGACCTGGAAGCAGTAGCCCTGGGAGGCGACGTCGTCGAGGCCGAGGCCTTCGAGGGTCTCGCGTCGGAAGGCGCGGTAGCCGCCCGTGATGTCACGCAGGGGAAGGTCGAGGGCGACGCGCGAGTAGAGGCTGCCGCCGCGGGAGATGATCTCGCGGGACCTGGGCCAGTTCACGACCCGGCCGCCGGGCACCCAGCGGGAGCCGAGGACCAGGTCGGCGCTCTTGAGGGCGGTGAGCAGGCGGGGCAGTTCCTCGGGCTGGTGGGAACCGTCGGCGTCCATCTCGACCAGGACGCCGTAGTCGTGCTCCAGGCCCCAGTGGAAGCCCGCGAGGTAGGCGGCGCCGAGGCCCTCCTTGCCCTTGCGGTGCAGGACGTGGACCTGGTCGTCCTCGACGGCCAGTTCGTCGGCGAGCTTGCCGGTGCCGTCGGGGCTGTTGTCGTCGGCCACGAGGACGTGCGCCTCCGGGACGGCCTTGCGCACCCGGCGGACAATGGCCTTGATGTTCTCCGCCTCGTTGTAGGTCGGAATGATCACCAACGCCGTGCCGAGCGGGCCGAATCGCCTCTCCTGGCCCGTGTGGGTCCCGTCACCGTCGTTCACCGCTGCCCCTTCGAGTCAATACGCAGGCGTCCACCATAGTGCGCACGGCCTGCGATGACGCGACAAGGCGTTCGTATGCTGGTGTCGTTTCCACAAGATCGGGGTAAGAATACAGTTTTCGGCCGACCCGGCCGAATGTCCCCCCTAGCCGAATGTCCGCCCTCGCTGCGGATGGGGGCCCGGCGCCCTTCGGGCCGACCTGGGGCCCGCTGGCTGCGGGTCGACCGAAAGCCGTTGTCTACTGAACGCCCGGGCCCCACCCGGGTCACACCTCCCCGGCCGGACGGAACGTTCCCTCGACGTGGCGCGAGCGCTGAGCCTGGCTCCCAGTGGCGGTGTTCCGGTGCGGCACACCGTCCCTGACCCAGCGGCGCTGCGACGACTGGGCGGAGGTTCCCCGGTCGGGCGTCCGGTGGTGGACCCGGCCGAACCTACCGGCCTCCTGCCGTCGGCTGTCAACAGCCGTGCGACCTGCGCATCTTCAGGCAACGCCCTGGTCAGGGCCGAGGATGCGCAGGTCGCACGACAGCGGGGCGGCGGGCGATCGGTACCGCGCCACCCCGGAGATCACTCGCCCGGCCGTACGAAGACCGTCCGTCCGCCGACCACGGTGCGCAGGCAGACGGGCAGGTCACGGCCCGGCGTCAGATCGGGCAGGCCGGGGGTGCCGGAGCGGGGGTCGGTGGACCAGCGGGCGACTCGGTCGTCGGGGGCCTGGACCACCAGTTCGCCGGTGCGCCACACGGCGTAGTCGGCGGGGGCGCCGGGCACCAGGACGCCCGCGTCGTCCCGGCCGACCGCCCGCCAGCCGCCGCGGGTGTGCGCGGTGAAGGCGGCGCGCACGGAGACGCGGTGCTCGGGTGTGCGGTGGAAGGCTGCCGCGCGGACCGTGCCCCACGGGTCGAGGGGGGTGACGGGGCTGTCGGAGCCGAAGGCGAGCGGGACGCCGGCGCGCAGGAGGGCCGCGAAGGGGTTCAGGCGGCCCGCCCGCTCCCGGCCCAGGCGCCGGGCGTACATCCCGTCCTCGCCGCCCCACAGGGCGTCGAAGGCGGGCTGGACGGACGCGGTGAGGCCGAGTTCGGCGAAGGCGGCGACTGCCTCGGGGGTGAGCATCTCGGCGTGCTCGACGCGGTGCCGGGCGGCGCGGACGCGGGCGAGGCCGAGTTTCTCCGCCACGGCGCGGACGCCTTCGACCACCGCGGTCACCGCCGCGTCGCCGATCGCGTGGAAGCCGGCCTGGAGGCCCGCCTCGGTGCAGGCCACGACATGGGCGGCCACGTCGGCGGCGTCCAGGTAGGTGAGACCGGTGTGGTCGGCGTCGGCGTACGGCTCGTGCAGGCACGCGGTGTGGGAGCCGAGGGCGCCGTCGACGAAGAGGTCTCCGGCGGCGCCGAGCGCGCCGAGTTCGCGTGCCTTGTCGACATCCTGCTCAGCCCAGTAGCCGACCACACTCGGGCCCGGCTCCTCGCTCGCGAGCCGCAGCAACCCGGTGAAGTCGTCCTCGGAGGAGATCTCGGGGCCTGCGCATTCGTGAAGGGTGCCGATGCCGAGCGAGGCGGCGTGGGCGAGGGCGGCGCGCTGCGCTTCCGTGCGCTGGGCCGAAGAGACGGAGCCGAGCGCCGTCGAGCGGACGGTGTGGTGGGCGTCGGCCGTGAGGGGGCCGTCCACCGCTCCCAGGGACGTCATGTCGAGGAGGGCGGTCGTCACCACCGCCGAATGGACGTCGATACGGCTCAGGTAGAGAGGGCGGCCACCTGCGGCCTCGTCGAGTTCCGCGCGGGTGGGAGGGCGGCCGTCGGGCCAGCGGGAGGCGTCCCAGCCGTGGCCGAGGAGGACGTGGTCGTCCGGGCGGGCGGCCGTGAACTCCCGTACGCGACGCAGGGCCGCGTCCAGGGAGGGGGCGTCGGAGAGGTCGAGGCCGGTGAGGGCCAGGCCGGTGGCCGTGGTGTGCACATGTGCGTCGGTGAACGCGGGGGTGACCAGAGCGCCGTCCAGGTCCACGACTTCGTCGACACCGTCCGCGAAGGCGTCGGCGGCGCCTTCGGAACCGACCCAGGCCACCTGTCCACGTTCGACGACCATCGCGGTGGCGAAAGGGTCGGCGGGGCTGTGGACCTCGCCGCGGCGGAGGAGGACGGTCTTCGGTTCACTCATGGGGAACAGTTTTGCAGGGGGTTCGGGCCGTAGGCGGTGCGGGTCGCCTTTCGGGGGTCGGTGCGTTGTGGCTGGTCGCGCAGTTCCCCGCACCCCCGAAAAGGGCGGCCCAGCCCCGTCAGATCCTCGGCGGCCTTGCCTCGTACGGGGTCGAAAGGACCACCGTGGTACGCGTGGAGACCCCTGCCAGTGACCTCACCCTCGCCAGCAGCTCCTCCAGCTCGTGCGGCGTCGCCACCCGCACCTTGAGGATGTAGTTCTCGTCGCCCGCCACGCTGTGGCACGCCTCGATCTCGGGGACGCCGGCCAGCCGGTCCGCGATGTCGTCGGGGGCGCTGGGGTCGAACGGTTTCACCGAGATGAACGCGGTCATGGGCAGGCCCACCGCCTCGGAGTCGACCACCGCGGCGTACCCGCGGATGACACCTCGCTGCTCCAGCCGCCGCACCCGCTGGTGCACGGCCGAGGTGGACAGGCCCGTGGCCTTGCCCAGGTCCGTGTAACTCATCCGCCCGTCCTTGACGAGCAGCTGCACGATTTGTCGGTCCAGCTCCTCCATGGCGCAAGAACCTACAGTGCGGCTGATCTCCTCGGATACCTGAGCGCCCCAGGTCATGCCCGGTTCGTGATGTGACCGAGGGGCGCCTGTGAGTCGCCTGAGGGACAAAGCGACCGCCTCGGGCATCTGCGAGCGGCATGTGACGAAGGCCACACCGCTGCGAGAGCCTCCGTGATGTCCGCGTGATTACCGCCATGGCGGGACGGGAAGTGCTTGCTGTGGTCGAGGCCGCAGCGCCTTCACGGCCCAGTCCGAGGGGGAGAACCCAATGCAGAGTCTTCAGCGTCCTGGTCGCACCGCGCCCAAGCGCCTCCAGGCGGTTGTCGAGTTCGAGCCGGAGGGCGTCGAACCGGACGCCCTCGACGAGGAGTTCGACGCGTACGACACCTTCGAGATGTACCGGGTGATCTGCCCGGACTGCGCGCAGCCCATCGCCCTGCTGGCGGACGAGGAGGTCCTGCCGGAGCACGCGCTGTGCGCCTCGCCGTGGAACCCGTTCGGCCTCACGGTCTGTGCCGGTACGGGCCGCAAGGCCGCCGAGGCCCGGTCCGCGGACGAGTCGGCGGAGCCCCAGGAACAGGACACCGCCCTGCTGTTGACGCTCCCTCAGGGGCTCGACTGGCGGACCCAGCCGTTCTCACACATCGCCGGCCCGGGTTCGCGCCCCATGCGCGTGCCGGTGCTGCGCCGCCAGGCCGCCTGAGCCGCCTCTTCCGATCCCCGTAGCTGCCCTGCACCACGGCCCGCAGGCTGCCGTGGTGCGGGTTCAGCGTGTCCCGAATCTCTCTGGATCGGCGGTTGCCTGACGGTACGTCAGGCCACTGTGACTGCCCTCGCGTTCGGCCGGACGTCCGTGAACTCACGCTCGATTGCGGACACCGTGACCCGACCGCCGACTTCCGCGTTGCCCCGGTATGACCCGTACGTATGCACCGGTCGCAGAATCGGCTCCGTCGGCACCGTCCGCCTTTCGCCCGGCCCCGCCGCCGCTCCAGGACCCGCCCATCTACCGTGACCTGCTGCGCACCTGGGCGAGCGGCGGCCGCACGCTGCCCGGGCGCCACGATCCGGAGTGGGTACGGCTCGCGGCGCCGCAGGTCAGGCCGGGGCAGTTCAGCGCGTCTCCGGACCCGCTAGGTGACGGGCGATGACCATCCGCTGGATCTGGTTGGTGCCCTCGACGATCTGCAGGACCTTGGCCTCGCGCATGTACCGCTCGGCCGGGAAGTCCGCGGTGTACCCATAGCCGCCGAGGACCTGGACGGCATCGGTGGTGACCTTCATCGCGGTGTCGGTGCAGTGCAGTTTCGCCATGGCCGCCTGCTTGGCGAAGGGCCGCCCGGCGTCACGCAGCCGCGCCGCCGCGAGGTAGAGGGCGCGGCCCGCCTCGATCTGGGTCGCCATGTCGGCGAGCATGAAGCGCAACCCCTGGAAGTCGGCGATCGGCCGCCCGAACTGCTGTCGCCCGGTCGCATAGCCGACCGCCTCGTCGAGGCCCGCCTGGGCCACTCCGATCGCGCAGGCCGCGATGCCGAGCCGTCCCGAGTCGAGCGCGGACAGTGCGATCGCGAAGCCCTGCCCCTCGTCGCCGATGCGCCGTCCGTCCGGGACGCGCACCCCGTCGAAGTGCACCTGGGCGGTGGGCGAGCCCTTCATGCCCATCTTCTTCTCCGGCACCGCGGCGCTCACGCCCTCCGCGTCGGCGGGCACCAGGAAGGCGGTGATCCCGCGCGGCCCTTCCTCGCCGGTGCGCGCCATGACGGTGTAGAAGTCGGCGACCCCGCCGTGGGTGATCCATGCCTTGGTGCCGGTGATCACCCACTCGTCGCCGTCCCGGACCGCTCGGGTGCGCAGCGAGGCCGCGTCCGAGCCGGACGAGGGCTCGGAGAGGCAGTAGGCGCCGAGCAGTCCGCCGCCGAGCATCGCGGGCAGGTGCTCGACCTGCTGCTCCTTGGTGCCGTAGGTGGCGAGCGCGTAGGAGGCGAGGGTGTGCACGCTGACACCGAGGCCGACGGTGAGGCGAGCGGCGGCGAGCTCTTCGAGGACCTGGAGGTAGACCTCGTACGGCTGGTCGGCGCCGCCGTGTTCCGAGGCGTAGGGCAGACCGAGCAGGCCGGTGCGGGAGAGCAGGGTGAAGACCTCGCGAGGGAAATGCCCGGCGTCCTCCTCCTCGGCCGCCTTGGGGGCGATCTCGTGCTGCGCGATGTCGCGGACGAGCGAGATCAGATCCCGGGCCTCGTCCGTGGGCAGTTGCCGGTCCACCGGCTGCGGGGCGCGGTCGGGCATGGCGACGCTCTCCTCCCTGTAGGGCGCTGGCGGGCGCACGCCGTGGGGTGGGGCGGCTCCGCCGGTCTCACTGGACGCCTGGTCGCTGCTCGCGTCTCCCGGGTCACGGAAGCTGCTGACCAGCGGCTGCGCCCTGTGAGTATGCCCGAAAGGAGACACCCGGTCACTGGTTAACGACCGCTTACTTCAAGATAGCCCAGCCCGCCGACAACCGACCTCGAATCGACCCGGGATTGGTCCGAACCATTGACGAGGTGGTCTAGTCCTCCTACTGTTCCGGCAGCGCTTCACCGCGTTCATGCCAATCGGCTGGCGTTCCCCTCTCCCCCACGAGGAGACACCGATGCACCTTCCCCACCGCGTCCGCTTCCGGGCGCTGATCTCCGCCGCGTGCTGCGCGGTCCTCGGCGCGGGCCTGCTCGCCGGCGCGAGCAGCGCGACAGCGACCCCCGAGGCTCCCCACACGAAGGCCGCCGGCTCCAAGGTCGTCGGCTACTTCACCGAATGGGGCACCTACGACCGCAAGTACTACGTCAAGAACATCGAGACCTCCGGCTCGGCGGCGAGGCTGACCCACATCAACTACGCCTTCGGCAACGTCACCGGCGGCAAGTGCGCGATGGGCGACGCCTACGCCGCGACCGACCGGACCTACACGGCGGCCGAGTCCGTGGACGGGGTCGCGGACACCTGGGACCAGCCGCTGCGGGGCAACTTCAACCAGCTGCGCGAGCTGAAGAAGAAGCACCCGGGCCTGAAGGTCATCTGGTCGTTCGGCGGCTGGACCTGGTCGAGCGGCTTCGGCGAGGCCGCCCGCAACCCCGCCGCGTTCGCGCAGTCCTGCTACGACCTGGTCGAGAACTCCAAGTGGGCCGATGTCTTCGACGGCATCGACATCGACTGGGAGTACCCGAACGCCTGCGGCAACACCTGTGACACCAGCGGCAGGGAGGCGTTCAAGAACCTGATGGCGGCGCTGCGTTCGAAGTTCGGCAGCGGCTCGCTGGTCACCGCCGCGATCACCGCGGACGCCACGGCCGGCGGCAAGATCGACGCGGCGAACTACGCGGGCGCCGCCCAGTACGTCGACTGGTACAACCCGATGACGTACGACTACTTCGGCGCCTGGGACGCCTCAGGACCGACGGCCCCGCACTCGCCGCTGAACTCCTACTCCGGCATCCCAAAGGCGGGGTACTACACCTCGGCGACCATCGCCAAGCTCAAGGGCCTTGGCATGCCGGCCTCCAAACTGCTGCTCGGCATCGGCTTCTACGGCCGCGGCTGGACCGGCGTGACCCAGTCGGCGCCTGGCGGCACCGCGACCGGCCCGGCGGCGGGCACCTACGAGCAGGGCATCGACGACTACAAGGTGCTCAAGGCCAAGTGCCCGGCGACGGGGACGGTCGGTGGCACCGCGTACGCCAAGTGCGGGAACAACTGGTGGAGTTACGACACCCCCGCGACCATCGGCACGAAGATGACGTACAAGAACCAGCAGGGCCTGGGCGGCACCTTCTTCTGGGAGCTGAGCGGGGACACCTCGGGCGGCGAACTGATCAAGGCGATCAGCTAGCCGGGACCAGGTCGTGAACCGACCGGTCCCACGGGGGACTTGGGGCAGGGGACCACGAGCCTCCGCCCCTTGCCGTCAGCCGTCCCGGCGAGCGGGCTCGGGCGCCGGGTGGGCGGGGTCCAGCTCCTCGATGGCGCGCATCGAGGCGCCGAGCGTCTTCACGAGGAGGGAGCACAGGGTGTCGCGGGAGAGCTGGGGCGGGCGGTCGATCCAGTCGAGTGTGGCGCCCTCCACACTGCACACCCAGGCGAGCAGACCCATGCGGGCCAGCGGGGAGATGTCGGTACGGCCGTATGCCCCTTCGGCGATGGTCGCGACGATCGCCTCGCGCACCCCGTCCCGGATGGCGTGCACCTCGGCGTCGAAACCGACACCGCCGCTGACGACGGTGCGGTAGGCCGCCTGGTTGTGTTCGGCGTAGCGCAGATAGCTGTCCAGGGTGCGCTGGACGCGGTCCACCTGCTCCATCTCCAGACCGCTCGCCGCGTAGGTGACCAGGTCGGCGACGGAGTCCTGGATGATCGCCAGGTAGTAGCCCCGCTTGGACTGGAAGTAGTAGTAGATCAGGCCCTTGGCGACATGCGCCTGCTTGGCGATGTCGTCCATGGAGAGCGCGTCGTAGGACGTGTCCGCGAACAACTTCCGCCCGATGGCGATGAGTTCGGCGCGGCGCGCGACCGAGCGCTCGGTGCCGCGAGCCCGCGGCCGGGCGGCTTCACGCTGCTCACTGATATTCACGTTTCGACCCTGGTCTCGGGCGGCGGCGGGACATCCGCAGTATGTCAGGTCACCTATGTGTCAGGTCACAGGAGACCGAGCTGCGTGACAAGCATCGCGATCACCGCGACCAGGGCCCAGCCCGCGATGTGTTCGACGATCTTCGGGCCGTCGTCCTGGGGGCCGCCGGTACGGGTGCGGGCGGCGGCGGCTGACTGTGCGGTCATGGAATCTCGCTGATCTCGGGCGACTGGGTGGATCCCCCCACCGATCCGTCCACTTTGCCACCGGCAGCGGCTTTTGCGGCAGAGACCTTGGTCACAGGGCCCCGGTCGCCCGGGGCCCTGATCGTTCTCAGCGGACGCCCACCGCCGCGAGGACCTTGCGCTGGCGCGGGGTCGGACAGGCGGGGAAGTACAGGTAGCAGACGCCTCCGGTGCCGGAGACGACCTTGCCACTGGCGTTGTACCGCTTGGTACGCAGCCAGATGTTCTCCCACTCGCGCCGCTTGTAGACGCGCCGCACCGCCTCGTCGCTCGGCGAGGCCGGGTCGTTGGCGATCACATCACCCTCGGCGGTGAAGCCGATGACGGTCATGAGGTGGCCGGAGGTGCCGTAGCCGGCCCCGGTGAGCTCCTCCTTCAGGAACGACTGGGACGTTATGGCCGGGATGCCGGCCGCGATCAGGGTCTCCAGGTCGGTGAGCGAGCCCAGCCGGGTCACCACCCCCTGGAGATCCTTGAAGGTGGCCGCGTAGGCGGCGTTGAACGGCCAGTTGCCGCAGCCCGCGTACTGGTAGTCGTAGGTGTACCGGGCCGCGTGGCAGACCTGCGGGTCGGCGTACGACGGGTCGACCCAGGCCAGCTGCTCCCTGGTGAGCCGGCCGCCCCAGTACTCGATGATCATCTGTGAGGAGGTGGGGCTGCACCAGGCCTCGCCGCCGTTGTCGTACTCCGGGTACTGGCCCTTGTGGATCTCCTGCGAGTAGCGCGGGACGATCAGTTCCTTGGCGAGACCGGGCGCGGAGGCCGGGACGGTGAAGCGGTCCGGGACGTCCGAGCCCATCGCGCCGAGCCGCCAGACGGTCGGCGTGTTCTTCGCGCCGGGCTTGCGGTACAGGGTCAGCCGCAGCCGGTACGAGGACAGCCGCAGCCCGGTCGACGGGTCGTCGATCGCGAAGGTGTCCGTCCAGATCGTGCTCCTGCCGTCGGTCTGGTCGTCGACCGAGGTGCGCTTGATGTCCCCGTCGCCGGCCGCCCAGCGGCCCATCACGTACCAGGGGGTGGCCGTGCCGTCGGAGTACGTCCCCTGGAGCTCGATCTGGATCCAGGTGCCGGCCGGGGTGTGGGCGTTCCAGGAGGCGATCACCTCGGTCGAGGGCACGGTGAGCCGGTGGACCGGGGCGGTCCAGGTCGCGTACTCCCAGGTGGCGGTGGTCCCGGTGTGCGGGTCGGTGTATTCGGTGGTGCCCGTGGGGGCGCCGATCACGAGGCCGGGGCGTTTGCCGGCGACGGCACGGGTGCCTTCGGCGGTGCCGCTGCGCCAGTCGCTGTAGGTGGTCCAGGCGTGGTTGTCGACCGGGCGGGCGGCGGTGTCGCCGGGCTCCACGACGGCCTCGGTCTCGGCGGCGGTCGCGGGGCCCGCGCCGCCTGCCACCGCGGCGGCGACCGCGACGGCCAGAACGGTTCTGCGGGACGGCTGTTCGGCTCTGCTCATGGGTGGGAAGACCCCCAGGTGTCCGCGTCGGGGCGGGTCCAATGCACGGTTGTGCGCCCACTATGGATGAGGCGGCATGCTCCTGCCAGCACTTCCGCCCATGCCACGCCCACAAATATTGGTCTCGTCCACTGGCATGACCTGGGAAGCTGCGGTTCCGGCGGCGATCACAGGCCCCTCACTAGACTGGACGGGCCCGACCGCCCATCCGTATGAGCACCTCAGGAACTTCTCATCCGCTTCCTCGCCTCCCGGCTCCGCCGGCTGCCCCCGTCCTGCGGCCCGGTCCGTCTGATCGGCGTCGACGGACACGCCGGTTCCGGAAAGTCCACGTTCGCCGGGCAGTTGGCCGAGGCGCTCGACGGCGCTCCGGTGCTGCACCTCGACGACATCGCGAGCCACGACGAACTGTTCGACTGGACCGGGCGGCTGCTGCGCGAGGTGATCGCTCCGCTCGGCCGAGGCGAGACCGCGCACTACGCGCCCTACGACTGGCACGCCCGCCGCTTCGGACCGTCCCGCGCCCTGCCGCCCGCGCCGGTGATCCTGGTGGAGGGGGTCGGCGCGGGACGGCGCGCGCTGCGGCCGCACCTGGCGCGACTGCTGTGGATGGAGCTGCCGAGCGAGGAGTCCTGGGCGCGCGGCCGCTCCCGGGACGGGACGGAGCTGCGGGAGTTCTGGGACCAGTGGGTCCTGGCGGAACAACGGCATTTCGCCGAAGACCCATCCCGCCCCTTCGCCGACCTCTTGGTACAGCAGTGCCAGAAGGGATACGAGATCACCGAAGGGCCCGGTGGGACCGTTGGACCGGACCGCAATGTCACGCAGAGTGACGGTCCAGCGGCGATGTGTTGAACCTGTGAAGACCCGCCGGTAGGAACTTGCCTGAGTCGCCCAACTCCGCTTGACCGAGGGGCCGTACAGGTCTTACGTTCTCAATGTGCGGCCGTTAAAACGCCGCCCGCAGACGCGAAGCCCCCGGTTGTTCCCCCGTGATCGGGGGCTTCGTTCTGCCCTCACACGGATTTCCGGACGCCGTGAGGCGCGAATCGCTCACCCTCGGTCACCACTCGTGGTGCGCCTCATCTGCTCCCACCTCGCCAAACGGCCTGTGCGGCACCCTACGGCGGGCGGCACCACCGCAGGTACGATGCCCTCGGTGCGACCTACGGACGACTGCTCTGCGCACCGTTGAACTCCGGTCCGCGGCACAGCGGTTGACGAAGGCGGCCACCGGGCGTCGGCCCGGTGGTGAAACCACGGGGGCACGGTTTGTGGGGGACGTGATGGATTTCGGCACGCAGGGCCCCGAGGCCCCGGCCGAGCTGGCCTGGCTGCGAGGTGTGGACGCCTACACGATGGGCGCCTATCCACAGGCGGAGGAGGAGTTCCGGACCGCGGTGCGGATCGATCCCGGGATGGCCGACGGCTGGCTCGGACTGCACGCGCTGCGCGTCGACACGACGACCGCGCTGCTCCGGATGTTCCGGCACCGCGAGCGTTTCGGCGAACAGCGCGCCCGGCACCGACGCACCCTCAACTCCTGGTACTGGCTGGGCTGGTGGGTGCAACCGGTCCTGGAGAGCCCGCGTGACCTGCTCCTGGCGCACGCCTCGCACTGGCTGGACGGCCGCCATGTTCCCGAGCTCGACCGGGCCCTCGCGGGCCTGCCCCCGGTGGACACCGACCACCAGGTCCGCTTCCTGCACGCCTGCCGTGCCTATCTCGTCAAGGACTGGGAGCAACTGGTCCGGCACACCGACCCGCTGATCGACGACGCCATGCTCGGCATCGAGGCGGGGTTGTTCGGCGGCATGGCCCGGGTCCGCCTGGAGATGTACGGCCAGGCCGAACCCCTGCTCTCGGCGGCCCTGATGCGCTGTCGCAGCGAACAGCCCCAGCGCAAGGAGCTGCGGTACTGGCTGGCCCGGGCGCACGAGGGGACGGGCCGGTCCGCCGCCGCGGTTCCCCTCTACCGGGCCGTGCACCGCGTCGACCCCGCCTTCATGGACACCTCGGCCCGGCTCGCCGCGATCGCCGAGGGCGACGGGTACGACGACTCCGCCGACCTCGCGGCGATCACGCTCACCGGGTTCGGCCAGGACGTGCTGGAGGGGCCCGACGGGATCGACCCACTGTTCGGCGGCGAGGGACGGGAGTTGAAGCTCTCCGGTCCGGAGCCGCCGCCCACGGGTCCGCTGCCCTCGATGTCCGACCCGGCCGGACGCGAGAGGTCCGGCGTGCCGTCGGGGCCGCTGCCCGCGGGGCCCACCGATCCGGTCTTACTGGAGGAGGCGCTCACCGAGCTGGAGCGCATGGTGGGACTGGAGCCCGTGAAGCGCCAGGTCAAGGCCCTGTCCGCGCAGTTGAACATGGCCCGCCTGCGCGCCGGGCAGGGCCTGCCGGTCCAGCCGCCCAAACGTCACTTCGTCTTCTCGGGCCCCTCCGGCACCGGCAAGACCACGGTGGCCCGCATCCTGGGCCGCGTCTTCTACGCCCTCGGCCTGCTCGGCGGCGACCACCTCGTGGAGGCGCAGCGGGCCGATCTGGTCGGGGAGTACCTCGGCCAGACGGCCGTCAAGGCGAACGAACTGATCGACTCGGCCCTCGGCGGGGTGCTCTTCGTCGACGAGGCGTACTCGCTCTCCAACTCCGGTTACGGCAAGGGGGACGCGTACGGCGACGAGGCGCTCCAGGTCCTGCTGAAGCGGGCCGAGGACAACCGGGACCACCTGGTCGTGATCCTGGCGGGTTACCCGGAGGGCATGGACCGTCTGCTGGCCGCGAACCCGGGCTTGTCGTCCCGTTTCACGACCCGGGTGGACTTCCCGTCGTACCGCCCCCTCGAACTCACCTCCATCGGCGAGGTGCTGGCGGCGGACAACGGCGACATCTGGGACGAGGAGGCGCTGGACGAGCTGCGCTCCATCGCCGGGCATGTGGTGGACCAGGGGTGGATCGACGAGCTGGGCAACGGGCGGTTCCTGCGGACGCTCTACGAAAAGAGCTGCGCGTATCGGGATCTGCGGTTGTCCGTGTACCCGGGGACGTTGACCCGGGACGACTTGTCGACCTTGCGGCTGCCGGACCTGATGCAGGCGTACGGAGAGGTCCTGTCGGGGCGGGGGCCGCAGGATCCGTCGCCGATGTAGTGCGTCGGCTGCAGGCCGGTGGGGGCTTGTCGCGCAGTTCCCGCGCCCCTGAAAGGCCGCAGCCGACGAATTACGACGCCAGCGCCTCCTCGCTGCTCCGAGGCTCGGTCACCCGGACCTCCGGCAGCTCCCGGTGCGCAGGATCCCGTACCTCGCCGACCAGCAGTTCCAGTACGTCCTCCAGCGCGACCAGCCCCAGCACCTTCCCGGAACCGTCCGCCACCTGGGCGAGGTGAGTCGCCGCCCTGCGCATCACCGTGAGGGCGTCGTCCAGCGGCAGGTCGGACCTGAGCTTCGTCATCGGCCGCCAGATCTGCTGGGGCACCGCCCGCTGCGAGTCCTCCAGGTCCAGTACGTCCTTCACGTGCAGGTACCCCATGAAGGCGCCGTTGTCCGCGGCGACCGGGAAGCGTGAGTACCCGGTGCGGCCGGTGAGCTCGATGATCTGGCCCGGAGTCACCGAGGGGCGCACTATCACCAGGGACTCCCGCTTCAGCAGGACGTCCGTCACCGGGCGCGAGCCCAGTTCCAGCGCGTCCTCCAGGCGTTCCTGTTCCTCGGGGTCCAGCAGGCCCGCCTGGCCGGAGTCCTCCACCAGCCGGTTCAGCTGTTCGCTGGTGAAGACGGCCTCGACCTCGTCCTTGGGCTCGACGTGGAAGAGCCGCAGGATGGCCCGGGCGCAGGCGCCGAGGGCGATGGTGATCGGCTGGCAGAAGCGGGCGAAGTAAACCAGCCCGGGGCTGAGCCACAGCGCGACCTTCTCCGGGGCCGCCATCGCGAGGTTCTTCGGGACCATCTCGCCGATGACGAGGTGGAAGAAGACGACCGCGGCCAGGGCGATCACATAGCCCAGCGGGTGGATCATGCCGTGCGGCATGTGGACCCACTCGAAGACCGGCTCGAGTAGCTGCGCGACCGTCGGTTCGGCGACCGCGCCGAGCGTCAGCGAGCACACCGTGATGCCGAACTGGGCCGCCGCCATCATCTGGGGCAGCCGCTCCAGGCCGTACAGGACCTGGCGGGCGCGTGCCGTGCCGAGCGGTTCGACCTGGCTGCGGCGCACGGAGACCAGCGCGAACTCTGCGCCGACGAAGAAGCCGTTGGCGAGCACGAGCAGGGCGGCGAAGAGGAGTTGGAGCACGCTCATCGGGCGGCCTCCATGACGTTGACCGCGGGGACCGTGCGGACCAGGCGGACCCGCTCGGCACGGTAGTGCCCGACCTGGCGGACGGTGAGCCGCCAGCCGGGCAGTTCGGCCCGGTCGCCGACGGCGGGGATACGGCCGAGCAGGTCGGCGACCAGCCCGGCGACGGTCTCGTACGGCCCCTCGGGCACGTCGAGGCCGATGCGTAGGAGGATGTCGACGCGGCAGCTGCCGTCGGCCTCCCAGGCGAGGCGGCCGTCCTCGGGCGGGGCCGCGGCGAGTTCGGGGACGTCCTGACCGTCGTGCTCGTCGCGGACCTCGCCGACGATCTCCTCGACGATGTCCTCCAGGGTGACCACGCCGGCCGTGCCGCCGTACTCGTCGACGACGACGGCGATGGGCTGCTCGTTGCGCAGCTGGGCGAGGAGGGGCTGGACGGGGAGGGTCTCGGGCACCAGCAGCGCCGGGCGGGCGATGCGGCCGACGGGGGTGCGCAGCCGGTCCTGCACCGGGACCGCCAGGGCGTCCTTGAGGTGGACCATGCCGACGATCTCGTCGATCTTCTCCCGGTAGACCGGGAAGCGGGACAGGCCGGTGGCGCGGGTGAGGTTGACGACGTCCTCGGCGGTGGCCGAGGCCTGGAGGGAGCTGACCTTCACGCGCGGGGTCATGACGTGCTGCGCGGTGAGCTCGGCGAGCGACAGGGTGCGGACGAAGAGGTCCGCGGTGTCCTGTTCCAGGGTGCCGGCCTGGGCCGAGTGGCGGGCCAGGGAGACCAGCTCGCCGGGGGTGCGGGCGGAGGCCAGTTCGTCGGCGGGCTCGATGCCGAGCGCGCGGACGAGACGGTTGGCGACCGCGTTGAGTGCGGCGATCACCGGCCGGAACAGGCGGGCGAAGGCGTGCTGCGGGCCGGCGACGAAGCGGGCGACCTGCATCGGCTTGGACACCGCCCAGTTCTTGGGCACGAGTTCGCCGATCACCATCTGCACGGCGGAGGCCAGCAGCATGCCGACGACGACGGCCACACCGGAGACCGCGCCCCCGGGGATGCCGATGGCCCTGAACGGGCCGTGCAGCAGTTCCGCGAGCGCCGGTTCGGCGAGCATGCCGACGACGAGGGAGGTGATGGTGATGCCGAGCTGGGTGCCGGAGAGCTGGAACGACAGCTCCTTGAGCGACTCGGCGACCCTGCGGGCACGACGGTCGCCTTCCGCGGCGGCCTTCTCGGCGTCCGTGGCCTCGACGGTGACGAGGCCGAACTCGGCCGCCACGAAGAAGCCGTTGGCGAGAATCAGCAGGAACGCCGCTCCGAGGAGCAGCAGGGGGATGGTCATGCCGCCGCCTCGATATCGCGCTCGATATCTCGGGAGGGGGCGGCGCAGGTACTACAGGACGATCCGTCCATCGCTGGAGGGAGTCACTCCTCGGGTAGCAGGAACAACGTGAGGCGGAGACGCAAGGAAAACGCCTCCGCCAACAGATTAATCAAGACAAGGCCCATTGCGGCAGGGTGGAATCCCCCGAGTCAGCCCTGATCTTCGTCGGAGCGGGCTGTGGAGCGGGCCTCGGCGAGCGCCCGCAGGGCCTTCGCGTCGGCGATGGCCTGCTGTTTCGCGATGCCCGGCTGGATGCCGAGCGCGGGCAGGCTGGTGCCGTCGCTGAGATTGAGGAACACCCACGGGTCGCCCGGGCGGAGGTTCACCTGGATGATCTCGGCCCATGCCAGATGCCGCCGGCCGGCGATGTTCTGGACGGTGACACCGGACTCGTCGGCGACGACCTTCACCCTCGCCAGCAGGAACAGCACACCGGCGAGCAGGGCCGCGGTGACGATGAAGCTCAGGCGCTCGCCCGGGCCGAGCTGTTCCAGCAGGAGCGCGATCACCGTGATGGTCACGAAGATCGCGACACCGGCGGTGATCAGCACGGCACGGGTGCGGCCCGGCCGGAAGGTGACGGGAAGTTCGGGAAGTTCGGAGGACATCTGTGATGCGCTCCTCAGAGACGGCAGGCGTGGATCGCCGTCGTCAGGATGGCCCGCGCACCGATGTCGTACAGGTCGTCCATGATCCGCTGCGCCTCCTTGGCGGGGACCATCGCGCGGACGGCGACCCAGCCCTCGTTGTGCAGCGGGGACACGGTCGGGGACTCCAGGCCCGGCGTGAGCGCGACGGCCTTCTCGAGCTGCTCGACACGGCAGTCGTAGTCCATCATCACGTACGTCCGGGCCACGAGGACGCCCTGGAGGCGGCGCAGGAACTGCTGCACCTTCGACTCGGCGGCGTCGTCGGCGTCTGCGCCGGTGCGGCGGATGACGACGGCCTCGGACTTCATGATCGGCTCGCCGAAGACCTCCAGGCCCGCGTTGCGCAGGCTGGTGCCGGTCTCGACGACGTCCGCGATGACCTCGGCGACCCCGAGCTCGATGGCGGTCTCGACGGCGCCGTCGAGGTGGACGACGGAGGCCTCGATGCCGTTGTCGGCGAGGTGCCCCGCGACGATCCCCTCGTACGAGGTGGCAACCGTCTTGCCCTTGAGGTCCTCGACGCCGCTCGCGGTGCCGGGCTTGGACGCGAAGCGGAAGGTGGAGCGGGCGAAGCCGAGCGGGAGGATCTCCTCGGCGTCGGCGCCGGAGTCGACGAGCAGGTCGCGGCCGGTGATGCCGATGTCGAGCTGGCCGGAGGACACGTAGATCGCGATGTCCCGGGGGCGGAGGTAGAAGAACTCCACGTCGTTGACCGGGTCGACGATCCGCAGCTCCTTGGACTCGCGGCGCTGCTGGTAGCCGGCCTCATGCAGCATCTCCCCCGCGGGGCCTGACAGGGAACCCTTGTTGGGGACGGCGATGCGCAGCATGAGGTCGGCTTCCTTTGCTCTGAGGGGTGGTTTCGGCGACTGGCTTACAGGTGGGCGTAGACGTCGTCGAGGGAGATCCCGCGCGCGACCATCATCACCTGGACGTGGTAGAGCAGCTGCGAGATCTCCTCGGCGGCCGCCTCCTTGCCCTCGTACTCGGCGGCCATCCAGACCTCGGCGGCCTCTTCGACGACCTTCTTGCCGATGGCATGGACGCCCTTGCCGACCAGCTCTGCGGTGCGGGACGTGGCGGGATCGCCGTTGGCGGCCTTGTGCTGGAGCTCGGTGAAGAGCTCCTCGAACGTCTTATTGGACATGGTGGCGCCCACTTTACGCGTAAGCCCGCACCACCTAACGCCACGGTTCAGATACTGAGCGGAGGGTGGCCGCCGTGGCCACCGCGGCGGTCACCGCCTCGTGCCCCTTGTCCTCGTGGGAGCCCTCGATGCCCGCGCGGTCCAGGGCCTGCTCCTCGGTGTCGCAGGTGAGGAGGCCGAAGCCGACGGGGACGCCGGTCTCGACCGAGACCTGGGTGAGGCCCTGGGTGACGCCCTGGCACACGTACTCGAAGTGCGGGGTGCCGCCGCGGATGACGACACCGAGGGCGACGATCGCGTCGTAGCCGCGGCCCGCGAGGACCTTGGCGACGACCGGGAGCTCCCAGCTGCCGGGGACCCGGAGCAGGGTCGGCTCGTCGATGCCCAGGTCGTGCAGGGCGCGCAGGGCGCCGTCGACCAGTCCGTCCATCACCTTCTCGTGCCACTGCGCCGCGATGACGGCGACCCGAAGGTCACCCACGTTGCGTACGGACAGCTCCGGTGCACCCTTGCCGCTCACGTTCTCAGGTCTCCTCGAAGTACTTACTGGTTGCTGCAGGTGGACACGGGGGTGGTGTCCAGCCAGGGCAGGTCGTGGCCCATCCGGTCCCGCTTGGTGCGCAGGTAGCGGAGGTTGTGCTCGCCCGCCTGTACGGGCATCGGCTCCCGGCCGGTGACCTTGAGGCCGTGGTGCAGGAGGGCGTCGGACTTGTCGGGGTTGTTGGTCATCAGACGCAGGCTGTGGACCCCGAGATCCTCGAGGATCTGCGCGCCGGCGCCGTAGTCCCGGGCGTCGGCGGGCAGGCCGAGTTCCAGGTTGGCGTCGAGCGTGTCGTGGCCCTGTTCCTGGAGTTCGTAGGCCCGCAGCTTGGACAGCAGGCCGATGCCTCGGCCCTCGTGGCCGCGCAGGTAGACCACCACTCCCCTGCCCTCGTCCTGGATGCGCTCCAGGGAGGCGTCGAGCTGGGGGCCGCAGTCGCAGCGCAGGGAGCCGAAGATGTCGCCGGTGAGGCACTCGGAGTGGACGCGGACCAGGACGTCCTCGCCGTCGCCGATCTCACCGTGGACGAGGGCGACGTGCTCGACGCCGTCGACGGTGGAGCGGTAGCCGTACGCCGTGAAGGTGCCGTGGGCGGTGGGCAGCCGGGTCTCGGCCTCGCGGCGGACCGTGGGCTCGCTGCTCCGGCGGTAGGCGATCAGGTCCTCGATGGAGATGATCGTCAGGCCGTGCTTGCGGGCGAAGGGGATCAGCTCGGGCAGCCGCAGCATCCGGCCGTCCTCACCGGCGATCTCGACGATCGCGCCGGCCGGGCGCAGTCCCGCGAGGCGGGCGAGGTCGACGGCGGCCTCGGTGTGGCCGTTGCGGGTCAGGACGCCTCCGTCCTTGGCGCGCAGCGGGAAGATGTGGCCGGGCCGGACGAAGTCGGTGGGCTCGGCGGCGCCGCTCGCCAGGAGCTGGAGCGTGGTCGCGCGGTCGGCTGCCGAGATCCCGGTGGTCACACCGTGCGCGCCGGACGCGTCCACGGAGACGGTGAACGCGGTCTTCATCGACTCGGTGTTGTCGTCGACCATCTGCGGCAGCTTGAGCCGGTCCAGTTCGTCGCCCTCCATGGGGGCGCAGATCAGGCCGCGGCACTCGCTCATCATGAAGGCGACGATCTCGGGGGTGATCTTCTCGGCGGCCACGACCAGGTCGCCCTCGTTCTCGCGGTCCTCGTCGTCGACGACCACGATCGGGCGGCCGGCCGCGATGTCCGCGATGGCCTGCTCGACCGGGTCCAGCGCGAAGTCCTCGAAACCGTCGGTGCTGTACAGAATGGGTGCGGCGGTCATGCCGGCGCTCCTTCCAGGGCGGGCTGCTCGGACTCGCGGGAGCGCAGCCACCAGTCGCGCATGCCCCACAGGACGAGCGCGCCGTAGATGACGTAGACGAAGCCGGAGAAGGCGTAGCCGTTGGCGAAGTTCAGTGGGACGCCGACGAGGTCGACGAGGAGCCAGGCGAACCAGAACTCGACCATGCCGCGGGCCTGGGCGTACATGGCGACGACGGTGCCGACGAAGATGTAGGCGTCCGGCCAGGGGTCCCAGGACAGGGTCGGGTAGGCCTTGAAGAGCAGGGCGACGGCGACGGTGCCGACGGCGGCGGCGCCGACGAGGGCGCCGCGTTCACGCCAGGTGGCGAACCGGGGGGCGATGTGTCCGTCGCCGGACTCGCCCTTGTTGCGGTTCCACTGCCACCAGCCGTACACGGCGACGACCATGACGACGGCCTGCTTGCCGGCGCTGCCGGTGAGGTGCCCGTAGAAGGCGCCGAAGAGGATGAGGCCGGAGGCGAACTGCACCGGCCAGCTCCACAGGTTGCGCCGCCAGCCGAGGGCGAGGGCGATCAGGCCGAGGACGTTGCCGATCATGTCAGACCAGAGGATGTGCTGGCCGAACAGGGTGAAGGCCTCGGTGTTGAGGGAGTTCACCGTCCCGCCCCCTGAGCGCTCGCGAGCAGGCGCTCGACGTACTTGGCGACGACGTCGACCTCGAGGTTGACCGGGGCGCCGGGCTGCTTGAGGCCGAGCGTGGTCAGGGCGAGGGTGGTGGGGATGAGGCTGACGGTGAAGTAGTCGGGGCCCGCGTCCACGACGGTGAGGCTGATGCCGTCGACCGTGATGGAGCCCTTCTCCACGACATAGCGCGAGAGGTCCGCGGGCAGCGAGATCTTGATGATCTCCCAGTTCTCGGAGGGCTTGCGCTCCAGGACCTCGCCGGTGCCGTCCACGTGGCCCTGCACGATGTGCCCGCCGAGGCGCGCGCCGACGGCGGTGGGGCGCTCCAGGTTGACGCGGGAGCCGACGCCCAGGGCGCCGAGGCTGGAGCGGTCGAGGGTCTCGGCCATGACGTCGGCGGTGAACTCGTCGCCCTCGTGGTCGACGACGGTGAGGCAGACGCCGTTGACGGCGATGGAGTCCCCGTGTTTGGCGCCCTCGGTGACGACGGGGCCGCGCAGTCGGAAGCGACAGGCGTCGCCGAGGTTCTCGACGGCGGTGATCTCGCCCAGCTCTTCGACGATTCCGGTGAACACTTCCCGGGTCCTCCCTGCCTCTTCGGGCACGGACTCCGGGGCTGTCGATGACGACAGAATGAACGAGCGGGGACATCGGGGGCGACGCCGGACACACTCGTCCCTCAGGACGAACGGATACGACGGCGCGCACGAATGCCCGCCCGCCGCGCACTGCCTCCCATCCGGACTTTAACCGTCGGTCCAGGAATTTCACCTGGTCAACCGGCCGCTGGAAGCGGACGGGTCGCGGACTGTAACCGCCGGTTCGGACTTTCACCGACCCCGGAGTGCGCTGCTTCTGGTACAGAGCCAGTCTGCCACGCCTGATCGACGTCCACACAAGCGAATGGTGTGGGGTGGCTCACAGACCGTATCGATGGACTTGTGCGGCCGGATTTATTCCCAACGGGCTGATGGCTCAGATCCATTGACGAAATGGTCTAGTCCTTTTTAGGGTCGCCCTGCGTGGACACCCGTAGAGACGGGCCCGGCGGCGGTGACGACGGCCCTTGCCCGCCGCCGGGTCTCCTTCACGGCAGGGCTCCGCGTACCGGAAAGGGTGCGAACAACTCGTCCTGGGCCTTTTCCCTCGCCGTGAGAAGGGCTCCTCGCAGGACCGCCCCTCCGCCCAGCGCGCTCGCCCGCACCTCGGTGGGCAGCGGTGACATACGGCGGACCCGTTGCTCCACTCTCGCCGCGAGGTCCGCCCCGCCCGCCCGGCCCACCTCGCCGGCCAGGACCAGACAGCCCGGGTCGAGGATGGCGACGACCGCGGCGACTCCCACGGCGAGGCGGTCGGCGAGGGCGTCGAGGAAGTCCGTCGCACCGCCCGCCACCGCCTCCCGGACCACGTGCGCGGCCAGGGGCTCGTGCCCTTGCGCCGCGACCGTCAGCCCGTGCCGCCTCGCCAGTTCCACGATCGCCGCCGACCCTGCCAGGGAGTGGAAGCCTCCTTCACAGTCCCTCGCCGACGGCAGCACCGCCGTACCCGGCACCGGCAGGAACCCGATCTCTCCCGTGCCGCCGGACGCGCCCCTGCGCAGGGTGCCGTCCAGGACGACGGCCGCGCCCGTGCCGTGGCCGAGCCACAGCAGGACGAAGGTGTCCCGGTCCTGGGCCACGCCGTCGCGCTGTTCGGCCAGCGCCGCGAGGTTGGTCTCGTTCTCGACGTGGACGCGGGTGTGCGGGAGCCGTTCCTGCAGCGCCAGCGCCAGTCGACGGTGCCAGGCGGGCAGGCCGCCGGTGTCACGCAGTTCGCCCGTGGCCGGGTCGATCAGACCGGGGGCGCCGATGCCGACGGTGTGCAGCTCGGGCACCCCCGCCTCCTTCGCCGTCCGCTCGACCAGCGCGACGGCCTGCTCGACCGCGGGCCCGGTCCCGGTGTCCCCGCCGATGGGTACCGAAGCCTCGGTCAGCACCCGTCCCAGCAGGTCGGAGACGACGACGGAGACGCCCTCGGTACGCACGTCGAGGGCCGCGAGATGGGCCTGATCGGCGACGATGCCGTACAGCTTCGCGTTCGGGCCGCGGCGCTGCTCCCCCGACTCCCCGACCACGTCGATCAGTCCGGCGACGGCGAGGCGCTCGACGAGGTCGGCGACGGTCGGCCGGGACAGTCCGGTGAGCTGCTTCAACTGCCCTGCCGTCAGCGGGCCTTCCTGCTGGAGCAGTCGCAGGGCGAGCCGGTCGTTGATGGCCCGGGCAGTGCTCGGGGATGCGGGCATGCCGGGAATCCTCTCAGATCCGCACTGCCGAATACGCGCTATCTATCAGGCAAGGTCCCTGATAGTTTACGGCGGCACCAGCGTGGTGACGAGGATCTGGAGGGGCCCGATCATGAGCGATGTGGGGTACGCGCCGGCAGAGGTGCGGCGGGCCCGGTACGCCGTGGCCGCCGTGTTTGCCGTGCACGGAGCCGTGACCGGCTCGTTCGCGACGCGCGTGCCGTGGATCCAGGACCACGCCTCGGTGAGCGCGGGTCAACTGGGCTTCGCCCTGGCCTTCACGGCGTTCGGCGCGTCCTGCGCGATGCCGCTCGCCGCCCGGATCAGCCACCGCTTCGGCAGCCGGGCGGCACTGCGCGGACTGCTCGTGCTGTGGACGCTGTCCCTGGTCCTGCCGGCGCTGGCGCCCAACCTCTACACCTTGTGCCCGGCGATGTTCGTGTACGGAGCGAGCGCCGGCATGGCCGACGTGGTCATGAACGCGCTCGGCGTGGAGGTCGAGAACCTGCTGGGCAGGTCGATCATGTCCGGGCTGCACGGCATGTGGAGCGCGGGCGCGCTCGTCGGGTCGGCGGGCGGCACGCTCGCAGCCCATCTGGGCGCGGACGCGCGGGCGCACTTCGCGCTGGCGGCGGCCTGCCTCACCGTCCTCGGCGTGGTGGCGTGCCAGTGGGTCCTCGACGTGCAGGCCGGTGCGGACGAGGAGGCTCCGCCCCGGTTCACGCTGCCCCCGAAGTCGGCCCTGCTGATCGGCACGGTCGGTTTCTGCGCGGTGTTCGCGGAGGGGGCGAGCCTGGACTGGTCGGCGGTGTACCTCAAGGACCGGCTGGACTCCTCGGCGGGACTCGCCGCCGCCTGCACGACCGGCTTCATGCTCACCATGGCGGTGGCCCGGATCGCGGGCGACGCCGTGGTCAACCGCTTCGGGTCGGTCCGCACGGTCCGCCTGGGCGGTGTCCTGGGCGCCGGCGGCGGGCTGCTCATCGTCCTGGCGAACCATCCGGCGGTGGCGATGACCGGCTTCGCCCTGATGGGTCTCGGCATCGCCGTGGTCGTGCCGCTGTGCTTCGCGGCGGCGGGGCGCAGCGGGCCCAACCCGAGCCAGGCGATCGCGGGCGTCGCGACCATCACCTACACCTCGGGGCTCATCGCGCCGAGCCTGCTGGGCGGGGTCGCCCAGGCCACCAACCTGACGGTCTCGTTCGTCCTGGTGACCGTCCTGGCCGGTGGCCTCGTCGCCTTCGCGGGCGTGCTGCGCGCGGGAGACCGGGACCGCCCGAAGCTCAGTCCCGCGCCCGCAGCAGTTCCCGACCGGCGGCCCTGAAGCCCTCACTCCAGGGCGCGGGGCGCAGGGTCCCGGGGTCCAGCCGGACCAGCACCCGGGTGCCGCGCGCGTACGTCGTGACCCCATCCGCGGAACAGAACCGGAAGCCGTAGGTCAGGCCGGTGGTGCCGAGTCGCTCCAGCCACAGGTGGACGGCGTAGGGGCCGCTCCGGGTGACGGGGACGTCGTAGCCGATCAGCAGCTCCTTGACGACGTTGCAGGCGTCCCCGGCACGCGCCCAGTCCCCCTCGAAGCGGATACCCCGCTCCTGCCAGAACTCTGTCCAGGCCCGCTCGACGAGCAGGGGGTAGCGGGCGTTGTGGAGCATGCCCAGGGCGTCCAGGTCGTCGAAGTGGACCGTGACCGGGATCAGCCGGCCGTAGGACAGGGCGGGGGCGAGGGTGGCGTCGGCGGTCACGGGCGGAACTCCTGGGTGTATAGGGCAACGACCCCATCCTAAGCGTTCGCTCATCCCAGGTCGGAGCGGCCGTCGGCCGTCCTACGGCGAGGCCAGGTCATAGGCGTACGACGGGCTGAACGTGCCCGGTGTGCCCTTGCAGCCGTCCGACTCCCCCGGCAGCTTCACCCACAGGTAGGCGTCGATCTCCGGCTCGCCGGTGTCCAGGGTCGGGGGCCGGCCGATCTTCCGGCCCGCCGGGTCGCACCACTCGCCGTCGGGCGGGGCGCCGTTGCCGTTGCGGCTGGTGTCGATGACGGCGCCGAGGCTCGGCGGTCCGGCGAGGGCGGCGAGGACCTGGCGGTCGTAGGCGATCTCGGCGGGTGTGGAGTGGAAGTTGGAGACGTTGCTGAAGATCCCGTCGGAGGAGGCGGCCGAGGCGGCGCCCGCCTGCTTCAGCAGGGCCGCCTGCCTGGCCGCCGGGTGCCAGCCGGAGTGACCGGCGTCGTAGTAGACGCGGACCCTGGGATCGGCGGCCTTCAGGACGCGGCCCGCGCGGGCCAGCGAGGCGAAGCGGTCGGCCCGTCCGGCGGCCGGGAGGCAGTCGGACTGGGCGATCGCGTCGGGCTCCAGGACGACGACGACCTCGCCGGAGCCGAGCCCCGCGGCGAACCGGTCGATCCAGGCGTCGTACGCGCCGAGATCCGGTGCCCCGCCCTGGGAGGCGCCGCCGCAGTCGCGGGCCGGGATCGCGTACGCCACGAGCACCGGGACCCGGCCCTGCGCGGCACCGCCCGAGGTGACCGCGCGGACCCGGGAGGTGATGGTGGCCGGGGTGTAGTCGGCGAACCAGACCGCGGCGGGCCGGTCGGCGATGCGGGCCGCTATGACGTCGGCGCGCCGGTCGCGCGGGTTGTCCCGCACCCAGTCGAGCACTTGGGAGGAGGGGTGGCGGTAGAGGAGCGCCTTCGGTGGACCGGGGCTCGCCTTCTTGGGGGACGGGGACGCGCTCGCCTTCGCGGCAGGCGAGGCGGTGGCGGAGGCGGGGGGAGAGGGAGAGGCCGGCTCGGAGGCCGACGGCACGGCGGACGGCGCATCCGGCTCCGGGCTCGGGGAGCCGCTGACGAGCCCTGGCCGCGCCTGGTCGGAGCCTGGGCGGCCGTCGAGCGCGGAGAGCATCCCGGTCGCGGTGCCGACGGCGACCACCAGGGTGCCCGCCGCGACCATCGCGGTGCGGCCCGCGGCACGCCTGCGTGCGGCGCGGCGCGCGGCCAGTCGCTGGGCGCGTAGGCCTGACACCCGGTCGCTCCCCCCCCCCTCGCGCGACGGGCGCGTTCCCCCGTTCTGGGGAAGCGTCGGGCCCGCCGGTACCCGGGTCAGCCTAGGACTGGGACCCTGCCGGTATGGCGCAATTGGAACAGTTCACCACTCCCCTCGACGCGGTCGTCTCCCGTATGCGCGCCCTGGACGAGGACCTGCCGGAGCGGGACGGTGTGGCGGTCTTCAACCGCGTCTACCTCGCCGTCACCGAGGCGTTCGACCGGTGCGTCGACAGGGGCAGGTTCGCGGACGCGCGGGCCGCGATCACGCTGGACGTGCGGTTCGCCGAGCGCTATCTCGCGGCGGTGGAGGCGGTCGCGGGCGAACACCGTCCGCCGGCCTGTTGGCGGCCCCTGTTCCAGTTTCGCCGTCATCCCGGCGTACGGCCACTGCAGTTCGCGCTCGCGGGCATCAACGCGCACATCGGGCACGACCTGGCGCTGGCCGTGGTGGACACCTGTCGTAGCCTCGGCTGCGAACCCGCCGACGTGGAGGACGAGTTCGACCGCGTGGGCGACCTCCTCGTCTCACTGGAGGAGCGCATCCGCGAAGATCTGATGCCGGGCCCCGACCTCCTCCAGATCGCCGACCCGCTCACCCATCTACTGGGCTCCTGGAGCCTGGACCGCGCCCGCGACGCCACCTGGACCGCGGCCCGGGCCCTGTGGGCGCTGCGCGGACTGCCCGACGTGGCCGGTGATTTCACCGAGCGCCTGGACACGGCGGTGGGCTTCGCGGGCCGCATGCTGCTCACGCCGTTGCCGGACTGAGCGGCTGGACGTGCCCGACATGGCACGTCCTGTTGCCGGATCCCCCGACCCAGGTACCGAGCTGTCCTGGAACCCCCGTCACCCGTGGTGTGCCCGAACCGGCCCGTCCGGCACCCTCCGGCAAGTGGCACCAGTTGAGTTCCGCGGTCTAGTCCTCCGGCAGCTCCACCGGTGCGATGTCCTCGTACACGTCCCCCGGCCCCGGGTTGCTCGCGTCCGTCTCGCCGCCGAAGTGGTGCATGACGCCCCAGACCGCGTTCAGGGCCGTCTGGATCGCGCCCTCGGCCCAGCCCGCCGTCCAGGAGATGTCGTCGCCGGCGAGGAAGATGCCCCGCTTGTCCTCGGGCAGCGCGTCCTGCATGAAGTGGGTGAACAGGCGCCGCTGGTAGCGGTAATGGCCGGGCAGGTTGGCCTTGAACGCGCCCATGAAGTAGGGCTCGTTCTCCCAGGAGACCGTCACCGGGCTGCCGATGATGTGCTTGCGGATGTCGACCTTGGGATAGATCTCGCCGAGCGACTTCAGCATGACCTCCATCCGCTCGTTCGCGGACAGCGGCAGCCACTTCAGACTGTCGTCGCACCAGGTGTAGGAGAGGCAGATGACGGCGGGCTTGTCCGGGCCGTCGTCGAGGAGGTAAGTGCCGCGCGTCATACGGTCGGTGAGGGTCATCGACATGACGTCCCGGCCGGTCGGATTTCCCCTGTCGTCGACGGCCTTGTCCAGCCAGAACGGCCGGTCGACCGGGACGAAGAGCTTCGACGACTCCATGTAGTGGGTGCGCTCGATCGCCGTCCAGTGGTCGATCGGGAAGAGCGAGTCGTCGCAGGCGATCTTGGACAGCAGCATCCAGGACTGCGCGGTGAAGATCGCCGCCGGATAGGTGCGGATGTCTCCCCGGGCGTCCGTCACGGTGATCCGGTTGCCGGCCGTGCGGTGCAGGCGGGTCACGGCCGGGCGGGGCTCACCATCGACGTGCAACGACTTCAGCGACGTCCCGTACGGCCAGTGCACGATCTTCTCCGGCTCGCGCTCCCACAGCCTGAGCGGCAGCTGCTGGGAACCACCGACGATCCCGCGGTGGTGGTCGTCGGCCTCGGTGTAGACGACGCGCAGGATCTCCAGGATGGAGTTGGGGAAGTCGGTGTCCCAGCCGCCGGTGCCGAAGCCGACCTGGCCGAAGATCTCGCGGTGCCGGAAGGACTTGAAGGCCTCGGAGTCGCAGAGGAAGCCGTAGAAGGTCTGGTTGTCGAGCTTCTCGACGAGCCGCGCCCAGATCTCGCGGATGCGCGGCACGTCCCGCTCACGCAGGGCGCGGTTCATGTCGGTGAAGTCGGCGCCCTCCTCGAGGCACCTGTTCCAGGCCTCGGCGACATCGCGGTAGACCTGCGGGAGGTCGGCGATGGTCTCGGCGTAGTGCGACTCGCCCTTGAGGTCGACGACCGTCGAAGGGGTGGTCTCCGCAAGGGGGTTGGGGAAAGGGCGGGTCTCCAGGCCGACGAGGTCGATGTAGTGCTGGAGGGCGGTGGAGGAGGGCGGGAAGCGCATCGCGCCCATCTCCGCGGTCAGCGAGGGGTCACAGCCCTCGAAGCCCACGGTCCGCAGCCGTCCGCCGATCCGGTCGGCCTCGTACACGACCGGCTTGAGGCCCATCTTCATCAGCTCGTACGCGGCCACGATCCCGGAGAGACCGCCGCCGATCACCGCGATCTCGGTGCCGTGCTCGGTCGCCGGTATCTGGCCGAGGCCCGCCGGGTGGGCGAGGAAGTCGTCGTAGGCGTACGGGAAGTCCGGTCCGAACATGGTGATCGGCGGCTGCTGCTCGTCTGCGTGCTCGACGGCGTTGGGCACGGTGGACGTCATGGGGTACGGACTCCTTGAAGCAGGGGGGTGGTTCAGACGAGGGACCCGTAGAGGCCGGGCCTGCGGTCCGCCAGGTACGGGTTCGCCTCGCGGGAGGCGGCGAGGAACTCGGGGTCGGCGTCGGCGAACACCAGCTCCTCGGCGCGGCCGGCGCGGGCGCGGGCCACCCCGTCGGGGCCGGCCAGCACGGAGAGCCCGACGAACTCGAACTCCCCTTCCGGGCCGACCCGGTTGACGTAGGCGACGTACAGCTGGTTCTCCCAGGCGCGCACCGGCACGAGGGACTCGGCGACGAACTGGAAGGGGTGCATCTGGGCCGTCGGCACGATGAGGAGGTCGGTGCCGGCGAGGGCGTGGGCGCGGACGTTCTCCGGGAACTCGACGTCGTAGCAGATCATGAGGCCGACGGTGAGACCGGCCAGCTCCGCTTGGACGACCGGCTGTTCGCCAGGCTCGAAGTGGTCGCGCTCGAAGCAGCCGAAGAGGTGGGTCTTGCGGTAGTTGGCGAGCCGGGTGCCGTCGGCGGAGATCAGCTGGGCGGAGTTGAAGACGGAGCCGCCGGCCAGTTCGGGGTAGCCGTAGGCGATCGCGACGCCGTGCTGGGAGGCGATCTCCGCGACCGCGTCCGCCGACTCCCCGTCGGCCGCCTCGGCGAGGCGGGCGACGTCATCGCCGATCGCGTACCCGGTGAGGAACATCTCGGGTGCGGCCAGCAGCGCGGCGCCCGCGGCGGCGGCCCGGCCCGCGGCCTCGTCGAGGACCTTGAGGTTCCCCTCGACGGAGCCGGGGCGGCCGGAGCTCTGGAGCAGGGCGGTGCGCATGCGTGATCCTCACCGGGCGGAAGGTGGATGTGGGGGCCACATGGAGGGGCCATGTAGACGGTACGGGCGGCTCACCAGGAGGGACAAGGAGAAGCCGTTGCGCGCCGGTAAGCGTTTCATTGCGTACGAGCGCGCTCCTGCGGCGATTCGTTGCGCGGACGCCTGCTGGCCCGGCCCAGTACCAGTGCCGTCACCAGATACGGCACCGACAGGACCACGAACACCGTGCTGTGCGCCATGGACGCCCCGAGCAGGGTGTACACGCCGAACACGGCGACCGTGACCAGTTCCGTGCCCAGGCTCGCCACCGAGGTGAGGGTGGCCCGGCGGGCGTCGTCGATGCGGTGCTGGAGGCGGACGTCGGCGAGCACCTCGGCCAGCTGGAAGCCGGCGAAGGCGAGGCCGACGAGGGCGATGCCGGCCGGGGTGCGGACCCCGGCGCCCACGGCCAGGGCGAGCGCGGCGCCCGCGATCAGGGCGGCGGGGCCCCGGGTGCCGAGGCGCTCGGCGGGCCCGGCGAACAGGCTGCCGGCGGTCACGGCCGCCCAGACCAGCAGGACCAGGTAGGGCACGGTCGCGTCGGCCACGCCGAGGTCGCGGATCAGCAGCGAGACGTACTCGTCGAGCGCACCCCAGACCGCGGCGACGGCCGGCACGAGCAGCAGGGCCCACTGGACGGACCGGTCTCCGCGGGCCTCGGCGAGTCCGGCCCGCAGGGTCGCCGACCAGCGGGTGCTCCCCTTCCCGGCCGGTACCCGGTGTTCCGGGAGCCGGGTCGCCGTCGCCGCGGCCAGCAGACAGGCCAGGACGCTCGCGGCGCCCACGGCCGGGTAGCCGCCCAGCGCGAGGACCGGTCCGGCGAGGCCCATCGCCACGACCGTGGCCAGCAGCCGTGCCGCCCGGGTCCGCCCCATCACGCGCGCGTACCGCTCGGCGGCCCCGAGCCGCTCCAGCTCGTCGTAGACCAGGGCCTCCAGCGAGCCGGAGCCGAGCGCGCCTCCGGCTCCCCACAGGACGAAGCCCAGCGCGAAGGCGCCGTACGACGGCACGGTCACCCACAGCGCGAAGCCGGCGGCCGTGAGCAGCGGTCCGATCCACAGCAGCCGGCGCCGCGAGACGGTGTCGGCCCAGGCGCCGGAGGGCACCTCGAGGACGACGGCCGTGAGGGACCACAGGGCGAACAGTGAGGAGATCTGCCAGAGGGGCAGACCGGTGTCGGCGAACAGCAGCGCGTACACCGGGTAGAGCAGCACGAGGTCGTCGAGGAACGCGTAGCCGTACAGCGTGGTCGTCAGCCGGCGGACGCCGGTCGCGGGCACACGTGCGCGTGAGAGTGTCATGGGGCCTTCCCTGAAGGGCGGTTCGGACGTCGTGGGTACGGCGTCCGAGGCGGCCCTCGGGAGGCACGGCTGGTGGATCAATGTCGCCAGGTCATGGCACCGATGCTAGACAGTCGCGGGCCCGCTGCCCAGCGAAAATGTGGTGATCACCGCGGCGTGGTCGGACGGCCAGTCGTTGTCCGCGACATCCGGCCAGGTCCGCGGGGTGCCGCTGACGTAGGTGCGCGAGTCGAGAACCCGCAGACCGCGGTGGAGGACGAAGTCGATCCGGTCCTGTGGCTCCGGCCCGGCGTGGACCGGGGACCAGGTGTGACCGGACTCCCGTACGGGATCGGGGTGCGCCTGCCGGTAGGAATCGGCGAAGCCCGCCTCCTCGGCCGCCTTCGTGACCGGCCAGTCGGCGTCCGGGCGGTCCAGGTGGGAGGGGCAGTTGAAGTCCCCGACGAGGACGGCGGGCGCGGCGTCGCCGACGCGGCGCAGGGTCTCCCGCAGCTGCGTGAGCCGCACCTCCTCGTGAGCGGCCGGATCCCCGGCGGTGGCGTAGGGCCCGTACGCCTCGGAGTCCAGGTGGACCGTCCACACGTCGATCTCCCGCTCCCCTACGGCGATCCGCGCGCCGGCCGCCCCGTAGAAACCGACGTCCGGGTCGCCCAGCTCGGCCGTGACCGGGAAGCGGCTGATGATGCCGAGGTTGGTCCCGGCACGGTGGTGGTGCCAGCCGAGCGCCTCGGCGAGTTCCTCAGCGGCGGTGCCGTACGTCTCCTGGAGTCCGACCACGTCCACGTCGGTCTCGGCGATGACCTTGAGCTGCTTGGCCCGGTGGTCGTGGACCTCGGTGCCGCCGTACCAGAGGTTCCAGGTCATCACGCGGAGCCGGAGCGGCAGCAGAGCGCGGAGTCTGTCGACGGTGGCGCCCGCCAGGCTGGCCAGTACGGTCCGGCCGGGCGCCGCCTCTATGGGGGCGAGCGAGGGAACCGCCAGCACCGCGCAGCCCGCCGCTTCCGCCGAGGCGACGCCGGTCTCCGTGTCCTCGACGGCCACGCAGACCGCCGGATCGACGCCGAGCGCCCGGCAGGCGGCGAGGTAGGGGTCGGGGGCCGGCTTGGTGTGCGGCGTGTCGTCGGCGGTGACGGAGACCGCGAAGCGATCGGCGCCGAGCGCGTCGAGCACGGTGTCGGCGACGGCCCGGGGGGACGCGGTCACCAGGGCCGTGGGGACGCCCTCGCGGGCCAGGGCGTCGAGCAGGTCGAGGGCGCCGGGGCGGGGCACGATGCCGGTGCGGACGCGGTCCGCGAACTCCCGGTGGAGGGTGTCGGCGAGGTCCGCGGCCGGGGCGCCCGTGGCCGCGGCCAGCCAGGCGGCCGTGTGCTCGACCGGGCGGCCGAGCACATCGGGCCGGTCTTCCTCGGTCAGGGCCCGTCCGGCGACCTGCTCCACCGCCTCCCACCACAGCCGCTCGGTGTCGACGAGCGTGCCGTCCATGTCGAACAGGACGGCTTGGAGGGGGAGTTGCTTCACGGGTGCCTCTTTCTGGAAGTTCAGGACGCGCGTTCGGCCACGAGCACCGGCCGCTCGGGCAGCGACACGCTCACCGCGGCGCCGGCGGTGAGCGCGGCGGCCTCGTGCGCGGGCAGGTCGGCCTTGACCTCGGTGCCGTCGGCGAGCCGGACGGTGACGCGGACGGCCGCGCCCAGGAAGGACGTGGCGATCACCCGGGACTTCCCGTCCGCCTCGGCCCTTACCCGCACGGCCTCGGGACGCACCAGCACATCCACCTCGGTCGCGGACGGCACCGGGCCGTCGACCGGCAGCCGCTGCCCGAGCACGTCGACCGTGTCCTGGACGAGCCGGCCCGGGATCCGGCTCATCGTGCCCACGAACTCGGCGACGAATGCGGTGGCGGGACGGCCGTACAACTCACTCGGTGGCGCGCACTGTTCGAGCCGGCCGGCGTGCATCACGGCGACCCGGTCCGCCATGGACAGGGCCTCCTCCTGGTCGTGGGTGACGAACAGGGTGGTGATGCCGAGCTCCTGCTGAAGCCGCCGGATCTCCTCGCGGAGGCTGAGCCGCACCTTGGCGTCCAGCGCAGACAGCGGCTCGTCGAGAAGCAGCACGCGCGGGCGCAGGGCGAGCGCGCGGGCCAGCGCGACCCGCTGCTGCTGGCCGCCGGAGAGCTGGTGGGGGAACCGCGCGCCCTTGTCGGCGAGCCCGACGAGGTCCAGCAACTCGGCGGCACGGGAGCGCCGTTCGGCGGTGCGGACCCCGCGCATCCGCAGCCCGAAGGCCACGTTGTCGAGGGCGTCGAGATGCGGGAAGAGGCTGTACGACTGGAAGACCATCCCGGCGTCGCGGCGGTGCGCCGGCACCCGGGTCACGTCCTCGCCGTCCACCAGCACCTCGCCGGAGTCGGGGTGTTCGAAGCCGGCGAGCATCCGCAGAGCGGTGGTCTTGCCGCAGCCGGACGGGCCGAGCAGGGCGAGCAGTTCACCCGGCCGGGCGGTCAGGTCGAGTCCGTCGAGGGCGACGGTCGGACCGAACTCCCGCCTGAGTCCCCGGAATTCGACAGTGGCAGCTGATTCAGGCATGGGTCATCCCCGGGAGGTAGGACGGGTACGGCCGCCGAAGCCGGCCAGGACGAGGAGCAGCACCCACGTCACGAGCAGGCTGAGCACGGACACGGCGACGGACAACTGGGCCTGCGAGCCGCTGACGTTGACGATCCACACGGCGAAGGGCTGGAAGCCCAGCAGCTGGGCCACGGTGAACTCGCCGAGCACCAGGGCCAGGGTGAGGAAGGAGGCGTTGAGCAGGGCGCCGCGCAGGTTGGGCAGGACGGCCCGGACCAGGGCCTGCGGCCAGCCGGCACCGCAGCTGCGGGCGGCCTCGACGAGAGTGCGGACGTCGATCGCGCGCAGCCCCGCGTCCAGGGCCCGGTAGACGAAGGGCAGCGCCATGACGACGTAGGCCAGGACCAGGACGAACGGGAAGTCGGGGTTCTGGATGGCCACGAAGGTCTCGAACAGTGGGGTGCGGGAGAGGTGGTCGGGGCCCCACTTGAGGACCGTGCCGATGCCGGCGACGAACGCGATCGGCGGGACGACCAGCGGCAGCGAGCACACCACCTCGACGAGGGGCCGCAGCCGGGGTGCGCCGAGCCGCAGCGCGACCATGGCGGGCACCATGAGCAGCAGGACGACGGCGATGGTGGCGAGGGCCAGCTCCAGCGAGAGCAGCAGGCTGGAGACGAAGCCGTCGGTGGAGAAGATCTGGGTGTAGGCGTCGAAGGTGATGCCCTGGCCGGGCACGTCGACGGTGAAGACGACGGAGGCGGCCAGCGGCACCAGGAAGTACAGGCCGGCGAGGCCGAGGACGCCCCACCGCCACAGGTTCAGGCGAGCCATCGCGCGCTCCTCCGCTGCAGGGGCAGGTACACGGCCATGACCAGGCCCGCGACCAGGACCATGTCGAGGCTGAGGGCCAGGGCCACGTTCTCCTGGCCGACCAGCACGTTGCCGGAGATGGCGTCGGCGATCTGGAGGGTGACGAGCGGGATGGAGCTGCCCACCATCGCGGCGGCGGTGGCGTAGGCGGCGAAGGCGCTGCCGAAGAGCAGTACGAACCCGCCGAGCAGCGTGGGCAGCAGGACGGGCAGGGCGACGAACCGCCAGTACTGCACGCCCGTCGCCCCGTTGTTCTGCGCGGCCTCGCGCCACTGGACGCGCAGCCCGTCGAGGGCGGGCGTGATGGTGAGGACCATGAGGGGGATCAGGAAGTACAGGTAGACGATGACCAGACCCCAGAAGCTGTAGAGGTCCCAGCCCTTGTCGGCGAGGCCGAACTGCCGGGTCAGGACACCGGCGTTGCCGAGCGTGGCGACGAAGGCGAAGGCCAGCGGCACACCGCCGAAGTTGGCGAGGACCCCGGACGCGGTGAGCACGGCCTCGCGCAGGGCGCGGAAGCGGGAGGTCACCACGGCCTGGGCGAGTGGCAGTCCGACCAGGGTGGCTAGGGCGGCGGACACGGCCGACAGCTTCACGCTGCCGAGCAGCGCGGTGAGGTACGCGCCCTTGAGGGAGGCCGTCAGGTTGTCGAGGGTGTACGAAGTCGCCCCGGTGGCCGGGTTCTTGGCGGTGAAGGCGCCGTCGAGCATGGCGACGGCGGGCAGCCCGAAGGCGACCGCGACGAACGCGAGCAGCGGGACGACCGCGACCCAGCCGAGGGACCGGCGCCGCCGCTTCGCGCGAGCGGCGGGCGCCGTGTCCACCCGTACGGCGGTGGCCGTCATCCGGAGACGGCCTTCGCCCAGCCCTGTCCGAGGACCGTCTTGGCCTTGTCCTGCTGGGCCTCGGTCGGGAACTTGGGCGTTCCGGAGACCGCGGGCAGCTTGGCCGCGGCGGCCTTGTCGAGAGTGCCGGCCTTCTCCATGGCGGTCATCAGGGCCGGGCGGGCGTACCCCTTGAGCCAGAGGTTCTGGCCCTCGGCGCTGTACAGGTACTCCTGCCACAGGCGGGCGGCCGCGGGGTGGGGGGCGTCCTTGTTGACGGCTTGGGAGTAGTACTGCGAGAACTGGCCGTCGCTCGGGACCGTGACCTTCCAGTCGACGCCCTTGGACTTGAACTCGTCGGCGTACCCGGCGTTCAGGTAGTCCCAGTCGATGCTGATCGGCGTCTCGCCCTTCTCGACGGTGGCCGGGGTCGACTCGACGGGCGTGTAGTTGCCGTTCTTCTTCAGCTTGGCGAAGAAGTCCAGGCCGGGCTGGATGTCGTCGAAGGAGCCGCCGTTCGCCAGCGCGGCCGCGTAGACGCCGCCGAAGGCCGAACCGGACTTGGTGGGGTTGCCGTTGAGGGCGACCTGGCCCTTGTACTGGGGCTTGAGCAGGTCGGCGAAGGTGGTGGGGCAGGTCTTGACCCGCTTGGCGTCGCAGCCGATGGAGATGTAGCCGCCGTAGTCGTTGTACCAGCGGGCCTGCGGGTCCTTCTGCCCGGTCGGGATGTCGCCGTACGACGCCACCTTGTAGGGCGCGAGCAGGCCCTGCTGGGCGGCGCTGATCGCGAAGGAGCTGCCGAGGTCGAGCACGTCGGGCGCCCGGGTCTGGCCCTTGCGCGAGGTCACGGCGTTGATCTCGTCCTGGCTGGAGCCGTCGGGGTTCTCGACGGCGACCTTGATGCCGTACTTCTTCCGGAAGCCGTCGATGAGGGCGCCGTAGTTGGCCCAGTCGCGGGGCAGCGCGATGGCGTTGAGCGTGCCCTCCTTCTTGGCCGCCTTCTCGAGTGCGGAGAGGCCCCCGAAGTCGGCGGCGGAGGTGGCGGTGGCGGCGTTCTTGCCGTCGGCGGTGGTCGACGCGGTGTCGGGGGCGGCGCCACAGGCGCTCAGGGCGAGGGCGGCGAGGGTGGCGAGAACGCCGACGGCGGCTGTTCTCGGCAGGGACACGGTCACGGCTTCTCCAGGGGACGCGCGAGGGTGGAGCCAAACGGAGAGAACTTGTCTGAACAAGTTGGCCTCAGTAAGGCCGCCGCTGGTGTCCTGTCGGTAAACACTGGCGAAACGATGGCCCCTGAATTCCCGCACAATCAGGACTTCTCCGAGCCGCCCGGGATGTCGACTACGCTGGTCACGCTGTGCACAGCGACCGACTCAGAGGGGAAGCATGGGGGCGCGACACGAGGAGATCGCCGACGAACTGCGCCGGGCGATCGACCGCGAGGAGTACACCGTCGGCAGTCTGCTGCCCGCCGAGACGGAGCTCGCGGCGCACTACGGCGTCTCGCGCGGCACGGTCCGCCAGGCGGTGGCGGCGCTCACGGCCGAGGGCCTCATCGGATCCCGCCAGGGTGCCCGCCGGGTGGTGCTGACCAGCCGCCGCAGCCAGAGCTTCGCCGAACTGCGGAGCTTCGCGGAGTGGGCGCGGGCGATGGGGCGCCGGGCGACGGGCCGTGTGGTGGCGCAGGAGTCCCGGCCGGCCTCCAAGGAGGATGCGGTACGCCTCCAACTGGCCGTCGGGACCCCGGTGTTGCACGTCCTCAGGGTGCGCGGCCTGGACGGCGAACCGGTGTTGCTGGAGCGGACGGTGTACGCCGACTGGATCTCCCCCACCGTCGAGGCCATCGAGCCCGAGTGCCCCTCGGTCACCCAACGTCTTTACGATGACACGGGGTTGGTGTTCGCCTACGGGGAGCACGTCATCGACGCGGTGGCGGCGGGGGCGCGGGACGCGGAGCTGCTGGGAGTCCGCCGTACGAGTCCGCTCCTGCGGGTCCGCCGGGTGACCACCACCCGGGAGGGCCGCCCGGTCGAGTGGTCGGACGACCGCTACCGTTCGGACGCGGTGAGTTTCAGCGTGCACAACTCGATAGGCAACAACGCGCTGGCCAGGAAGACGGCCGACTGAAGGAGACCCTCATGGAGATCACCGGCCTCCCGCACGTGGACGAGCACACGCAGATCGTGGCTGCGAACGCCCACGCCGTGTGGCAGAGCATCGGCGAGGTTCTGGACCGCTCCTTCTCCGAGGGACGCTTCGCCGGGTACGCCCGCCTGGTGGGCTGCCCGGACCGCACGGCGGCCGGACCGCGTCCCATGGCGGAGGGCTCGGTCTACCCCGGTTTCCATGTGCTGTCCGCCGCCCCGGACCGGGAGCTCGTCCTGGTCGGCCGCCACTACTTCTCGACGTACGCCCTGGTCTTCCGGCTCGACGAGACCGGTCCCGGTCTCACCCGGCTGCGGGCCGAGACCCGGGCACGGTTCCCCGGGCCGGTCGGCACCCTCTACCGGCTGCTCGTGATCGGTACGGGCGGGCACGCGCTCTCCGTACGGCGGCTCCTCGCGGCGGTCCGTCGCCGAGCCGAACACGTCAGGTAGGCGAGCCCGAGGAGAAGCGGCGCAGCAGCGGGGAGAGGACCAGGACCGACTTGGTGCGCTCCACGAACGGCTCGCCCGCGATCCGTTCCAGGACCCGTTCGAAGTGCCGCATGTCGGAGGCGAAGACCTGCACGACCGCGTCCGCCTCGCCGGTGACGGTGGAGGCGGCCACGACCTCCTGGTAGCGCTCCAGGCCCCGCTGGATGGTCTCGGGGGACGTGTTGCGCCGGCAGTAGATCTCGACGAACCCCTCGGTCTCCCAGCCGAGGGCCGCCGGGTCCACCCGTACGGTGAATCCGGTGATGGCCCCGGTGGCACGCAGCCGGTCCACGCGCCGTTTCACGGCGGGCGCGGACAGGCCGACGATCTGCCCGATGTCCGCGTAGGAACGGCGGGCGTCCTCGGCGAGGGCGTGCACGATGCGTTCGTCGAGATCGTTCAGCACGGTGGGTGGATCAGCCTTCGGGTGTTGCGAGTCGGGAACGGCGATGGCCGTATACGAAGTAGAACACGAGCCCGACGGCCATCCAGACCCCGAAGACCACCCAGGTGACGGTGGACAGGCTGCCCATCATCCACACGCAGAAGCCGAAGCCCAGCGCCGGGAACACCGGCGAGAGCGGGACGCGGAAGGTCCGGGGCATGTCCGGGCGGGTCCGGCGCAGCACCACGACGGCGATGTTGACCAGCGCGAAGGCGAAGAGCGTGCCGATGCTGGTGGCGTCGGCCAGCTGGCCGAGCGGGATGGCCGCCGCCAGCACCCCGCAGAACAGGGACACGATCACCGTGTTGGTGCGGGGCGCGCCGGTCTTCGGGTGGACCCGGGAGAACACCTTCGGCACCAGTCCGTCCCGGGACATCGCGAAGAGGATGCGGGTCTGGCCGTAGAGGACGGTCAGGACGACGCTCGCGATGGCGATGACCGCGCAGAACGCCAGCAGGGTGCCCCAGAAGCTCTGTCCGGTGACCTCGCGCATGATCTGGGCGAGCGCGGCCTCGGAGTCGTTGAAGTGCTGCCAGGGCTTCGCGCCGACCGCGACGGCCGCGACCAGGACGTACAGCGCGGTCACGATGACCAGCGACAGCATGATCGCGCGCGGCAGGTCGCGCTGGGCGTCCTTCGCCTCCTCACCGGCCGTGGAGGCGGCGTCGAAGCCGATGTAGGAGAAGAAGAGCGTGGCACCGGCCGCGCTGACCCCGGCCATCCCGAGCGGCATGAAGTGCTCGTAGTTGCCGGAGCGGAAGCCCTGGACGCCGATCGCGCAGAACAGCACCAGCGCGGCGATCTTCACGACCACCATGACGGTGTTGGCGCGGGCCGACTCGCGGGCGCCGCCCAGCAGGAAGGCCATGGCGAGCAGGACGACGATCAGCGCCGGGAGGTTGAAGACCCCGCCGTCGCCGGGCGGGGCGGACAGCGCGTCCGGGATGGTGACGCCGATGGTCCCGTCGAGCAGCTCGTTGAGGTACTCGCCCCAGCCGACGGCCACGGCGGCGACCGAGACGCCGTACTCCAGGACCAGACACCAGCCGCATATCCAGGCGATCAGTTCACCCATGGTTGCGTACGCGTACGAGTACGAGGACCCGGCGACCGGGATGGTGCCGGCGAGCTCGGCGTAGGACAGGGCCGAGAAGAGGGCCGTGAGGCCGGCGATCACGAAGGAGAGCGTGACGGCGGGACCTGCTTTCGGCACCGCCTCGCCCAGCACGACGAAAATGCCGGTGCCGAGGGTGGCGCCGATGCTGATCATCGTCAGCTGCCACAGTCCGAGGGAGCGCCTGAGGGCTCCTCCCTCGCCCTGGCCGCCCTCCGCCACCAGGCGTTCCACCGGCTTGCGCCGCATGAGGCGCGCACCGAGCCCCGTGGCCCGTGGTGTGCGCTGTTGTGGGGGTGCGCCTTGGTCGAGCACGCGCTGACTCCTTCGTCGCTGCAGGTGAGTACAGCGAAGCACCCTACGAGCCCGGACGTCACAGTCGTAATGCAGCAACCTTGCACGCACTCGCAAGATCGTTGCGTTCCCGGCCGATGAGCGGGCGTTCGTTGCGCGCGCCTGTGACCGGTGGCCGTCAGCGGTCCTCCGGCTCCCCCGCCACGGCCCGCGCCTCAGCCACATCCACCTCGTCGAACCCCATCCGGCCGGGCTTGCCGTACGCCTCCCGCTGGGCGTCGATCCACCGCGTGTGGGCCTCCCACGCGGCCTGTTTGCTGGTGCCCGTCGCGGCCCCGATCTGCGACCAGGAGGCGCCGGCCTCACGGGCCGCGCGCACGGTCAGCTGACGGCCGTAGGACGCCTTGCGGGCCACGACCTCGCTCAGGGCGAGGAGTTCGAGCAGTTCGGCCCGGTCTGGGGTGTCACTGGGCCCGCCTAGCGCCTCCCGCATGCGCAGCTCGTCGAGCCGGGAGACGGCGGTCAGCAAGGTGTACTGCGGCTCGATGCTCTCGGGTGTCGTCATAACCCCAGGCTTGCGTCAGGCGGGCTTGACGTCAAGGTTGCCTGACGCGAGTTCTCGGACGAGGAACACGCAGGCGTCGACGCACTCACGGGTCGTGCCGTCGTGCTCCTCGTACGCGTAGCGGTCCAGGTAGTCCGTCACCGGCCGGTAGCCGAGCCGTGCGTACAGGGCGGCCGCGCGCGGGTTGTCCTGCCCGGCACCGATGCCCACGGTCGTCAGACCCCGTTCCCGGACCAGTTCCTCGGCGGCCCGGATCAGCTGGGTGCCGATCCCCCGCGAGCGCAGCTCCTCGGGCCACACGGCGAGGCCGCCGATCTCGGGGCAGTCCCACGTGACCTCCGGCGCCGCACACCCGGTCCAGCGCAGCTCCGTGTGCCCCACGGGCCGCCCGTCCAGCCACGCCACGAGGTAGATGCACTCCCCCGCCTCCTGCCGCGCGAACCGCCTGGCGTGGAAGGACGTGGCGCCCGGCGAGCCCATGTACCGGTCCAGCAGCGCGACATCGCCGCTCCGGCAGACGCTGATGTCCATACGACGACCGTACGGACCGGGAAGGCGGACGGCCCCCGATTTTCAGCGGGGGCCCCGCACCACGGACGGACTCAGCTCCAGCTGGCGTGCAGCGGCTTGCCCTCCGCGTAGCCGGCCGCGCTCTGGATGCCCACGACCGACTTCTCGGCGAACTCCTCCAGGGAGCCCGCACCGGCGTAGGTGCAGGAGGAGCGGACACCCGCGATGATCGAGTCGATCAGGTCCTCGACGCCCGGGCGGGCCGGGTCGAGGAACATCCGGGAGGTCGAGATGCCCTCCTCGAACAGCGCCTTGCGGGCCCGGTCGTACGCCGACTCCTCCGACGTGCGGTTGCGCACCGCCCGCGCGGAGGCCATGCCGAAGGACTCCTTGTAGAGCCGTCCGCTCGCGTCCTGCTGGAGGTCGCCCGGCGACTCGTAGGTGCCCGCGAACCACGAGCCGATCATCACGTTGGACGCGCCGGCGGCCAGTGCCATGGCGACGTCGCGGGGGTGCCGGACACCGCCGTCGGCCCACACGTGCTTGCCGTACTTCTTCGCCTCGGCCGCGCACTCCAGGACCGCCGAGAACTGCGGCCGGCCGACACCGGTCATCATGCGGGTGGTGCACATGGCACCGGGGCCCACACCGACCTTGACGATGTCCGCGCCGGCCTCGATCAGGTCCCGCACACCCTCGGCGGCCACGATGTTGCCGGCCACGATCGGGACCTGCGGGTCGAGCGCCCGCACCGTCCTGATCGCGGTGATCATCGACTCCTGGTGGCCGTGCGCGGTGTCGATGACGAGCGTGTCGACGCCCGCGTCGAGCAGCTGCTTGGCCTTCTCCGCGAAGTCGCCGTTGATGCCGACGGCGGCGGCGATGCGCAGATTGCCGTTCGCGTCGACGGCCGGGGTGTACAGCGTGGCGCGCAGGGCGCCCTTGCGGGTGAGGATGCCGGCGAGGCGGCCGTCCTGGTCCACGGCGGGGGCGTAGCGCCGGTTGGCCGCGTCGAGGCGGTTGAAGGCCTCACGGGGGTCGATGTCCGCGTCGAGCAGTACCAGGTCGCGCGACATGACTTCGGAGAGCTGCGTGAAACGGTCGACCCCGGACAAGTCCCGGTCGGTGACGACACCGACGGGCCGGCCCGCCTCGTCGACGACCACACCGGCGTTGTGCGCGCGCTTGGGCAGCAGGGCGAGCGCGTCGGCGACGGTCTGGTGCGGGGCCAGCACGATCGGGGTGTCCAGGACGTGGTGGCGGCTCTTCACCCAGGAGACGACCTCGGTGACGACCTCGATCGGGATGTCCTGCGGGATGACCACGAGGCCACCACGGCGGGCCACGGTCTCGGCCATGCGGCGCCCGGCGATCGCGGTCATGTTGGCGACGACCAGCGGGATCGTGGTGCCCGTGCCGTCCGGCGAGCTGAGGTCCACACCCTGCCGCGAGCCGACGGCGCTGCGACTCGGGACCATGAAGACGTCGTCGTACGTCAGGTCGTACGGGGGCTGGATGTCGTTGAGGAAACGCACGTGCTGCACATCCCAGTCGATCAGAGGTGGCCCCCGGACAGGTCAGCCAGGGGGAAAGAGCACGTACTTCATTCTCCCACGCCGGGCGGAACGCCACCCACGGGCGGATCGTCCAGACCGGCCGCGGGGCCCCTAGGACGAACCTCCAAGGGCGAGCGCCACGGTGAGCGCCGACGCCTGGGAGAACACCTCGCGCGCGGTCGCCCACTCGTCCGGCTGCGCTGCGGCGTACCGGTGCCAGTGGCGTACGACCACGACGGTCTCCTCGTCGGCGCCGTCCCCGGACCACAGGCCCGGGTCGGAGAGGACGTCGGCCAGCGCGTCCCAGTTGCGGCCGAACCAGTCCGGCAGCCGCAGGTCCCGGGCGCAGCGGTCCATCAGGCCCGCCTTGTCCGCGACCCCGTCCAGGTCCAGCGTGACCACGCGTGCCGTCATCTCAGGACCGCCCTGAACGAGTCGTAGTGATCATCGGTGTAGTAGATCTCCCCACCCTGTCCGGTGACGATGCGCCGGGCCCCGCGATCGGGCGAGCCCGGCGTCGGGACGGTGTACTCGTGGTAGTAACCGCGCTGATGCGCCGGCAGCAGCCGCTCGAAGTTCCCGAAGACCGCGCCGTCCTTGGCGTACGGGAACGGCCCGCCCCTGTCGATGAGTTCGAGGGTCTGCCGGGCCTCGGCCGGGAGCTTCGACTCCTGGACGGAGGCCGGGCCGCCGCCCCGCGAGGGATCGTTGTCGGTGGCCGAACACCCCGTCAGGACCAGCAGGCACAGAAGCATTCGGGAGACGAACCGCAGCAGCATGAACACGATGCTGCCACGGCCGCCCCGCATGGCCTTCCGTCAGGGCCCGTCCGGGTCGGCCCTGTTGAGCGCCGGCTTCGGCGTCGTCCCCGCCGTCATCAGGTAGTCAGCGGCGGAGGTGTCCGTCACCAGGCTGGTGACGAGTCCGGACCGCAGCACGGCGTCGATCGCGGCCCCCTTCCGCTGGCCGCCCGCGATCGCGACGACCTCGGGGATACGGCGGAGCTGCTCGGTCTTGACGGTGATGCACCGCTCCCCCAGGTCCCGTCCGACCCGGCGGCCCTCGGCGTCGAAGAGGTGCGCGGACATCTCGGCGGCGACACCGAGGGAGGCGTAGTGCGCCCGCTCCTCGTCGCTGAGCATGTCGTGCACCGTCGAGATGCCCGGCTCCCAGGAGCCGATGGAGACACAGGCGACCGTGACCTTGTCGAAGTACTCGAAGGCCCGGGCGATGCCGGTCTGGTGGCGCAACGCCTGCGCGGTGGCCGCGTCCGGCAGCAGCATCGGCGCGTAGATGGGGTGGGCGTCCCCGCCGGACACCTGGGCGGCCCGCCGCACCGCCTCCACCGAACCGCGCTCGGCGGTCCCGGCGTCGTACACCCCCGTCAGCTGCACCACCGTGCACGGCGGGAGCCGGTCGAGGGCGGCCGCCATGTGGATGGTGGAACGGCCCCAGGCCAGGCCCAGGATGGCACCCTCGTCGACCAGCTCGCCGAGCAGGTCGGCGGCCACTTCTCCCAGGTTCTCGGGGTCGGGCGAGTCCTGGGCCTCGGCCGGGGACTCGACCACGACGGCGTGCCTGAGGCCGTAGCGGGCGCGGAGCGCGTCGGAGCGCTCGGCGTCCAGCTCGGCCGGCACGCGGATCTCGATCCGCACGAGATCCCGTTCGAGAGCGGTCTCCAGGACCCGGGCCACCTTGAAGCGGCTGACGCCGAACTCCTCCGCGATCTGGATCTTGGATTTGCCCTCGAGGTAGAAGCGGCGGGCCATGGCCGCCGCCTGCACCAGCTCAGCGGGTCCCATCCGCATGGCTGACCGGCCAGCCGACATACCCGACACGGCGATCTCCTCACTGCTGTTCACACTCTGGATTCGCCGTTCATCCTTGCAGATCCGGCGCACTTGATCAGCCCTGATGGGAGCCGTTCACGTTCCTGACGCTCAGTGGTCGCACGCCCACGAGGCCTTCGCGGTCGCCCCCTCTGCCTGGTTGCGCAGTGCACGTACCGCCTCGGCCGGGTCGGACGCCCCGTACACCGCCGACCCGGCGACGAAGACGTCGGCGCCGGCGTCCGCGCAGCGCTCGATGGTGGCGGCCGAGACGCCGCCGTCGATCTGGAGCCACAGCTCAAGACCGTGCTTGCTGATCAACTCGCGGGTCCGGCGAATCTTGGGGAGCATGATGTCGAGGAAGGCCTGACCCCCGAAACCGGGCTCGACCGTCATGATCAGCAGCATGTCGAGCTCGGGGAGCAGGTCCTCGTACGGCTCGATGGGCGTCGCGGGCTTCAGCGCCATGGAGGCGCGGGCGCCCTTGGCGCGGATCTCCCGGGCGAGCCGGACCGGAGCGGCTGCCGCCTCCACGTGGAAGGTGACGGAGGAGGCACCCGCCTCTACGTACTGGGGCGCCCAGCGATCGGGGGCCTCGATCATCAGATGGCAGTCCAGCGGGGTGTCCGTCGCACGGGCCAACGACTCTACGACCGGCACACCGAGCGTGAGGTTCGGGACGAAATGGTTGTCCATGACGTCGACGTGGAGCCAGTCGGCTCCCTCGACCGCCTTCGCCTCGTCCGCAAGGCGGGCGAAGTCGGCGGACAGGATGCTGGGGTTGATCTGCACGGCCATGCCCCAAGCCTCCCATGCCCGGGGGCGAACGGGCGCGCCGGTCCAGACCTCAGCCGTTCATCCGATGTTGTGAACGGGCCGCGCGTGTCATGCTGGGCGGCCGGTCGGCTCGACAGATGGCACCGGGGGTGGCCATGAGCGGAAATCGGGGAATCGCGCATCTCGTCTGCGGACGCCGTGCCAAGTGGGCGGTGCTGGCCCTGTGGCTGGTGGTGCTCTTCCTGACGGCGCCCCTCGCCTCCAAGCTCACCGATGCCCAGGACAACGACGCGGCCTCCTGGCTGCCCGGCTCCGCGGAGTCGACCCAGGTCCTGCAGATCTCCGAGGACTTCAGGCCGGAACAGATCCCCGCGGTCGTCGTCTACGCCCGCGACAGCGGTCTCACGCCCCAGGAGCGGGCCGCGATCGCTGAGGACGCGGCCGAGATCAAGCGGCTCACGGCACACGGCATCCGCGGCTCGGAGACCCGGGGCCCGGTCTACGACCGGCAGGGCGACCCGCGCGCGGCCCAGATCATCGTCCCGATCACCATGGACGAGAAGGGCTGGGAGGAGATCTCGCCCGCCGTCGACTCCATCCGTGACGTCGTGGGCAAGGGCGGCGACGGCCTCGCCGTGCACATCACCGGCCCGGGCGGCACCTCCGCGGACTTCTCCGAGGCCTTCGAGGGCATCGACTCCACTCTGCTGCTGTCGGCGATGGCCGTCGTCATCGTCATGCTGCTCATCACCTTCCGCAGCCCCACCCTGCTCCTGGTCCCCCTGCTCTCCGTGGTCGCCGCGCTGTTCACCGCGCAGGCCTTCATCTACCTGCTCGCCCAGCACGCGGGACTGACCGTCAACGGCCAGAGCGCGGGCATTCTGACCGTGCTCGTCTTCGGCGCGGGGACCGACTATGCCCTGCTGCTGGTCGCCCGGTACCGCGAGGAACTGCACCATCACGAGGACCGCCACGAGGCGATGGCCCGCGCCCTGCACCGGGCGGGCCCGGCCGTGGTCGCCTCCGGCGCGACCGTCGTCCTGAGCATGCTGGTCCTGCTGACCGCCGAGATGAACTCGACCCGGGGTCTCGGCCCGGTCGCCGCGATCGGTGTCGCGGTCGCCCTGCTGGCGATGACGACCCTGTTCCCGGCCCTACTGGTGATCTTCGGCCGCTGGCTGTTCTGGCCGGCCATCCCGCACTTCGGCGCCCCCGACCGCATCGAGTCCGGCCTCTGGGCCCGCGCGGGCCGCCGTATGGCCCTCCGCCCCCGGATGGTCTGGAGTGCCACGGCCGCGGCCCTCGTGATCTGCTCGCTCGGCCTGATCCAGCTGCGCGCCGAAGGCATCAGCAATGCCGACGCGTTCACCGGGAAACCGGACTCGATCACCGGCCAAGAGGTGTCCGCGAAGTACTTCCCGGCAGGCAGCGGCGATCCCCTGGTCGTCGTCAGCAACCAGGCCCAGGCACGCCAGGTCGGCGAGGCGGTGGCGGGGACGCGGGGAGTCGTGCCCGCGTCCCTGGGCCTGCCACCGGGCACGAAACCGTCGCACGAGGGCAAGGTCCTCTTCGAGGCGACGATGACCGCCCCGTCCGACAGCGAGGCCGCGAAACAGACGGTGGAGCGGGTCCGGGACGCCGTCCACGCCGTCCCGGACGCCGACGCCCAGGTCGGCGGCGGTACGGCCGCCCTGCTCGACATGGACCGGGCGACCACGCACGACAACAAGCTGATCATCCCGCTGGTGCTTGTCGTGGTGATGCTGATCCTGTGCGCCCTGGTGCGTGCCCTGATCGCCCCGCTGCTGCTGATCGGGACGGTGATCCTGTCCTTCGCGGCGGCCCTGGGCCTGAGCGCCCTGGCCTTCCGCCACGTGTTCGACTACGCGGGCGAGTCGACGGACTTCCCGCTGTTCGTCTTCGTCTTCCTGGTGGCCCTGGGCATCGACTACAACATCTTCCTGACCACCCGCATCCGTGAGGAGGCGGCCCACGGAGGCACCCGCGCGGGCGTCATCACGGGGCTCGCCGCGACCGGCGCGGTCATCACCTCCGCCGGTCTGGTCCTGGCCGGCACCTTCGCCGCTCTCGGCACCCTCCCGATGGTCGCCTTCGCGGAGATCGGCTTCACGGTGGCGCTGGGCGTCCTGCTGGACACGTTCATCGTGCGGTCGGTGCTGGTCACGTCCCTGTTCCTGGACGTGGGGCCGAAGGTGTGGTGGCCCCACAGCCTGTCCAAGGAGGAGGAGACCCACCCAGGGGCGCGTGGAACCGCGCGACCGACCACGACGGCGCCGCAGACGCGCGACTAGATCATCCTGTGTCCTCTGGATCATCCTGTCCTGCGGATGACCGCCATGTACATCGCATCGGTCCCGTGCACATGCGGCCACAACTGAACGTCCGGCCCCTCCCCCAGCTCCGGCACGCCGGGGAACAACGGTCGGGCATCGACAAGCTCGGCGGCCGGCCACTGCTTGAGCACGTCCTCGACGACGGCCCGCGTCTCCGCGAGATGAGGCGAACAGGTCGCGTACCCGACGACCCCGCCCACCCGGACGGAGTCCATCGCGGTGCTCAACAGCGCCCGCTGCAAGGGCCCGAAGCCCTCCAGGTCCTCGGGCCGACGCCGCCACCGGGCCTCCGGGCGCCGCCGCAGCGCGCCGAGCCCCGTGCACGGCACGTCCATCAGGACCCGGTCGAAACTCCCCGGCTGCCATGGCGGCCGGGTCCCGTCGGCGGCGATGACCTGGTACGGCCCGGGATTTCCGGCGAGCGCCCTGGCGACGAGCCCGGCCCGGTGCGGCTGCTTCTCGGAGGCGAGCAGCGCGGCCCCGCGCTCGGCGGCGAGCGCGGCGAGCAGCGCGGCCTTGCCGCCGGGTCCCGCACACCCGTCGAGCCACTTCTCGTCCCGCCCGTCGAGAGGCGCGTTCGCCAGCGCCACAGCGACGAGCTGACTGCCCTCGTCCTGCACGCCGGCCCGGCCCTCCCGTACGGCATCGACGGCCCCGGGCTCACCGCCCTCGGACAGCCGTACGGCATACGGGGACCAGCGCCCCGCCACGGCCGACTCCTCGCGCAGCAGTTCCTCGGCGGTGGACCGCCCCGGCCGGGCGACGAGGGTCACCTCGGGCCGCTCGTTGTCGGCCTCCAGCAGCCGCTCGATGTCGGCCCGCCCGCCGCCGAGGGAGTCCCACAGGGCGGAGACGACCCAGCGGGGGTGGGAGTGGACGACGGCGAGATGGTCCTCGGGATCGTCGTCGTAGGGCGGAGCGACTTTGGCGATCCACCCGTCGAGGTCGTCCTGCGCGATCTTCCGCAGCACGGCGTTGACGAACTTGGCCCGTCCGTCCCCGAGCACGACCCGCGCGAGTTCGACGGAGGCGGACACGGCGGCGTGCGTCGGGATGCGTGTCCCGAGCAGCTGATGCGCTCCGAGGCTCAGGACGTCGAGCACCGGCGGGTCGACCTCGCGCAGCGGCCGGTCGACGCACGCCGCGATGATCGCGTCGTACGTCCCCTGCCGGCGCAGCGTCCCGTACACGAGCTCGGTGGCGAGGGCCGCGTCCCGCGCCTCGAAGCCGCCCTTCTCCCGTGCCTTCCTGAGCAGCGGCGGCAGGACGAGGTTGGCGTACGCGTCCCGCTCGTCCACGGCCCGCAGCGCCTCGAAGGCGAGGAAGCGGACGGGGTCCTTCTGGGGCCGACGGTAGGGCTTGCCGGGCTTGTGGGGCCGACGGGGCTGGTCGCTCACGAAAAAGGTGCTCCGGGTTCAAGGTCTGGATACGCCCCAAGGGTACGTCCGCCGAGGACCAGGTGGCCCTTCGAGGGGGCCGGGTGATCCCGGGAGCGCGGCGTCACTCGCCGGAGACGCGGCACGGCCGATCCGACGCGCCGCACCGTCTCACCTCGTGCTCACACGGACGACCGGACCCGCGACCACCGCCCGCACGACGAGCCCGACCCTGCGGCCATCTGAGAACCGCCGCTACACCGACCGTTTCCGGCCCTGACTGGCGCCGCGGGAGCCCCGCCCGGCGGCGTACCCCGCACGCCGGAAGGCCGAGCCGGCAGCACCCGGCGACCACCACCACACCGACCGCGGCCGCCGCCTTCACGCACACCCCGCCGACCGCACAGGCCCCCCGGAAACCCCCGCACCGGCCGGCAGCGCCGCCGCCCGAACGGTCCCGCCTCACTCGCCGACGGTCTCCCCGTCGGAGATCCTCACGCCCCGTGCCCAGTCCGCGGCCTTCATCGGCTTCTTGCCCTGGGCCTGCACCCACAGCAGTTCCAGGCCGTGCGACCCGGTACCGACGTGGACGCTGTTCTTGCCGACCGAGAGCGCGCCGGGGGCGAGATCCGTACGGTCGGGAACCGGCTGGACCTGGATGAGCTTGAGCCGCTCGCCGCGGAAGGTCGTCCAGGCACCGGGCGACGGGTGGCACCCGCGCACGACACGGTCCACCCGCAGCGCGGGCGCGGCCCAGTCGACCCGCGCGTCCTCGACGGTGATCTTCGGCGCGACGGTGATGCCCTCGGACGGCTGCGGTACGGCCTTCAGCGTGCCGTCCGCGATGCCGTCCATGGTCGCGGCGAGCAGCCCCGAGCCGGCGAAGGCGAGCCGGGTCAGCAGGTCACCGCTGGTGTCGGTGTGCCGGATCTCCTCGGTGACGGTGCCGTAGACGGGCCCGGAGTCCAGCCCCTCTTCGATGAGAAAGGTCGAGGCGCCCGTGATCTCGTCCCCGGCCATGATGGCGTGCTGCACGGGAGCGGCCCCACGCCAGGCCGGCAGCAGCGAGAAGTGCAGGTTGACCCAGCCGTGCGCGGGGATGTCGAGGGCGACACGCGGCAGGAGGGCGCCGTAGGCGACGACGGGGCAGCAGTCCGGGGCGATCTCGCGAAGCCGCTCGAGGAACTCCGGATCCCGCGGCTTGACGGGCTTCAGCACCTCGATGCCCGCCTCCTCGGCCCGCTGCGCGACCGGGCTCGCGATCAGCCTGCGCCCCCGCCCGGCCGGCGCGTCCGGCCGCGTGACGACGGCGGCGACCTCATGCCGCCCGGAGGCGATGAGAGCGTCCAGAGCGGGAACGGCGACCTCGGGGGTACCGGCGAAGACGAGCTTCATGAGTGGGCAGGGCCTCTCGGACGGATGACGACGGGCAACGCACAAGTCTATGGCGGGGCTCGACCGCCGCACGGCCGCGGAGGGCCTGGCACGCACGGCCCGCGCTCCCCGGCCAAGGCGCGGGCCCCCGCCCCCGGCGCACGCATATGCCCGTACGCCCCCACTGCGTGACCAGCGGAGCGTAAACGCGTTGGTCAAGAAAGAGTTGACCACAACGGGCCGCGATCGCGGCCCCGTCCTTTTCAACGCCGGTTCGAGAGGCTTGTTCATGGCCGACCACGCAACCCACGACGCCCAGGCTCGGGCCAGCCTGCACTTGCTGGTGCGGGACATCGAGCGGGTCCGCCGGCAGGTGGACGCACTGCGCACCCTGACCGCTCAGCTGGGCAACGTCTACCGCCCGCGCCGCTCCGGTCCCTCCACGGGCTTCGTCGTCTACGGACGCGCCCCCGCTCCCACGGTCCGTCTCGCACAGGAACTGCGGGACAGCGTCGAGACCCTGGTGACGGCCGCGGTCGACTTCGACCGCTCTCTCGGCTTCTCGTGGGACGCGGTGGGCTCCGCCCTCGGCGTCACCAAGCAGGCGGTCCACCGTCGTTACGGCGCCCGCCGCGCCGCGGCCCAGGCGACAGCCGACGCCGAGCGCGCCACGGAGACGTCGGGGACCCGCACGGTCAGCGTCAACACCGGGATCCCCACGGTGCCGTCAGTCCCCACGGTCCCCGCGGCCCGTTCCATGCCCACCCAGCCCACCGCGGGCAGCCCCACCCTCCGCGAGGAGGCAAGGCCCACAGCCTTCCCCGGCCCCCGCAACGGCTGACCCGTCCCCTCTCTGCCCTCCCACCCCACGATCGGGAGGGCAGACGCATGTCCGCTCTCGCCGGCTGCGGCCGCCATGGTGGATACGGCCGTGTCCCGGCGGTGAGCCGACATCGCCCAGCCCCTGCGCCGACCGCGAAACAGTCCGTCCGCCCTTCCACACCCCGCGCCCCCACCCGCATCTGTCACCCGATGTCAGGCGGATCGATCCGGACCCAGACCGCCCCCTCGCCCCCGCTCCCCCCACCGCGAGCCATCCGCGAAGCCTGCGCGGCCTTGAGCGAGGCCGCCAACGCGCCCCCCTTCCCCGGCGGAACCCGGACGAGCACCCGCTCCCACCGCTCCCCGGCCGGCGGCGCCCCCACCCTCCGAGGTCCCCCCGCCACCGTCACCGGCAAGGGCACAGGTCCCAGCACCTCCGCCTCACCCGGAAGTTCCAGAGCCGCGAGAAACTCGGCGAGGGCCTCCCCGGTCCCCGACACCGCGGCCATCCGCGACACCGGCGGAAATCCCAACTCGGCCCGCTCCCCCAGCTCCCGCACCGCATGCCCCACCGGGTCCCAGCGCACCAAGGCCTGCACCGGCCGCAAGGTGGGCTCGGCGACCACCACCACCGTGCCCCCGGCCTCCTGCGGCCGCACCAGCGCCGACGCCGCGATCCAGCGCCGCAGCGCGTCCTCCCCGGCCCGCAGATCGGGCCGCCCGAGCATGGCCCAGCCGTCCAGCAACAGCGCCGCCGCATACCCGCCCTCGGCGACCGGCTCCGCCCCCGGTGTACTCACCACCAGCGCCGCGGCCCCGGGCACGGTGTCCAGCACATGCTCGCGGCCGGACGTCCGCACCGGAACAGCCGGAAACGCCCGGCCCAGCTCCTCCGCGGTACGCCGGGCCCCCACCACCTGCGCCCGCAGCCGGAACCCCCCGCACTCCGCACAGTGCCAGCCCCCCTCCTCACGGCCGCACCACCCGCACCGCAGTGCCGCCCCGGACTCCTGCCCCTCCAGCGGTCCGGCGCAGTGCCGACACCGCGCGGGTGCCCGGCAGTTGGCGCAGGCCATCCGCGGCACATACCCCCGCCGCGGCACCTGGACGAGCACCGGTCCGTGCCGCAAGCCCTCCCTGACGGCCTGCCAGGCGAGCGTCGGCAGCCGGGCCGCGCGCGCCGCCTCGTCCCGCGCGAGATCCTGGTCCCCGACCGTCCGCACCAGCGGGGCGACCGCCCGCACCTGTTCCCGCGAGGCCACCAGCGGCCGGGCCCACCCGCTCTCCACGAGCTGCGCGGCCTCCACGGTGCAGCTCCAACTGCCCAACAGAAAGCCGCACTTGTCCAGTGCTGCCCGCAGCAACAACACGTCGCGCGCGTGCGGCTGCGGGGCGTGCGGCTCACTGTGACTGTCGTCGCCGTCGTCCCAGAGAGCGACGAGCCCCAGGTCCCGCACCGGTGCGAACATGGCGGCCCGCGTCCCGACCACGGCCCGCACGGCCCCCCGCCGCACGGCCAGCCACTCCCGATACCGCTTCTCGGGCCCGGCATCGGCGGTCAGGACCGCGTGCCGCCCCTGCCCCAGCACCGAGGTCAGCGCGGCGTCGACGCGCGCGACGGCTCGGCCGTCCGGCACGACGACGAGCGCTCCCCGCCCCGAGGCCAGGGTCGCGGCGACGGCCCGGGCCAGTTCCTCACTCCACTCCGGGCCCGGCAGGGCGTTCCACACCGCGCGTGGCGCACCGCCCGAGGCCAGCGACTCCAGGAACGCCCCGCCGCGCTCGTACCGCCCCCAGGATCCCGCCTCCGGCGCCGCGGGCGGCGGCAGCGGCTCGGGCGAAGGCCGCTGCTCGGCCCGGGCGCTCCGAGGCGGCACGGCGAGCTGGAGCACATCGGCGAGACTGCCCGCGTACCGGTCGGCGACGGCCCGGGCGAGCCCCAGCAACTCCTCGCTGAGCACCGGCTCCGGCGAGACGACCTGGGCGAGCGCCGCCAGCGGCCCGGAGTAGTCCGACTCGGCGAGCCGCTCGACCAGGAACCCGTCGATCAGGCCCCCGCCCTCGCGCCGTCCTTCCCGGACCCGCCCGCGCCCGGCGCCGAACCGCACCCGCACCCGCACCCCCGGCTGCGCGTCCGCGTCGAGCTCCTCGGGCACGGCGTAGTCGAAGTACCGGTCGAGGTGCAGCACCCCCTTGTCGACCAGCACCCGCGCGACCGGCAACTCCCTGGCCAGCGCGGCCCCCCGCCATGTCCGCGGCTTGGCCCGGGGCACCTTGGCCTTGCGCACACTCTCCCGAATGAGCGCAAGCTGCTCGGGCTGCGCTCCCTCGGCGCCGCCGTCCACCGACCCGTTCTCGCTGCTCACGCTTGCATTCTTACCAAACCCCACTGACAACCGGCGCCGCCCCGAACCCGCTCGGCCGCACGATCGGGCCCGTGACACGCCGAGGCCCGGCGCCCCAGAGGGACACCGGGCCTCGCGGCACACCGCAGGGGGCTGACGGACCTACAGGCCCGCGGCCTTCCGCAGCGCCTCCACGCGGTCCGTCTTCTCCCACGTGAACTCCGGGAGCTCACGGCCGAAGTGGCCGTACGCCGCCGTCAGGGAGTAGATCGGGCGCAGCAGGTCGAGGTCGCGGATGATGGCGGCCGGACGGAGGTCGAAGACCTCGTCGATCGCCTTCTCGATCTTGTCCGCGTCGATCTTCGCGGTACCGAAGGTCTCGACGAACAGACCCACGGGCTCGGCCTTGCCGATGGCGTAGGCGACCTGGACCTCGCAGCGCGAGGCGAGACCCGCGGCGACGACGTTCTTGGCGACCCAGCGCATCGCGTACGCCGCCGAGCGGTCCACCTTGGAGGGGTCCTTGCCGGAGAAGGCGCCGCCGCCGTGGCGGGCCATGCCGCCGTACGTGTCGATGATGATCTTGCGGCCGGTCAGGCCGGCGTCGCCCATCGGGCCGCCGATCTCGAAGCGGCCGGTGGGGTTGACCAGGAGGCGGTAGCTGTCCGTGTCCAGCTTGATGCCCTCGTCCAGGAGCGCCTTGAGCTCCGGCTCCACGACGAACTCGCGGATGTCGGGGGCCAGCAGGGAGTCCAGGTCGATGTCGGACGCGTGCTGCGAGGAGACCACGACCGTGTCGAGCCGGACGGCCTTGTCGCCGTCGTACTCGATGGTGACCTGCGTCTTGCCGTCGGGGCGCAGGTAGGGGATGGTGCCGTTCTTGCGGACCTCGGACAGGCGCTTGGCCAGCCGGTGCGCCAGGAAGATCGGGAGCGGCATCAGCGTGGGAGTCTCGTCCGTCGCGTAGCCGAACATCAGACCCTGGTCGCCCGCGCCCTGGCGGTCGAGCTCGTCCTCGTCGCCCTCGACCCGGTTCTCGTAGGCGGTGTCGACGCCCTGGGCGATGTCCGGGGACTGCGCGCCGATCGACACCGAGACACCGCAGGAGGCGCCGTCGAAGCCCTTCTTGGAGGAGTCGTAACCGATCTCCAGAATCTTGTCGCGGACCAGCTGGGCGATCGGCGCGTAGGTCTTGGTGGTGACCTCACCGGCCACGTGCACCAGACCGGTGGTGATCAGGGTCTCGACCGCGACCCGGGAGGTCGGGTCCTCCTTGAGGAGCGCGTCGAGGATGGTGTCACTGATCTGGTCAGCGATCTTGTCGGGGTGGCCCTCGGTGACGGACTCCGAGGTGAACAGACGACGGGACACAACGCTCCCTGGGGTTGCAGCGGCTGCTGGCTGATCATTGGCGGACGGGCTCGGGGGCTGCGCCCGGCATCGTCCGAGAACAGTTTATCGGTCGTGCCCGGCCACCGGCCCCCCTGTCTCGCCTCTCGGGAGGGCTGTGACCTGCGGCACGGGCATTGTGCCCAATGCGGAGCGGACTTGGCCAGGGGCGCCACGCCTGTACGGCGGAGGTTCCTGGGGATCGAAAAGCGTATGAAACATTCAGCGCAGCCGTCGCGCCACCAGGTCCCAGACGGTTTCGGCCAAAAACTCCTTCGGGCCGTGCGGTATGGGAGTCTCGCTGCCGTCGGCGCCCAGAACCACCGCCTCGTTCTCCTCCGACCCGAAGGTCTTGCGCTCGCCCACCTCGTTGACGACGAGGAGGTCGCAGCCCTTGCGCTCCAGCTTCGTACGGCCGTTGGCCAGCACGTCGTCGGTCTCGGCGGCGAATCCGACGATCACCTGGCCGGGGCGGGCGCGCTCGGCCGAGATCTCGGCGAGGATGTCCGGATTCCGCACCAGGACGATGGGGTCGGGGTCCCGGCCGTCCTTCTTCTTGATCTTTCCGGCCGCGTACGTCTGCGGCCGGAAGTCCGCGACCGCCGCCGCCATGACGACCGCGTCGGCGTCGGCCGCCGCCTTCAGAACGGCCTCGCGCAGCTGCACGGCCGTCCCCACGGGGACGACGTCCACGCCGGCCGGGTCCGGGATGCCGGTGTTCGCCGCGATCAGCGTCACCCGGGCGCCCCGCGCGGCGGCGGTGCGGGCGAGGGCGTACCCCTGCTTGCCGGAGGAGCGGTTGCCGAGGAAGCGGACCGGGTCGAGGGGTTCACGGGTGCCGCCGGCGCTGACGACGACGTGCCGGCCCTTGAGGTCGGGCTCGGTGACACCACGGGCCAGCACACGACGGCAGACCTCGAAGATCTCGGCGGGGTCCGGCAGCCGGCCCTTGCCGGTGTCGACGCCGGTCAGCCGGCCGACGGCCGGTTCGATCACGAGGGCGCCGCGGCGGCGGAGGGTCGCCACGTTCTCCTGGGTGGCCGGGTGCTCCCACATCTCGGTGTGCATGGCGGGCGCGAAGACCACCGGGCAGCGGGCCGTCAGGAGCGTGTTGGTGAGCAGGTCGTCCGCCAGGCCGTGGGCCGCCTTGGCGAGCATGTCGGCGGTGGCCGGGGCCACGACCACGAGGTCGGCGTGCTGCCCGATGCGGACATGCGGGACCTCGTGGACGTCGTCCCAGACCTCGGTGGAGACCGGGTGGCCGGACAGGGCAGACCAGGTGGCGGCGCCCACGAAGTGCAGCGCGGAGGCGGTGGGGACGACGCGGACGTCGTCGCCGGACTCCGTGAGCCTTCTCAGCAGCTCGCATGCCTTGTACGCGGCGATGCCGCCGCTGACCCCCAGCACGACCTTCGGCTTGTCCACCGTCTCTCCCCGTCTCTGATCGGCTCGGCAACGTACGAGTGCGACGTACGGGTCCATCACACACCACAGGCCCGACAGTCGCGCTGCCGGGCCTGTGGATAAGTCAGCGAAAAGCTGAAAGCACTACTACTGCGCCGGACCTTCGACAGCCTCGGACGTCAGCAGACCCGCGTTGATCTCGCGGAGGGCGATCGAGAGCGGCTTCTCGTGGACGTGGGTGTCCACCAGCGGACCGACGTACTCAAGCAGGCCCTCGCCGAGCTGCGAGTAGTACGCGTTGATCTGGCGGGCCCGCTTGGCCGCGTAGATCACGAGGCTGTACTTCGAGTCGGTTGCCTCGAGGAGCTCGTCGATCGGCGGGTTGATGATGCCCTCGGGCGCGGAGATGGAAGAGGACACGCTCTACCTTCCGATGGATGGGAAAGAACCAGTGCGAATGATCAGGCCTCAGTGAGCAGGCACGATCACACAACATCCATCAAGGCTAGCAGCTCGCGCGCCACGTCCTCGACGGAGGTGTTGACCAAGGTCACATCGAACTCGGGTTCAGCCGCCAGTTCGATCTTCGCCGCGTCCAGGCGGCGCTCGATCACCTCGGGCGGCTCGGTGCCCCGCCCGGTGAGCCTGCGCACGAGCTCCTCCCAGGAGGGGGGAGCCAGGAACACCAGCTGGGCGTCCGCCATGGACTCACGGACCTGCCGGGCCCCCTGGAGATCGATCTCCAGGAGGACGGGCTCGCCCGCCTCCAGCCGCTCCAGCACGGCCGCACGCGGCGTGCCGTAGCGGTTGCCGGCGAACTCCGCCCACTCCAGCAGCTCGCCGTTGGCGATCAGCTTGTCCATCTCCTCGTCGGTGACGAAGAAGTACTGGACGCCGTGCTTCTCGCCGGGGCGGGGCCTGCGGGTCGTCGCCGACACCGAGAGCCAGACCTCGGGGTGTTCCTTGCGCATATGGGCGACGACCGTGCTCTTGCCGACCCCCGAGGGGCCGGAGAGCACGGTCAGCCGCGGACGTACGTCCGGGGGCTCGGGGGTCGTCCCCCGGAATGTTGCAGCCATGCAGCGATTATTCCAGCAATCCCGGAGTGCCCGGGACTCCCTTCCCGGAGTGACCCGGTTCAGGAACCGGTGCTGCCGAACTCACGCTCCAGAGAAGCGATCTGGTTGGAGCCGAGGCCGCGCACCCGGCGGCTCTCGGAGATGCCGAGCCGCTCCATGATCTGCTTGGCGCGGACCTTGCCCACGCCCGGCAGGGATTCGAGCAGGGCCGAGACCTTCATCTTCCCGATGACGTCGTTCTCCTGGCCCTGCTTGATGACCTCGTGGAGAGAGGCGCCGGAGTGCTTGAGTCGATTCTTGACCTCGGCCCGCTCCCGGCGAGCCGCGGCGGCCTTTTCGAGCGCGGCTGCGCGCTGTTCAGGGGTAAGGGGCGGAAGAGCCACGCCTACGTCACCTCGGATGTCGAACTGTCGGATACGGACCGGTGAGGAACCTAGTCGCCCCACACCTGGGGAGCCACGAGCAACACGCTCGCCCGTTGACTCTGCGTCGGAGACTAGCGGCCAAGTCCGCCAGAGTCAGCGAGAACAGCGGAAAAGTCCTGGTCAGCCTCCGTCAGGCCGGACATTTCAGACATACTGCCCCGGATTTGAGGATGTATTCAGACTCAAGCGGGCCACGAACCCCTCGTCGAGGACTCGAACGAGGGGTTCGAAAGTCGTCACGCGGTCGGCTGCGCGGCTCGGATCTCCTGCGCGAACCGGTCGGCGGACGCCCGCAGGGCGCCCGCGTCGGGGCCGTGCCGCAGCAATCCCCGGCTCACGTTCGGGACCACATTGCGGATCGCCGCCCCGAACACCCGGGGAAGATCGGCCGGTGTGGCCCCCTGGGCGCCGACGCCGGGCGCGAGGAGCGGGCCGTTGATGTCCAGGTCGTACGACGACAGATCGCCCAGTGTGGCCCCGACGACGGCGCCGAAGGACCCCAGGGGCTCCTCGCCGATGTTCTCGGCGGCCAGGTGGCCCAGCATGGTCGCGCCGACGTTACGGCCGTCCGCGCGGACGGCGTGCTGGACCTCGCCGCCCTCGGGGTTGGAGGTGAGGGCGAGCACGAACAGACCCGCGCCGCTCTCGCGGGCCAGCGCGATGGCCGGCGAGAGCGAGCCGTAGCCGAGGTACGGCGACACGGTCAGCGCGTCCGAGAACAGCGGGGAGTCCTTGCGCAGGAAGGCCTCGGCGTACGCGGCCATGGTCGAGCCGATGTCACCGCGCTTGGCGTCCATGAGGACGAGCGCACCGGCCGCACGGGCCTCCTGGACGGTCTTCTCCAGGACGGCGACGCCCCGCGAGCCGAAGCGCTCGAAGAACGCGCTCTGGGGCTTGAACACGGCGACCCGGTCGGACAGCGCCTCGACGACCGTGCGGCTGAACCGCTCCAGACCGGCCACGTCGTCGTCCAGGCCCCACTCGGAGAGCAGTGAGGCGTGCGGGTCGATCCCCACGCACAGAGGGCCGCGTTCGTCCATGGCGCGGCGCAGGCGCGCGCCGAAGGGCTCGGTCATGCCGTGACCTTTCTCACGTCGGCGCCGACCGCGTCGGCAAGGGTGGCGTACGGGCTGGTGCGCAGGCGCGCGGCGAGGCCCTTGTGGATGGCGCGGGCCCAGAAGGGGCCCTCGTAGATGAAGGCGCTGTAGCCCTGGACCAGCGTGGCGCCCGCCAGGATGCGCTGCCAGGCGTCCTCGGCGTTCTCCACGCCTCCGACGCCCACCAGGGTGATCCGGTCGCCCACGCGCGCGTACAGGCGCCTGAGGACCTCCAGGGAGCGCTGCTTCAGGGGTGCCCCGGAGAGGCCGCCCGTCTCGTTCACCAGGGCGGGTCCGGAGGTCAGACCGAGTCCCTCGCGCGCGATGGTGGTGTTGGTGGCGATGATGCCGTCCAGGCCGAGCTCGACGGCCAGGTCGGCGACCGCGTCGACGTCCTCGTCCGCCAGGTCGGGCGCGATCTTCACCAGGAGCGGGACATGCCGGTGCGCGACGATCCGGTCGGCGGCCTCGCGGACGGCGGTCAGGAGCGGGCGCAGCGCCTCGGTGGCCTGGAGATTGCGCAGGCCGGGTGTGTTGGGCGACGACACGTTCACGACGAGGTAGTCCGCGAAGGGCGCGAGGCATTCGGCCGACTTCACGTAGTCGCCGACCGCCTCGGCCTCGGGGACGACCTTGGTCTTGCCGATGTTGACGCCCACGACGGTCTTGAAGACCGGCTCACGGGACGCCAGACGGGCGGCCACGGCCAGCGAGCCCTCGTTGTTGAAGCCCATGCGGTTGATGAGCGCGCGGTCCGGCACCAGGCGGAACAGCCGCTTCTTGGGGTTGCCCGGCTGGGCCTCCCCCGTCACCGTGCCGATCTCGATGTGGTCGAAGCCCAGCATCGCCATGCCGTCGATCGCGACCGCGTTCTTGTCGAAGCCCGCGGCGAGACCGAAGGGGCCGTGCATGCGCAGCCCGAAGGCCTCGGTGCGCAGCTCCTTGTGGCGGGGCGCGAGGGCGGCCGCGAGGAAGGTGCGCAGCACGGGGATGCGGACGGCGAGGCGGATCCACCGGAAGGCCAGGTGATGGGCCTGCTCGGGGTCCAGGCGCTTGAAGACGAGATTGAAGAAGATCTTGTACATGGTGTCCTCACCAAGAGGGGGACACCGTTTCCGGTGTCCCCCTCAGGGCTGCTAGTCGCGGGCCGCGGTCAGGTGCTGCGCATGTTCCTGGAGCGAACGGACGCCCACGTCACCGTGGTTGAGGGCGTCGATGCCCTGGACGGCGGCGGCGAGCGCCTGGACCGTCGTCAGACACGGGACCGACCGCGCCACGGCCGCCGTACGGATCTCGTAGCCGTCGAGGCGGCCGCCGGTGCCGTACGGGGTGTTGACGATCAGGTCGACCTCGCCGTCGTGGATGAGCTGCACGATGGTCTTCTCGCCGTTGGGGCCGGTGCCCTCGGACTGCTTGCGCACGACGGTGGCGTTGATGCCGTTGCGCTTGAGGACCTCGGCCGTGCCGGAGGTGGCGAGCAGCTCGAAGCCGTGGGCGACGAGCTCACGCGCGGGGAAGATCATCGAGCGCTTGTCGCGGTTGGCCACCGAGATGAACGCGCGCCCCTTGGTGGGCAGCGGGCCGTAGGCACCCGCCTGCGACTTGGCGTACGCCGTGCCGAAGACGGAGTCGATGCCCATGACCTCGCCGGTGGAGCGCATCTCCGGACCGAGGACCGTGTCGACACCGCGGCCGTGGATGTCGCGGAACCGCGACCACGGCATGACGGCCTCCTTGACGGAGATCGGCGCGTCCAGCGGGAGTTCGCCGCCGTCGCCCTTGGCGGGCAGCAGGCCCTCGGCGCGCAGTTCGGCGACGGTCGCGCCCAGCGAGATCCGGGCGGCGGCCTTGGCGAGCGGCACCGCGGTCGCCTTCGAGGTGAAGGGGACGGTACGGGACGCGCGCGGATTGGCTTCGAGGACGTAGAGGATGTCCCCGGCCATCGCGAACTGGATGTTGATCAGGCCCCGGACGCCCACCCCGCGCGCGATGGCCTCCGTGGAGGCCCGCAGGCGCTTGATGTCGAAGCCGCCCAGCGTGATCGGCGGCAGCGCGCACGCCGAGTCGCCGGAGTGGATACCGGCCTCCTCGATGTGCTCCATCACGCCGCCCAGGTAGAGCTCCTGGCCGTCGTAGAGGGCGTCGACGTCGATCTCGATCGCGTCGTCCAGGAACCGGTCGACCAGGACCGGCCGCGAGGGGCTGATCTCGGTCGACTCGGCGATGTAGGACTCCAGGCGGGTCTCGTCGTAGACGATCTCCATGCCGCGGCCGCCGAGGACGTAGGAGGGCCGTACGAGGACCGGGTAGCCGATCTCGTCCGCGATGGCCTTGGCGCCGGCGAAGGTGGTGGCGGTGCCGTGCTTGGGGGCCGGGAGGCCCGCCTCGGCGAGGACACGGCCGAAGGCGCCGCGGTCCTCGGCGGCGTGGATCGCCTCGGGCGAGGTGCCCACGACCGGCACGCCGTTGTCCTTGAGCGCCTGCGCCAGGCCCAGCGGGGTCTGGCCGCCGAGCTGCACGATCACGCCCGCGACCGGGCCGGCCTGCTGCTCCGCGTGGACGATCTCCAGGACGTCCTCCAGGGTGAGCGGCTCGAAGTACAGCCGGTCGGAGGTGTCGTAGTCGGTGGAGACGGTCTCCGGGTTGCAGTTGACCATCACCGTCTCGTACCCGGCGTCCGACAGCGCGAAGGACGCGTGCACGCAGGAGTAGTCGAACTCGATGCCCTGGCCGATGCGGTTCGGACCCGAGCCCAGGATGATCACAGCAGGCTTGGTCCGGGGCGCGACCTCGCTCTCCTCGTCGTAGGAGGAGTAGAAGTACGGCGTCTTGGCGGCGAACTCGGCCGCGCAGGTGTCGACCGTCTTGTACACCGGGCGGACGCCCAGCGCGTGCCGCACCTCGCGCACCACGTCCTCGCGCAGGCCGCGGATCTCGCCGATCTGCTGGTCGGAGAAGCCGTGCCGCTTGGCCTCGGCGAGCAGGTCGGCGTCGAGGCGGGCGGCGGCGGCCAGCTCGTCCGCGATCTCCTTGATCAGGAAGAGCTGGTCGACGAACCAGGGGTCGATCTTCGTGTACTCGAAGACCTCCTCGGGCGTGGCACCCGCGCGGATGGCCTGCATGACGGTGTTGATACGGCCGTCGGTGGGCCGTACGGACTCCTCCAGGAGGGCGGCCTTGTCGCCGGGCTCGCCCACGAAGGTGAACTGCGAGCCCTTCTTCTCCAGCGAGCGCAGCGCCTTCTGGAAGGCCTCGGTGAAGTTCCGGCCGATCGCCATGGCCTCGCCGACCGACTTCATGGTGGTCGTGAGGGTGGAGTCGGCGGACGGGAACTTCTCGAACGCGAACCGAGGGGCCTTGACCACCACGTAGTCGAGCGTGGGCTCGAAGGAGGCCGGGGTCTGCTCGGTGATGTCGTTCGGGATCTCGTCCAGGGTGTAGCCGACGGCGAGCTTCGCGGCGATCTTGGCGATCGGGAAGCCGGTCGCCTTGGAGGCGAGCGCCGAGGAACGCGACACGCGCGGGTTCATCTCGATGACGATCACGCGGCCGTCCTCGGGGTTCACCGCGAACTGGATGTTGCAGCCGCCGGTGTCGACGCCGACCTCGCGGATGATCGCGATGCCGACGTCGCGCAGCACCTGGTACTCGCGGTCGGTGAGCGTCATGGCCGGCGCGACAGTGATCGAGTCGCCGGTGTGCACGCCCATCGGGTCGAAGTTCTCGATGGAGCAGACGACCACGACGTTGTCGTTCTTGTCGCGCATCAGCTCCAGTTCGTACTCCTTCCAGCCGAGGATGGACTCCTCCAGGAGCACCTCGGTGGTCGGCGAGAGTGTCAGGCCCTGTCCGGCGATGCGGCGCAGCTCCTCCTCGTCGTGCGCGAAGCCGGAGCCGGCGCCGCCCATGGTGAAGGACGGGCGGACGACGACCGGGTAGCCGCCGAGCTGCTCGACGCCCTTCAGTACGTCGTCCATGGAGTGGCAGATGTAGGACCGGGCGGACTCGCCGTGCCCGATCTTCTCGCGGACGGCCTCGACGACGCCCTTGAAGAGGTCGCGGTCCTCGCCCTTGTTGATCGCCTCGACGTTGGCGCCGATCAGCTCGACGCCGTACTTCTCCAGCACACCCTGCTCGTGCATGGAGATCGCCGTGTTGAGGGCCGTCTGGCCGCCCAGGGTGGGCAGCAGGGCGTCGGGGCGCTCCTTGGCGATGATCTTCTCGACGAACTCCGGGGTGATCGGCTCGACGTACGTGGCGTCGGCGATCTCCGGGTCGGTCATGATCGTCGCCGGGTTGGAGTTGACGAGGATGACGCGCAGGCCCTCGGCCTTGAGCACGCGGCATGCCTGGGTGCCGGAGTAGTCGAACTCGGCGGCCTGACCGATGACGATCGGGCCGGAGCCGATGACCAGGACGGACTGGATATCGGTGCGCTTAGGCACGCTGGCCCTCCATCAGGGATACGAAGCGGTCGAACAGATAGGCGGCATCGTGCGGGCCGGCTGCCGCTTCGGGGTGGTACTGGACGGAGAAGGCCGGCTGGTCCAGCAGTTGGAGCCCTTCCACGACGTCGTCGTTCAGGCACACGTGGGAGACCTCGGCGCGACCGAACTTCGTCTCGCTGACCTTGTCGAGCGGCGCGTCCACGGCGAATCCGTGGTTGTGGGCGGTGACCTCGACCTTGCCGGTGGTCCGGTCCTGCACGGGCTGGTTGATGCCCCGGTGGCCGTACTTCAGCTTGTAGGTGCCGAAGCCGAGCGCGCGGCCGAGGATCTGGTTGCCGAAGCAGATGCCGAACAACGGCGTCCGGCGCTCCAGAACGGCGGTCATGAGCGCGACCGGGCCGTCGGCGTTGGCCGGGTCGCCGGGGCCGTTGGAGAAGAAGACCCCGTCGGGAGCGACGGCGTAGACCTCCTCCGGGGTGGCCGTGGCCGGCAGCACGTGGACCTCGATGCCTCGCTGGGCCATGCGGTGCGGGGTCATGCCCTTGATGCCGAGGTCGATCGCGGCGACCGTGAACTTCTTCTCGCCGACCGCGGGGACGACGTACGCCTCCTTGGTGGCGACCTCCTCGTACAGCGAGGCGCCCTTCATGTGCGGCTGGGCCTGCACGCGCGCGACGAGCTCGGACTCGGCGGCGATCGCCTCGCCGGAGAAGACCCCGGCGCGCATGGAGCCGCGCTCGCGCAGGTGGCGGGTGAGCGCGCGGGTGTCGATGCCGCTGATGCCGACGACGCCCTGCGCGACCAGCTCGTCGTCCAGGGAGCGCTGGGAGCGCCAGTTGGACGGCACGCGCGCGGGGTCGCGCACGACATACCCGGAGACCCAGATGCGCCGCGACTCGTCGTCCTCGTCGTTCCAGCCGGTGTTGCCGATCTGCGGGGCGGTCGCGACGACGATCTGGCGGGCGTACGACGGGTCGGTCAGGGTCTCCTGGTAGCCCGTCATGCCGGTGGAGAACACGGCCTCGCCGAAGGTCTCCCCCACGGCCCCGTAGGCACGGCCGCGGAAGATCCGGCCGTCCTCCAGGACGAGTACCGCGGGAGCCTTCGAGGCTCCCCTAGTGGAGGTCGTCATCGTGCGCCTTCCGTTTCCGTCTTGTTGATCATGGAGTTAATGGCGTCGGCCCACTCGGTGTGCTCAGCTGCGTGGTCCGAGCGGAACCCCGAGTCGATCAGCCGCTCGCCGTGCGCCCAGGTCACCAGGAGCAGTCCGCCCTCGGTCAGGACCTTGCCGGCGATGCCTTTGCCGAGCACGGCCTCCCGCAGGGCCTCGCGCGGGACGAAGAAGTCGGTGGCTCCGGGGCGTACGACGTCCAGTCCCTTGTCGGTGAGCGTGAGCTCGACGCGGCTGCGGGTGCCCAGGCCGTGCGCCACGATCCGGTCGAGCCACTGCCCCGCGGTGGTGGAGCCGTGGTAGCGGCCGCTCATGCTCAGTCTCGCCGGGCCGGGGTCGTCCGGCACGGTGGGCAGCTCGGGCAGGTCGCCCTGGAGCGTGCCGCGCCACTTCCAGCCCTCGCGCATCAGCCAGTAGACGAGCGCGACGAAGAGGGCGAGGCCGACGAGCCAGCCGATGCGGGCGGCCCAGTCGGTGACCTCGGCCGACTTCTTCTCGGCTGCGAGACCGGCGGCCAGCAGGATTTCAGATGTCACGTGAGCTTCCCGTCGACGAGCGTGGCCTTGCCCCGGAGCCACGTGTGCGTGACACGGCCCGGCAGCTCACGCCCCGCGTACGGAGTGTTGCGGCTGCGCGAGGCGAAGCCCGCGGGGTCCACCGACCCACGGTATTCCGTGTCGACCAGCGTGAGGTTGGCGGGCTCACCAGCCGAGACGGGACGGCCGTGTCCCGTGGCCCGTCCGATGCGGGCGGGCGCGAAGGACATGCGCTCGGCGACCCCGGCCCAGTCGAGGAGCCCGGTGTCCACCATGGTCTCCTGCACCACTGACAACGCGGTCTCCAGGCCGACCATGCCCATGGCGGCGGCGGCCCACTCGCAGTCCTTGTCCTCGTGCGGGTGCGGGGCGTGGTCGGTGGCGACGATGTCGATCGTGCCGTCGGCGAGCGCCTCGCGCAGGGCGAGCACGTCCCGCTCGGTGCGCAGCGGCGGGTTCACCTTGTAGACCGGGTTGTACGACCGCACCAGTTCGTCGGTGAGGAGCAGGTGGTGCGGGGTGACCTCGGCGGTGACGTCGATGCCGCGGGACTTGGCCCAGCGCACGATCTCGACGGACCCGGCGGTCGACAGGTGGCAGATGTGGACGCGGGAGCCGACGTGCTCGGCGAGCAGGACGTCCCGGGCGATGATCGATTCCTCGGCCACCGCGGGCCAGCCCCCGAGCCCGAGCTGGGCGGAGACGACGCCCTCGTTCATCTGGGCGCCCTCGGTCAGCCGCGGCTCCTGCGCGTGCTGGGCGACGACCCCGCCGAAGGCCTTCACGTACTCCAGCGCCCGCCGCATCATCACGGCGTCGTCGACGCACTTGCCGTCGTCGGAGAAGACGGTGACACCGGCGGCCGACTCGTGCATGGCGCCCAGTTCGGCGAGCTTCTTGCCCTCCAGGCCGACGGTGACGGCTCCGATGGGCTGCACGTCGCAGTAGCCGTGCTCCTGACCGAGCCGGTACACCTGCTCGACCACACCGGCGGTGTCGGCGACCGGGAAGGTGTTGGCCATGGCGAACACGGCCGTGTAGCCGCCGGAAGCGGCCGCGCGGGTGCCGGTCAGGACGGTCTCGGAGTCCTCGCGGCCCGGCTCGCGCAGATGGGTGTGCAGGTCGACCAGGCCCGGCAGGAGCAGCTTGCCGGCCGCCTCGACGACCTCGGCGCCCTCGTCCGGGAGTCCGCTGCCGACCGCCTCGACGACCGGGCCGTCGATCAGCACGTCCTGCGGCTCGCCGCCGAGCACCTTCGCACCACGGATCAGGATCTTGCTCATGTGTCTTACTTCTCCTCGATACGGGTGTGGCTCACGGCGGGTTCGTTGCCGCCCAGGAGCAGGTACAGAACGGCCATCCGGATGGAGACTCCGTTTGCAACCTGCTCGACGACGGTGCAGCGGTCGGAGTCGGCGACCTCGGCGGTGATCTCCATGCCGCGGACCATCGGGCCGGGGTGCATGACGATGGCGTGCTCCGGCATCCGCGCCATGCGCTCGCCGTCCAGGCCGTAGCGCCGCGAGTACTCGCGCTCGGTCGGGAAGAACGCGGCGTTCATCCGCTCGCGCTGGACGCGCAGCATCATCACGGCGTCGGACTTGGCGAGCGTGCTGTCGAGGTCGTACGCCACCTGGCAGGGCCAGGTCTCGACGCCGACCGGCACCAGGGTGGGCGGGGCGACGAGGGTGACCTCGGCGCCGAGGGTGTGCAGCAGGTCGACGTTGGAGCGGGCGACGCGGCTGTGCAGGATGTCCCCGACGAGCGTGATGCGCTTGCCGGAGAGGTCCTGGCCGATCCCGGCGTCCCGCCCGACCAGCCGGCGGCGCATGGTGAACGCGTCCAGCAGGGCCTGGGTCGGGTGCTGGTGGGTGCCGTCACCGGCGTTGATGACGGCCGCGTCGATCCAGCCGGAGTTGGCGAGACGGTACGGCGCCCCCGAGGCGCCGTGGCGGATGACGACGGCGTCGACGCCCATGGCCTCCAGGGTCTGGGCGGTGTCCTTGAGGGACTCGCCCTTGGACACGCTGGAACCCTTGGCGGTGAAGTTGATGACGTCCGCCGAGAGACGCTTCTCGGCGGCCTCGAAGGAGATACGCGTACGCGTGGAGTCCTCGAAGAACAGGTTGACGATCGTGCGGCCGCGCAGGGTCGGCAGTTTCTTGATCGGCCGGTCGGCGACCCGGGCCATCTCCTCGGCGGTGTCGAGGATCAGGACGGCGTCGTCGCGGGTGAGGTCGGCGGCCGAGATGAGATGACGCTGCATCTGTCAGGCTCCGTAAGGCAGTTCAGGTATCGGGAGGATCCGGGCAGGCGAGGGCGCACCGACAAGTGCCCTCGTACACCTGCTGCTAGGTCTGCTTCACACCGAGCAGCACGGTGTCGCGACCGTCCTCCTCGACGAGCTGGACCTTGACCGTCTCCCGCAACGACGTGGGGAGGTTCTTGCCGACGTAGTCGGCGCGGATGGGCAGTTCGCGGTGGCCTCTGTCGACGAGGACCGCGAGCTGCACCGCGCGGGGGCGCCCGATGTCGTTCAGGGCGTCCAGGGCTGCGCGGATGGTGCGGCCGGAGAAGAGCACGTCGTCGACGAGGACGACCAGGCGGCCGTCGATGCCGTCACCGGGGATCTCGGTGCGGGCCAGCGCACGCGGCGGGTGCATGCGCAGATCGTCGCGGTACATGGTGATGTCGAGTGAACCGACCGGGATGCCGCGGCCGGTGATCTCCTCCAGCTTCGCGGCAAGCCGCTGGGCGAGGAAGACACCTCGGGTGGGGATGCCGAGGAGTACCACGTCGTCGGCGCCCTTGGCGCGTTCGACGATCTCGTGGGCGATGCGGGTCAGCACGCGCGCGATGTCGGGGCCTTCGAGAACGGGCCGGGCATCGGACGCCTGGATATCGGAAATGTCCTGCTTGTCCATACGAAACGGACCTCCTTCTCCGCCTCACGGGACGGACCTTAAAGGACGTCGGATTTGCGCCATCCACCGTACCAGGCCCGAAGGAGGCCCCGGATCACCCCCTTGGCCCAATCGGCCACCACTCTCACGGAAGCGTCGGTGTGGACCATTCGGCTTGACGCACAAGAGTCACGCTGCGTAACCTCACAGTGAGTTACCAGACGCGCGGCTCGAAACCACTGGGGCCGCGTCGATCCAGTGTCCGGGGAGCTATATGTCCAGCGAATACGCCAAACAGCTCGGGGCCAAGCTCCGGGCCATCCGCACCCAGCAGGGCCTTTCCCTCCACGGTGTCGAGGAGAAGTCCCAGGGACGCTGGAAGGCGGTCGTGGTCGGTTCGTACGAGCGCGGCGACCGCGCGGTGACCGTGCAGCGTCTTGCCGAGTTGGCGGATTTCTACGGCGTTCCGGTGCAGGAGCTGCTGCCCGGCACCACTCCGGGCGGGGCCGCCGAGCCCCCGCCGAAGCTGGTCCTGGACCTGGAGCGACTGGCCCACGTCCCGGCCGAGAAGGCGGGCCCGCTGCAGCGCTACGCCGCGACGATCCAGTCCCAGCGCGGTGACTACAACGGCAAGGTGCTCTCGATCCGCCAGGACGACCTGCGCACACTCGCCGTCATCTACGACCAGTCGCCCTCGGTCCTCACCGAGCAGCTGATCAGCTGGGGCGTGCTGGACGCGGACGCGCGTCGCGCGGTGTCCCACGAGGAGAGCTGAGCCGCTCCCAGCCTCAGCAGAAACGTGCCGCCGGGGTGGCCGGAACTTCATGGTTCCGGCCACCCCGGCGGCTTTCTGCGGGCCTGGACGAGCCCCGGGGCCCCCGGGGTTGCCTGAGGGCCCACAGCGGTTCGCTGTGGGCCCTCAGGCAAGTTCCTGCCCCGAAGGGCGCGGTGCGGTGGGGCTACTCCCGGCGCAGCGACGGCTTGAGGTCCTTGAGCCGGCCCAGCAGGCCGTTCACGAACGAGGGCGACTCGTCCGTGGAGAACTCCTTGGCCAGCTGCACCATCTCGTCGAGGACCACCGCGTCCGGGGTCTCGTCGGCCCAGATCAGCTCGTGGGCGCCCAGACGCAGGATGTTGCGGTCGACGACCGGCATCCGGTCCAGCGTCCAGCCGACCGAGTACTGCGCGATCAGCTCGTCGATGCGCTGCGCGTGCTCCGCGTAGCCCTCGACCAGCTGCATCGTGTACTCGCTCACCGGCGGCTGCCGGGTGTCTTCCCGGGAGAGCCGGATCCAGTCCGCCAGGACCGTCAGGACATCGACGCCGCGCTGGTCGCCCTCGAAGAGGATCTGGAAGGCGCGCTTGCGGGCCGTGTTGCGGGCAGCCACGGTTAGCTGTTCACCCGGCCGAGGTAGTCGCTCGTGCGGGTGTCGACCTTGATCTTCTCACCGGTGGTGATGAAGAGCGGGACCTGGATCTGGTGGCCGGTCTCCAGGATGGCGGGCTTGGTGCCACCGGTGGAGCGGTCGCCCTGGACACCCGGCTCGGTCTCCTGGATGGTCAGCTCGACGGCGGCCGGCAGCTCGACGAAGAGCACCTCGCCCTCGTGCTGCGCGACGGTGGCCGTGAAGCCCTCGATCAGGAAGTTGGCGGCGTCGCCGACAGCCTTGCGGTCGACCATGAGCTGGTCGTAGGTCTCCATGTCCATGAAGACGAAGTACTCGCCGTCCATGTACGAGAACTGCATGTCGCGCTTGTCGACAGTGGCCGTCTCGACCTTGACGCCGGCGTTGAAGGTCTTGTCGACGACCTTGCCGGACAGCACGTTCTTGAGCTTGGTGCGCACGAATGCGGGGCCCTTGCCGGGCTTGACGTGCTGGAACTCGACGACGGACCAGAGCTGGCCGCCTTCGAGCTTGAGCACCAGGCCGTTCTTGAGGTCGTTCGTGGAAGCCACGGTTGCGGAATCTCCTGGACTGACGTGGACGACCCCGGCGCACGCACGTTGCCTATAGTGCGAGCAGCTCCTTGGTCGTGATGGTGAGTAGCTCGGGTCCGCCGTCCGCCTCGGGGCGTACGACGAGCGTGTCATCGATCCGGACGCCGCCCCGTCCCGGGAGGTGGACCCCCGGTTCGACGGTGACCGGCACGCAAGCGTCCAGTTTACCCATGGCCGCGGGGGCCAACTGCGGGTCCTCGTCGATTTCGAGTCCCACACCGTGTCCGGTGAGGGTCGGGAGCCCCTCGTGGTGGCCCGCGGACTCCAGTACCTGGCGGGCCGCCCGGTCCACGTCACGGTAGGCGGCGCCGGGTGTCAGCGACTCCCGTCCGGCCCGCTGAGCGGCGAAGACGAGGTCGTAGAGATCGATCTGCCAGTCGGCGGGAGACGTACCGATGACGAAGGTACGGCCGATCTCACACCGGTAGCCGCGGTAGCTGGCGCCCAGGCAGACGGAGAGGAAGTCGCCCTCCTCGACGCGGCGGTCGGTGGGGCGGTGGGCGGGACGGCCGGAGTTCGGACCGGTGCCGACGGAGGTGGCGAAGGCCGGGCCGTCGGCGCCGTGGTCGACGAGGCGGCGCTCCAGTTCGAGGGCCAGGTGCCGCTCGGTGCGGCCGACCAGGATGGACTCCAGCAGCTCGCCCAGTGCCTGGTCGGCGATCTCGGCGCCGATGCGCAGGCAGGAGATCTCCTCCTCGTCCTTGATGACGCGGAGCTGCTCGACCGCGCCGCCGAGGTCGGCGAGGCGCAGCTGCGGGACGACCGAGCGGATGGCTCGGTGGCGGGCCATGGTGAGGTGGTGTTCCTCGACGGCGAGGGAGCCGCCGCCGTGCGCTGCCGCGAGACCGGCCGCGGCCACGGCGGGGTCGCCGCCGGGTCCGGGCAGGGTCCGGACGCGCAGCGCCTCGTCGGGACGGCCGTCGACGCGGTCGTCGGGCGGGCCGGGGCACAGCAGCAGGTCCTCGGCCCCGCCGAGCAGCAGTACGGCGCCCCTCGGGGCCGCGCCCGCGAGATAGCGGACGTTGGCGGGGCGGGAGATCAGCGCGGACTGGCTGCCGCCGGCTCGGCAGCGGTCGCGCAGGCGGGCTCTGCGGGTGGCGTACACCTCTGACATGTTTTGAGCGTAGGAGCGCTGCGGGCTCGGCGCCGTTCGAGAGAGCCGAGTGGGGCAGCGCCACGCTCGACTACCAGCTCGGCGGGCTCGCGATCGACCTCGCCAGCACGTCGTCCAGCAACCTCGCCGTCTGCGGGACGTCCAGCTGCGAGTTGTCGATGATCGGCAGGCCCGAGCCGTACCAGCCGGCCATCCGGCCGTGGATCCGCGCGACCTCCTCGTCGGTCAGGCGCCGGTTGCCCGAGCGTTCGGCGTTGCGCTCCAGGACGATCTCCAGGCCGGGCAGCAGGACCACCGGGAGCAGTCCCGGGCCCACGTGTCGCTTCCAGCCGCCGAGACCGACCACCGGCCGGTCCGGGAAGACCGCGTCGTCGAGGATGCAGGAGATGCCGTTGGCGAGGAAGTTGCGGGCGGCGAAGCCGCAGGTGCGGCGGGCGAGCCGGTACTGGGCCTCGGAGTGGTCGTTCCAGCCGGACTGCGGGTCGGCGAAGCCGGAGCGGACCCACTCGCGTACGTCGTCGAGGCTGATGTGGGCGGTGGGGACCCGGCGATGGTCGGCCCAGTACTTGGCGACGCTCGTCTTCCCGGCGCCCGCCGGACCGATGAGCAGCACTGCGAGGGTCGTGCCCGCGGGGTCGGGCGCGGCGACCGGCGGGGTGCTGTAGGCGCCCATAGGAGCGCCGGGCGGCAGCGGCACATGGCCGGTGGTGTCCGGTACCGGCCCCGGGGAGTGCTGGGGCGCGGGCGGGACCGGTGCATGCTGCGGCGCCGGCGGTACCTGGGAGTGCGGTGGCGTCGGCGGTACCGGAGCCGGGGAGAAGCCCGGTGCCGACGGCGGTGGGGGCGCCGGGGCGGGGCCCGGTTGCGCACCCGGGTGATGCGGCGGTCCCGGGTGGTGTGCGGCCGGCGACCAGCCGGCGGCCGGTCCGTGCCCCGGCTGATGGGGCGGCGGCAGCGGAGAACCCACTGCGTGCTGCATCCGGTGCCACTCCGTCTCGTCTTTTTCGGCTCGCTCGCCCACGGGGCGCTCGCATCGGTGCCGGGAGGGCGACCGTGCGCGGCCCGAAGGCCCCCCGCCCGCTCGTCCTCTCGTCTCCGACGCGCCCCTCCGGCTCACTCGCGTCAGGCTGATCGGCGCTGGTTACGGGGTGGTGCATACCCCGTTCGTCACCGAACGGTACCGCCCCCGGCCGTCATTTGGTGAAACGGCCGGGGGCGGCCCGAAGTGCCCCTGGGGCAAGGCGAATCGGCGGAACACACCGTCGCAGGACCTACTGGCCGACCTCGCCGTAGGCGGCGAGCAGGACGGCCGGGTCCGGGCCCTCAAGAACGGTGGGCTTGCCCAGTCCGTCGAGGACGATGAAGCGGAGCAGGTTGCCGCGGGACTTCTTGTCGACCTTCATGGTCTCGAGCAGCTTGGGCCACTGGTCGTAGCGGTAGTGCAGCGGCAGCCCCACCGATTCGAGGACGGTGCGGTGGCGGTCGGCCGTCGCGTCGTCCAACCGGCCCGCCAGGCGGCCCAGTTCGGCGGCGAAGTGCATGCCCACGGCGACGGCGGCGCCGTGCCGCCACTTGTACCGCTCGTTCTTCTCGATGGCATGGGCCAGCGTGTGACCGTAGTTGAGGATCTCCCTGAGGCCCGACTCCTTGAGGTCGGAGGAGACGACCTCGGCCTTGACCCGGATCGAGCGCTCGATGAGCTCGGCGGTGTGCGGCCCCGCCGGGGTGCGCGCGGCCTCGGGATCGGACTCGATGAGCTCCAGGATCACCGGGTCGGCGATGAAGCCGGCCTTGATGATCTCGGCGAGCCCGGAGACGTAGTCGTTGACGGGCAGGGAGTCCAGCGCGGCCAGGTCGCACAGGACACCGGCGGGCGGGTGGAAGGCGCCGACGAGGTTCTTGCCCTCGGCGGTGTTGATGCCGGTCTTGCCGCCGACCGCCGCGTCGACCATGGCGAGCACGGTGGTCGGGATGGCGATCCAGCGCACCCCGCGCAGCCAGGTCGCAGCCACGAACCCGGCGAGGTCGGTGGTGGCGCCACCGCCGACACCGACCACGACATCGGTGCGGGTGAAGCCGGACTGCCCGAGCGCCTTCCAGCAGTAGGCGGCGACCTCGGCGGTCTTGGCCTCCTCGGCGTTGGGGACCTGGATGGCGACGGCCTCGAACCCCTGCCCGGCGAGGTCGGCGCGCAGCGCGTCACCGGTGTCGGCGAGCGCCTCGGGGTGGATGATCGCGACCCGCTGGGCCTTCTCCCCGATCAACGCGCCGAGCTCACCCAGGAGTTGACGGCCCACCAGGACCTCGTACGGCTCGCTGCCCGCGGTGCCGCCGACCTGGATGCGCGTCACTGCCTCGCTCATGCTTCCTTCAACTCCAGTGCGTCCAGCGCGATTCGGGTGACTTCTTCGGGCGTACGGCCGTCGGTGGCGACGACCGCGGTGGCGATCGACTCGTACAGCGAGCGCCGGGCCTCCATCAGCTCGCGCCACTGCTTGCGCGGGTTGACCGCAAGCAGTGGCCGCGCGGCGTTCAGGCCGGTGCGCTTGACCGCCTCCTCGACGTCCATCGACAGGTACAGCACCCGCTGCCCGGCCAGCAGGGAGCGGGTGTCCTCGTCGAGGATGGAGCCGCCGCCCAGCGCGAGAACGCCGTCGTGCTCAGCGAGTGCCCGCGCCACCGCGGCCTTCTCGATCGCCCGGAAGGCCGGCTCACCGTCGTCGACGAAAATCTCCGCGATGGAGCGGCCCTGCTCGGTGACGATGTCCTCGTCGGTGTCCCGGTAGCTCGTGCCGAGCCGGTCGGCCAGCAGCCGCCCGACGGTGGACTTGCCCACGCCCATCGGACCGACGAGCACCACCAGAGGGCTCACCGGATGGCCAGGTTGTCGAGGTAGGACTGCACGTTGCGGCGGGTCTCGGGCACGCTGTCGCCGCCGAACTTCTCCGCCACCGCGTCCGCCAGCACCAGGGCCACCATCGCCTCGGCCACGATCCCGGCGGCCGGAACCGCGGACACGTCCGAGCGCTGGTGGTGCGCCTGCGCGGCCTCGCCGGTGGTCACGTCGACGGTCTGCAGGGCCCGCGGCACGGTCGCGATCGGCTTCATCGCCGCCCGCACCCGCAGCAGCTCACCCGTGGACAGCCCGCCCTCGGTCCCGCCGGAACGGCCCGAGACGCGCCGGATGCCCTCGGGGGTGTTCACGATCTCGTCGTGCGCCTTCGAACCCGGCACCCGCGCCAGCTCGAACCCGTCACCGAGTTCGACCCCCTTGATCGCCTGGATGCCCATCAGGGCACCGGCCAGCCGGGCGTCCAGCTTGCGGTCCCAGTGCACATGCGAGCCCAGGCCCACCGGCACGCCGTACGCCAGGATCTCCACCACGCCGCCCAGGGTGTCGCCGTCCTTGTGGGCCTGGTCGACCTCGGCCACCATCGCCTTCGACGTGTCCGCGTCCAGGCAGCGCAGCGGATCGGCGTCCAGCCTCTCCACGTCGCCCGGCGTCGGGTACACCCCGGCCGGGGCCTTCACCGAGCACAACTCCACGACATGGCTGACGATCTCGATGCCGGCCGTCTCCTTCAGGTACGACCGGGCCACCGCGCCCAGCGCCACCCGGGCCGCCGTCTCCCGCGCCGAGGCCCGCTCCAGGATCGGCCGGGCCTCGTCGAAGCCGTACTTCTGCATGCCCGCCAGGTCGGCGTGGCCGGGCCGCGGCCGGGTCAGCGGGGCGTTGCGCGCCAGGCCCGCCAGGATCTCCGGGTCGATGGGGTCGGCCGACATGACCTGCTCCCACTTCGGCCACTCGGTGTTGCCCACCATGATCGCGACCGGGGAACCCAGGGACAGCCCATGACGGACACCGCCGAGGAAGGTGACCTGGTCCTGCTCGAACTTCATCCGGGCACCGCGGCCATAGCCCAGCCGACGCCTCGCCAAGTGGTCCGCCACCAGCTCCGTGGTGATCGGCACACCGGCGGGAAGGCCCTCCAGCGTCGCCACGAGTGCGGGACCGTGGGACTCCCCCGCGGTCAGCCAGCGCAACCTGCTCAACGGTGCTCCTCAGTGCTCGCGCCCTGGTACTGCCCTGCTTACGCGCGTCCTCGCGTAAGCCAACGGCGCGACCAGGTGCGCGGCCCCGGCCCGCCACCTCCGATCCTCCCACGTCCGGCGCCGGGAGCCGGTCACAGGTCCAGCAGACGGACGTGGACGGGTCTCAGCGGGCCGCCAGCGCGTGCTCGCCCGCCTTGCGCATGGCCTCCACGGGCGCGGGCCGCAGGCCGGTCATCTGCTCCACCTGGAGCACCGCCTGGTGCACGAGCAGGTCGAGGCCGCCGACCACGGCTCCGCCGATCATCGACCAGCGGGCCGCCAACTCCGTCGGCCAGGGGTCGTAGAGCACGTCGAAGAGGGCCGCGGGGCGCTCCGGTACGGCGTGGGCGAGGGCGTCCGTCGCCCCGGCGGGGGTGGTCGCGATCACCAGGGGGGCGCGCAGGGCCTGGGCCGCGTCCGCCCAGTCCGCGGTGCGGACCTCGATGTCGAGTCGCTCGCCCCACTGCCGCATCTCGGCGGCCCGGGCCTCGCTGCGCACATAGGCGACGACCTCGCCGGTGCAGATCCGGGCCAGCGCGGCGAGCGCGGAGGAGGCGGTGGCACCGGCGCCGAGGATCGCCGCCGAGTCGACCTGCTCGATGCCCCGCTCCCTGAGGGCGGCGACCATTCCCGGGATGTCGGTGTTGTCGCCGAGGCGGCGGCCGTCCTTGGTGAACACCACCGTGTTGACGGCCTCCACCGAGGCGGCCGTGGCGCTGATCCCGTCGAGCAGCGGGATGACCGCCCGCTTGAGCGGCATGGTCACCGACAGCCCGGCCCACTCCGGCCCCAGTTCCTCGACAAACCCGGGCAGTGCGGCCTCGTCGAGCTCGAACCGGTCGTACGACCAGCCCGTGAGGCCCAGCTCCTCGTAAGCGGCCCGGTGCAGGACCGGCGAGAGGGAGTGGGCGATGGGCTTGCCGAGAACGGCGGCCCGGCGGGCGTCAGCTGCCCGTGCTTGCATCGAACTTGTCCTTGAGCCTCAGGAATTCGGCGTGGGTCTTGGCGAATTCGGTGGTCTTCACTCCATCGGTCGCGACGAAGTAGTACCAGCCCTGATCGGTCGGGTTCAGCGCCGCCTTCAGTGCGACATCACCCGGGTTGTCGATCGGGCCGGGCGGCAGACCCTTGTTCGTGTACGTGTTGTACGGATCCTTGTTGCTCTTGATCTCGGACTCGGAGATGCGGATGTTGCTCTCGTTCTTCAGGTAATTGAAGGTCGAGTCGAACTGGAGCAGGCCGTAGGTCTCGGGGTTCGCGAGGTTGAGGCGGTTGTAGACCACCTCCGCCATCCTGCGGTAGTCCTCCTCGGTCTTGCCCTCGGCCTGGACGAGGCTGGCGACCGTGATGACCTGCAGCGGGCTGTCCAGCTTGAGCGCCTTGGCCTTCGCCTCCAGGTCGTACTTGCGGTACGTCTCGGCGGCCTGGGTGACCATGTCCTTCAGCACCGTCTCGGGCTTCATGCCCTTCGCGGCCGGATAGTTACCCGGAGCGAGGAAACCCTCGAGCGGGTCCTTGATGTCCTCGTTGTCGTTCGCCCAGCTCGGCAGACCGAGGCTCTTGTATTCCTTCTCGGCGATCTTCTTCGTGGTGCCGGAAGCAAGATCGAGTTTCCCGTCGATCGCCTCGTAGACCTTGAGGTTTCTCGCTCCCGGAACAACCTGCACGTTGTTCTGGCTGTCCGGGTCGAGCATCATCACGACGGCGCTCTTGGCGGACATTTCCTTCTTCAGCAGATAGGCGCCGGCCTGGATCGACTTCCCCTTGGGGTTCTGCTCCTGAGCGGACACGAACGCGTCGACGCTCTTGACCACACCCGCGTCCTTGAGCAGCCGGCCGATCACGTACCCGCCCGCGCCCTTGGGGACCTGGACGGTGACCACTTCGCTCGTCCCGTCCCCGGCATAGTCCGGAGCCGCGCCGAAACGATTTTGGTAGAACTGGTAGCCGAAGTAGCCGACGCCCGCGGTGCCGCCGCCGAACACCAGCAGGACCACCAGACAGGCGCAACCGCTCTTGCGCTTCTTGCCGCCCTTGCCGCCGCGCCCGCGCCGGTCGCCGCGGCCGCCTTTCGGGTCGTCGGACTCGTCCTCGCTGTCGTCGTCGCCCGCGAAGAAGGCGTGTTCGCCCTGGTCGGGTCCCGGATCCCAGTCGATCTGCGGCTCCGGCTCGGCCTGCCGACGGCTCGGCGGCTCCGGCGGCGGGTAGGCGTCCGGGCTGCCGTAGTAGTCCTGCTGCTCGGCGCCGTACGCGGCGGCCTGCTGCTGACCGTAGGGATCCGACGGGTCGGCGGGGTACGGGATCTGCGCCTGGGTGCCGGCCGGCCAGCCGTTGTCGTCGTACGACTGCTGCGACTGCCCCTGGTACGCCTGCTGGTCGTACTGCTGCTGACCGTACTGTTGCTGCTGGTCGTACTGCTGCTGCTGGTCGTACTGGCCGTCGTGCTGCGGGTACTGCTGCTGCGCCTGACCATAGGCGGCCTGCTGGCCGTCGCCCCAGCCGCCGTTGTCGTACTGCGGCTGCTGCGGCTGCTCCGGATAGTGCTGCGGCTGGCCGCCGTAGGGGGACTGCTGGCCCGCCTGGGCCTGCTGTCCACCCCATCCGTCGTCCCCGTACAACGGGTCCTCCGGATGCCACGGTTCGGAGCTTTGGCCCCGGCCATACTCAGTCATCGATCCCCTAGAGCCGCGAGGCGGCGGTCTCCCTCGTCCACGATCCGGCTACCGATCCGCCTCTTTCTGTGCGGTGACTGTTCGAATGTCGCCGCATCGCGCGGAACGTTACCGTATCGCGATCAGATGACCACTTCGACGCCCTCGCCGGGTGCTTTACCTGACACCCGTTCGGATTCCAGGGCCTGCTGGAGAATGATCACGGCTGCTGCCTGGTCGATGACCGATCTGCCCTTTTTGGATTTCACTCCGGATGCGCGCAGTCCCTGACTGGCCGTCACGGTGGTCATCCGCTCGTCGACGAGCCTGACCGGAACGGGCGCGATCCCCCGGGCGAGCTCCTGGACGAAGCCGCGGACCTTCACGGCAGCCGGGCCCTCGCCCCCCTTGAGGGAGCGAGGGAGACCGACGACTACCTCGATCGGTTCGTACTCCTCGACCAGCTGCTTCAGCCGGCGGTGGGCCGCCGGGACGTCCCGGCCCGGGACCGTCTCCACCGGAGTGGCGAGGATCCCGTCGGGGTCGCACGAGGCGACCCCGATGCGGGCGTCCCCGACGTCGATCGCGAGTCTGCGGCCTCGGCGCATTACTTGGCCGTCTCCCCGACCATGCGCTCCACGGCGTCCACGGCCGCACCGATCGCGGCCGGGTTCTGGCCGCCGCCCTGGGCGACGTCCGGCTTGCCGCCACCGCCGCCGCCGAGGGTCTTGGCGGCCGTGCGGACCAGGTCACCGGCCTTGAGACCGCGCTCGCGGGCGGGCTCGTTGGTGGCGATGACCGTCAGCGGCTTGCCGTTGCTGACGGTGAAGAGGGCCACGACGGCGGCCCGGCCGCCCTGGATGCGGCCGCGTACGTCGAGGACCAGCTTGCGCAGGTCGTCGGGGGTCGTGCCGTCCGGGACCTGACCGGTGACGACGGCGATCCCGCGGACGTCCTTGGCGGACTCGGCGAGACCGGCGGCGGCCTGCAGGACCTTCTCGGCGCGGAACTTCTCGATCTCCTTCTCGGCGTCCTTCAGCTTGCCGAGCATGGCGGAGACCTTCTCCGGGAGCTCCTCCGGGCGGCCCTTGATCAGCTCCTGGAGCTGGGCGACGACGGTGTGCTCGCGGGCGAGGAAGTTGTAGGCGTCGACACCGACGAGCGCCTCGATGCGCCGGACCCCGGAGCCGATGGACGACTCGCCGAGCAGCTTGACCAGGCCGAGCTGCGAGGTGTTGTGCACGTGGGTGCCGCCGCACAGCTCCTTGGAGAAGTCGCCGATGGTCACCACGCGGACCCGCTCGCCGTACTTCTCGCCGAACTCGGCGATGGCGCCCTGCTTCTTGGCCTCGTCGATGCCCATGACGTCGGCGCGGACGTCGAGGTCACGGGCGAGCACCTCGTTGATCTTCTGCTCGACGTCGGTCATCACGGCCGTGGGCACCGCCGACGGGGAGCCGAAGTCGAAGCGGAAGCGGCCGGGCTGGTTCTCCGACCCGGCCTGGGCGGCCGTCGGGCCGAGCGCGTCCCGCAGCGCCTGGTGGGTGAGGTGGGTGGCCGAGTGGGCGCGGGCGATGGCCGTACGCCGGCGGTTGTCGATCGAGGCCTGGGCCTTGGCCCCGACGGTCACCTCTCCGAACTGGACGACGCCCTTGTGGACGTAGACGCCCGGGACCGGCTTCTGGCAGTCACGGATCTCGATGACGGCACCGGAGTCGACCCTGATCCGGCCGGTGTCGCCGATCTGGCCACCGCCCTCGGCGTAGAACGGGGTGCGGTCCAGGACGATCTCCACCTCGTCGCCCTCGGTGGCCGCCGGCGAGGAGGTGCCGTCGACGAGGATGCCGACGATCGTCGACTCGGCTTCGGTGTCCGTGTACCCGACGAAGTCGGTCTCGCCGGCCTGGTCGGCGATCTCACGGTAGGCGCCGGCGCTGGCGTGACCGGTCTTCTTGGCCTGGGCGTCGGCCTTGGCGCGCTCCCGCTGCTCCTTCATCAGGCGGCGGAAGCCGTCCTCGTCCACGGACAGCCCCTGCTCGGCGGCCATCTCGAGGGTGAGGTCGATCGGGAAGCCCCAGGTGTCGTGGAGCAGGAACGCCTTGTCGCCGGACAGGACCGTGCCACCGGCCTGCTTGGTCTCGGTGACGGCTGTGTCGAGGATGTTCGTGCCGCCCTTGAGGGCCTTGAGGAACGCGTTCTCCTCGGCAACGGCGACCTTCTCGATGCGCTCGCGGTCGGTGACGAGCTCCGGGTACTGCTGCCCCATCATGGCGATCACGGTGTCGATCAGGTCGAGCACGACCGGACCGGTGGCCCCGAGCAGGCGCATGTTGCGGATGGCGCGGCGCATGATGCGGCGCAGGACGTAGCCACGGCCCTCGTTGCCGGGGGTGACACCGTCACCGATGAGCATCACGGACGTGCGCATGTGGTCGGTGACCACACGCAGGGAGACGTCCGAGGCGTGGGCGTCGCCGTAGGCCACGCCGGTCAGCTCGGTGGCCTTCTTGATGACGGCCATGGAGGTGTCGATCTCGTACATGTTCTGCACGCCCTGCAGGATCATCGCCAGGCGCTCGAGTCCGAGGCCGGTGTCGATGTTCTTGCTGGGGAGCTCGCCGAGGATCTCGAAGTTGTCCTTGCCGATGCCCTCGCCGCGCTCGTACTGCATGAAGACGAGGTTCCAGATCTCCACGTACCGCTCGTCGTTGACGGCGGGGCCGCCCTCGACGCCGAACTCGGGGCCGCGGTCGTAGTTGATCTCGGAACAGGGGCCGCAGGGTCCGGGGACGCCCATGGACCAGTAGTTGTCCTTCATGCCGAGGCGCTGGATGCGCTCCCTGGGCACGCCGACGACCTCGTGCCAGATGCGCTCGGCCTCGTCGTCGTCCTTGTAGACGGTGATCCACAGACGATCGGCCTCAAGGCCGTAACCACCCTTGTCCTGGGGGCTGGTGAGCAGCTCCCAGGCGTACTTGATGGCGCCTTCCTTGAAGTAGTCGCCGAAGGAGAAGTTGCCGCACATCTGGAAGAACGTGCCGTGCCGGGTGGTCTTGCCGACCTCTTCGATGTCCGGCGTGCGCACGCACTTCTGGACGCTGGTGGCACGCGCGAAGGGCGGCTTGACCTCACCCAGGAAGTAGGGCTTGAAGGGCACCATGCCGGCGGGGACGAGGAGCAGAGTCGGGTCGTCCGCGATGAGCGACGCCGAAGGGACGACGGTGTGCCCGCGCTCCTCGAAGAAGCTCAGCCAGCGGCGGCGAATCTCGGCCGACTCCATCAGTGGTCCTCATTCCGGTTGTACGAATGCTTGGGGTACGTCGTGTTCTCGATGGCGGCGATGCGCCTGGGGGCGGGAAGTTCGGGATCCTCCCGGATGCCCAGGGCGTCCGTCAGCTCGGCCTCGCGCTGGGCCATGTTGTCGCGGACGTCGAGCGCGAAACCGACCGCGCGGTCCTTGAGCCGGGCGCCCGTCTCGATCGCCTTGTTGGCCGCCGTCACGGCGAGGTTCTCGGGGGTCAGCTGCTTCAGCTTGCGGTTCACCTTGGTGGTGGCCCAGACACCGGCGGCCACGCCCGAGGAGAACCAGAAAGTACGGCGGAACATCTCTTGAGCCTCAGTCCTTCTTGCCTCGGCCCCGGGAAACCGCCCGGCCCACGATCACGGTACGCCGGGAGGATTTCGCGGGCACGTCGTCGTCCTTGCGGCCGCTGATCGCGCGACGGACGCCGTAGCCGAAGGCCGCGACCTTGACCAGCGGGCCGCCGAAGGTGGAGGCGACGGTGGTGGACAGCGCGGAGGCGTTCGACGTGACCTCCTGGACGTCCGAGGCGATCGCGTCGACGCGCTCGATCTGGGTCTGCGCGGAGCGCACCGCGGTGGAGGCCTCGGCCAGCAGCGGAACGGCCTGGTCGGTCACGTCCGCCACGAGTTTGGTGGTCGCCTTGAGCGTCTGGGCCAGCCTCGCCAGCGCGACGGCGAGGAAGGAGACCAGGATCGCCCAGAAGACGGCCACCAGGATCCCGGCAACCTCTCCACCGGACACTGTGTGCACCCGCTCCCTGATACGTGCTGTCTATGGAAAAAGTCTCCGCCGAGCCTATCGCGCCGGGGACGGCGGTCCGCACCGGATCACCCCTCGCCCGCGGCCGGGTTGCCCGTGCCGATTGTACGGAGTGCATACGCTTCAGTACTCTCCGTGTTCCATGCGCAGTGATCAGCCCGACGACACCGAGGTGAACGGCAATCTCCCGCTGGAGCTCGACGGCTTCGTGGGCCGGCGCGCGGAACTCCCGGAGCTGGCACGGGCGCTCGACACCTCGCGGCTGGTGACGGTGACGGGCCCCGGCGGTATCGGCAAGTCACGGCTCGCGGCACGGGTGGCGGGCGGCCGGTGCGCGCCGGCCGACGGGGTGTGGCACGTCGAGCTGGCCGCCGTACGCGATCCGGAGTTCGTCGACTACGCCGTCGTGGAGTCGCTGGGGCTGATGGACCACACCGCGCGGCCTCCGCGCGAGGCGCTGCTGGAACATCTGACCGGGCGTCAACTCCTGCTGGTTCTGGACGGTTTCGAGCATCTGGTGGACGCGTGCGCGGCCTGGTCGTCGATCTGCTGGGGCAGCTGCCGACGCTGGCCGTCCTCGCCGTGGGCCGCCGACCGCTGGCCGTCGCCGGCGAACAGGTCTTCGCGCTCGGCCCGTTGGGCGAGGACGAGGCGGTGGAGCTGTTCGCGGAGCGGGCCGGACGGCTGGGGGTGACGGTCGGCGACGATCCGGAGGCACGGGAGCTGTGCCGGCGCCTGGACGGTATTCCGCTGGCGATCGAGCTGGCCGCGGGCCGGCTGGGGGCACTGTCTTCCGGGCAGCTGCTGGAGCGGCTCGACGACCGGTTCCGGCTCCTGACCGGTGGTGGCCGGGACGCTCTGCCCCGCCATCGGACACTGCGCACGGCGATCGGCTGGAGCCATGAACTGTGCACGGCCGAGGAGCGGTTGCTGTGGTCACGGCTCTCGGTGTTCGCGGGGCAGTTCGACCTGGAGGCCGCGGAGTACGTGTGCAGCGGCGGCGGTCTGCACTGCGACGACGTCCTCGACGTCCTGTCCGCGCTGCTCACCCAGTCGGTGGTGGCCCGTGAGGAGACCGCGACCGGAGTGCGCTACCGGATGCTCGACACGGTCCGGGCGTACGGCGCCGAGTGGCTGGAGGCGACGGGCGACGCGGTCCGGCTGCGCAGACGGCACCGCGACTGGTACGTGGGCCTGGCGACCTGGTGCGAGCTGGACTGGTTCTCCCCGCGCCAGAACGAGGTGGCCGCGCGGATCGAGGCCGAGCTGCCGAATCTGCGCTGTGCCCTGGAGTACTCCCTGACCGAGCCGGACGGGGCGGAGCTGGCCCGGCTTCTGGCGGGCTCCCTCTGGTTCTGCTGGGTCGGCTGCGGCCGGCTATCCGAGGGGCGGCACTGGCTGGAGCGCAGCGTCGATCTGGAGCCGGGCCATGAGCACACCCGGCTGAAGGCCCTGTGGGTCCTCGGCTATGTGGCGATCCTCCAGGGCGACACCGTGCCGGCGCTGGCGGCGCTCCAGGAGTGCCGCCAGGAGGCGGAGCGCTCCGCGAACGCGACGGCGGTGGCGTACGCCGAGCACCGCGCCGGCTGTCTGGCGCTCGTCTCGGACGACATGCCCCGCGCGGAGCGGCTGCTGCGCTCGGCACTGGAGCGGTACGAGGAGATCGGCGAACTCAACAGCAACGTGCTGATGGGGCAGGTCGAGCTGGCGATGGCCCGGGCCTTCCTGGGCGACCTGCCGGACGCGGTGCGGCTGTGCGAGGAGGTGCGCCGGGTGTGCGAGGACCACGGCGAGCGGTGGGCGCGGTCGTACGCGCTGTACGTCCTGGCGTACGCGGCCTGGATCGAGGGGAACACGGCACGCGCGCGTGAGTTGCTCACCGACTGTCTGACCTGCGCCCACACCTTCCACGACCTGCTGGGCTCGGTGCTGTCGATCGAACTCCTCGCCCTGGTCACGGTGGCCCAGGGCGACGCGGCCGAGGCCGCCGTCCTCCAGGGTGCGGCGGCCTCGCTGTGGCCTTCGGTGGGCCTGCCCCTGTTCGGCTCGGCCTACTACAACGCCCCGCACGAGCTGTGCGAGGCGATGGTCCGGGAGCGGCTGGGCGACGAGCGGTACCAGCGGTGCCTGGGCCAGGGCCGGGCGCTGGGGCGGGAGGCCGCGGTGTCCCGGGCGCTGGGCGGCGCACGTCCGCTCGACGGGCTGCCGGCACCACGGGGGCGCGTGCTGCAGACCGAAGTGAGCCTCGACATGCAGCAACCCGCCGCCTCGCCCACCCGGAAGGGCGGGGAGACGGCGGGCTGAAGTGGTGCGGGTGCTACGGCCTGCCGGTGATCAGCGGGCGTAGTACTCGACGACGAGCTGCTCGTCGCAGATCACCGGGATCTCCTTGCGGTTCGGCTCGCGGTCCAGGCGGAAGGCCAGGGCGCGGAGGTTCACCTGGAGGTAGCGCGGGGTCTCGCCGTCGGGGGCGAAGCCGCCCTCACGGGCGATCGAGAAGAGGGTCTTCTCGCGGCTGCGCTCGCGGACCATCACGACGTCGTCGGGACGGACGCGGAAGGACGGCTTGTCGACCTTCTGGCCGTTGACCTCGATGTGGCCGTGGACGACCATCTGGCGGGCCTGGTAGATGGTGCGGGCGATGCCCGAACGCAGGACCAGGGCGTCGAGACGGCGCTCGAGCTCGATGACCAGGGCCTCACCGGTCTTGCCCTGGGTCTTGGCGGCACGCTCGTAGGCGCGGACGAGCTGACGCTCGGACACGTCGTACTGCGCGCGCAGACGCTGCTTCTCGAGCAGACGGACCTTGTAGTCCGAGTTCTGCTTGCGACCACGGCCGTGCTCACCCGGGGGGTAGGGACGGGCCTCGAAGTACTTGACGGCCTTCGGGGTCAGCGCGATGCCGAGGGCACGCGACTTCTTGACCTTCGGGCGGGGCTGGTTCGCCACTGTCTCTCATTTCCTGGTTTCGGCTTGTCAGGGTTGAGGGAGGTCGCATCCGCAGCCGGGGAAACCCGCCGGGTCCTCGAAGGACCTGGAGGGCAGCCGCTCCCTGGTCTGGGCACATACGTGCAGCACGCGAGTGGCCCACCTACCGCTAGCGGTGGTGGGCTGCCCGCGACACCATTCGAACGGTGCGCGACGCTCCGGGAACCCCACTGGGGGTTCCGGCTGACCGTCCCGTTCTGACTGCACGGGACACAGCACTTCGAGGGATTCTACAGGGTTCTCAGGACCGCTTGCGACCGAGGTGTCTGCGGGTCCACTCCACCGCGTCCGCGTACCGGGCCTCGGCGCCGTGCCGGGTGGGTTCGTAGTACTCGCGGTCCTTGATGGCGTCCGGGGCGTACTGCTGCTCGGCGATCCCCTCGGGCAGGTCGTGCGGGTAGACGTAGCCCTGCGCGTGCCCGAGTTTGGCGGCGCCCTTGTAGTGCCCGTCGCGCAGATGCGGCGGCACCGGCCCGGCCAGACCCTTGCGTACGTCCTCCATGGCCGCGCCGATCGCCGTGGTCGCGGCGTTGGATTTCGGGGCGAGCGCGAGGGCGATGGTGGCGTGGCTCAACGTCAGCGCGGCTTCGGGAAAGCCGATCATGGCGACGGCCTGGGCGGCGGCGACCGCGATGGGCAGGGCGTTCGGATCGGCCAGGCCGATGTCCTCGCTGGCGGAGATCATCAGGCGGCGGGCGATGAAGCGGGGGTCCTCGCCGGCCTCGATCATGCGGGCCAGGTAGTGCAGGGCCGCGTCCACGTCGGAGCCCCTGATGGACTTGATGAGGGCGCTGGCCACGTCGTAGTGCTGGTCGCCGTCGCGGTCGTACTTCACGGCCGCCCGGTCGACCGTCTCCTCCAGCGTGGTGAGGGAGACCTCCGGCTCACCCTTGTCGAGGGCGGCCCCGGCGGCGGCCTCCAGCGCGGTCAGGGCGCGGCGGGCGTCGCCGCCGGCGATGCGCAGGAGGTGGTCCTCGGTGTCCTCGGGGAGGGTGACGGCGTCCTTCAGACCGCGCTCGTCGCTCAGCGCCCGCTTCAGGAGCCCTCTGAGGTCGTCGTCCGAGAGGGGTTCGAGGGTCAGCAGCAGAGACCGGGACAGCAGTGGGGAGATGATCGAGAAGTACGGGTTCTCGGTGGTCGCCGCGATCAGGGTCACCCAGCGGTTCTCGACCGCGGGGAGCAGGGAGTCCTGCTGGGCCTTGCTGAAGCGGTGGATCTCGTCGAGGAAGAGGACGGTCTCCTTGCCGAAGCCGCCGGTGGCGCGGCGGGCGCCGTCGATGACCGCGCGGACCTCCTTGACCCCGGCGGTGATCGCGGAGAGCTCCACGAAACGCTTGTTGGTGGCCTTGGAGACGACGTACGCCAGGGTCGTCTTGCCGGTGCCGGGCGGGCCCCAGAGGATCACCGAGGAGGGTCCCGCGGGACCGCCGCTGCCCTCACCGACCAGCCGGCGCAGCGGCGAGCCCGGCTTGAGCAGGTGCTGCTGGCCCACCACCTCGTCGAGGGTGCGCGGGCGCATCCGGACCGCCAGAGGACTGCCGGCCGGGTCCTTCTCCTGGCGCTCTTCCGCCGCGGCGGTGAACAGATCGGGCTCCACACGGAAACCCTAGTTCACGGCACTGACAACGCCGTCGGCCGTCGGTCAGGCCCAGAGCTTGTCGCCCCAGCGGGTCAGGATCAGCATGACGATGACGCCGCAGTGCGTGACCGGCAGGACCCAGGTGAACTCGGCGAGGAACCGCTTGAGCCAGCCCGGGGACGGCAGCAGGTCGTTGCGGATGTTGAACGAGGTCACGTACCAGAACATCGTGATCGTCGCGACCCAGGCCAGCGAGCACCACAGGCACAGCGCGTTGATGCGGTACAGCGACTGGAACTGCAGCCAGGTGCAGAAGGCCACGCCGAAGAGCGTGCCGAAGTTGAAGGTGAGCCAGTACCAGCGCGGGAACGTGGCGCGGGCCAGCAGGCTCATGCCGACGCAGATGACGATGCCATAGCAGACGAGCCCGAGCATCGGGTTGGGGAACCCGAAGGCGGCGGCCTGCTTGCTCTCCATCACGCTGCCGCAGGAGACGATCGGGTTGAGGGAGCAGCTCGGCGTGAACGTCTTGCCGCTGACCTTTCCCTCGAGGATCTTGAACTTGTCGATCGTGATGACCCACGCGGCGAGCAGTCCGGCGGCACCGGTGATCACCATCAGCAGCGCGAAGGCACGGCTGCCGCCCACCGTCCGGGGCGCGGCATCGGCGCTCGCCGACGAGGGCTCGGGATCCGTGGAGACGTCTTTCACTGTGGTCTTGCTCATCACGCCGATCCGTCTGCTTGAGAGTTGGACCTTCTTCGGGCAGGGGCCATTGTGCCGCACCTGGAGGCTTGTCCACCGTTCGGTGGACATAAGGAAGTACGCACAGTCGTCCCCGAGCGTTCGGTTCCGGCCGATGCTCACAGGCATGACCACACACGCGAACGAACTCGCGGTGGACGTTCGGGGGCTGCGCAAGCAGTACGGCGACGTGACCGCGCTCGACGGGATCGATCTCGGCATCCGCACGGGCGAGGTCTTCGGCCTGCTCGGACCCAATGGCGCGGGCAAGAGCACCACGGTGGAGATCCTCCAGGGCAACCGGGACCGGGACGCGGGTGAGGTGTCCGTGCTCGGCGCGGACCCGGCGCACGGCACACGCGCGTGGCGCTCAAAAGTCGGAATCGTCTGGCAGGACGAATCCGCGCCCGCCGAGTTGACGGTCGCGGAGACCGTCCGGCATTTCGCCCACTACTACCCGCGGCCGCGGGACCCCGAGGAGGTCATCGGGCTGGTGGGTCTGGAGGCCAAGGCGGGCAGCCGGATCAAGGCCCTGTCGGGCGGCCAGCGCCGGCGCCTCGACGTGGCGCTGGGCGTGATCGGGGGCCCCGAGCTGCTGCTCCTGGACGAGCCGACGACCGGCTTCGACCCGGCGGCCCGGCACCAGTTCTGGGACCTGATCCGCAAGCTGTCCGTCGAGGGCACCACGATCCTGCTCACCACGCACTACCTGGAGGAGGCCGAGGCGCTCGCCGACCGGCTGGCCGTGGTCTCCCGCGGCACGGTCGTCGCCGAGGGCGAGCCGGCCGCTCTGCGGGAGCGGTACGGCTCCGGCGCGACCGTCGAGTGGACCGAGCCGGACGGCACCCCGCGCGCCGAGCGCACGGACACCCCGACCGGAACGGTCGCCGCGCTGATGCGCCGCTTCGACGGCGAGATCCCGGGGCTCCAGGTCAGCCGCCCCACGCTGGAGGACGTCTACCTCCGGCTCACCGGACAGGAGGACGCGCGATGACCACGGCCGCCGTGCGGGAAACCCGCGGTCATGCCCGGGCAGGGCTGCCCGGCGTCTGGGGGCTCGGGCTGCGGCGGGGTTCCCTGGAGATCAAACAGTTCTTCCGCCAGCGCGACCAGGTGGTGTTCACCTTCGCCTTCCCGGTGGTCTTCCTGTTCCTGTTCGCGTCGATCTTCAGCGACGACGTGGAAGGGGCCGGCATCAAGGCCTCGCAGCTCTACGTTCCGGCGATGATGGCCGCCGGCATCATGTCGACGAGCTTCCAGTCGCTCGGTATCTCGATCGCCGTCGAGCGGGACGAGAAGGTGCTGCGCAGGCTGCGCGGGACGCCGATGCCGCCGGCGGCGTACTTCCTCGGCAAGATCTGGCTGGTTCTGGTCACCGGCATCCTGGAGACGGCGATCCTGCTCTTCGTCGGCACCACGCTGTACGACGTCGACCTGCCCTCGGACGCCGGCAAATGGTTCGCCTTCGCCTGGATCTTCGTGCTCGGCCTGACGGCGTGCACGCTGCTCGGCATCGCGATCGGTTCGGTGCCCAAGTCCGGCAAGAGCGCGAGTTCCGTGGTCGTCCTGCCCTTCCTGGTCCTCCAGTTCATCTCCGGGGTGTACATCGCGATCGACACGATCCCGGACTGGATGCTGAACATCGGCGCGCTGTTCCCGCTGAAGTGGATGTGCCAGGGGCTGCGCGGGGTGTTCCTGCCGGACTCGGCGCAGGTCCTGGAACAGGCCGGCGGCTGGGAGTTCGGGCGCACCGCCCTGGTGCTGGGGGCGTGGTGCGTCGGAGGATTGCTGCTGTGTCTGCTGACCTTCCGGTGGAAGAACCGGCGCGACGGATGAACGGTCCGGCGGACGCCGGGGGCGCGTACTCGTGGGACCGGTCGTTCCGGCTCTGGGACACCTACTTCGCGCTGATCTGGCTGGCCACCCTGGTGTTCGTGCTGGGAACGGCACAGCCCGGGTGGCCGGTCCGCGTCACCGCGGCGGCCCTGCTGGTGCCGCTGGTCCCCCTCTTCGTCCGGGTCGGGCGTCCGCTGCTCCGGCAGGATCCGCCCGACGCGCGCGAGGCGCTCACCTATCTCGGCGCGATGATGGCGCTGTTCCTGCCCTCGGCGATCCTGGTCGGCGAGACCCGGCTGATGACGTTCGCCCTCGTGCCCCAGTGCTTCATGACACTGCGGATGAAGTGGGCGCTGACCGCCGTGGCCGTGATCAACCTGGCGCCCGTGCTGGGCTGGGCCCTGCTCTGGTGGCCGAGCGACCAGGACGTCTTCTTCAACGGCCTGTTCGCCGTCGTCACCCTGGTCTTCTCGGTGGCCGTGGGCAGCTATGTCATCCGGATCATCGAGCAGAGCCAGGAACGGGCGGCGCTGATCGCCGAGTTGGACACCAGTCGGCACGAGGTCTCGCGGCTGTCGGCGGCGCACGGGGCGCTGGCCGAGCGGGAGCGGATGGCCCGGGAGATCCACGACACCCTCGCCCAGGGTTTCACCAGCCTGCTGATGCTGATCCAGGCCGTGGAGGCCGAGCTCGACCACGACGTGCCGCAGGCCCGCCGACATCTGGCCCTGATGGACGAGACGGCCCGGCTGAACCTCGCCGAGGCTCGGGCCCTGGTCGCCGACGGCACCCCCGCCGACCTGGACGGCGCGACGCTGCCGGACGCCCTGGACCGGCTGGCGGCCCGGCACTCCGCGAAACTCGCCGTGACCGGGCAGGTCCGTCCGCTGCCCACGGGACCCGAGGTCGTCGCCCTGCGCTCATGCCAGGAGGCGCTCACGAACTGCCGTAAGCACGCGGGGAGTTCGGCGACGGTAGGTGTCGACCTGGCCTACACCGACGACAGCCTCACCCTCTTCGTACGGGACGACGGTCACGGCTTCGACCCGGGGGCCGTCCGTGACGGCTACGGTCTCGCGGGGCTCCGCGCCCGTGCCGCCGAGGCCGGCGGGACGGTCCGGGTGCACAGCGCGCCCGGCGGCGGCACCACGGTCACCGTCCGTCTGCCCGTACCGCCCCCGAGGAGCTGTTTATGATCCGGATCATCCTGGCCGACGACCACCCCGTCGTGCGGGAGGGCCTGCGGGCCATGCTGACGGCGGAGCCGGACCTGGAGGTGATCGCCGACGCGTCCAGCGGGCCGCAGGCGGAGGCACTGGCCGCGGAACTGCGGCCCGACATCGTGCTGATGGACCTGCGGATGCCGGGCGGCTCGGGCGTGGAGTCGATCGTGCGGATGACCGAGGCCGGGCTGCCGTGCCGGGTGATCGTCCTGACGACGTACGAGACGGACCGGGACATCCTGCGGGCCGTGGAGGCCGGGGCGGCCGGCTATCTCCTCAAGGACCTGCCCCGGGGTGAACTGGCGCAGTCCATAAGGGCCGCCGCGCGCGGCGAGACAGTCCTGGCACCGACCGTGGCCGCCCGTCTGGTCGACCAACTGCGCACCAGGCCGGAACGGCCGCGGCTCTCGGAGCGCGAGACGGCGGTACTGCGCCTGGTGGCGGAGGGCTGCACGAACGCGGAGATCGGCCGCAGGCTGTTCATCGGCGAGTCGACGGTGAAGACCCATCTCCTGCGCGTCTTCGCCAAGTTGGGAGTGGACGACCGGACAGCCGCGGTCACCAGCGCGATGCGGCACGGGCTGCTGGACCAGTGAGGCGTCGTGTCGGACGCCGTCGACGCGGTCGGGTCACTCCCTGGGGGGCGGCCGTTGAGCCTGCGTGCCGGGCAGAGCCGCTGGGCACCGGCCTGCGCTGCCGGTCCGGCCCTGTGGCTGGGCCGGGGCCCGGGCGACGGCCCCGCACCCCTTCTCTCCCTCGGCGGGCCTGCCGAGCCGGCGGACGACAAGGGCGCCGGCCTCACGACCGGCGCCCCTCCCATGCGAATCCGTCAGCCGAGCCTGGACTCCAGCTCCGCCACGATCTCGTTGACCCCGATCGCCGACTGCTCCCCGGACTCCATGTCCTTCAGCTGTACGACGCCCTCGGCGAGGTCGCGTTCGCCGGCCACGATCGTGTAGCGGGCGCCGCTGCGGTTGGCGTTCTTCATGGCGCCCTTGAGGCCCTTGCCGCCGTAGGAGAAGTCCGCCGCGATGCCCACCTTGCGCAGTTCGGTGACCTTGGCGAACAGGATCCGGCGGGCCTCCTCCCCCAGCGGCACCGCGAACACGCTGGTCGCGGAGGGGAGTTCGAGCTCCACGCCCTCCGCCTCCAGGGCGAGGACCGTGCGGTCGACGCCGAGGGCCCAGCCGACGGACGGGAGCGCGGGGCCGCCGATCATCTCCGACAGACCGTCGTAACGGCCGCCGCCGCCCACCGCGGACTGGGAGCCCAGACCGTCGTGGACGAACTCGAAGGTCGTACGGGTGTAGTAGTCGAGGCCGCGCACCAGCTTCGGGTCGTCCTCGAAGGCCACGCCCGCCGCGGTGATCAGCTCGCGGACCTCCTCGTGGTACGCCTTGCAGGCGTCGCACAGGTAGTCCCGCAGCAGCGGGGCGTCCCCGAGCTGCTTCTGCACCGACTCGCGCTTGTCGTCGAGGACGCGCAGCGGGTTGATGTCCGCCCGGCGCAGGGTGTCCTCGTCGAGGTCCAGGCTCCGCAGGAAGTTCTGCAGTGCCTCCCGGTACACCGGCCGGCACTCCTTGTCGCCCAGGCTGTTGAGCAGGATGCGGAAGGTCCTGAGGCCCAGCGAGCGGTACGCCTGGTCGGCCAGGATGATCAGCTCGGCGTCGAGGGCCGGGTCCTCCGCGCCGATCGCCTCGGCACCGACCTGCGAGAAGTGCCGGTAGCGGCCCTTCTGCGGACGCTCGTAGCGGTAGTACGAGCCGGAGTACCAGAGCTTGACCGGCAGGTTGCCCGTCTTGTGCAGGTTGGCCTCCAGCGCCGCGCGCAGCACGGACGCCGTGCCCTCGGGGCGCAGGGCCAGCTTGTCGCCGCCCTTGGTCTCGAAGGCGTACATCTCCTTGGTCACGATGTCGGTGGACTCACCGACCCCGCGCGCGAACAGCTCGACGCTCTCGAAGCCGGGGGTCTCGATGTAGCCGTAGCCCGACGTGCGCAGCGGAGCGGCGATCGCCTCCCGGACGGCCAGGAACTTGGCGCTGTCCGGCGGGATCAGGTCGTACGTGCCCTTGGGGGCCTGAAAGGTGCTCACGAAGTCTCTTGTCACATTCCTCGTCGGGGAGCCTCGGTGGCTCCCTGGCCCGCGGCCACGTCCCGCAGATACGGGTTGGTGGCGCGCTCCTGGCCGATGGTCGTCTGGGGGCCGTGGCCAGACAGCACCACGGTCGAGTCGTCGAGCGGCAGGCACACGCGGGCCAGCGAGTCGAGCATCTCGGCCATGTCGCCGCCGGGCAGGTCGGTGCGTCCGATGGAGCCGGCGAACAGCAGATCCCCGGAGAAGAACACGGAGGGGATCTCCGCGGTCTCGGGCATCCGGAAGGTCACCGACCCCTTGGTATGGCCCGGCGCGTGCGCGACGGACAGCTCCAGGCCCGCGAGCTCCAGCTTCGCGCCGTCGGTCAGCTCCTTGACGTCGTCCGGCTCTCCCACGGTGATCTCGCCCATGAGCGGCATCCCGATGGAACGCCCGAGACCCATCGACGGGTCCTTCATCATGTAGCGGTCCTCGGGGTGGATCCACGCCGGTACGCCGTGCGCTCCGCACACCGGGACGACCGAGGCCACGTGGTCGATGTGGCCGTGCGTGAGGACGACCGCGACGGGCTTGAGCCGATGCTTTCTCAGCGCTTCCTCGACGCCTTCGGCGGCCTGGTGGCCGGGGTCGATGATCACGCACTCCTCACCGGCGGCGGGGGCGACGAGATAACAGTTCGTCCCCCAGGCCCCGGCGGGGAACCCGGCAATGAGCACGATCGTCCTCGTTTTGTGTGGGTACGGGCGGTCTTCCGGGCGGCTGCCCCAGTGGTCAGAGCCTACCGGCGCTGCCGATTCCTCAGCGAACCCATATACGGTACGGGGCACACGCAGGCGGTCGGTTCATAGGACGCATGCGTACCGGTCGGCGTACGAGACGCATGAGGAGAGAACCCCGTGGTCACCCAGGAACAGCGGAAGCGGCAGCTCGCGCGGGAGAAGTTCTTGCGGCAGCAGCAGCGGCGCACGGCCGCGCGCCGCAAGGCCCGTGTACGCAACTCTGTGATCGCGTCGGTGCTCGGCGTGATACTGGTGGGCAGCCTGGCGCTCTACACGTCCGGAGTCATGAAGGACGACGACAAGGCCAGCGCGAGCGCTCAGACCACTCCCAGCGCGGCGCCGACCAGCAAGGCGCCGGACCCGTGCGAGAAGCCGGCCGCCGGCAAGGTCGAGACCCAGACCTGGAAGAAGGAGCCGGCGCTGTCCATCGACAAGTCGGCGAAGTACACCCTTGACCTCGCGACGACCTGCGGGAAGATCGACATCGCGCTGAAGACGTCGGCGGCCCCGCACACCGTGAACTCGTTCGACTTCCTGGCGAACAAGGGCTTCTTCGACCACACCAAGTGCCACCGGCTCACCACCAACGGAATCTACGTCCTGCAGTGCGGCGACCCGACGGGTTCCGGCAGCGGCGGACCGGGCTACACCATCCCGGACGAGAACCTGAAGGACAAGAGCCTCAAGTCCAACGTCTACCCGGCGGGCACCGTCGCGATGGCGAACACCGGGCAGGCGCACACCGGCGGCAGCCAGTTCTTCCTCGTCTACCAGGACAGCCAGCTGCCGCCGAGCTACACGCCGTTCGGCACCATCTCGGCATCCGGTATGAAGGTGCTGAAGAAGATCGCCGCGGCCGGTGAGAGCACCGGCGCGGGCGACGGCGCACCGAACGCGACCGTCGTGATCAACAAGGCGACGGTCACCAAATCCTGACCGTCAAGTGCGGAATTTCGGTCGCGCGGGATGCGGACAGGCAACCCGCCGGTCGCCTATGTTGGCCGTGACGAAACTGTGGACGATGTCCGGGGGCGAGGAAGCCTCCCGCAGGCATCATGTGGAGGAGGCGCTGTGAGCAGCGACCCGTGGGGCCGCGTCGACGAGACGGGGACCGTGTACGTGCGAACGGCCGACGGCGAGCAGGTCGTCGGTTCCTGGCAGGCCGGCTCCCCCGAGGAAGCCCTGGCCTACTTCGAGCGCAAGTACGAGGGCCTGGTTGTCGAGATCGGCCTCCTCGAGAAGCGGGTGAAGACCACCGACCTGTCGGCGAAGGACGCTATGGCGGCCATCGACCACATCCGCGAGCAGGTCGACGCGCATCACGCGGTCGGCGACCTGGAAGCGCTCAAGGTGCGGCTGGACAAGCTCGTGGAGACCGTCGACAAGCGCCGTGAGGAGCGCAAGCAGCAGCGCGCGAAGCAGTCCGACGAGGCCCGGCACGCCAAGGAGGCGCTGGTCGTCGAGGCGGAGGAGCTGGCCCAGTCCGACCAGTGGCGGGCCGCCGGTGAGCGGCTGCGCGCGCTGGTGGACACCTGGAAGGGTCTGCCGCGCCTGGACCGCAAGTCCGACGACGAGCTGTGGCACCGCTTCTCGCACGCCCGCTCGGCGTTCTCCAAGCGTCGCAAGGCCCACTTCGCGTCGCTGGACGCCCAGCGCGAGGATGCCCGCAGGACCAAGGAGCGGCTGGTCGGCGAGGCCGAGGCGCTGTCCGGGTCGACGGACTGGGGTCCGACGGCCGCGCGCTACCGCGAGCTGATGACCGAGTGGAAGGCGGCGGGTCGCGCCCAGCGCGAGCACGAGGACGACCTGTGGAACCGCTTCCGCGGCGCCCAGGACGTGTTCTTCGCCGCCCGCAGCTCGGTGTTCGCCGAGCGGGACGCCGAACAGACCGAGAACCTCAAGCTGAAGGAGGAGCTGGCCGAGGAGGCCGAGAAGCTCCTGCCGATCGGCGACCTGAAGAGCGCCCGCGCCGCCTTCCGCGCGCTCAACGAGCGCTGGGAGGCCATCGGTCACGTTCCGCGGGACGCCCGGCCGAAGGTCGAGGGCCGGATGCACGCCGTCGAGCGCGCCCTGCAGGAGGCCGAGGAGACCGAGTGGCGCCGGACCAACCCGGAGGCACGCGCGCGTGCCGCGGGGCTGACCGGCCAGCTGCAGGCCGCCGTGGACAAGCTCAGGGGCCAGATCGACCAGGCGCGCGCCCAGGGCAACAACTCCAGGGCCGACAAGCTGGAGCGTGAGCTGGAGGGCCGCCAGGCGCTCCTGGACCAGGCCCTCAAGGGTCTTGAGGAGTTCGGCGGCTGAGGCCGCGTGTGACCGTATGCGAAAGGGCCCCGCACCTTGGTGCGGGGCCCTTTCGCATGTCTTCTACGACCTGTTCCGCGCCGACGTCACGCGGTACACGTCGTACACGCCCTCCACGCCCCTGACCGCCTTCAGGACGTGACCGAGGTGCTTCGGGTCGCCCATCTCGAAGGTGAAGCGGGAGGTGGCGACGCGGTCGCGGGAGGTCTGGACGGCCGCGGAGAGGATGTTGACGTGCTGGTCGGACAGGACGCGGGTGACGTCCGAGAGGAGCCGGGAGCGGTCCAGGGCCTCGACCTGGATGGCGACCAGGAAGACCGAGGACTGCGTGGGCGCCCACTCGACCTCGAGGATGCGCTCGGGCTCCCGGGACAGTGACTCCACGTTGACGCAGTCGCTGCGGTGAACCGATACGCCACTACCGCGGGTGACGAAGCCGATGATCGGATCGCCCGGGACGGGGGTGCAACAGCGGGCCAGCTTGACCCACACGTCGTCGACGCCCTTGACGACGACGCCCGGGTCCGTGCTGGTGCGGCGCTTGCGCCCGCGGCCGTGGGACGGCGGGACCGACTCGTCGATCTCCTCGGTGGCCGCCTCCTCGCCGCCGAGCGCGGAGACGAGTTTCTGCACGATGTTCTGCGCGGAGACATGCCCCTCGCCGATCGCCGCGTACAGCGCGGAGATGTCCGAGTACCGCATCTCGTGCGCGAGCGTGACGAGGGAGTCGCCGGTGAGGATGCGCTGGATCGGCAGGTTCTGTTTGCGCATCGCGCGGACGATGGCGTCCTTGCCCTGCTCGATCGCCTCGTCGCGGCGCTCCTTGGAGAACCAGGCGCGGATCTTGTTGCGGGCCCGCGGCGACTTCACGAAGTTCAGCCAGTCCCGGGACGGTCCGGCCCCGGCCGCCTTGGACGTGAAGACCTCGACGAGGTCGCCGTTGTCCAGGGTCGACTCCAGCGGTACGAGACGGCCGTTGACCCGGGCTCCTATGGTGCGGTGGCCCACCTCGGTGTGCACCGCGTACGAGAAGTCCACCGGGGTGGAACCGGCCGGCAGCGCTATCACGTCGCCCTTGGGCGTGAAGACGAAGACCTCGTTGCGCGAGAGGTCGAAGCGCAGGGACTCCAGGAACTCGCCGGGGTCCTCGGTCTCCTTCTGCCAGTCGAGGAGCTGACGCAGCCACGCCATGTCGTTGAGGTGGTCGTCCTTGCCGGTGGTCCTCGGCTGGTCCGAGCGGACCTTGGAGGTGCCGGCGACGGCCTCCTGCTTGTACTTCCAGTGCGCGGCGATGCCGTACTCGGCACGGCGGTGCATGTCGAAGGTGCGGATCTGCAGTTCGACCGGCTTGCCGTTCGGTCCGATGACCGTCGTGTGCAGCGACTGGTACATGTTGAACTTGGGCATCGCGATGTAGTCCTTGAACCGGCCGGGGACCGGGTTCCATCGCGCGTGCACGGTGCCGAGGGCGGCGTAGCAGTCGCGGACGGTGTCGACGAGGACTCGGATGCCGACCAGGTCGTAGATCTCCGCGAAGTCGCGGCCGCGGACGATCATCTTCTGGTAGACGCTGTAGTAGTGCTTCGGGCGGCCGGTGACGGTGGCCTTGATCCGGGCGGCGCGCAGGTCGGACTGCACCTCGTCGGTCACTATGGCCAGGTACTCGTCCCGCTTGGGCGCCCGCTCGGCCACCAGCCGCACGATCTCGTCGTACATCTTGGGGTAGAGGATCGCGAAGGCGAGGTCCTCCAGCTCCCACTTGATGGTGTTCATGCCGAGGCGGTGGGCGAGCGGAGCGTAGATCTCCAGCGTCTCGCGCGCCTTCTTCTCCTGCTTCTCGCGCTTCAGGTAGCGCATGGTGCGCATGTTGTGCAGCCGGTCGGCGAGCTTGATGACCAGGACGCGCGGGTCCTTGGCCATGGCGACGACCATCTTGCGCACGGTCTCCGCCTGCGCGGCCTCGCCGAACTTGACCTTGTCCAGCTTGGTGACGCCGTCGACGAGCAAGGCGACCGAGTCGCCGAAGTCGCGGCGGAGCTGGTCGAGGCCGTACTCGGTGTCCTCGACGGTGTCGTGCAGCAGCCCGGCCATCAGGGTCGCCGGGTCCATGCCGAGCTCGGCGAGGATGGTGGTCACCGCGAGGGGGTGCGTGATGTACGGGTCGCCGCTCTTGCGCTTCTGGCCCCGGTGCCAGCGCTCGGCGACCTGGTAGGCCTTCTCGATCTGACGCAGCGTCGCCGTCTCGATCTTCGGGTCGTTGCTGCGCACTATCCGCAGCAGGGGCTCCAGGACCGGGTTGTACGGGTTGGAGCGCTGGACGCCGAGACGGGCGAGACGGGCGCGGACGCGGTTGGAGGAGCCGGTGCGGGCGGACTGGCCGGTGTTCGGGCGGGCCGCCGGGGTGGCCGGTGTGGCGGGCTCGGCAGAGGCGGGCTTGGGCCGGGGCGGCTCGGCCGGCTTGTCGACGGGCGCGGACTGGGCGTGCTCGACCGGCCCGCGGGCGTCGCTCGTCGCGTTCTTCGCGTCCGGCGCGGGCTTCGCCGCGGGCGCCGAGGCGGGCTCGGGCTTGGCGGCTGGAGGTCCCCCCAGGCGTTCAGCACCGGGGGCGAGTGGCTGGGCCTCGTCTGGCAAGAGGACTCCTCGTGCGCGATCCGGGTCCCCAGGTCAGGCTCCGGAGAACCCATGGTAGCGATCCTGCGCCCCGGGATCGCCTTCGGACCGATGTGAGGGACGTCTACCTCTGGAACGCGACGGACTGGGGGCCGGCTTTGCGGGGTTCGGGAAGTGATCCGCGCGCCCTCACACGGAACGGCCGTCCCGGTCTCCCGGAACGGCCGTTGCGCAGTGCGTGCGTGCTGCTGTCGGCGGATCAGACCACCAGCAGTGCTTCCAGCGGGGCTCCGGCCAGGGCCGGCTCCAGGCGGGCCCGCCCGCCCAGGAAGCCCAGTTCCATCAGGACCGCGAGGCCGGCGACTTCGGCGCCCGCACGGCGGATCAGCTCGATGGACGCCTCGGCGGTGCCGCCCGTGGCCAGCACGTCGTCGACGATCAGGACACGGTCGTCGGCGGACAGGTCCTCCGCGTGCACCTCGATCTCCGCCGAGCCGTACTCCAGGTCGTACGCCTGGCTCAGGGTCGCCCCGGGGAGCTTGCCGGCCTTGCGCACGGGGATGAAGCCGAGTCCCGCGCGGATCGCGACCGGGGCGCCGAGGATGAAGCCCCGGGCCTCCAGACCGACGACCTTCGTGGCACCGGTGTCCGCGGCGACCGCGGCCAGCGCGTCGGTGAGGGCCGTGAACGCCGCCGGGTCCGCCAGGAGCGGGGTGATGTCCTTGAACATCACCCCCGGCTCCGGGTAGTCGGCGACATCGCGGATACGGCTGAGCAGCAACTCCTCGACGTCGGTCATCGGCGCTTCCCCGAGGGACGGCCACGGCCACGGCCCCGGGACGCGGGCTGGGTGCGCGGGCCGACGACCGCGTGGGCGGTGTCGTCGTCCGGCTCGTCGTCGCGGACGGAAGGCGCGTCGTCGGCCATCTCCTCCTCGACGGACGCCCCCTGGGCGCGCTTGGCCAGGACCCGCTTCTTGAGGGCCTTCATCGCCGGCTCGCGCTCCTTGAGGTCGGCGACGAGCGGGGTGGCGATGAAGATCGAGGAGTACGCACCGGCGGCGAGACCGACGAACAGCGACAGCGAGATGTCGTTGAGCGTGCCCGCGCCGAGGAAGCCGCCACCGATGAACAGCAGGCCCGCCACCGGCAGCAGCGCGACCACCGTGGTGTTGATCGAGCGGACCAGGGTGCCGTTGATCGAACGGTTGGCGATGTCGCTGTAGGTCCAGCGGTTCTGCTTGGTGATGTCCTTCGTCTGCTCCTTGAGGGAGTCGAAGACGACCACCGTGTCGTAGAGCGAGTAACCGAGGATGGTCAGCAGACCGATCACCGTGCCCGGCGTGACCTCGAAGCCGACGAGGGCGTAGATGCCGACGGTGATGGTGATGTCGTGGATCAGGGCGACGAGCGCCGCGATGGCCATGCGCCACTCGAAGGCGATCGCGAGATAGATCACGACGAGGACCATGAAGATCGCCAGACCCTGCCAGGCCTTGTTGGCGATCTGGTCGCCCCAGCTGGGGCCGACCAGGTCGGCGGCGATGGTCTCCGGGTCGACCTTGAAGTCCTTGGCCAGGTCCGTCTTGATCTGGTCGGACTGCTTGGTGTCCATGCCGGCGATCTGGATGCGCAGCGTGCCGTTGCCGAGCTTCTGCACGACGGCGTCGTGGCCGGAGGCCTCCTTCGCGAAGTCCTCGGCCTGGGACACCGAGACGCTGGTCTTCTCGGTGGTGAAGACCGCGCCGCCCTGGAAGTCGATGCCCATGTTGAGGCCGCGTACCGCGAGTCCCAGGATCGCCGTGATGGTGATCAGGATCGAGATGCCGTACCAGAGCTTGCGGTGACCGATGAAGTCGTAGCTGATCTCGCCACGGTGCAGTCGGGCGCCGAGGTTGCCGAGTTTCGACATGCTCACGCCTCCTTCGTGTGGGCGGGGGCGGGGCGGCGGGTGCGGCGCAGCGGTGGCTTGGCGCCCAGGCTCTTCGGGTCGAGGCCGGACCACTTGCTGCCGCTCGCGAAGAACTTCCGGCGGGCCAGCAGCGTCATCAGCGGCTTGGTGAAGAAGAAGACCACGACCACGTCGAGCACGGTGGTCAGGCCGAGCGTGAACGCGAAGCCCTGGACCTTGCCGACCGTCACGATGAACAGCACCGCGGCGGCGAGGAACGACACGAAGTCGGAGACCAGGATGGTGCGCCGGGCACGCGGCCAGGCCCGCTCGACGGCGGGGCGCAGCGAGCGGCCCTCCCGGATCTCGTCCCTTATGCGTTCGAAGTACACGATGAACGAGTCCGCGGTGATACCGATCGCGACGATGGCACCGCACACGGCCGGCAGGTTCAGCGCGAAGCCGATGGCCGGGCCGAGCAGCGCCATGAGCACGTAGGTGAGGATGCCGGAGACCAGCAGCGAGGCCATCGCGACGAGCGACAGGCCCCGGTAGTAGGCCACCAGGTAGATCACGACCAGCAGGAGGCCGATGGCACCGGCGAGGAGACCGGCGTGCAGCTGGTCACCGCCGAGCGCGGCGGTCACGGTGGTCACGCTCTGCTCCTGGAAGGAGAGCGGGAGAGCGCCGTACGACAGCATGTTGGCGAGGTTCTGGGCCTCGTCCTGCGTGAAGCTGCCGGAGATCTGGGCGCTGCCGCCGGTGATCGAGGAGCTGACGTAGGGGCTGGAGACGACCTCGCCGTCGAGGACGATGCCGAACTCGTTCTGCGGCTGGGTGTTCTTCGCCAGCTGGCCCGTGATGTCCGCGAACTTCTTGGCGCCCTTGCCGTTGAAGGCCATGGTGACCTGCCAGCCGGCAGCGGTCTGCGTGTCGAAGACCGCCTGGGCCTTCTTGACCTCGGTGCCGTCGACGGCGGCCGGGCCGAGCAGGTACTTGTACCAGACGCCTGAGCTCTCGCCGCAGCCCACGGTGGTCTCGCCCGGCTTGGCGCCGTCGCCCGCGGTGGTGCGCTGCGCCTTCTTCGAGCAGTCCAGGGCCGCGTACTGCGCCTGGAGCTTGGCGTCGGCAGAGGAGGTGCCGGTGCCGCCGCTCGCGGAGGCCGACGGGGACGGGGAGCTCGACGCCTTCGCGGACGCCGACGGCGTGGAGTCGGCCTTCAGCGCGTCGGTGACGGCGCGGCCCTGCGAGGTGGCGGAGGCCGACGGGGAGGACGACGAGGTCGCCTTCTCGCCGGTGGAGCCGGACTTGCTCGCGGAGGGGCTCGGCGAGGCGGTCGAGGAGCCGCTGGCGGACGGGCTCGGCGAGGTGGCCGCGGCGCTGCCGGTGGCCTCCTGGGCCAGGACTGGACGGAAGTACAGCTTGGCGGTGGTGCCGACCTGGTCGCGGGCCTCCTTGGAGTTGGTGCCCTTGGGGATGTTCACGATGATGTTGCGATCACCCTGGGTCTGCACCTCCGCCTCGGAGACGCCCAGGCCGTTGACACGGCGGTTCATGATGTCGACCGCGGTGTCCATGTTGGCCTTGTTGATCGCGGACCCCTGGTCGGCCTTGGCCTCCAGCGTGATGCTGGTGCCTCCGGCCAGGTCGATGCCGAGACGCGGGGTGGTGTGTCCGGAGAGGAACATTCCACCGGTGAGCGCCACGATGGCGATCAGGATCAGGGCCAGCGTGCGCCCTGGCTTGCTCTGGGCACTCGCGCTCCGGCCCCTTTTGGGTGCTGCCACCTTCTCGTACTCCCTCTCGGGCCGCTCTCGCGCCGGATCGGCGGGCGGGCGGCCATGACTGGTGTCGGGATTCCGTGCGAGCCGCGCAGGTCCGGGGCGCGCGGAGCTGGTCCGCGCGCCCCGGAGTGCGACTACTTCGCGTCGGACTCGCCGTCGGTCTTCTTCGGCTCGTCGTCCGACTTCGCCTCGGCGGCCTCGGTCCCGGCGTCGGCCTTGGCGGGCGCGTCGTCGGCGGGCTCCTCTGCCGTGTCCTTCTTACCGAGGTCGACGGACTTCTCGTCGGAGGCGGCGGCAGCTTCGTCGGCGGACTCGTCGGTCTCGGTGTCGGTGAGGGAGGAGGCGTCGTCGGGGACGACGTCGGAGTCGGACTTCAGGTCGTGCTCGATGCCGTGGACGATGCGGTTGTACTCGTCGTCGGTCAGGACGGCACCGATGGCGTTCTTCGCGAAGAGAAGATCGACGCCGGGAGCGGCGTCGAGGAGGACCGTGTCCTCGTTGACCTCCTTGACCGTGGCGTACATGCCCCCGATGGTGCGGACGCCGCTGCCGGGCTGCATGTCGTTCCGCATGCTCGCGGCCTGCTGCTGCTTCTTCTTGGCCGAGCGGGTCATCAGGAACATGGCCCCGATGAGCACGATGAACGGGAGGAGGGTCACGAGACTCACGGGTCGGTACTTCCTTCACGCGACCGCGAGGTGAGCGGCCTGATGGTTGGGGGTATGTCTGCCGCCGACAAGGGCGGCATCGGCGGAGTCTAAGCGAGTCCGCGCGCAGTGAACAACGCTCAGCATGGCACCAGGGTTCCTGACCCGGCCAATGCCCGCGCCGTCACGATCGCGTCACGTCCCGAACAGGTCCTGTTGTCCGTTTCCCGTGGCTGCCGAGCGGGGCGGGGTGAGGCCGAGATGCGCCCATGCGGCGGGAGTGGCGACTCGTCCGCGCGGGGTGCGGGCGAGCAGACCCTCCCGGACGAGGAAGGGCTCGGCCACTTCTTCGACGGTCTCGCGCTCCTCCCCCACCGCGACGGCGAGCGTGGACAGGCCGACCGGGCCGCCGCCGAAGAGCTTGAGCAGGGCCTCCAGGACTCCGCGGTCGAGGCGGTCGAGACCGCGGGCGTCGACCTCGTAGACCTTGAGCGCCGCCGCCGCGATGTCCCGCGTGATGACTCCGTCGGCCTTGACCTGGGCGTAGTCGCGGACCCGGCGCAGCAGACGGTTGGCGATACGGGGCGTGCCGCGGGAGCGGCCCGCGATCTCGGCGGCGCCGTCGGAGCCGATCTCGACGTCGAGCAGGTGGGCCGAGCGGTGGATGACGCGCTCCAGCTCGGCGGGTTCGTAGAACTCCATGTGCGCGGTGAAGCCGAAGCGGTCGCGCAGCGGGGGCGGCAGCAGACCCGCGCGGGTGGTGGCGCCGACCAGGGTGAAGGGGGGCAGCTCCAGCGGGATGGCGGTGGCGCCGGGGCCCTTGCCGACGATGACGTCGACGCGGAAGTCCTCCATCGCCATGTAGAGCATCTCCTCGGCGGGCCGCGACATGCGGTGGATCTCGTCGAGGAAGAGGACCTCTCCCTCCTGGAGGGAGGAGAGGATCGCCGCGAGGTCGCCGGCGTGCTGGATGGCGGGGCCGGAGGTGATCCGGATCGGGGCGTTCATCTCGGCCGCGATGATCATCGAGAGGGTGGTCTTGCCGAGGCCGGGGGCGCCGGAGAGCAGCACGTGGTCGGCGGTGGCACCCCGCGCGCGTGCGGCCCGCAGGACCAGGTCGAGCTGTTCGCGGACCTTCTCCTGGCCGATGAACTCGTCCAGGTCCTTGGGGCGCAGGGCGGCCTCGACGGCCTGGTCCTCACGGTCGGCGGACGCACCGACGAGCCGCTCGGCGGCGGTCTCGTCGGTGGTGTCGTCCCAGTTCACTGACGTTCTCCTAGCGGGCGCGGTTCAGGGTCTGCAGGGCGGCCTTCAGCAGTTGGCCGACCTGAGGCGTGCCCTCGGACGCCTCTGCCTGCGGGGTGACGGCGTTGACGGCCTCGTCGGCCTCGCGGGTGGCGTACCCGAGGCCGATCAGGGCGGCGTGCAGCTGGTCGCGCCAGCCCTGGCTGACGGGGGCGCCGATCGCGGGGGCGCCGAGCGGCTCGCCGAGCCGGTCCTTGAGCTCCAGGAGCAGCTTCTGGGCGCCCTTCTTGCCGATGCCGGGCACGGCGATGAGCGCCTTCTCGTCGCCCGTGGCCACTGCCCGGCGCAGGGCGTCCGGGGCGTGCACGGCCAGCATGGCCTGGGCCAGCCGCGGGCCGACTCCGCTGGCGGTCTGGAGCAGCTCGAAGACCTGGCGCTCGTCGTCGTCGACGAAGCCGTAGAGAGTGAGGGAGTCCTCGCGTACGACCAGGGAGGTGGCGAGCTTGGCCGGCTGACCGAGACGGAGGGTCGACAGCGTGTTCGGCGTGCAGTGCACCGCCATGCCGACACCGCCGACCTCGACCACCGCGGTGTCGGGAGCGAGTGCGGCGACCGTGCCGCTCACAAAGGCGATCATGCCGTACGGCCTTTCCGTGCTGTGGCTGCGTGCAGGGCGACGGCCTGCTGGAGTCGGTTCTGGGCGGGCGCGCGCCAGATGTGGCAGATGGCGAGTGCGAGGGCGTCGGCGGCGTCGGCCGGCTTGGGCGGCGCGTCGAGCCGCAGCAGGCGGGTGACCATGGCGCCGACCTGGGCCTTGTCGGCGCGGCCGCTGCCGGTGACGGCGGCCTTGACCTCGCTCGGGGTGTGCAGGGCGACGGGGATGCCGCGGCGGGCGGCGCACAGCATGGCGACGGCGCTGGCCTGGGCGGTGCCCATCACCGTACGGACGTTGTGCTGGCTGAACACCCGCTCCACGGCGACGCATTCGGGCCGGTACTCGTCCAGCCACTGCTCGATGCCCTGCTCGACGGCGACGAGCCGCTGCCCCAACTCTGCGTCCGCGGGCGTGCGGACGACCCCGACGCCGATCATCGTGAGCGGGCGGCCCGCGACCCCCTCGACCACGCCGACGCCGCATCGCGTGAGACCGGGGTCCACCCCGAGTACGCGCACGCGCCCCCCTCTCTTCGATTCGCCTGTTTGTGCAGGCTATCGGGTGCCACCGACAGAGCGACGGGCCGACGGGTGTGTCCCGTCGGCCCGTTGGCAGCTGAGCGTCGGCTCAGGCGTCGACCTTTTCCATGACCTCGTCGCTGACGTCGAAGTTGGCGAAGACGTTCTGGACGTCGTCGCTGTCCTCGAGGGCGTCGATCAGCCGGAAGATCTTCCTGGCGCCCTCCTCGTCCAGCTCGACCTGCATGGTCGGGACGAAGTTGGCGTCGGCGGAGTCGTAGTCGATCCCGGCGTCCTGGAGAGCGGTGCGGACGGCGACCAGGTCGGTGGCCTCGCTGAGGATCTCGAAGGACTCGCCCAGGTCGTTGACCTCCTCGGCGCCCGCGTCCAGGACCGCGCCGAGCACATCGTCCTCGGTGAGCTCGCCCTTGGGGACGATGACGACGCCCTTGCGGTTGAAGAGGTACGACACCGAACCGGGGTCGGCCATGTTGCCGCCGTTGCGGGTCATGGCGACACGCACGTCGGAGGCGGCGCGGTTGCGGTTGTCGGTCAGGCACTCGATGAGCACCGCGACACCGTTGGGGCCGTAGCCCTCGTACATGATCGTCTCGTAGTCGGCGCCGCCGGCCTCGAGACCGCCGCCACGCTTGATCGCGGAGTCGATGTTCTTGTTCGGAACCGACGACTTCTTCGCCTTCTGCACGGCGTCGTACAGCGTCGGATTGCCGTCCAGGTCCACGCCGCCCATGCGCGCCGCGACCTCGATGTTCTTGATCAGCTTCGCGAAGAGCTTGCCGCGCTTGGCGTCGATCACGGCCTTCTTGTGCTTCGTCGTGGCCCATTTAGAGTGGCCGGACATCTGCCTGTCTCCTTCGCGTAACCCATCTCTGCAACCAACGCCTGAGATCCTACAAGGACTCCCGCGTCCGGTACGCGCGCACCATGTCGACAAAGAGAGAGTGCACGCGGTGGTCGCCAGTCAGTTCCGGGTGGAACGACGTGGCGAGCGCGTTGCCCTGACGGACCGCGACGATGTGGCCGCCGTGCTCGGCGAGCACCTCGGCCTCGGCGCCGACGGACTCCACCCAGGGGGCGCGGATGAAGACGCCCTCCACGGGGGCGCCCGGCACACCCTTCACGTCGACCGCCGCCTCGAAGGACTCGTTCTGGCGTCCGAAGGCGTTGCGGCGCACGATCATGTCGATGCCGCCGATCGTCTCCTGGCCCGAACGCGGGTCGAGGATCTTGTCGGCCAGCATGATCAGTCCCGCACAGGTGCCGTAGACCGGCATGCCGTTGCGCACGCGCGCGCGAAGGGGCTCCATCACGTCGAACAGGACTGCCAGTTTGGAGATGGTGGTGGACTCGCCGCCGGGGATGACGAGGCCGTCCACCTCGGCGAGTTCGTCGGGGCGCCGCACCGGCCTGGCCACGGCGTCGGCCGCGGCCAGGGCGACGAGGTGCTCCCGGACGTCGCCCTGGAGGGCCAGGACGCCTATGACAGGAGTGCTCATGAGTGGTTACCAGCCGCGGTTGGCGTAGCGCTCGGTCTCGGGGAGGGTGTCGCAGTTGATGCCGACCATGGCCTCGCCGAGGTTGCGGGACGCGTCCGCGATGATCTTCGGGTCGTCGTAGAAGGTGGTCGCCTTCACGATGGCGGCGGCGCGCTTGGCGGGGTCGCCGGACTTGAAGATGCCGGAGCCGACGAAGACGCCCTCAGCGCCGAGCTGGCGCATCAGCGCGGCGTCGGCGGGGGTGGCGACGCCACCGGCGGAGAACAGCACCACGGGGAGCTTGCCGAGTTCGGCGACCTCCTTGACCAGCTCGTACGGGGCGCGCAGCTCCTTGGCGGCGGCGTACAGCTCGTGGTTGTCGTAGCCGCGCAGGCGGGCGATCTCGTTCTTGATCTGGCGCAGGTGGCGGACGGCCTCCACGACGTTTCCGGTGCCGGCCTCGCCCTTGGAGCGGATCATGGCCGCGCCCTCGGCGATGCGACGCAGGGCCTCGCCCAGGTTGGTGGCACCGCAGACGAAGGGGGTCGTGAAGGACCACTTGTCGGAGTGGTTGACCTCGTCGGCCGGGGTGAGGACCTCGGACTCGTCGATGTAGTCGACGCCGAGGGACTGCAGGACCTGGGCCTCGACGAAGTGGCCGATGCGGGACTTGGCCATGACCGGGATCGAGACGGCCTCGATGATGCCCTCGATCATGTCCGGGTCGGACATGCGCGCCACGCCGCCGTCCTTGCGGATGTCTGCCGGGACCCGCTCCAGCGCCATGACGGCGACGGCGCCCGCGTCCTCCGCGATCTTCGCCTGCTCCGGCGTGACGACGTCCATGATCACGCCGCCCTTGAGCTGCTCCGCCATACCGCGCTTCACGCGCGCGGTGCCGGTCTCGGGAGCCTGGTTCTCGATGCTGGACACGGGTTGACCTCGCTGAAGTGAAAGGGACTGCTGCAGCACCGAGGAAACGCCACCGGACCAGGCCACAGCAAGGGCCAATGGGGAGGCGGTGGATCGTTTTTGCCGCTGCGGGGTTCCGGGGGCGGGCCGCGCCGGTCGGCGAGACCGCGGATGGGCAGTGCGGGGGCGCTGCGCAATCGGTGGCCGGATCTGGTTGCCCTCCGGGTCACGGAGGAGGACGCGGCGGCCGATCCGCTGAGCCGTTGCGCCGCAGGACGCCGACGCTTCCCGGCCGGGGGCTGGTCTGATCGCCCTCCGGGCCGCGGAAGACTCGCCAGCTGACGCTGGTCACTGTCCTACCCGGGCCAGGGGCGACTCGTGCCCGTCCGCCGAACCATTGCCCCGCAGGGCACCAGCGCTTCCCGGCCGAAAGCCGGATCTGGTTGCCCTCCAGGCCACGCAAGGCCACTGGCGGCCGACGTC
>NZ_JBVHLJ010000007.1:116980-374713 GCF_055559055.1 Streptomyces sp. NPDC024687 | reverse complement strand
GACGTCGATCACGGTCCGGCCCGGCCCGGTCCACCGAGGCCGCCGGCGACTCGTGCCCCGCCGCCCAAACGTTGCCCCGCAGCGCACCAGCGCTTCCCGGCCGAAAGCCGGATCTGGTTGCCCTCCAGGCCACGCAAGGCCACTGGCGGCCGACGTCGATCACGGTCCGGCCCGGCCCGGTCCACCGAGGCCGCCGGCGACTCGTGCCCCGCCGCCCAAACGTTGCCCCGCAGCGCACCAGCGCTTCCCAGCCGGAAGCTGGGTCTGATCGCCCCTACCCGGCCCGGTCCACCAAGGCCGGAGGTGGCTCGTCGTCCATTTCGAAGGCCATCGGGAAGGGGGCGTGGCCGGCCAGGCGGAACCAGCGGACCTTGCGGTGCTGGCGCAGGCGGCGGGCGGCGCCCACGGCGTCGTTGTGGAAGCGGCGGGCCATGGGGACCCGGCGTACCGCCTCGGTGAGTTCATGGGCGGCCGCCTCTCCACCGGGCACCTCGCGCACCGCCTCCACCTGGGCGGGCTCCGCGAACACGGCCCTCAGCGCCTGGCTCAGGTCGCTCTCGGCGACCTCCCGCTGCTCCTCCTCCGCCTGCCGCGCGGCGTGCGCTGCCTCGTACAGGACGATCGACGCGGCCGGATCGAGCACGCCCGAGGTGGCCAGCTCCTGGGTCACGGAGGCCCGGCGGAGCAACTGCGCGTCCAGGCCCGCGCGCGTGGCGTCGATCCTGGCGTGCAGCCGGTCGAGACGGCCCGCGGTCCAGCTCAGATAAAGGCCGATCGCGACCAGCGCGACGAGAATCCAGATGAGGGTGGGAGTCACGGGCAGCAAGGCTATCGGGGCGGGTCGGCGCGGGAAGCGGCAGCCGCCGCGGAGCCGTGCCCGGCTGTCCGACCGGTCCGCGCTGCCGAGGGCCGGTGAACCGGTGCCGTGATCCGCTCACCGACTCCGGCCCTGCCCGGCCCCGAGGTCGGCGATCAGTCGCGGGCGAGCCTCAGCCGTGCCCGCAGCCCCCACCCCCGGTCGTCGTCCGCCGCCGCCACCGCCGCCGCGCCCGACGTCACCGTCTCGTAGACCGACAGGATGTCCGCCCCGACGGTCGACCAGTCGAACCGGCGGACGTGCGCGCTGCCGCGCTCGCGCAGTTCGGACAGCCGCGCTGGGTCGCCGAGCAGCCGTACCGCCGCCTCGGCGAGCGCGTTCGCGTCCTCGTTGGCGAAGAGCTCGCCCGCCGCGCCCTGGTCCAGAACCTGGGCGAAGGCGTCGAGGTCGGAGGCGAGCACCGGCGCGCCCGCCGACATGGCCTCGACCAGGATGATCCCGAAGCTCTCGCCGCCGGTGTTGGGGGCGACGTACAGGTCGACGCTGCGCAGGAAGCGGGCCTTGTCCGCGTCGCTGACCATGCCGAGGAACTCCACGCGCGCGCGCAGCTCCTCGGGAAGCGACTCCACCGCCTCCTCCTCGTCGCCGCGCCCGGCGACCAGCAGCCGGGTCCGCGGGCGCTCGGCGAGGATCTTCGGCAGGGCCTTCATCAGCACCGGCAGGCCCTTGCGGGGTTCGTCGATACGGCCCATGAAGCCGATCGTGTCGCCCTGCCACTCGGGCTTGGCCTCGGCCCTGGCGAAGAAGTCGACGTCCACGCCGTTGGGGATCACCACCGCGTCGCCGCCGAGGTGTTCGACGAGCGTGCGGCGGGCGTACTCGCTGACGGCGATCCGGGCGCTGATCTTCTCCAGGGCGGCCTGGAGGATCGAGTACGCGGCGACCATGACCCGGGAGCGCGGGTTCGAGGTGTGGAAGGTCGCGACGATCGGTCCCGAAGCGATCCAGCAGGTCAGCAGGCCGAGCGACGGCGAGGACGGCTCATGGATGTGCACCACGTCGAACTCGCCGTCGTGCAACCAGCGGCGCACCCGTGCCGCCGAGAGGAAACCGAAGCTCAGACGGGCCACCGAGCCGTTGTACGGCACCGGGACCGCGCGGCCGGCCGAGACGACGTACGGCGGCAGCGGGGTGTCGTCGTCGGCCGGGGCGAGGACGGACACCTCGTGGCCGAGGCGGATGAAGTACTCGGCGAGATCGCGGATGTGGAACTGGACGCCACCGGGTACGTCCCAGGAGTACGGGCAGACGATGCCGATTCTCACGGGCGCGCCCCGTCCGACGGCCGGGGCTCGAGGTCCTTCAGCCACAAGCGCTGCAGCATGTGCCAGTCCTCCGGATGGTCGGCGATCCCGGTGGCGAAGGCATCGGCCAGCGCCTGTGCCATGACAGACGTCTTTTCGGCCCGCGTACCTGTCTCGGGCACCTCGACCGAGGGATGCACCCGGCCCTGCATGACGGGCGAGTCGTCGTACCAGAGAGTCACCGGCAGCAGCAGCGCGCCCGTCTGCTGGGCCAGCAGGGCCGGGCCCGCGGGGATACGGGTCGCCTCGCCGAAGAACCGGACCTCGACCCCGGACGACGACAGGTCGCGCTCGGCGACCAGGCAGACCAGGCCGCCGTCACGCAGGCGCCTGGCCAGCGTGCCGAAGGCGGTGCCGCCGCTGTGCGGGAGCACCTCCATGCCCAGGCCCTCGCGGTAGGCGACGAAACGGTCGTAGAGCGTCTCCGGCTTGAGCCGTTCGGCGACCGTGGTGAACGGTGTCTCCAGCTCGGTGGTGACCCAGGCGCCGGCGAGGTCCCAGTTGGCCATGTGCGGCAGCGCGAGGATGACGCCCTTGCCGGCGGCGAGCCCGTCGGTGAGGTGGTGCAGGCCCTTGGGATGGAAGCCGCTCTTGATGCGGTCCTTGCTCCAGGCGGGCAGCCGGAAGGACTCCATCCAGTAGCGCAGGTACGAGCGCATGCCCGCGCGCGAGAGTGCGGCGAGGCGCTCCGGGCTCGCGTCGGGGAGCACGCGCGCGTAGTTGCTCTCCAGCCGGAGCACGCCCTTGCCGCGCCGTTTCCAGGCCAGGTCGGCGATGCTCCGGCCGAGGCGTACGGCGACCGGCTCGGGGAGCTTCTTCACCACGCCCCAGCCGAGGCCGTACAGCGAGTCCGTCAGCCGGTCCTGGGCGCTCACTTCGCGGCCTCGCTCCCCTGCTCCCGGGACTCCCCGGCAGCCGGACCGGGGGCGGAGGGCTCGTCCGCGGTCTGCACGGCCTCCGCGACCTGCACCGCCTCCGCGACCTGCTCGGCCTGCTCGGCCTCCGCGGACTCCCGGCGGACCGTGACGACCCGCTGGATCAGCGTGATCAGGCTGCCGACGGCCACGATCCACAGGGCGATCGGCAGCAGGTACTGGATGCCGGGCACGCCGAACTTGTGCAGGCCCGCGAGGCCCGCCAGGGTCAGGGCGATCACCAGGCGTTCGGCGCGCTCGACGAGGCCGTTGACGGCGACCGGCAGCCCGATCGACTCGCCGCGGGCCTTCGTGTACGACACCACCTGGCCGCTGGCCAGGCAGAAGATGGAGACCGCGCACAGGGTGAGGTCGTCGCCGCCCCCGGCGTACCAGAGGGCGAAGCCGCCGAAGATCGCGCCGTCGGCGACGCGGTCGAGCGTGGAGTCCAGGAAGGCGCCCCAGCGGCTGGAGCGGCCGAGCTGGCGGGCCATGTTGCCGTCGACGAGGTCGGAGAACACGAACAGCGTGATCACGACCGTGCCCCAGAAGAACTCGCCCATGGGGTAGAAGACCAGCGCGCCCGCGACCACTCCGGCGGTGCCGAGGAGTGTGACCGTGTCGGGGCTGACGCCCCTTCTGATCAGAAACGAGGCGAACGGCGTGAGAACACGCGTGAAGAAAGCACGCGCGTACTTGTTCAGCATGGCCTTCCCGAGGGTCGGTTTCGCCGCGCGGCCCCTGCTGGCCACCGGCTGGCCCATCGTAGCCACGCGCGCGCGTGGGTGACGGCCGGGCACCCGTAGCCGTGTCACGTGCGCGCGGCATCCAGGTCACCGGGCGATCGCGTCCGTCGTATGGACGCACCGTGACGGGAGTGGAAAGCTCGAAGGACCGCGGGCGTCACCGGAGCCGCACCGCACGCGGGTCCGCATGTCCGCGCCCACAGAGACCTCACCGTGCACGGGAGGCAAGGCCATGGGCGACAAGGCGAACGCACACCCCGGAGCCGCCGGCAGGGCAACAGCGGCCGACCACCCCGCGTCCGTACGGAATGTGGTGCTGGTCGGCCACTCCGGATCGGGCAAGACGACATTGGTGGAAGCTCTCGCGCTCACCGCGGGAGCAGTGAACCGGGCGGGCCGCGTGGAGGACGGCGGCACCGTCTCGGACTACGACGAGATCGAGCACCGGCAGCAACGCTCGGTACAGCTCTCCCTGGTGCCCGTCGAATGGGACGGGTACAAGATCAATCTTCTGGACACCCCCGGATACGCCGACTTCGTCGGGGAACTCAGGGCCGGTCTGCGAGCGGCGGACGCGGCTCTTTTCGTCGTCTCGGCCTCGGACGGGGTGGACGGCTCCACGCGCATGGTGTGGGAGGAGTGCGCGGCCGTCGGAATGCCCCGGGCGATCGTCATCACGCGTCTGGAGGCCGCGCGGGCGGACTTCGAGGAGATGACGCGGATCTGCGCGCAGGCCTTCGGCGGCGACGACCCCGACGCCGTACTCCCGCTCTACCTCCCGCTGCGCGGCCCGCAGGGGCCCGACGGGCACGCACCCGTGACGGGGCTGACCGGACTGCTGTCGCAGCAGTTGTTCGACTACTCGTCCGGGGAGCGCAAGGAGTCCGAGCCGGGCGAGGACCTGCTGCCGGGGATCGAGGAGGCCCGCAACCGGCTGATCGAGGGGATCATCTCGGAGAGCGAGGACGAGACCCTCATGGACCGCTATCTGGGCGGCGAGGAGATCGACTTCAAGACGCTCGTGCAGGACCTGGAGCGGGCCGTCGCGCGCGGGGTGTTCCATCCGGTCCTGGCCGCCGCCCCGGCCGCCGACGGTGCCAGGCAGGGGCTCGGCACGGTCGAGCTGCTGGAGCTGATCACGGGCGGCTTCCCGACACCGTTCGAGCACCCCACGCCGGGCGTGACGACCATCGACGGCAAGCCGCGTGAGATCAAGGCGTGCGACACCGAGGGGCCGCTGGTGGCGGAGGTCGTGAAGACGGCGTCCGACCCGTACGTCGGCCGGATCTCGCTGGTGCGGGTCTTCTCCGGGACGCTGCGTCCGGACGTGACGGTCCATGTCTCCGGGCACGGGCTCGCCGACCGCGGGCACGAGGACCACGACGTCGACGAACGCATCGGCGCGCTGTCCGCTCCCTTCGGCAAGCAGCAGCGCTCGCTGTCGCACTGCATCGCGGGCGACCTCGCGTGCGTGGCCAAGCTCAGCCGCGCGGAGACCGGCGACACCCTCTCCGCCAAGGACGACCCGCTGCTCATGGAGCCGTGGGAGATGCCGGACCCGCTGCTGCCGCTCGCCATCCAGGCGCACAGCAAGGCGGACGAGGACAAGCTCTCGCAGGGCCTGGCCCGGCTGGTCGCCGAGGATCCGACCATGCGGCTCGAACAGAACCAGGACACCCACCAGGTCGTCCTGTGGTGCCTGGGCGAGGCGCACGCCGATGTGGCACTGGAGCGGCTGCGCAGCCGCTACGGCGTGCAGGTGGACGTCGTACCGCACCGGGTCTCCCTGCGTGAGACGTTCGCCGACAGGTCGACCGGGCGCGGGCGTCATGTGAAGCAGTCCGGCGGGCACGGGCAGTTCGCCATCTGCGAGATCGAGGTGGAGCCACTGCCCGGCGGCTCGGGCATCGAGTTCGTGGACAAGGTCGTCGGCGGCGCGGTACCGCGGCAGTTCATCCCGTCCGTCGAGAAGGGCGTACGGGCGCAGGCGGCCAAGGGGGTCGCCACCGGCCATCAGCTCATCGATGTCCGGGTGACGCTGCTGGACGGCAAGGCGCACTCCGTGGACTCCTCGGACGCCGCGTTCCAGACGGCCGGGGCGCTGGCCCTCAGGGAGGCGGCGGGCGACGCGAGGATCCATCTGCTGGAGCCGGTCGCCGAGGTGTCCGTGCTGGTCGGCGACGACTACGTGGGCGCCGTGATGAGCGACCTGTCGGGGCGGCGCGGCCGGGTGTTGGGCACCGAGCAGACCAACGGCGGGCGCACGCTCATCAAGGCCGAGGTGCCCGAGATCGAGATCGGCCGGTACGCGGTCGACCTCCGGTCCCTGTCGCACGGCACCGCGCGTTTCAGCCGCTCCTACGCGCGGCACGAACCCATGCCGCCGCAGATCGCCGAGAGGATCCGTGAAGAGGCGCGGGTCGCCTCGTAGTTGGGTCCGGACGCCGCACAAGTGGCGTCCGGGGCCCCTCGGGTGACGTTTGTGGAACGCTCCCCTCCGAATCGGCGGGCGGCTTCGGCCGTCCGCCGATTAATGTCAGCGCGTACGGATACGCTGATGACCTGATCAACAGGTGTGCGAAGCAAGGAAGTCGGGAAAGCCGCAGTGGGTGAGTCCGGCGGCGATCGGGGGCGGGAATGACCGTTGACGGCGGTTACGCGGACATCTTCGGTCCGCAGGTGCCGCGCACGGGCGACGAGGCGCAGACGGCGACGTTCGCTCTGGCCTCGGCGGCCTATCGGGACAATCCGGTGGAGGAGATCCTCAAGGCCAACAACGAATGGCACCAGTCGGCCGTCAAGGGCGGCCGCAGGTGGGCGAAGATCTTCCGCCCCAACCTGGGTGAGGCGTTCTCCACGGCCGTGATCACCCGCATGCTCGGCGTGGGCCGCAAGCCCCTCATCCAGTCCTTCGGCGCCGAGCCGCAGGTCGTGGTCGAGCACTGTCTCGCGGCGAACAACATCCGGCGGGACCGCGACAACTGGCTGACCGCCGTGATGGTGCTGTGCGGTGTGCTCTTCCTGCCGGGGCTCCTCGTCTGGCTGATGGTCTTCATACTGCGCACCAACATCGCCAGGCGTGAGGACAAGCAGGCCGGCGCGTTCGCCACGGCGCTGCTCGTCGCGATGGGCGCGCTCGCGGTGCTCTTCCTGATCAAGATGCCGTTCTCCGGCTTCTGGGGCTTGTACGCACGCGCGTGCGTGGCCCTGCCCGTGGTCGGCTGGTTCTGGGCCAAGCAGATCTGCGAGCGCACCGCGAGGGATCTGCGGGAGCGCTGGGCCAGTCTGCTGGCGGGCAGCAGCGTCGGCGCGAAGGTGCCCGAGGCGGTGCCGAGCAACCCCGGCGAGACCGCGGCCGAGCAGTTGCGCCAGTCCCTGGCCACGCTCAGCGCCGAACAGCAGTCCAACTCGGTCTTCTACGCCGGTCCCAAGGGGATACTCGGCATGGGCACCCGGTGGGGCAGCTGGCAGTTGGCCGAGGACCTGGTGTCCGCCGACCCGACCCGGGAGATCCACCCCTTCCGCAGCTGGGACGTCATCCGCTCCATCCACGACCAGTTGCGCATGCTGGAACGCAACACGATCAACACCGGCGGCTTCCCGAAGCCGTCCGTGCGCCACTGGATCGTCACGCCGATCGCGGAGGGCGCGAAGGAGGTGTCCCGGCCGGGGGGCACGGACGTGGACGCCTACCAGGTCAAGACCCACGCGATACAGGACATCTGCAACAAGCAGCAGTTCGGCGGCGGCGACCGGCACTACCTGGGCGTCCAGTGGACCCTGTGGGAGGGGCAGCTGGTCCTGACCATGCTGATCACGGTGACCGTGCTGCACGAGACGCTGCGCATCGAGGTCACCGGGCACGCCCTGGGGCCGGTGCACGGACTGTTCACCACGAAGCCGGCGGCCAAGGAGAAGGAAGTCGCCAAGCAGGTCAAGTTCTGGGAGACCAAGAAGATCAAGCTGCCGCTGGTCGACGCGGACGAGGTGGTCCGTCTCACCGCCCGGGCGCCGCTGACCCGGTTTCCACCGCTGCTCAACTGGCTGGGCGGCTCGCTGGCCCTGCCCGAGCCGTTCGGTCTGCGGCACGCCTGGGCGGACAAGCCGTGGCGGCACCGCTTCATGGCCGACGACGCGTTGCGCGCCGCGACCCCGGTCCTGCGGGTCGTGCACGCGGCGGCGATCCGGGTGCTGCGGGACAACGGCGTGGACACCAAGGAGTTCGGCACGCGGGCGGGCTTCCTGAGCACGCAGGTGCAGGACGTCGCGCCGCAGAAGGCGGATCTCTACGACGCGTAGAGGCGCGTACGGGTGAGGGGGCCGCGGACCGGCGGCCCCCGTGTCACTGCTCGGCGGGCCAGGCCTCCGCCAGCATCTTGCGGGTGTCGCCCAGCAGCTGCGGCAGCACCTTCGTGTGGCCGACGACCGGCATGAAGTTCGTGTCGCCGCCCCAGCGCGGGACGATGTGCTGGTGGAGGTGGGCGGCGATGCCGGCGCCGGCGACGGTCCCCTGGTTCATGCCGATGTTGAAGCCGTGCGCCCCGGAGGCCGTACGCAGGGCCGTCATCGCCTGCTTGGTCAGCGCGGCCAGCTCGGCGGTCTCCGGTTCGGTGAGGTCGGTGTAGTCGGCCACATGACGGTAGGGCACGACCATCAGGTGGCCGCCGGTGTAGGGGTAGAGGTTGAGCACCGCGTACACCAGCCGTCCGCGCCGGACGATCAGACCGTCCTCGTCGGACTTGGCCGGAATCGAGCAGAAGGGGCAGCCGTCGTCGGCACCCGGGCCGGTCGGCTTGTTCTCGCCCTGGATGTAGGCCATCCGGTGGGGGGTCCACAGACGCTGGAACGCGTCCTGCGTCCCCACTCCCAACTGCTGCTCCGGCTCACTCGTCATGCAAAGCAGCATATTGCTTCGCCCGTTCGCGCCGTGTCGGCGGGGTTGTGCGAAAAGCAGCCCGGGCCAAGCTGAGCAGGTGGACGACGACAGCGGCACGCGCCCCGACGGCAACGGGCACGAGACCGACGGCAACGACGCGCGCAGGGCCGACGGCTCCGACGCGCGCGAGGCGCACGGTTCCGACGCAAGCAGGGCCCACGGTTCCGACGCAAACTTGGCCCACGGCACCGGCGAGAACGAAGGCCACGACACCGACGCGCGCAAGACCCACAGCACCGGCGACCACCAGGGCCACGGCACACCAGGTCACGAGAGCCACGGCACCGACGAACCCGAGGCCCACGGCACCCGATCCCAGCACACCCACGGCCCACCGGACCGCCCGCCCCGCGACACCGCCCACCACCAGGGCCACGGCACCGGCGCCCCCCGGCCCCACCGCGCCACCCACCCCGGAGACGCCGGCACCGGGCAAATCGACACCGCCTCCCACCGGGCGGCCCGCTGGGAGCAGCGCAGCGAGATCCCCCTCGCCGTCGCCTCCCTGGCCTTCCTCGCCGCGTACGCGCTCCAGGTCCTGGCCCACGGTCTCCCCGATGCCGCGCTCGACCTCTGCCTCGCGGTGACGCTGGCCGCCTGGGCGCTGTTCGCCGTCGACTACGCGGTGCGCTGGCGCCTCAGCGGGCAGCGGCTGGGCTTCGTACGGACGCACGTGCTGGACACCGTGGTACTGCTCCTGCCGCTGTTGCGGCCGCTCCGGGTGGTCAAGATGTACGAGGCCGTGCAGCGCCGGCACGGACGGCCCCGGCTCGCCCTGCACGCGCGCGTGATCGTGTACGCCGGTCTGGCGGCCCTTCTGCTGGGCTTCACCGGTGCCCTCGCCGTCTACCAGCAGGAGCACCACGCGCCCGGTGCGACCATCCGCACCTTCGGCGACGCCGTCTGGTGGACGTGCGCCACCCTCGCCACCGTCGGCTACGGCGATGTCGTACCGGTCACCCCGCTCGGGCGGCTGATCGCGGTCGGGGTGATGGCCATCGGGCTGGCCCTGCTCGGCGCGGTGACGGGCACCTTCGCCTCCTGGCTGCTCGAGGTGTTCGCGCGGGAGGACGACGGGAGGCCCCCGGGAAGCTGAGCTTCCCGGGGGCCTCTCGCACAACAGGCGTCAGACCTGCGCCCGCTCCTCCACGACCTTCACGATCTTCGCGATGGCCTCGTCGAACGGGATGCCGTTCTCCTGCGAGCCGTCGCGGTAGCGGAAGGAGACCGAGCCGCCCGACATGTCCTCGTCGCCCGCGATGACCATGAAGGGCACCTTCTGCTTCTGGGCGTTGCGGATCTTCTTCTGCATCCGGTCCGAGGAGGAGTCCACCTCGATGCGCAGCCCCTTCTCCTTGGCGGCCGCGGCGAACTTCTCCAGGTACTCGACGTGCGCGTCGCCGATCGGGATGCCGACCGCCTGGACCGGGGCCAGCCAGGCCGGGAAGGCGCCCGCGTAGTGCTCCAGGAGCACCGCGAAGAACCGCTCGATGGAGCCGAACAGGGCCCGGTGGATCATGACCGGGCGCTGCTTGGAGCCGTCCGGCGAGGTGTACTCCAGCTCGAAGCGCTCCGGCAGGTTGAAGTCCAGCTGGATCGTCGACATCTGCCAGGTCCGGCCGATCGCGTCCTTGGTCTGGACGGAGATCTTCGGTCCGTAGAAGGCGGCGCCGCCCGGGTCGGGCACGAGCGGGAGGCCCTGCTTCTCCGCCACCTGCCGCAGCGTCTCCGTGGCCTCGTCCCAGGCCTCGTCCGAGCCGACGAACTTCTCCGGGTCCTTGGTGGACAGCTCCAGGTAGAAGTCGGTCAGGCCGTAGTCGCGCAGCAGGCCGAGGACGAAGGTGAGCGTCTTGTCGAGCTCCTCCGACATCTGCTCACGGGTGCAGTAGATGTGCGCGTCGTCCTGCGTGAAGCCACGCGCACGCGTGAGGCCGTGCACGACGCCCGACTTCTCGTACCGGTACACGGTCCCGAACTCGAAGAGGCGCAGCGGCAGTTCGCGGTAGGAGCGGCCGCGCGCGTCGAAGATCAGGTTGTGCATCGGGCAGTTCATGGGCTTGAGGTAGTAGTCCACGCCCTCGTCGAGCTGCATGGGCGGGTACATGCCGTCGGCGTACCAGTCCAGGTGGCCCGACTGCTCGAAGAGCTTCCCCTTCGTCGCGTGCGGGGTGTAGACGAACTCGTAGCCCTCCTCCTCGTGACGGCGGCGTGAGTAGTCCTCCATCACCCGGCGGATGATGCCGCCCTTGGGGTGGAAGACGGCGAGGCCGGAGCCGATCTGCTCCGGGATGGAGAACAGGTCGAGCTCGCTGCCCAGCTTGCGGTGGTCGCGCTTCTCGGCCTCGGCGAGGAAGTCGAGGTGCGCCTTCAGCTCGTCCTTGGTCGGCCACGCGGTGCCGTAGATGCGCTGGAGCATCGGGTTCTTCTCGCTGCCGCGCCAGTAGGCGGCCGCGTTGCGCATCAGCTTGAACGCGGGGATCGCACGGGTCGACGGCAGGTGGGGACCGCGGCACAGGTCCTTCCAGCACAGGTCGCCGGTCTTGGCGTCGAGGTTGTCGTAGATCGTCAGCTCGCCGGAGCCGACCTCGACGTCCGCGCCGTCGTCGGAGGACGCGGAGCCCTTGAGACCGATCAGCTCCAGCTTGTACGGCTCGTTCGACAGCTCCTCACGGGCCGCCTCGTCGGTCACCACACGACGGCTGAAACGCTGACCGCGCTTCTGGATCTCCTGCATCTTCTTCTCGATGGCCTTGAGATCCTCGGGCGTGAACGGCTTCTCGACGTCGAAGTCGTAGTAGAAGCCGTCCTTGACCGGCGGGCCGATGCCCAGCTTGGCCTCGGGGAAGAGCTCCTGCACGGCCTGCGCCATCACGTGCGCGGTGGAGTGGCGCAGGATGTTGAGACCGTCCTCGGAGGAGATCTCGACGCCCTCGACCTCCTCGCCCTCGGACAGGACGTACGCGAGGTCCCTGAGCTCGCCCCCCACGCGCGCGGCGACAATCGAGCGCTCGCCGGCGAAGAGCTCGGCGGCCGTAGTGCCCGTCGTCACCACGCGCTCTTCCCGCTCGGAATCGCGATGGATGATCACACGGACGTCTGACACCGGTCTCTCCTGACTGAAGGTGGGTGCGGCGCCATACCGGGAGCGCGCGCAATAGGGGATCGTACCGACCCGGCACCCACCAGCGCGAAATCAGTCCCCTGCGCGGGACTCCTCGAAGGGCTCCTCGCCCGACCCTTCGCAGGCCTCCTCGAAGAAGTCGAGATTCTCCTGGAGGGACTTCATCAGCCGATCCCGCTCGGCCTCGTCCACCTGCACGGGCACCACGCCCGTGGCCCCGGTGAGCCGGCGGAAGCCGCCGCGGCTCTCCAGCCTGCCGTGCACCCGGACCGGAAGTCCGACGAGGTGGGCGTGCCCGGCGATCCGGTACGCCTCCTCGTCCAGGGTCAGCCGGACGTGCGGTATCTCGGCGCCGGCGATCACCCGCAGCCGTACCGATCCGTCGCCGCGCGGCCCGGACCTGCGCATCCGCACGACCGTGCCGGTGATCCGCACCGCGACGGAGGGCTCCTCGCTCAGGAAGCGGGCCCCGGCCTCGCGCAGTACGGACAGGTCGCCCGGCGAGAACTCCACGGCCTCGGCGGAGGCCGCGCATCCGTCGGGGACCCCGGCCGCGGGCGCCCACTCGACGGCGATGCGCGCGCCCTCCGTGCCGCGTACGAGGGCGATCAGCGCCTCGGTGAGCTCACGGCTGACCCCTGCCTCCACGGCGCCGTCGAAGGCGTCCATGCCCCCGGTGGCCCGCCGGTAGTCGATGGCCTCGCGGGTGGCGTGGAGCGCCTGGTGGAGGCGGACGGCGAGGGGGCGGCCGGTGCCGACGGGCACGAAGGCGGTGAGTCGGCGCCCACCGGCTGCGGAGCCGACGAGGACGTTTTCCAGGGACGCGGCTGCCGTACGTCGATAACGGGCGCCGTAGTAGCCGGCACGCGCGCGTGTGGCGAGGGCGCCGGCGAGCAGGGTCTGGCGGGCGGCGGCGCGCAGTTGCTCCTCGACGGTCCAGGGCGTGGTGTCGGCGGGGCCGGTCGGGACGTCCCGCCACCAGCGGACCTCGTCGCTGGGCACGGCGAGGCCGACGAGCACCTCGCGCGCGGAGGGCGTGCCGCTGCGGGACAGGGCGACGAGGGCCTCGCCGAGGAGGTCCTCACTGTCGGGGAAGGCGCGGCTCTCGGGCACGAGCAGGCTGGTTCCGCCGCCGCCCGGTCCTGGTGGCGTCCAGCGGCCGTAGCGCCCGGGGGCGCCGCCGCGCCGCTGCCAGCCGTGGCGGTGCAGCAGGGCGCTCAGGACGGCCGGGTCGACCTCGTCGGGCGTCGGTGAACGGTCCCAGTGGGCCTCCGGGTGGGGGGGTACCGCACGCAGTGGCTCCTGGAGCGGGCGGTGGGTCATGGTCTGCCTCCCGTCCCGACGCGCGTCATGATCTCGCACAGCGCCCGGTCGTCGAAGATGCGGTTGGTGGGGATCCGCACGGTGGTCCGGTTCCGGCCGGTGATGGGGTGGCCGGCGAGGTTGACCCAGTAGCAGCAGTGCCTGAGGTCCAGTCGGTCGTGGCCGGCACGCAGCCAGTCGTCCTGGGTTCGCGGCACGAGCATCACCACCAGGATCTTGTGGACCGACACCGGGGTGCGGGCGAGTTTGCGCAGGTGGTCGTTGTCGAGCGTGAAGGAGAAGAAGCGGCCGGGAGGGTTGGGCGCGACCTGGTAGGTGCATTTGAGCTGCACCTTGATGGTGACCTCGTCGTCGACGGTGTGTCCGGGCGAGCCGTGGCTGACGTGCCAGTCGATGCCGTTGTCCGGAAAGGGTTGCGACAACGAGCAGCCGGCCGCCGCCGCGACGGCGTGCAGATAGCCCACCTGCAGTGTCTCCATGCAGGCGGTGGTGGCGAGTGTCCCGCGAAGGGGGCCCATGCGTTCGGGCAGCAGCCCGCCCCGCTCGGGCTGCGCTATCGCCATGACCAACAGCCTTCCAAGCCAAGTGACATGCCCTCACAAGGGCCACATGAATCCCACACCGGGCCGCTGAACTGCAAAGACCCTCACTCCTGTTGTGTCCTTCCGGCGTACGTCGCAAACAGCCCGGGTATCACCAAACGGGGCAGAAGACGGTGCGTCAGCTGCCGTGGGTGAACGAGGGGTTGAGAAGGTATGACGTGCTGGTACGAAGGGCCCCTGGCCGCTTTCGACACCGAGACCACCGGCGTGGACGTCGAGACCGACCGGATCGTGTCGGCCGCCGTCGTCGTCCAGGACGCCGCGGGCACCCGGCCGCGGGTGAGCCGGTGGCTGGTCAACCCGGGTGTGCCGGTGCCCGCCGGGGCGACGGAGGTGCACGGGCTGACGGAGGAACACCTCCAGCTCAACGGCCGCTGGCCGGCGCCGGTGATGTTCGAGATAGCCGAGACGCTGGCGGAGCAGGCGGCCGCCGGCCGTCCGCTGGTGGTGATGAACGCGCCGTTCGATCTGACGATCCTGGACCGGGAGTTGCGCCGCCACCGCGCCTCGTCGCTGGACCGCTGGCTGGATTCCTCGCCGCTGCTGGTGCTGGATCCGCGGGTCCTCGACAAGCACCTGGACCGCTACCGCAAGGGCCGCCGCACCCTCACCGACCTGTGCGAGCACTACGGTGTCGCTCTGGACGGCGCGCATGATGCCGCGGCCGACGCACAGGCCGCGCTGGATGTCGTACGGGCGGTCGGGCGCCGTTTCGCCGCCCGGCTGGAGCGGCTGGAACCGCCGGAGCTGCACAATCTGCAGGCGGTGTGGCACGCGGCCCAGGCGCGGGGCCTGCAGGCCTGGTTCGCGCGCAGCGGTTCGGAGGAGTCGGTGGATCCTGCCTGGCCGCTGCGCCCCGATCTGCCGGCGGCGGCGTGACCGGGCATGAAGAAAGCCGACCCGTCTGAGACGGACCGGCTTTTCCCGGTGGGCGATACTGGGTTCGAACCAGTGACCTCTTCGGTGTGAACGAAGCGCTCTCCCACTGAGCTAATCGCCCGGGAACGCACTGAACAATACAGGTCCCCGCGGGTTTCCTTCAAACCCCTTCCAGGTAGGCGGCCAGCCCCCGCCGCCCGGCGCGCATCATCACCCGGTGGTTGGCCAGGAAGACCGGCCGTCCGGGCACGGCGAAGCGCCGGAGCAGCGGCTTGCGCACCTCGGTGAACTGGTCGTAGCGGGCGAGGCTGCCGTCGCCGTCCGCGGTGATCGTCCAGCGCGCCCAGCCGTCGAGGTCCCCGCTCATCGCGATCTCCAGCACCCCGGCCGCCGGGTCGCGTCGCACCTCGCGCGCGATGAACTCGAGGTCGTACGGCAGCACGGCGCGGATCGTGATCACGCCGGTGGTGTCGTCGAGCCTTCGCACCTCGCGCACCTGGGGCCACCAGCGGGGATAGTCCTCGGCGCGTTCCAGTGCGTCGTAGACGACGGCGGGCTTCGCGGGCAGGGACCACAGGCTGCGGAAGCGGTATCGGGTCCAGTCCATGGGGAGAGTCTGGCATCGGATCCGAGTACGTTTTGAGTACCCGTACTCATGTCGCGCCGCGTGACCCAGCCCACACTTCAGGGCATGACGCACATCCCGCCCCCGGCCGAGGAGCTGCGGCTCCTCGACGCCGAGCTGTGGCAACTGGACGCCCGCCGAGCCCAGTTGCTGGCCCGACGCGCTTGGCTGGTCGCCGCGCTCCAGCAGAACTGGCAGCCGAAGTGGCAACCGCCGCAGCCGACCGGACCGACGCCCGCCGCATCTCCTCGCCCCGAGGCGAGCCCGCCGAGCGTGCAGAACGTGCTCCTGGTGCTCGGCGGTGTCCTGCTCACCGTGGCGGCGATGGTGTTCACGCTGGTCAGCTGGGGTCACCTGGGGATCGCCGGCCGGGCTCTGGTGCTCGGCGCGGTCACGGTGGCCGCGCTCTCCGCGCCGCTCCCGCTGCTGAAGCGCGGGCTGCGCTCGACGGCCGAGTCGGTGGCGGGCCTGGGGCTGGCACTGACGGTCCTGGACGCGGTCGCGCTGCACGGGGCCGTGTTCCCGGAGACCCCGGGGGCGCCGTACACGGCGGTCGTCTCGGCCCTTCTGGCGGGACTCTGGTCGGCGTACGGCCTCCTGCCGCCCGTGTCCGCGCTGCGCCTGCCCCTCCCGGCCGCCCTGGTCGCGGCCCAACTCCCGCTGTTCTTCTGGGCGATCGCGGCCGACGCGGGCCCGTACGGGCTCACGGCCGCGATCCTGGTGACGGCCGGGTTCGACACCCTCGTGGCGCTCCGGACGGCGTCCAGGTCCCTGCGTGTGGTCGCCGCGATCGGCGCGTACGGGTTGGGCGGCCTGGGCGTACTGGCCGCCGGCTGGCTGTCCTGGGCAGCCTCCGGCCCGAGCGCCGCCGCCCGTGCGGCGGCGCTCCTTCTCCTCGCGAGCGCGATCGCGCTGGCCGCCGCGTGGCAGGGCGGTCGTACGGCAGCGGGGGCGAAGGGGCAGGCGCTCGGGCTCGCCCTGATTTCCGGACTCCTCGTGGTGGTCGCGCTCGGCGGCACGGCACGGTCCCTGCTGCCCGAGCTGTGGACCGCCCCGGCCCATCTGGCCTTCGGCATCGCCCTGTTGGCGGCCGTCCGGCTGGGCCGGCTGCCGGAGGCGGTACGACGGGGTCTGGCCTGGGCCTCCGGGGCCGTACAGGCGCTGGCCCTGCTGTGGGCCCTGCCCGTCGTCGGTGTCGTGGTGCTGGGCCCGCTCGCCTGGGCCTCGCGGGCGTGGACCGGTGCCCCGTCGGACGCCCGCACGGCGGTGACCGTGGACGTGGCCTGGCCGCCCCACTCGGAGGCGGTGCCGGTGGTCCTGGCAGCGGTCGCGGCCGTGCTCGCCCTGGCGGTACGGAACACGGCTTGGCGCCCCAGGGCCACGGCAGGCGCACTGGGCGTGGCCTGGGCCACGGCACTCATCCTCCCCGCCGTGCTCGAACTCCCCTACGACGCAGGCCTGTTGATCCAGGGCGCCGCGACCGCCGGGGCCCTGACGGCGGCGATGTTCCTGCGGCAGCACGTCACGGCCCTCGTCCTCGCGCTGGTCTCTTCCGCGAGCCTGGCCTTCCTGGCCCTCGCCTCCCAGACCGCGACCCTGGTCGTGCTCTGCGGACTGATCGCCCTCTTCACGGCAGCCTCCTGGCGTCTCGCCCCCTTCACCGCCCCGGCCGCCCTCGCCTACGGTGCCGCACTCGCCGTCGCGACCGGTGCCGCCGCCGACTGGTCGCCGCCACACACCGCTCTGCTGGTCCTGGTGGTCCCCGCGGCCGCGGCTCTGCTCGCGTGGCGACTCGGCGACCCGAGGGCCACCGTGCCGGTGGAGGCGGCCGGAGCGGCGACCGGGCTGCTCGCCGTCGCGCTGGCAGCCACCGACCTGCCCCTGCTCGCCACGGTCCTGGCCCTGTGCGGAGTGATCACCGCGGGCACGGCGATCCGTACGGACCGTCGCGCAGTCGGCTACGCGGCCGCGGCCCTGTTCCTCGCGGCCACCTGGGTCCGCCTGGCGGCCTGGGCCGTGGACACCCCGGAGGCCTACACGCTCCCGGTCACGATTCCCGCTCTGCTGGTCGGCGCCCTGCGCCACCGCCGCGACCCGCGGACCTCGTCCTGGACGGCGTACGCCCCCGGCCTGGCCGCCACTCTCGTGCCGAGCCTCTTCGCGGCCTGGGGCGACCCCCACTGGACGCGCCCCCTACTGCTCGGCCTGGCGGCCCTGGTGGTCACCCTGGCGGGCGCCCGTCACCACCTCCAGGCCCCGCTCCTGCTGGGCGGCGCGGTACTGCTCCTGGACGCCCTGCACGAACTGGCCCCGTACCTCGTCCAGGTGACCGACGCACTCCCCCGCTGGGTGCCCCCGGCCCTGGTCGGCCTCCTTCTCCTGGCCCTGGGAGCGACGTACGAACAACGCCTGAGGGATGCCCGACGAGTGCGGAGCATCCTGACCAAGATGCACTGAAGCGCCCCTTCAGGGGCGCGGGGAACTGCGCGACCAGCCACAACGGGCCCGCAGTTCCCCACGAACCGTTACGGCATCTTGTCCCCGAGAAGCGCCAGGTTCTCGATGGCGGCCAAGCCGTACAGCGCGGTGTCGTTGGTCGCCACCCAGGCCGCCTCACTGCCCGCGACCAAGGACACCGGCCCGCTCAACGCCTCCGTCTTCCAGGGCGCCGACTCCTTGTACCCGTCGGAGTTGTAGAACTTGTCCCACGCGCGAGCGGCCAGCTTCGCGTCCCCGGTCTTCACGGCCGCGTACGCGTCCAGCCGCGAGTGTCCCTGGAACAGCAGCAGTGATCCGAAGTTGGATCCGTACCGCGCCGCCTGCTCGGCCTTGGTCGCGTTGAAGTAGCGGCAGTAGTCGAAGTACGCCTCGTTGAACTTCGGCATGTCGACGAGGTCGATGAGCTCGGCGCACAGCTCGTTGAGACCGAACACGGCGGACAGATGCGAGACCCCGACGACCGGGGTGGAGGCCACCGCGAACTTGCCGGTGTCGAGGTCGTACAGCCCGCTGCCCTGCACGAACCCGTTGGGCTGGGCGGCGATGCCCTCCATCGTGGACAGCACGCGCGCCTTGGCCTTCTCCCACTTCGGCCCCTTGCGCTCCCACTCGGTCAGCCAGGCCGAGACCAGCCCGCTCCAGTCGGTGCCGAAGCCGACCGACAGGGCGTGCCGGTCGGGCGTGTAGGGGTCGGTGCGGACCTTGCGCAGCGGGTCGAGCACGAGGAACGTCTCGTCGGAGTCGACGTTGGCGTGCATGAGGTCGCCGACCCGCTCGTCCGCGGTGAGGAAGTAGTAGTAGCGCCGGTACGTCGTGTTGGCGATGCGCTGCTGCTTGGCACTGTCGGCGTAGTGCTGCACCCCGTGCCGGGTGCCGAGTCCGGCCCACTGCCCCAGGTGGTAGACGTCGACCTCGCCGGTGTGCCGGGTCATCGCCTCGGCGAACCGGAAGATGTCCGCGCGACCCGACCTGATGTACGCGAACCACAGCCACAGGTCCGGCGAGAGCTCGGAGTTGTCCCAGGCGTAGCCGCCGATGTCGTACCGCCACTGATGCCTGACGGTGTCATAGGTGTGCATGATGTCGCCGTAGTCCCAGAAGCCGTACCAACGGCGCTGCTCCACCTGGCCCTTGTAGTAGGTGAAGAGGAAGTCGAGGTGGTCCTCGATCTTCGCCTTGGCGGGCGTGGACCGGTCGGGCTCGGAGTAGAGGCCCGGCCCGAAGACCTTCGCCTTGATGAGCTGCTTGGGCGGGGCGGCGAGCTGCGGCAACACCCGTACGGCCTCGACCTGTTGGGCCAGGGTCTCCGGGGACGGCGTCGACTCGTTGGCCCAGAAAAGCAGTTCCGAGGTGCGGGCGATGCCGTAGGGGGTGCCGAACTCCGGCTCGTAGTCCTCGTAGGTGATGTTGAGGCCCTCGAGCTGCTCGGCGAAGGTGTCCTGGCCCATGCCGTCGTGGTAGAAGCGCAGGTCCATGGGCTGGGCCTCGGGCGACCAGAGCCAGAGGGTGACCTCGGCCTCGTCGGTCTGGGCGTCGCGGATGTCGAGCTGCGAGGGGTGCCGCTCCCAGAAGTCCCTGAGGCCGAAGGAGAATCCGCCGCTCGCGCCACCGACGTAGCCGAACCCGGAGGCCCGCCTGCCGCCGCCGGCGCCGATCCAGCCGTGCCCCTTCTTGGTGCGCTTGCGCACGGTGAAGCCGTCGGCGGAGAGCTGGGAGAGGGTGTAGTCGCCCCACTCGGGGATGTACTGGAGCCGGGTGGTGACCCGCTGGTCCCAGGTGGCGGGGTGGGGCAGCTTCTTGCCCGCGTACTGCGCCTCCTGCACGGCGATGCCGGGGTCGCGGCGCAGCCCGGTGATGCCCTTGACGGCCTCGCGCAGCAGACCGGTGCCCTCGCCGCCGATGCGGATGTGGCGGTCGTAGGACTGGTCGCGCATCGGCACGGTGAAGCGGACGCCGAGGCCGCGGATGAAGTCGCCGCTCGCCTTGCCGGGCTCCTGGGTGCCGTCGTAGGTGATGGTGTGCACCATGCGGAAGGAGTCGGCGCCCGCGTAGAAGTAGAGGCGGATGGAGAACGGCAGCCAGCTCCGGCTGCCCTTGCGGTGCTTGCCGTCGATCTTGACGACCGCGCGGACCGGCCCCGACTGCTCGACGGTGACCTCGGAGATGGCCCCTTCGAAGCGCTCGGTCCTGACCGAGCCCTGGTCCTCGTCCTCGATCTCGGGCTGGCGGATCAGCACGAGCCGCCCGTTCTTGGCGATCTCGGTCGACCCGCGGGTGACGGACTTGATGAGGGTGGCGCCCGACTTCCCGATCTTCGCGGTGATGACACCGGTGGAGATGGTGATCGTGCCGCCGCTCTTGTCGACGGTGACCTTCTTGTCGGGTACGGCGGCGTCACCGGCGCTCAGCGACAGCTTGCCGTTGCCCGAACTGACCGCGTGAGCGGTCCACTTGAGCGAGCCGTCGGGCCAGTAGGCGATCGGCCAGGACTGCACCGGCACGGCCTTGCCGTCGGCGTCCTGGACCGCGAACTTCTGGCCCTCCCGGTAGACGCCCCTGGGCCAGGGGACACCGACGGTGGAGCCGGGTGCGGCACCGAGACCGCCGTCCTCCAGCCAGTCCAGGGTCACGGGAGAGTCGTCGGCCTCGGCGGCTCTGGGCGCGGCCTGCGCGTCCTTGTTCCCTAGCGCCCAGCTGAACTGCGCGGCGGCACCGGCGACGGCGGCTGCTTTGAGGATGGACCTGCGGGGGATGGGGGACATGACCGTTCCTTTCCATGGACAGGTTGGTCAGGGGCATGACAGAGAGAGGTGCGACGCCGAGGGTGCCGACCTGGTGACGAGGGCGCCGCCCGTCAGCGGCGCCGGTAGCGCTCCTCCACGGCGACGGCCGCCGCCGCGACGGCCCCGAGGACCGGGACCGCCAGCGGCGCGAGGAACCCCGCGGACAGGGCCACGACGGCGAGGCCGGCGACGATCAGGAAGGACCCGGCGGGGTCGCGCAGGGTCCGGCGTACGGCGTCCGCGAGCAGCGCCCGCCAGGAGACGCCCGGTGTCCAGACCGCCGCCGCACGCAGCCCGGCCACCGCGAGGCCGATCAGCGCGAACAGTCCGACGGCCCCGACCAGCGGGCCGCCGGGGATCCCGGCCCGCGCGGCCTGGACGTCCACCCAGACCGCGGCTGCCGCGACCCACCCGGCGACCCCGACGAGCCACCCGCGGCGCACCGCCGCACGGAAGTCCGTGACGAACTCCCGCCAGCCGCCGCCCTCGTGACCCGTGCGCCGCCGCAGATGCCGGGCGCCGGCGGCGAAGGCGGCGGGGTAGGTGACGAGACCGAGACAGGCCACCGCGATCCACACACCGGTGAGCAGGGACTCGGCGAAGAGCGCGAAGCGCTCGCCGCCGAACACGGATGCCCTGCGGGCCTTCACACGTGCTTGCGCCATGCTGACCGCCTCACTTCAGTCCGGACGTCGCCATGCCGTCGATGAGGTAGCGCTGGAAGGCCATGAAGAAGGCGATGACCGGCACCAGCGCCACCAGCGACATCGCGATCATGCTCCCGTAGTTGGAGATGCCCTCCTGGTCGCGGAACATCATCAGGCCGAGCGAGACGGTGTACTTGTCCGGGGTGTTGAGGTAGATCAACGGGCCCATGAAGTCGTTCCACGCGTTGATGAAGGTGAAGATCGCGCTGGTGATGAGGGCCGGGCGGCACAGTGGCAGCACGATGGACCAGTAGGTCCTGAAGTGCCCGCAGCCGTCGAGCTTGGCGGCCTCGTCCAGCTCGCGCGGCAGCCCGCGCATGAACTGCACCATCAGGAAGACGAAGAACGCCTCCGTCGCCAGGAACTTGCCGGCCACGAGCGGCACCAGGGTGTCGGTGAGCTCCAGCTTGCGGAACATCACGTACTGCGGGATGAGCAGCACGTGGTACGGCAGCAGCAGGGTGCCGATCATCAGCGTGAACAGCAGGTTCCGCCCGGCGAACCGGATCTTGGCGAAGGCGTACGCGGTCAGCGAGCTGGAGAGCACGACACCGGCGACGGCGAGTCCCGCGTACATCAGCGAGTTCGTGAAGAACGTACCGATGGAGATGCCGGAGATGCCGTCGGCGAGCCCGGAGAAGTTCGCCCAGACCGGCTTGGCGGGCAGCAGGTCGATGCTGGCGATGATGTCCTTGCTCGGCTTGAACGAGGCCCCGAGGACCCAGATCACCGGGTACAGGACGACCGCGAGGACGGCGAGGGCGCCCACGTGCCAGGCGAGGGAACCGGTGCGCCGCCGCTCGTTGGCGGTGCGCGCCGCGGGGGTGCTGACAGTGGTCACTTGGCGGCCTCCTCGTAGTGCACCCACTTCTTCTGCGACCAGAACAGGACCGCCGTGACCAGCGCCACCGCGACCACCAGCGACCAGGCCATCGCGGAGGCGAAGCCCATCTGGGCCTCCTTGAAGCCCTTCTGGTAGAGGTAACAGGTGTAGACGAGGGTGGCGTCGGCCGGCCCGCACTGGGTGTTGGAGACCACGTACGCGGACCCGAACACCTGGAACGCGTGGATGGACTCCAGCAGCACGTTGAAGAACAGCACCGGGGAGATCATCGGCAGCGTGATGTTCCAGAACCGCCGCAGTGGACCGGCCCCGTCCATCTCGGCGGCCTCGTACAGCTCCTGCGGAACCTGCTTGAGACCGGCGAGGAAGATGACCATCGGCGCGCCGAACTGCCAGATGCTCAGCGCCACCAGTGCGTAGAGGACATAGTCCGGGTTGCCGATCCAGCCACCCACGTTCAGCCCGAAGACCTTCTGCGTGCGGTCCACGATCGCGTCGTCCGAGAACAGCGCCCGCCACACGAAGCCGACGGAGACGCTGGCGCCGATGAGTGAGGGCATGTAGAACGCGGCCCGGTACACCCCCTGCCCGCGCCGCTTCTGGGCGAGCAGCAGCGCGACACCGAGCGCGAGCAGCAGCTTCAGCGGTGTGGCCACGACGACGTACTTCAGCGTGACCTCGACCGACTTCTGCCAGCGCGGGTCCTGGAACATCGTCGTGAAGTTGTCGAAGCCCACCCATTCGGGCGGGGTGAAGAGGTTGTAGCGGGTGAACGCGTAGTACAGCGACGCGATCATCGGTCCCGCGGTGAGCACCAGGAATCCCGCGATCCACGGCGACATGAAGAGATAGCCGGCGATGTTCTCGCGGCGCCGCCCGCGTCGCCCGGCGGCAGGAGCGGCGGGCCGCTTCTTCGCCGGGCGCACGGGCGCTTCCTTGACGAGCGTCATGGTGGTACGTCCCCTCAGCCCGCGAACGCGGCCTTGGCCTCGCTGAACAGCGCCTTGGCGGCGTCGGCCGGCTTGGTCTTGCCCTGGGAGACCTCGCCGCCGATCCGCAGGAACGCCGCCTCGATGACGTCGGCGCCGGACGGGTGCGGGGTGATCTCCCCGAGCACGCCGGCCTTGGCGACCTCTTCCTCGTACGCCTTGACGCCCTTGTTCTGGGCGTCGGTGGGCGTGAACGCGTCGTACTGCTCGGTCGTGGAGAGGATGCCGCGGTCGTAGCCCATGATCTTGCCGACCTCGGGGTCGTGGACCATGAAGGAGATGAACTGGGCGGCTTCCTTGGGGTGCTTGGTCCCGGAGAAGGCGCTGAGCATCAGCGAGCCGAGGTACTGGCCGGTGTGCTTGCCGTCCGTCGTGGGAATCGGCGCGAGTCCGTAGTCCGACTCGCCCTCGCCCTCGTAGCGGATGGAGAAGTTGTCCCAGGTGAACTCGGAGGCGGCGAGCCCGGCCGACAGACCCGACTTGGGCTGGACCTGCTCGATCTTCTTGGGGTCGGCGACAAGCCCGGACTTCACGCGCTTGTACGCGTCCGTCCACCACTGCGTCAGATCGTCCTCGGTGAAACCGAGATCGGAGTCGGTGAAGAACGCCTTGCCGTTCTGGCGCAGATACAGGTCGTACAGGTACATGATGCCGTGGTAACCGGTGTCACCGGCGATCTTCAATTTGTCCTGGACCGTCTGGAGCGCGGCGAAGTACTCGTCCCAGGTCCAGCCGAACTTCGGCTCCACGCCCGCTTTCTTGAAGGCCTTGAGGTCGATGACGAGCGCCATGGTGTTGGCGCCGACGGGTATGCCGATCTGCTTGCCGTCGACCTGACCGTTCGCCAGAACGCCGTTGCGGAAGTTGTCCAGGCTCAGATTCCCGGAGTCCGCCTGCGACTTGAGATCGAGCAGAACACCGCGCTTGTCGTACTTCCGCAGGAAGCCGATCGCATTCTGGAATACGTCCGGCGGATTCCCACCGGAGGCCTGGGTCTGGAACTTCTCCCAGAACGCCTGATAGTCGGTGAATTCAGGCTTGATCTTGATCTTCGGGTACTTCTTCTCGAAGAGCGCGATCGTCTTCTTGATGGCGATGGTGCGCGGCTCGCCACCCCACCACGCGTAACGGAGTGTGACCGTTCCGTCTCCGGAGCTGCCACTGTCACCACCGCATCCCGTCGTCGCGGCCAGCCCCAGCGTCGCCGCTGTCGCCCCCGCCGCCTTCAGGATCGTTCGCCTCTCAACATTCCTGCTGGTTCCCACAGTCGGTCCCCTCCCCGCAGCGTCGCCGCACGCATGAATCGTTTCAAGTAAGCGCTTGCTGGCACAAGCTACGGAGGCCCCGGAGGCGCGTCAATGATTCGGACAGGAATTTATTGTGAGTGCGGTGAGAGACCGGAGCGCCTCCAACCACCGGGAGGTACGGGGGAACTGACGATGCCCCAGGTGAGAGACGGGGGGTCGACCGATCGAACACCGCGCAGGCTGTCCTGCGACGTCGACGGGCGGCCGAAAAAGGACGGGCCCCGGCACGGGCCTCAGTGGACCGTCACGCGAAGCGGAGTCGGAGCCCCCGGCCTTCGGATCGGTGCGCGCACACGCCGACGGCCCGTCCGCGATCTCGCAGACGGGCCGTCGGTCCGGGTGGGCGATACTGGGTTCGAACCAGTGACCTCTTCGGTGTGAACGAAGCGCTCTCCCACTGAGCTAATCGCCCGGACGCAGGAAGAACATTACCCCATGTCAGGGGGTGCCTGTGACCAGCGGTGACAGGCCGGGCACCCCCTCGCGGCTCACTGGTCCTTGATGTTCCAGGGCATCTCGAAGCCGAACTTCCAGAGGTAGACGCCGAGGACGGCGGCGATGATCACCAGGCCGACCGAGGTCAGGATGATGTTGCGGCGGCGCGCCTTGGGATCGAGGGCGCGCTGGGCTGCTTCGGTCACCTTGCGTTTGGTCCAGCGGAGCACGAGCTGGGCCCAGACGAACTCGGTCGCCCAGATCGCCATACCGCCGAAGATCACGACCCAGCCGGGCCCTGGCAGCGGCAGCATGATGATGCCGGCCACCACGACCGCCAGGCCGATGACGAAGACCAGGACCTGCCAGCTCAGGTGCAGCAGCCGCCGAGACTTGATGAATTCCGGCGCCTTGGAGCCGAGCCCCTGCTCGTCGTGCGCCTTGTCCGACTTCTCGCCGCTCTGCTCATCACGTGCCACGGCGACCTCGCGCGGCTCGTCACTCCCCGTATTCATACAGCCGAACCCTACCGGAGAGAAACCGGTCACTGGAATGGTCGTACCTCCCCAAGAGGTCATCGGCCGGAAGAGTTACGTAAACGCACGCAAAACACTCAGAGGGGTTTACAACGGCACCGTAGGTGGCATGTCGATTTCGCCGACGTGCGAATCCCCGAGCGCACACTGAGCGAAAGGCCCTGGCGCTTATGAACACCACGGTCAGCTGCGAGCTGCACCTGCGCCTCGTTGTGTCGAGCGAGTCCTCCCTGCCTGTCCCCGCAGGCCTGCGGTACGACACGGCCGACCCCTACGCCGTGCACGCCACCTTCCACACCGGAGCCGAGGAGACCGTCGAGTGGGTGTTCGCCCGCGACCTCCTCGCGGAGGGCCTCCACCGGCCCACCGGAACCGGCGACGTCCGAGTCTGGCCGTCGCGCAGTCACGGTCAGGGCGTCGTCTGCATCGCCCTGAGCTCCCCTGAAGGCGAGGCACTGCTCGAGGCCCCGGCGCGGGCCCTGGAATCGTTCCTGAAGCGGACGGACGCCGCCGTGCCCCCGGGCACGGAGCACCGGCACTTCGATCTGGATCAGGAGCTCTCGCACATCCTGGCGGAAAGCTAGGGGGCGAGGTCCCACAGAGCCGCCCGGCGCCGTCCACTCGGGGAGACGGCTCGGGCCGGTACAACCGCATAGGGAACGACAGGCGCCGTGGCTGCGGAGCGCTCCGCAGCCACGGCGCCTGTCGTGCTGCCCGCCACCGGGGCCCGGCGAGCCACTACCATCGGCCAGCATCGGCGGGCGTTCGCCCGACCCCCAGGCCAGGGAGCGAATCGTGCTGATCACCCACGACACCCGGTGCGCCCTCGACACCGTGGTCGATCTGGTGAACACCGCACCGGAGGACGACGCGTCGCCCGACGCGCTGCCGGATGTGGGGGCGCTCGAGGATTTCGTACGAAACCACGAGATCAGTGGGGTCGGGGTGCTCTCGGAGTTCGATCTGTCGGCCGTGCGCAAGATCCGCGGACGGTTCGCCTCGGTCTTCGCCGCCCCGGACGCCCGGGCCGCCGCCGCCCTGATCAACGAACTGGTCGCCGCCGCGGGCACCACTCCCCAGCTCACGGACCACGACGGCTACGAGTGGCATGTGCACTACTTCGCGCCGGGCGCCTCCGTCGCCGACCACCTGGCGGCCGACTGCGGGATGGCGCTGGCGTTCTTCGTGGTGGGCGGGGAGCAGGAGCGGCTGCGGCGCTGCGAGGCCCCCGACTGCCGACGGGCCTTCGTCGATCTGTCCCGCAACCGCTCGCGGCGCTACTGCGACAGCCGGACCTGCGGAAACCGCCTGCATGTGGCCGCCTACCGGGCGCGGCGCAAGGAGGCCGCGGGCTGAGGTCCGGACGGGGACCGGAGACCGGGCGGGACCGGAGTCCGGGCGGGACCGGAGTCCGGGCGGGGTGTCGACGTGGGCCCCGGCGGGTGACGCCGGGGACCCACGGGTACGGCTCAGAGCAGCAGCAGGTCGTGCAGCGCAGCCATGAGCAGAAGAGACCCGATCACCGCAAGGAAGATCATCAGCGGTGGCTGGGAAAGGGCGAAGAGGCATCCACGCGGCTCGTCCTGCGGCGGCGCGGTATCGCTCTGTTTCGTGTCCAGCATCTCGCGGCGATGATGGCGCAGTCCTCGCCCCCGCCGCGATCAACACGCCCGAAATGTGCGGGAGTTCGCCGGATTCCGTGATGTCCGCTTCGAGTCGTGATCGCTTACGGACCGACGCTGATCCCACTGCGAACGTTTCAGGTCACGGCGCGACCGTCATATGCCGTGCTTCTTGAGGATGGCCTCGATGTCGCTGAAGTCGTCCGCGGCGGACCCGGTGGCCCCGGTCTTGCCCACCGGGCGGGTCGCCGGGGTGCGTGCGGCCGGGCCGAGGGAGGGCGCGGAGGCCGTGGGGGCCACCGCCTCCTGCCGAGCGCCACGGGCCGCCGCTCTTCGCTCCTTGCGAGTGCCGCCACGGCGGCGCTCCACCGTGCGCGTGGTCGAGAACAGCACCCACGACAGGCCGAGCACACCGAAGCCCGCCCAGGCGGTCGGGCTGAAGGCGGTGTCGGCGAGCCAGTCGACGACGCCGGTCATCACCAGACCGAGCGGGACGAGGGAGTAGGCGGCGATACGGGTCGCCGCGAGGAAACGCTTCCGGTACGCGGTGACCGCCGCGATGCCCAGGCCGGCCGCGGCGACGGCGGAACAGACGGTCTCGGCAATCATCCGGTCCTCCAGGCGGGGCTCGATCGGCAAGGTGCCGCTTCGTCCCTGTCCATCCTGCACCTCCCGGGCCCCACCGGGCCATGCCCCGGCAGGACATCAGGGACATCTCCGGGTCACCTCCTCCGCAGGTGCCGGTCGGGGCCGTACCGGTCGGGCCGACGGATGGCGTCACGGACGGCCGGGGGCGATTGGGCCGGGCGGGCACGGGCTGGGAGACTGGACCCATGAGCGACCCCTCCCCCGTCCGTCCCGCCGCGCCCGTTCTCGATGTCTGGTGCGAGCTGCAGTGCCCGGACTGCCGTGACGCGCTGGACGATGTCCGGACCCTGCGTGCCCGTTACGGCGACCGCCTGGAGCTGCGGCTGCGGCACTTCCCGCTGGAGAAGCACAAGCACTCCTTCGCCGCCGCGCAGGCCGCCGAGGAGGCGCTGGAGCAGGGCAAGGGCTGGGAGTTCGTCGAGGCGGTGCTCGGCCGCGTCGAGGAGCTGGACCGTGAGGGAGAACCCTTCCTCGTCGAGGTCGCCCGTGAACTGGACCTCGACGCCGAGGAGTTCGACACCGCGCTGATCGACGGCCGGCACATCCTGATCGTGGACGCCGACCAGGCCGAGGGCAAGGCGATCGGCGTGAGCGGGACACCGACGTACGTCATCGACGGCGAGCGTCTCGACGGCGGCAAGAGCCAGGAGGGGCTGCGCGAGCGGATCGAGCAGATCGCGGACCGGCTGCTCGCCGGGCAGGAGTGAGCCCGCCTCAGAGCAGGCTCTTGTACATCGAGTAACCCACCGTCACGTACCCCAGCGACTCGTACAGCCGCTCGGCCGGTGTGTTGCCCGCGAAGACGTTGAGGCCCAGGACCCGTCTGCCGGAGGCGATCGTCTGGGCCTCGGCCAGCAGCATCAGGGACCGGCCGTGCCCGCGGCCGCGGAAGGGCTCCTCGGTCTCGACGTCGTAGACGAAGGCCTTGGTGGCGCCGGTGAACTCCACCCACAGGACCCCGACCCGGACCCCGTCGTGTTCCAGGACGCTGAACAGCGCGTCCCCGGTCGCGAGGCCGCGCTCCGTCAACCATTCGTTGTCCCGCTCCGACCTCGCCCTCGCCTCGGTCTCGGGCACCCCGCGGTCGGCCCAGTCCCGGGCGTACTCCTCGATACCGCGCTCCGCCCACGGCCCGAACTCGGCCTCCGTCATGGGCCTGCCCCGGCTGCCTGCGGGCAGTTCGGGCGCGTCGGCACCGAGCGCCTTCTCCATGCCGCGGTTGCGGTGGACGTAGCCGAGCATGGTGGCGAGCCGCAGCGCCGGCTCGGCGTCGGCGGGGACCCTGATCTCCAGCTGCCCGCAGCCCCAGCCCCGCGCCACCTCCTCGGCGGCGAGCGCGGCGACCGTGCCCCGGCCGCGCCTGCGGTCCGGCTCGTCGATCCGCAGGTCCCGGATCTGGGCGACGGCCGCTCCGAAAGCCGGGTGGGTCGCCAGGTGTATCGCCCCGACGGGACGGCTGTTCACGCACACCGTGTAGTGGCGGGACAGCGCCCCGTCGGAGCCGCGCTGCAGCGGCTCGGTCGGCCGCAGGGTGGTGGTCATCACCGGAGTTCTACCCGCTGCCGCGCGCCGGAGCAGCCCAATATCCCGGGCCTTTACGGATCGAGGTCGTCCCCGGCCCGCTCCTCGAAGATCCGCAGCGCCTTGGCGGTCACCGGGCCGGGCGCGCCCGGCAGTTCGCGCGCGTCGACGCGGTGGACCGCCTGGACGTCCCGCAGGGTCGAGGTGAGGAAGATCTCGTCGGCCCGCTCCAGGACGTCCAGCGGCAGGTCGGTCTCCTTGACCCCGGTCCATTCGACGGTCAACGCGCGCGTGATGCCTGCCAGGCAGCCGGAGGCGAGCGGCGGGGTGTGGATCTCGCCGTCGAGCACGACGAAGACGTTCGACCCGGTGCCCTCGCACAGCTGTCCGACCGTGTTCGCGAACAGCGCCTCGGAAGCGCCGCCCGCACGCGCGCGTGCGAGTGCGACGACGTTCTCGGCGTACGAGGTGGTCTTGAGCCCGGTGAGGGCCCCGCGCTCGTTACGGGTCCACGGCACCGTGATCACGGCCGTGGAGTCGGGTCGCGGGGCGGACTCGCCGAGGGCGACCACCAGCGTCGGCCCGTGTTCGCCCCGGTCGGATCCGAGGGGGCCGTGGCCGCCGGTGTAGGTGATGCGCAGCCGCCCGAGCGGCATCGGATTCGCCTCGAGTACGGCGGCGCAGGCGCGGCGGACCTCGTCGTGATCGGGGTCGGGCAGCCCGAGGCCCCGTGCCGACAGCGTCAGCCGGTCGAGATGGCGGGTGAGGGCGAAGGGACGGCCGTCCACCGCCTTGACGGTCTCGAAGATGCCGTCGCCCACGGTCAGCCCGTGGTCGAAGACGGAGACGCGGGCGGTCTCGCTGTCCTGGAGCCCGCCGTCGAGCCAGATCTTCACGTAAGGGTCCCTCCACTCGCCTCGTACGTCCCCGACGCTACCGCGAGCAGCCGGGACGCCTTCAGTTCGGTCTCCCGCCACTCCCCCTCGGGGTCGGAGCCCCAGGTGATCCCGGCGCCGGTGCCGAAGCGCAGCACTCCTTCGGCGCGGTCGATCCAGAAGGTGCGGATGCCGACAGCCAGCTCCCCGGTACCCCGGTCCGCGTCGACCCAGCCGACGCCTCCGCAGTACGGCCCGCGGGGCGCGGTCTCCAGGGCGTCGATGATCCGCAGGGCACTGGACTTGGGCGCACCGGTGACCGAGCCGGGCGGGAAGGCGGCGCCGAACAGCTCGGCCCAGCCGGCCCCCGCGGACAGCTCGCCCCGCACGGTCGACACGAGATGGACCAGCCCCGGATGCTTCTCCACGGCACACAGGTCGGGAACGGTGACGCTGCCCGTGGCGCACACCCGCCCCAGGTCGTTCCGCACCAGGTCGACGATCATCACGTTCTCGGCGTAGTCCTTGGCCAGCAGGTCGTCCTCGGTCCGCCCGGTCCCCTTGATCGGCCCCGACGCCACGACCCGCCCCGTCCTGCGCAGGAACAGCTCGGGGGACGCGGTGGCGATCTCCACCCCGTGTCCGGGCAGCCGAATCGTTCCTGCGTACGGCGCCGGGTTGCCGCGGGCCAGCAGAGCGGTCAGCGCGTCCACGTCGGCGTCGGGCGCGACGGGCGCGGTCAGGACACGGCAGAGGTTGGCCTGGTAGACCTCACCCGTGGCGATGTGCGCGCGAATCCGCCGTACGCCCTCGGTGTACGCGGCGCGATCCAGCGATGACGTCCAGTCACCGGCCGCGGGCCCGCGCCACGCCCCGGGCCGCGGCGCGGGCACCGGCTCCCGGCGTACGTCGGCGAAGCGGGCGCACGTCAGACCGCCCTCGAAGTCCGCGGCGACGGCCCAGAAGCCGCTGGAGTCCAGGGCCGCGGGATCGCTGGTGACATCGAGGAGACCGGTGGCGACGCGGTCGCCGAAACGGGCGAGAGGAGCGAGGTCGAGCACGTGGCCGAGTCTATGGCGGGTGTCCTGCGGGTGACCTGGCCATGTCCTCGAAGGCGCCCTGACCACGTACGTCGACATGCGCACCGCAGCACGCTGCGCAAACGCGTTTTTGTGATGGCCCCGGAATCCGCTAGAGTTCAACTCGTCGCCGGGCCGCGAGAGCGGAACGAAACGACAAGCGGACGTAGCTCAGTTGGTAGAGCGCAACCTTGCCAAGGTTGAGGTCGCCAGTTCGAACCTGGTCGTCCGCTCGATGGAACCAGGGGATCTTCCCGACCCCCTGCACTCCTGGTGGAGTGGCCGAGAGGCGAGGCAACGGCCTGCAAAGCCGTCTACACGGGTTCAAATCCCGTCTCCACCTCCAAGGACGATTAGCTCAGCGGGAGAGCGCTTCCCTGACACGGAAGAGGTCACTGGTTCAATCCCAGTATCGTCCACTGGATCTTCGGCAGATCATCGAAGGTCTGACCCGCGCGATTAGCTCAGCGGGAGAGCGCTTCCCTGACACGGAAGAGGTCACTGGTTCAATCCCAGTATCGCGCACGCAGCACGCACGATCTCGATCGTGGTTCCCGCGCGATTAGCTCAGCGGGAGAGCGCTTCCCTGACACGGAAGAGGTCACTGGTTCAATCCCAGTATCGCGCACACACCGAAGCCCCCGGCCCTGCGGCCGGGGGCTTCCTCGTCTCCTGGTCAGCTGGAGAACAGCATGTGGCCGAAGCCGCGGTTGCGGTGGTGACCGCCATGGCCGCCGTGGCCCCCGTAGTGACCGCCGCCGTGCTGCGGAGCGCCCCAGGCAGGTGCGCCGGGCTGGGCCGGGTACTGCGGAGCGGCCGGCGGTGGCGGAACGGCGGGGCCGCCGCCCCACTGGCCCTCCAGCCGGGTCAGCGCCTCCAGCTCGCCGTAGTCGAGAAAGATCCCGCGGCAGCCGCTGCACTGCTCGATCTGGACACCGTTGCGGTTGTACGTGTGCATCGGGGCGTGGCACTTCGGACACTGCATCGTCGGCTCAACTCCTCGCCGGTCGGTCCTGCTTAGCGTTACGCCAGGACAGACTCTGTCCGGCTCTGGTCGGTTGCACCCTACTTCGCGAAACCGTCCGCCAACTCCGGCGGGGTGGAACCCATTCGGTCACAGGCGTCGACGACCGCCTGCTCCACGTCGTCCAGCGCACGGCCCGCCTCGGTCGCCTTGGCGATCGCCCGGGCGGCGGTCTGCACGGTGAGCGCGCGGGCGGCGACGTCCAGGGCCGGCCAGGGGTCGCCCTCGGCGGGAATCGCGGGGCCCCCGGCCGCCCGGTACGCGCCGAGAAAGCGGGACCAGTCGTCGGGCGGGAGCAGTCCGCAGGCGTACCAGGCGGCGGGGCGGGCGAGGTCCCAGGCGGGTTCTCCCACGCCGAGGTCGTCGACGTCGATGAGACGCCAGGGGCCGTCGGGGGCGGGGTGACGGACGAGCTGGCCGAGGTGGAGGTCGCCGTGGCAGAGGGTCGTGGTGTCGGACATGGGGGTCTCGGCGCGGGCCCAGGACGGGAGGGTTCGCCAGGCGCGGAGCACGGGCACGGTGTGCCTCCGGCGGCTGGTGGCGAGGAGCCGGGCCATGGCCAGGGCTGCTTTGGCGGGGCCGCGCATGGGGGGCAGGCCGGGTGGGGCGGGGGTGCGGTGGAGGTGGGCGAGGAGGGTGGCGGCGGCTTCCCAGGGGGCGGCGTCGGGGTTCTGCGGGTCCACGGGTTCGCCGTAGGGCCAGAAGGTGACGAGCCGGCCGTGCAGGTCTACGGGGGTCTCGGCGAGTGGGGGTAGCAGGATGTCTGCGAGGTGGGCGGCCGCGGCGAGGCGGGGCGCCAGGTCGGCGCGCGTCGTGTCGGGGGCGTGAGCCTTGGCGACGGTGTCGGCGTGACGGACGACGGTGGCATCGGGACGGTCGGCCAGGGTGGTCGCCCCACAGGGGCACGCAGACGAGCGCCCTGAGTGAGCCTCGGTCCTGGCTCTGAGGGTGAGCTCGGTGAGCAGGGGGTGGGTGGTCACGGGGCTCCCTGGGCGACGGGGTGGTCTGCTCGCGAGGGTACGCAAGTCTCGTTGACGTGGGGTGGGGCGCCTCAGGGGGTGCCGGGTCGGGTTGTCGGGCGGGTGCGGGCCGGTGAGGGCTGGTCGCGCAGTTCCCCGCGCCCCTAGGGGGTTGCAGTCGCCTGCGCCAGGACGGGCCGTTGGCCGGACCGCGCGCCATGATCGGGCGGTTGGCCGCGTACGGCGGGCAGGGGACGGGGTGGGGGGTGTCCGCCCGCAGCGGCCGGCGTCCGTTACAGAGCACCTATGAAGGGACAGCTTCCGCCGGACCGAGGACGGATACCCCCCACCCCGGCACCGACCCACAACACATCGCACGCGCTACACGAGCCCCCACCGGGGCGTTCGGGCCGCCGCAGGCATTCAGGGGCGCGGGGAACTGCGCACAACGCCCGCCCCCACCGAACCCGCACCCGAAACCGAACCCTCAGACGCCCACAGGGCAAAGCAATGCCGGCGCAGCTCCCCAGCTGCGCCGGCATTTTGCCGTCCGCCGCACCCCCGTCCCCACGGGGTTTCATGGGTTGATGTCCCCGCCCGGACCGCTCTTCCGGGCCTGGGGTCGCCGCTCAGCGCCCCAGCATCACTCCCACGGACGACGCCTGTGTGGCCACTGTCTCCCAGCCGTCGAAGACGACGAGGAGCAGGACCGCCAGGGGAAGGGCCATCAGCGTCGCCACCAGCGGGTGGCGACGGCCCGTACGGCGGGGCTGACGTGTGCGGAACAGTGTCCGCGGTGCCGTAAGAGCCATGGTCCCTCTCCTGACCGTTCTGTTGTCGTTTGGCAGCGGCGGGTGTCTGACCTCGGGGGACGAGTGCTGCACCCGCCGCTTGACCTCAAATCTAGGCGTCATGGGCTTCCCGCACGTCATGCCCTCGTACCGATTGCCGGGCCTCCCCGAGGATGAGCCATGACCAGCGGAGTACTCCCATGGGTGGAGACGGGGACCTAGGTCTCCGGGTCTTCCCGGAGGGGTCGCCCGGTCTGCCCCGCTTTCTCCGAGCTGTCCTCGCGCGGCACGGGCTGCTCCACCAGAGCCAGCACCCGGGTCGCCATGAACCGGGCCGTCCGCACCACCGATCCGTTCCGCGTGACTTCGCTCACTTCCACGACACCTCGTCGTACCGCCGTCTCCACTCGGCGGCCCGCCCTGCTCGCCACCACCTCGTAGGTGCGCGTCGTGTCACCTGCGTCCACGACTATCTCCACGCGATCACCCTTCACGGGTTCAATCCCCCTTCTGCGACGGGTGGTTGGGATCACATCCGAAGCGAAGTCCGCCCGCCCTCCGGCTCCCTGACCACCCCTCAATTCTCCCACTCGGCACTGACAATCCACCGGGCCGAGAGGGCGCGGCCTCTGCGCGCGTCGGCCCGTGGAAACGTAAGCTGTGGCTCGTCACACGGACCGGGCAGCGGGGATGAACATGGCGATGATGCGCCTGAGGCGCGAGGACCCGCGCGTCGTCGGCTCGTTCAGGCTTCACAGACGGCTCGGCGCCGGGGGGATGGGAGTCGTCTACCTGGGCTCCGACCGCAAGGGGCAGCGGGTCGCGTTGAAGGTCATCCGGCCGGATCTGGCCGAGGACCAGGAGTTCCGGTCGCGGTTCGCGCGCGAGGTCTCCGCGGCCCGGCGGATTCGCGGCGGCTGTACCGCCCGGCTCGTCGCGGCCGATCTGGAGGCGGACCGTCCGTGGTTCGCCACCCAGTACGTGCCCGGCCCCTCCCTCCACGACAAGGTCGCCGACGAGGGCGCGCTCGGCGCCGCCGAGGTCGCCTCCATCGGGGCCGCCCTGTCGGAGGGCCTCGTCGCCGTGCACGAGGCGGGGGTGGTGCACCGCGACCTCAAGCCGTCGAACATCCTCCTGTCGCCCAAGGGTCCGCGGATCATCGACTTCGGCATCGCCTGGGCGACCGGAGCCTCCACCCTCACCCATGTCGGCACCGCCGTGGGCTCCCCCGGCTTCCTCGCACCCGAGCAGGTGCGCGGCGCCGCGGTGACGCCGGCCACCGACGTGTTCTCGCTGGGCGCGACCCTGGCGTACGCCTCGATGGGCGACTCGCCCTTCGGGCACGGCAGTTCCGAGGTGATGCTGTACCGCGTGGTGCACGAGGAGGCCCAGCTGCACGGTGTGCCCGACGCGGTCGCCCCCCTCATCCGCGCGTGTCTGGCGAAGGACCCCGAGGAGCGGCCGAGCACCCTCCAGTTGTCGCTGCGGCTCAAGGAGATCGCGGCCCGCGAGGCACAGGGCCTGCCGGATCTGCGCCCGCCCGCCCCGCGCGCCGCCGAGGCGGACCGGCCCACCGGACGCATCGCCGACACCTACCCGGAGCGGACGGCCCAGCGACGTCCCCAGGGGCAGCCGGGTACGTCCGGCTCCCAGGGAACTCCGCAGTCCCGTGGTTCGGGGCAGGTCCGGGGCCAGGCCCCGGCGCGCGGCGGGGTTCCGTCACGTGGTGGCAGCACCCCGCGCGGCAACGGCGTGCCTTCCTCCCGCCCGGGCCCGCGGCCCACCCCGGCCTCCTCGCGGAACACGACCCGCTCGGGCAGCGGCAGCCGGCCCGCGCCGCGCAGCGGTGCCGGGCGCCCGGCCTCCAGGAACACCAAGACGGGGCTGCGCCCCGCGAACCCCCGCCTCCTGCGCCAGCGACTGTTCGTGTTCGTCGTCGTGACCCTGCTCGTGGCGCTCGGCATCGCCGCGGCCCAGGGCTGCCAGGGGCCGCCGCGCGGGCTCGGCGGCGAGGACGGCGTCGTACGGGAACTGCGGCAGGGACAGGTGCACGCGTCACCGGACCAGGCACCGCCGCAGCGGTAGGGCGGCGGCACGGACTGAGTACGGCGCCGGGACGCCGTAGGCGATGTGCCGGAGCAGCGGACGACCGCTGATCAGCTCTGCGGTCGTCCCGTGGCCACCGCGTAGAAGGCGACCGCGGCCGCCGCGCCCACGTTGAGGGAGTCGACGCCGTGGGCCATCGGGATACGGACCCATTCGTCGGCGGCGACCAGGGCCTGGGTGGTCAGGCCGTCGCCCTCGGCGCCGAGCATCAGCGCGACCCGGTCCATCCTGTGTGGGGCGGCCTCGTCGAGAGTCCTGGCCTTCGCGTCCGGGGTGAGGGCGAGGAGGGTGAAGCCGGCCTCGCGGACCGACTCCAGGCCCTTGGGCCAGGTGTCGAGGCGGGCGTAGGGGACGGAGAAGACCGCGCCCATCGAGACCTTGACGCTGCGGCGGTACAGCGGGTCGGCGCAGTCCGGGGAGAGCAGGACGGCGTCCATGCCCAGGGCCGCCGCCGAGCGGAAGATCGCGCCGATGTTGGTGTGGTCGTTGACCGACTCCATGACCACCACGCGACGGGCGGTCTGGAGCAACTCGGCCGCCGTGGGCAGCGGTTTGCGCTGCATGGAGGCGAGCGCGCCGCGGTGCACGTGGTAACCGGTGACCTGCTCGGCGAGCTCCGGGCTGACGGCGTAGACCGGGGCCGGGAGTTCGTCGATGACGTCACGCATGACGTCGACCCACTTCGCGGACAGCAGCATGGAGCGCATCTCGTAGCCCGCGTCCTTCGCCCGGCGGATGACCTTCTCGCCCTCGGCGATGAACAGGCCCTCGGCCGGCTCGCGTTTGCGCCGCAGTTCGACGTCGGTCAGGCCCGTGTAGTCGTGCAGGCGCGGGTCGTCGGGGTCCTCGACGGTGATGAGATCGGCCACAGGGTGATACTGCCTTGTCCTGGGTGCGGTGCCAACGGCTGGGAACGGGTTGTGTTACCCCGGGTTACGCCGAGGGCTCGGAGACCCGGGGTCCTACGGCGACGACCTCGCCGACGACGATCACGGCTGGCGGCTTGACTTCCTCGGCGACGACCACGTCGGCGACGGTCGCCAGGGTGGCGTCGACCCGGCGCTGGGCGGCCGTCGTGCCCTCCTGGACCAGGGCGACCGGGGTGTCGGGCGACTTGCCGTGGGCGACCAGGGTCTCGGCGATCCGGCCGATCTTGTCGACGCCCATGAGGATCACGAGGGTCCCGGTGAGCTTGGCGAGCGAGGGCCAGTCGACCAGCGAGCGCTCGTCGTCGGGGGCGACATGGCCGCTGACCACGGTGAACTCATGGGCGACGCCACGGTGGGTGACGGGGATGCCGGCCGCGCCGGGCACCGAGATCGAGCTGGAGATGCCGGGGACGACCGTGCAGGGGATGCCGGCCTCGGCGAGGGCCTGGAGTTCCTCCATGCCGCGGCCGAAGACATAGGGGTCCCCGCCCTTCAGCCGTACCACCGACCTGCCCTGCTTGGCGTGCTCGATCAGGGCGTTGTTGATGGCCTCCTGGGCCATGAAACGGCCGTACGGGATCTTCGCCGCGTCGATGACCTCGACGTGCGGCGGGAGTTCGGCGAGGAGGTCGCGGGGGCCGAGGCGGTCGGCGATGACGACGTCGGCCTCGGCGAGGAGGCGCCGGCCGCGGACCGTGATCAGGTCGGGATCGCCGGGGCCGCCGCCGACGAGGGCGACGCCCGGTGTGCGGGTGCGGTGATGGGGGGCGACGAGGGTGCCGTCGCGCAGGCCCTCCACGACCGCGTCCCGGATGGCCGCCGTGTGGCGGGGGTCGCGGCCCTTGGCGTTCGTCGTGAGCACGGCGACCGTGACGCCCTCGCTGTGGCCCGTCGCCGGCGTCCAGGCGGTGGCCGCGTCGGCGTCGTCGGAGCGGACGCACCACACGCGGTTCCGCTCGGCTTCGGCGGAGGCCAGGGTGTTGGCTTCGGTGTCACCGGTCGCGATCAGGGCGTACCAGGCGGCGGCGAGGTCGCCCTCCCGGTAGGGCCGCTTCTCCCAGGTGATCTCGCCCGCGTCCGCCATCGCCTCCACCGAGGGGGTGGCCTCGGGGGACACCAGGAGGACGTCCGCGCCCGCCGCGATGAGGGCGGGCAGGCGGCGCTGGGCGACCTGGCCGCCGCCGAGGACGACGACCCTGCGGCCGGTGAGGCGGAGGCCTACGGGGTAGGCGGGATGTTCGGCCATGAGGTGCGGCTCCTCGTGCTGGCAAGGCGATGGGTGCTACGGCGCTGGAGCAGCCCTGACGTGCAGATTTTAGAGACGGGTTCAGCGTACGGCCGGGGTGGGGTGCACGCAGGAGCGCGTGGCCCACCCCGGTCGCGGGGTCACTTCTCGGTGACGCCCGCCGAGTCGAACGTGGCGACCTCGTGCATGGCCCGGGCCGTGCTCTGGACCAGCGGCAGGGCCAGCAGGGCGCCCGTGCCCTCGCCGAGGCGCAGGTCGAGGTCGACCAGGGGGCGCAGGCCCAGCTTGTTGAGCGCGGCCACGTGGCCCGGTTCGGCGCTGCGGTGGCCCGCGATGCAGGCGGCGAGGACCTCCGGGGCGATCGCGCGGGCCACCAGGGCGGCGGCGCCCGCGCTGACGCCGTCGAGGATGACCGGGGTGCGCAGCGACGCGCCGCCCAGCAGCAGCCCGACCATCGCCGCGTGCTCGAAGCCGCCGATCGCCGCCAGGACGCCGATCGGGTCGGCGGGGTCCGGCTGGTGGAGTTCGAGCGCGCGGCGGACGACCTCGGTCTTGCGGGCCAGCGTCTCGTCGTTGATGCCGGTGCCGCGGCCGGTGACCTCGGCGGCGTCGGCGCCCGTGAAGACGGAGATCAGGGCGGCGGACGCGGTGGTGTTCGCGATGCCCATCTCGCCCGTGAGGAGCGCCTTGTTGCCGGCCGCGACCAGGTCACGCGCGGTCTCGATGCCGACCTCGATGGCCTGCTTGGCCTCCTCGCGGGACATCGCCGGGCCGGTCGTCATGTCGGACGTACCGGCACGGACCTTGCGGGGCAACAGGCCCGGCGTGGCCGGGAGTTCGGACGCCACGCCGACATCCACCACGCACACCTCGGCGCCCACCTGAGCGGCGAAGGCGTTGCAAACGGCCCCGCCGCCGAGGAAGTTGGCGACCATCTGGGCCGTCACCTCCTGCGGCCAGGGAGTGACGCCCTGGGCGTGCACACCGTGGTCACCGGCGAAGATCGCGACGGCCGCGGGCTCCGGAATGGGCGGCGGGCACTGCCGGGACAGCCCGCACAACTGGGCGGAGATGATCTCCAGCATGCCGAGCGCGCCGGCCGGCTTGGTCATCCGCTTCTGCCGTTCCCAGGCCTCGCCGAGCGCCTTGGCGTCCAGCGGGCGGATCTGGGCGACGGTCTCCCCGAGCAGGTCGTGCGGCTCCTCGCCGGGCAGGGCACGGCGACCGTACGTCTCCTCGTGCACGACCCACGACAGCGGGCGGCGCTTGGACCAGCCGGCCTGCATCAGCTCGGGCTCGTCCGGGAACTCGTCGACGTACCCGACGCACAGGTAGGCGATGACCTCCAGGTGCTCGGGGAGCCCGAGCGCGCGGACCATCTCGCGCTCGTCGAAGAAGCTGACCCAGCCGACGCCGAGGCCCTCGGCGCGGGCGGCGAGCCAGAGGTTCTCCACCGCGAGCGCGGCGGAGTACGGGGCCATCTGCGGCTGGGTGTGCCGGCCGAGGGTGTGACGGCCCCCGCGGGTGGGGTCGGCCGTGACGACGATGTTCACCGGGGTCTCGAGGATGGCCTCGATCTTCAGTTCCTTGAACTGCTTGGCCCGGCCCTTGGGCAGCGACTTGGCGTACGCCTCACGCTGGCGCTGGGCCAGATCCTGCATCGCGGCGCGCGTCTCGGCGGAGCGGATGACGACGAAGTCCCAGGGCTGCGAGTGGCCGACGGAGGGCGCGGTGTGGGCGGCCTCCAGGACACGGAGCAGCACCTCGTGCGGGATGGGGTCGCCGCGGAAGCCGTTGCGGATGTCACGGCGCTCCCGCATGACCTTGAGAACGGCCTCGCGCTCGGCGTCGTCGTAGGCGGGCGCGGCGGGGCCCGTGGACCGTCGTGCCTCTGCCACGGGGGCGGTGCTCACTGCTTCCTGGTCTTCCTGGTCTTCCTGATCGGCCGCCCGGGTCTCCAGGTCGTCCGCCTGCTGGGCGAGTTGGGGGTCACCGCCCGCCTCAGGCGGGGTGGGCAGCGACAGGGGATGGGGCGGGGTCGGCGCGAGGTGCGGGGTGGTCGGCACGGAGCCGTCCACCGGCACGAACTCGCCCAACGGCTGGCCGGGTTGGGGTTCCGAGGGAACTCCGGCGGGCAGGACGACGGGCGCCTCGAACGGGGGCTGCGCGCCGGGGAGTTCCGCGGCGAGCGGCTGAGGCTCCGGAGTCTGCGGACCCTGCGGCGCCTGGTCCGGGGCCGGCTGAGCGGCGGGCTCCGTCGGCTGTACGTCGGTGTCGGCCGCGTCCGCCGCGAGGGGCTCCGGCTCTTCCTGGACGGGGGCCTGCGGGTCCCCGGCGGGTTCCTGCTCCTGCGCGGGCTGCTCGGCCGGGAGTGGCCCGGGGGCCTCCGCGGCGAAGTCGTCCTCCGCGGGTGCGGCAAGGTCTTCGACCGGTGCGGGGAGGTCCTCGGCCGGTGCGGGGAGGTCCTCGGCCGGTGCGGGGAGGTCTTCGACCGGTGCGGGGAGATCCTCGACCGGTGCGGGGAGATCCTCGGCCGGTGCGGGGACGACATCCACCGGCTGCGGAACCTGCGGAGTTACGGCTTCGGGGGCGTCCGGGGTGACCGGAGCGACGGCTTCCTCGGCGGGGGGTGCGATGTCCGGAGCGGCCGCGGTTTCCTCCACCGGGTCCGCTTCCTGGACCGCGTCCGCCTCTGGGGCAACGGCCGCATCCTCGGTCACCGCTTCCGGGGCGGCAACAACCTGCGGGGCGACGGCAACTGCCGCCTCCTGTGCCTCAGTGCCCGACTCGACACCGGCGTCGACGATCTCGGGCGCGGGCATCGGCGCCTGCTCGGGCACCGCGTCCGCCTGGGCTTCCCCCATCACCGGCGCGGTTTCAGCGACGTCGGCGACATCCGGGGCGGCGACCGCGTACTCCGCCGCGTCGACGACGTCGGGACCGGGGCCCGGGACCTCCTCGGCCTCGACCTCGGCCGCCTCTGCAGCGACAGCGGTGTCGGCGTCAGGAGTCCGGTCGGCCGCGTCGGGCACGGGTCCGTCGGGCAGAACCTCAACCGCGGGCTGCACCTCGTAGGGCAAGGAGCCGTCCACCGGCACCTGCTCCCCACTCACCTCGACGCCACCGACCTCAGCCGGCTCGCCCTCCACCGGCTGGGCTTCCTCGAACCCCGAACCGTCGGCCAGGACCTGATCCGCTTCGGGCACCGGAGTCTGCGGCGGCTCCGGCGCGTGCACGGACTCGGGGGCCGGTACGGGATCCGGCACCGGCGCTACGGGGACCTCGTACTCGGCGATCTCCGCCTCGGGAGCGAGGTCGGCCGTCGCAGCCTGTGCCGCGACCGCCGGTTCCGGCGCCGGAACAACCGTTTCGGCAGCCGGGGCCACCGTGCTCACCGGTGTCTGGACGGCGGCCTGGGCCGGGGCACCCCACGGGACCGCGCCCTGCGGCTGCGAGGTGTCGTAGTACTCGGGTCCGGGTGCGGCCGCGGCCGGCTGCCGTACCGGTGCGCCCGCGGGGCCGCGGTCGGCGAGCGAGCGGACCGGGCTCGCGGAGGCGTCGGGGATCGGCGGGCCGAGGTGCAGCGGCCGGCGGGGCGTGATGGGCGGGATCGGCACCGTAGGAGCCTGGACCTGGGGTCTACGGACCGCGCTCAGGTCGTGCGCTCCGCTGTCGCGGCCGGACATCTCGTGCGGGCCCGGCTCGTGGACGGTCTCGACGACCGGTTCGGGAGCGGGCGGGGCGACCTCGTTGCCCCAGGGGCTCTGGGCGCCCGGCAGCAGCAACAGGTCTTCGTCCTCGGCGGTGGTCTCGGAGAGGTAGGTGTACGCACCCGGCGCAGGGACGCCCGGCTGTTCCACCATGCCTGCGTTCTCCGGCAGTCCCTCGCCCGGAACCTGGCCGGTGTCGGTCATGCGTACCCCTCGCCCATCGGTTAGTGCTTCTACGACCAGCTCACCGGGGACGGCGCACCGACCGCCCCCGTGAAGAACGAGCGTGCGTGCCCAGCGGCACGAACGGCCCGCCGAGAAAGACGACAAAGCCATTAACTGGCATTGTCCCGGCCGTTCCCCCGTCGCGACAGGTTGATCCGCGACAGCCCGCTGTGGACTGCGCCACGTTGCGCGTCCTCCGGTTCTGCCGTACCACACCCACCCCAAAACGGGCGCGCTTTCCGGACATTGACGAACGAATGCCGGGCCGCCGGGTGCGGTACAACGGTCGGCCAGCCTACCGCGCGCAGTACGACAACAGGATCACGGGGACGGCGGACGACGACCGGCGGTGTCAGGCCGTACGGTCCGGGAGCACCCCGCTGAGCAGGAACGCGACGCTGCGCTCCGTCTCCGTCCAGGCCCGGGTGTCGAGTTCGACGGACTGGAGGAGGGCGCACTCGACGCGGTAGCCGTGTTCGCTGAGGTCCCGGCCGACGAGTTCGGCCTCGTCGCGGGTGGCGGCGTGGGCGACGATGCGCTGCGGACGCCGGTCGGCGACCGCGGAGACCACGGCCACTCCCCCGCCGCCGACGCGGACGACGTCGGGTTCGGGGAGGTTCTCCAGGACGTGCGGGGCGGTGCCCGCGACGATCTGGACCTGGACTCCGAAGGCGCGGGCGTTGGCCTCGGTGCGCTCGCAGGCCCTCAGGTCGCGGTCGACGGCGATGACGGCGGCCCCGGCCCGGGCGGCCTCGGTGGCGAAGGCGCCGCTGCCGCAGCCGATGTCCCACACGAGGTCGCCGACGCGCGGTCCCAGCCGGGCGAGTTGGGCCGCGCGCAGCGGTTCCAGTTCACCCTCGCCCATGAGACCGCCGTAGGACTCGGCGGGCAGGGTCCAGCCGCGCGGCCCGGTGGCCGGGTCGCGTCCGGCGATCCAGCCGCCGTCCTCCGTCACGGCCGCCGTGCCGCCGATGACGATGACGAGGTTGGGGTCGCGCCAGGTGTGGTCGGCGGCCTTGTCGGAGGTGACGACGGTGACCTGTTCGCGGTCGGTGCCCAGTTCCTCGCAGATGACGAAGGTGCGGTGGACGCCCTCCATCAGCAGGCCGAGTTCGGCAGGTCCGGCGCCGGGTGAAGTGAGGACGGCGACCTTGGTGTGGGCCCGGCACACGTTGACCGCGCGTCGCAGGGTGCGCCGGTGTGCGACGACCACCTGGGCGTCGTCCCAGGTCATACCGGCCCGCGCGAAGGCGGCGGCGACCGAGGACACGCCGGGGACGACCTCGACCTCCAGGCCGAACTCGGGCGCGCGCAGGGCGCGTACGACTCCGAAGAACCCGGGATCGCCGTCGGCGAGCACGACCGCGGTGCCGCGGTGGCCGGTGATACGGCGGGCGGCGAGGGCGACGCTGCCGAGGCGGATGCGTTCGGCGCCGGGCGGTACCTCGGGGAGTGCCAGATGGTGGGCGGCGCCCGCGACCAGCGTGGCGGCGCCGAGGGCGGAGCGTGCCGCTGCGGTCAGCGGCGAGCCGTCCCAGCCGATCACCGTGACCCGGTCGGCCATCGTCTCTCAGTCTCCAGAGGTGTGCGCAGGTTGTCGTCGGTGGGCAGCCCGCGGGCGGCTTGGTGAGGGTACCCGCTGCGCCCCGGAAGCGCTTTCGCCGCCCTGGGTCCGGATCCGGTTCAGTTCCAGTCGGAGTACGTCGTGAAGCCGTCCGTGTCGGTCAGCTGATCGCCCGCTCCGTCGAGGTCCTCGGGCAGCAGGCTCCACACGATGAAGTCGGTGCGGACGTCGCTCCAGGTCCCGTCGTCGGCGCGGACGTGCGCTATGCAGGCACCGCGCAGGACACCTTCGCTGATGCAGCCGATCTTCTGGGCGACCTGCTGGGAGGCGGTGTTGTCGGCCGCGGTGCGCAGCTCGATCCGCTCGAACTTCTGGTCGGTGAACAGCCACTGGGCGGTGGCGAGCGCGGCCTCGGAGGCGTAGCCCTCGCCGCGGGCCCAGGGGGCGATGATGTACGACAACTCCGTGGAACGGACGTGCCAGTTGGTCTTGGCGAGCTGGACGACGCCGACCAGACGCTGGGTCAGGAACTCCGTGACGGCGAAGGCGATTCCGCGGCCGGTCTCCCGTTCGGCCGGCGCGTACCGCGTGATCCAGCCGCGCGCCTGGTCCTCGCTGTAGGGCTGAGGCACGTCGGTCCAGGCCCCGACCTGCTCGTCGTTCATCATCTCGGCCAGCGCGGGCACGTCGTCCTCGTCGAGGGGGCGCAGCACCAACCGCTCCGTGCTGATGGAGATGTTGGGGAAGGTGCCAGTCATGCGCCACTCCGTAGCCGTCGGAAAACCAGCAGGGCCTGCTGAACTGCCCAGCATGCAGCATGAAAGCACCGAACCGCATCACGGGGTCCACCCATGGTGAGCGAGTGGACCCCGTGCGTGGCGATACGTCGTATACGCGTCGGTGGCCCTACGCCGTTCAGAAGGACGGGATGACGGAACCGGCGTACTTGTCCTGGATGAACTTCTTGACCTCGGGGGAGGTGAGCAGCTTGGCGAGCTTCTTCACGCGCGGGTCGTCCTCGTTGCCCTCCTTGACCGCGAGGAAGTTGCCGTAGGGGCTGTTCTTCGCGGACTCCAGGACGAGGGCGTCCTTGGCCGGCTTGAGGTCGGCGGAGATGGCGTAGTTGCCGTTGACCACCGCCGCGTCCACGTCGTCGAGGGAGCGCACGGTCTGGGCCGCCTCGACCTCCTTGAACTTGAGGTTCTTCGGGTTCTTGGCGATGTCCTGCGGGGTCGCCTCGCTGCCGGCGCCGTCCTTGAGCGTGATCAGCCCGTTGGCGGCGAGCAGCTTCAGGGAGCGGGCCTCGTTGACGGCGTCGTTCGGGACGGCGACGGTCGCGCCGCTCTTCAGGGCGTCGACGCTCTTGACCTTGTGGGAGTAGAGGCCGAGCGGCTCCAGATGCACGGTGACGACGGGCGCGATGTGCGTGCCGCGCTTCTTGTTGAAGTCGTCGAGGTAGGGCTGGTTCTGGAAGTAGTTGGCGTCCACCGAGCCGTCCTCGGTCGCCGTGTTCGGCACGATGTAGTCCTGGAACTCCTTGACCTCCAGGTCGAGGCCCGCCTTCTTCGCCAGGTGCTCCTTGACGTAGTTCAGGATCTCCGCGTGCGGGGTGGGGCTCGCGGCGACGACCAGGGGTCCGCTGGTGTCGGAGGCCGAGTCCGAGCCGGACGAACCGCAGGCACTGAGCCCGAAGGTGAGCGCCCCGGCGGCGAGGACAGCGGTGGTGAGCTTTGTGGCGTTACGCACGAAAAGTGCCTTTCCTTTTGGGTGCAGCCATCCCGTGTTCGGGTGCACGGGAAAATCGGGGGTGTCTCAGACGGTCTTGGTGTCCGCAGTGGAGGCCTTCAGCAGCCGCAGCTTCGGCGCGGGGCCGGAGCGCCCGCCCCGGCGGTGCAGCGAGCGGGCCGCGTAGTCGCCGGCGAACTGGATGAGCGAGATGACGACGGCGAGGATCGCGACGGTGATCCACATCAGCTGGGTCTCGAAGCGCTGGTAGCCGTAGCGGATCGCGATGTCGCCGAGGCCGCCGGCGCCGACCGTGCCCGCCATCGCGGAGTAGCCGATGAGGGCGACGATCGTGGTGGTGGTGCTGGCGATCAGCGAGGGCAGGGCCTCGGGGACGAGGACCTTGCGGACGATGGTCCAGGTGTTGCCGCCCATCGACTGCACGGCCTCGACCAGACCGCCGTCCACCTCGCGGACAGCGGTCTCGACGAGGCGCGCGAAGAACGGGATCGCCCCGATGGCGAGCGGCACGATGGCGGCCTCGCGGCCGATGGTCGTCCCGGTGATCGAGCGGGTGAAGCCCATCAGCGCGACCATGAGGATGATGAACGGCATCGACCGGGCGACGTTCACGACCTGCCCGATGACCTTGTTCGCGACGACGTTCTGGAGGAGCCCGCCCCGGTCGGTGAGGACGAGCAGCACACCGAGTGGCAGGCCGCCCACGACGGCGATGACCGTGGACCAGCCGACCATGTAGAGGGTGTCCCAACACGCCTGCTCCAGCAGGGGCTGCATCTCGGACCAGGTCACTTGACACCTTCCTTCACCAGCTGGGGGTCACCGACCACGTCGATCTGCAGGCCCTTTTCGCGCAGGAAGCCCACGGGCACGACGTTGTCCTCGTAGCGGCCGGGCAGTTCGATGCGCATCCGGCCGACCTGGAGGCCGCCGACGGTGTCGATGGCGGCACCGAGGATCGATATGTCGATGTTGTAGGTGCGCGAGAGCTGGGAGATGACGGGCTGGGTGGCCGCCTCGCCCTGGAAGGTGACGTCGAGGACGGTCCGGTCCTCGCCGGTGGCCTCGCCGCCGACGGGGAAGAGGGCGGAGGCCAGTTCGGAGCCGGGGGTCGCGAGGAGTTCGCTGACGGTGCCGGACTCGACGATGCGGCCGTTCTCCATCAGGGCGGCCGAGTCGCAGATCGACTTCACGACGTCCATCTCGTGGGTGATGAGCAGGACGGTGAGCCCCAGCTGCCGGTTCAGGTCGCGCAGCAGCTGGAGGATCGAGCGGGTGGTCTCGGGGTCGAGGGCGCTGGTGGCCTCGTCGGACAGGAGCACCTTGGGGTCGCCGGCCAGGGCGCGGGCGATGCCGACGCGCTGCTTCTGGCCGCCGGAGAGCTGGGCCGGATAGGCGCCGGCCTTGTCGGCGAGTCCGACGAGGTCCAGCAGCTCGAGCGCCTTGCGGGAGCGCTCCTTGCCGGAGGTGCCGAGGATTTCGAGCGGCAGCTCGACGTTGTCCCGGACCGTGCGGGTGGACAGCAGGTTGAAGTGCTGGAAGACCATGCCGATACGGCTGCGCGCCTGCCGCAGCTCCTTGCCGGCGCGCGGACCGCGGCCCGCGAGCGCGGTGAGGTCCTGCCCGTCGACGGTCACGGTGCCGGCGGTGGGGCGCTCCAGCAGGTTGACGCAGCGGATGAGCGAGGACTTGCCGGCGCCGGACTGTCCGATGACGCCGTACACCTCGCCTTCGCGGACGTGCAGATCGACGCCGTCCAGGGCGGTGACCTCACGGCCGCGCGAGCGGTAGACCTTGGTCAGGCCTGTTGTCGTGATCACTGGGTTTCCGTCACTGTCGAGTACCCGGGCGTGGGTGTGCCCTGGTACGGGAGAGAAGTCCTGCGCGGGCACATGGGTCACGTACGGAGTTCACGGCGTACGGACGTGCCGGGGCGGCTCGCTTCGGGGCGCGAGGCTCGGGAGGTGGTGCGGGGGCCCTCTAACAGGAGCACATTCGACACATACAACGAGCACCGGGCGTCATGGTCGCCTCGGTCGCAACTGTGCGGCAGCTCGTCGTGGTCATGCGATCAGTAAAGCAGACGTATGGGAGCGACCAAGAACTCCCTGTCCGAATGACGGACAGCGGTGGACAGGGTCAGGGCCGGACGGAGATCTCCACGTTTCGCGTGGTCACCAGTGCCGACAGGGACGACAGGTTCTCGACCACCAAGTCGGCGTCGAGCTCGTGTGCCTGATGGGTTGTGGTCAACGCCACGGTGGTCATACCGGCGGCGCGGCCGGCGCGCAGGCCGGCGGGGGCATCCTCGAAGACGACGCAGCGGGCCGGGTCGACGCCCAGTTCGCGGGCGGCGAGCAGATAGGGCTCCGGGTCCGGCTTGCCGCGGGTGACGTCGTCGGCAGCGACCATCGTCTTGGGGAGGATGCCGACCGCTTCGAGGCGGGCCTCGGCGAGCCGGCGGGTGGCGGAGGTGACGACGGCCCAGCGGTCGGCCGGCAGGGAGCCGAGGAACGCCGTGGTCCCGGGCAGCAGATGAACGCCGCCGTTGGGTACGTCCTCCACCTCCAGCTGTTCGATCCGCGCGAGGGCCTGCGGCACGACGTCGGCGGGGAGCAGGTCGGCGGCTATCTCGACGGCCGGGCGTCCGTGCAGTTCGACCCGGGCGAACTCCTCGGCGGTGATGCCGTACTCCTCGGCCCAGCGCGTCCAGCAGCGGTCGACGGATGCGAGGGAGGAGACGAGGGTTCCGTCGTTGTCGAACAGGAGGGCTTCGGCATGGATCTTCATGTCCCCGACCCTACGGTGCCGCGCGGGGGCGGCCGCATCAGGCCTTTTGGACCGTAATAGGCTCGCCGCATGTTTGATGCCCTGACGCTGGTGACCGGCGTCGCCGCGCTGCTGCTGGCCGCCTGGTGCGGCTGGGCCGCCTACCGTGATCAGCCGACCAAGGACTGGCACTTCATCGGGATGGCCGTGGTGACGGTGCTGGCGCTGGTCCAGCTGGTGGTCGGGATCGTGCAGCTGACGCGGGGCGAGAAGCCGGAGCAGGGGACGACGATCTTCGTCGCCTATCTGCTGGGGGCGTTCGCGTGTGTGCCCGCGGCGGGGTTCATGTCGCTCGCGGAGCGGACGCGGTGGGGATCGGTGACGGTTGCCGCCGGCGGTGTGGTGCTGGCCGTGCTGGAGGTGCGGCTCTATGACATCTGGGGAAGCTGACGTGAGCCGACGGTTGACCAGCGGGCCGGGGACGCTGCTGGTGTGGTTGTACGGGGTGATGGTGGTCGGGGCGGTGTCGCGGTCGGCGGTGCAGATCTCCACCGAGTTCGACCGGGCACCGCTGGCCTATTCGCTGTCCGCGGTGGCTGGTGTCGTCTACGGGTTCATCACGTACTCACTGGTGCGCGGCGGGGAGACTGCCCGTAAGGCGGCGCTGGTGTGCTGTGTCGTGGAGCTGCTGGGCGTGCTGACCGTGGGCACGTGGACGCTGGTGGAGCCCTCCGCGTTTCCGGATGCCACCGTGTGGTCGGACTTCGGGATGGGGTACTTGTTCATCCCTGTGCTCTTGCCGCTTTCCGCCATCTACTGGTTGCGGAAGGGTGCGCCCAAGGGGGATGCCGCCTGAGGTTGTCGGGCGGCATCCGGGCAGCCGTGGTTGGCCGCGCCCACGCGGCGGAGCCGCAGATCAATACAGCCCCGCGCCCCTAAAGGCCCTCAAGCCGTTGCCGCGTATGTGCCGGCCGGCTTTTCCAGGACGATCATCGGGACCCCGTCCGCACCCTCCGACGTGCCCACCGTCTGGTAGCCGACCTTGCGGTAGAGGCGGAGGTTGCCCTCGCTGCGGTGGCCGGTGAAGAGGCGGAAGCTGGTGGCCCCCCGTTCGTCCGCCAGGGCGGCCTCGGCCGCCCTGAGCAGGCGGGCCCCGATGCCGTGGCCCTGGAGGCGGGGGTGGACGCAGAGTTTGCCGATGGCGGCCGAGCCGTCCTCGGTGACGCGGCCGCGGACCGAGCCGACCACCTCGTCTCCCAGGCGGGCGACGAAGACACAGTCCGAGGTCACCTCCGCGCGGACCGAGTCCAGGCTCTGGACGAGCGGATCGATGCGGTAGTTGCCGTACAGCGCCGCCTCACTCTGGAAGCACAGGTACTGCAGCCTGAAGATCTGCTCCGCGTCCTGCTCGGCCGCCGCAGAGATGGTCACGCTCATGCCCATGTGCGCACGCCTCCCGCTCACCTGATCGCCTGTTGTCCCCCACTCCTATCCCCGCACCCGGCGGGCCGCAACCTCCGGCGGGAGCAATCGACGAAGACATCCCAGGCATCTGGAACGTTCCGGACCCAGACTGCCCTGTGAGATACCCAACTCCCCCGCGATCTCCCGGTAGGTGAGGTCCTTCGGGGAGAGGAGCGCCGCCACGAGCGAGGGGCAACGGCCGGGCAGCCGGCGCACGGCGTCATGCAGGGCCCGGCGCCTGGCGGCGGCGAGGGTGAGCTGCTCGGGCGTGCGATCGTCGTCGGCCGCGGGTTCGGTGACGTACGGCTGCTCCCGACGGGTCGTACGACGGCTGCGGCGGGACTCGGAGCGGACTGCGCGGCGGAGCCAGCCGGACGGGTCGAGGGGCGGACCCTGAGTCTCCAGGTGCTCCAGGAGGCGGAGCCAGACCGCCTGCTCCAGATCGGCCGGTTCCGTACCGGAGGCATGTGCCTCCGCGGAGGCCTCGGCGGTGAGCAGCGGGCTCAGGGCGGTGACCAAGTCGTGCGTCATATGCGGTACGACACGGCCGCCCGGGTCGTGGGTTGCCCGGGCGGCCGTAAGTCACCCCCATCGGGGCTTGTCGGCTCAGGCGTTGACGAAGTCCTCGCGGGCGAGGAGGCCGGTGTCCGGGTTGTCGGTGAAGACGCCGTCGATGCCGGTGGCGAAGTACCGCTTGAAGGCGCCGAAGACGTCTCCGTAGGCGTCCGCGTCGGTGCCCTTGCGGTACTCCGTCGGCAGGAAGGGGTTCTCGTTGCGCATGGTGTAGGGGTGCAGGACCAGCCCCACCTTGTGCGCGTCGGCGACCAGGGAGGTCTCCTTGTCGAGGCTGCCGTCCGCCTTCTTCGTGATGACGAGGTCGAGGGTCGGGCCGATGCCCTGGGCGTAGCCCGCGATCTCCCTGAGGCCCTTGGGGGTGATCAGGTCGGCGACGGTCCGCGGGTCACCCGTCTCCACGAAGTCCCAGGGGCGGGTGCCGGCGGCGGACAGGAGGACGACCAGGGGGTTGTCGACGAGCTTGTTCAGGCGCTGGATGCTGGTCGGCTCGAAGGACTGGAGGATCACCGGAGAGTTGCGCCTGTCCTTGCCGTGCTTGCGCAGCAGCTTCGCGACCCGCTCCTCCAAACCCAGGCCGAGTGCCCGGAAGTAGGTGGGGTGCTTGGTCTCGGGGTAGATCCAGACCTGCTTGCCGCGCTTGCGGGTCTGCTCGTCCTGCCACTTCAGGACTTCCTCGAAGGTGGGGATCTCCCAGCGGCCGTTGTAGAGCGTGTTGTGCGGGCGGTTGGCCGGGATGCGTTCGATCGCGCGGAGCGTCTTGAGCTCGGCGAGTGTGAAGTCCTCGGTGAACCAGCCGGTGGTGGAGACGCCGTCGAGGAGCTTGGTCCTCCTGCGGTCGGCGAACTCCTTGTGGTCGGCGACGTCGGTCGTGCCGCCGATCTCCGGTTCGTGGCGGCAGACGAGGTGGCCGTCCCTGGTGGGGACGAGGTCGCCGGCCTCGACGATGTCGGCACCCAGGTCGAGGGCGAGCTGGTAGGAGCCGAAGGTGTGCTCGGGGCGGTAGCCGCTGGCACCCCGATGGCCGATGACCGTCGGCACCGGCAGGCTCTTCAGCCCGCCGCCACCGTGCCCGGCGGATCCGGCGGTCGCGGCTCTCGCCGTCCCGGACAGACCCAGGACCGCTCCCCCGGCGCCGAACATCGCGGCCCCGAGAAGTGCGCGCCGTCCGGTGCCGTCCGTGTGCTCGTCCTGCGATCCCATGGGGACCCCTCCTGCCGTCGCCTCTTCGCTGCGGGCCGATCGTAGGTCCGGGTCCATGGCGGGCGGGAGACCCGCGGCGGAACACGCGGGTGACAGGGGATGTCGTATGGGAACAGATGTCTGATGGTTCGTCGGCTTCATGGCGGAGACCCGGGGTACGCGTCCACCGGGGCGACCTCCGTCACATCGTTCCGCCCGGGTTTCCGGGAGGCAACGGGGCCCATCCGCAGGTAAACGAGTGTCAACAGTGCGTAAGACCTCGGTGAACCCCGAGCGCCCGATGTGCACGATCCCCCGCGCCGCGAGTAATGTCCTCACCTGCACAGACTCATACAGTTTCCCTGGCCGTTCTCTTGACTCCGGAGGGCCCGTTGTCCCGCTTCGCGCTCATCAAGGCAGTGCTCGGACCGATCATGCGCCTGATGTTCCGCCCACAGGTGGAGGGCGCGGAGCACATCCCGGGTGACGGTCCCGTCATCCTGGCCGGCAACCACCTCACCTTCATCGACTCGATGATCCTTCCGCTGGTCTGCGACCGGCAGGTGTTCTTCATCGGCAAGGACGAGTACGTCACCGGCAAGTCCCTGAAGGGCCGTCTCATGGCCTGGTTCTTCACCGGGGTCGGCATGATCCCGGTGGACCGGGACGGCGGCCGCGGCGGCGTGGCCGCGCTGATGACCGGGCGCCGGGTCCTGGAGGAGGGCAAGGTCTTCGGGATCTACCCCGAGGGGACGCGGTCGCCCGACGGCCGGCTGTACCGGGGGCGTACGGGTATCGCCCGTCTGACGCTGATGACGGGTGCGCCGGTCGTCCCCTTCGCGATGATCGGCACGGACAAGCTGCAGCCGGGCGGGTCCGGGATGCCGCGGCCCGGGCGGGTCACGGTCCGGTTCGGTGAGGCGATGGAGTTCTCGCGGTACGACGGGATGGGCCGGGACCGCTATGTGCTGCGGGCGGTGACGGACTCCGTGATGACCGAGGTCATGCGGCTGTCGGGGCAGGAGTACGTGGACATGTATGCGACGAAGGCGAAGGCCGCGTAGCGGTTCGTTGTCGGGTGCGGCGCCGTGGGGGCTTGTCGCTCCCACGGCGCCGCACGTCGATACGGGCCCGCTCTCCTAAAAGCCCTTGTCCAGCCGTTGGCCCCGCAGCATGAACCAGGCCGCCAGGGCCGTTGCCAGGAGTACCGCCGCGCCTGCGCCTGCCGCGATCGTGAGCCCCTCGACGAAGGACTCCCGGGCCGACGTCAGCATGGCCTGTGCCCCGTCCGGCGACATTCCCCCCGCCGCCTCCACCGCACCGCCCAGGGACTCGTGCGCCTCCTCCGGGGTTCCGGCCGGGGCCGCGAAGCCCCGGTACACGCCCGTCACGATCGAGCCCAGTACGGCGATGCCGAGGGCCGCGCCCAGTTCGTACGCCGTCTCCGAGACCGCCGAGGCGGCTCCCGCCTGTTCCTTCGGGACGCTGGACAGGATCACGTCCGCCGTCACCGTGAACGAGAAGCCCGCGCCCACGCCGACCACCAGCAGGGCGGCGCCCAGCATCGGGTAGCCCGTGGACCCGTCGAGCAGGGTCAGTGAGGCCAGGGCCAGGCCGATGGCGGCAAGCCCTCCGGAGACCACCGCCCGCACCGAGTACCGGCGAGCCACCGTACCCGCGACCAGACCCGCCGCCACCGCTCCCACCGCCGCCGGGAGTTCCGCCAGGCCCGCCTCCAACGGGCCCCTGCCCTGGACGAGTTGAAGGTACTGGGAGAGGAAGAAGACCAGCCCGGAGAGGCCGAGGATGGTCAGCAGGTCGGCCAGAACGGCGCCGCTGAAGCCGTGGTTGCGGAACAGACGCATGTTCAGGAGGGGCGAGGGCAGGGTGAGTTGGCGGCGGACGAAGGTGTACAGAGCTGCCGCTCCCAGGACGCCCGCGGCGACCGGCTCCCAGCCGATGCCGTGTGCGGCGGCCTCCTTGACGGCGTAGACCACCGCGATCACGCCGACCAGGGACAGCGCCACGCTGGCCATGTCCCACGGCCCCGGGTTCGGATCGCGGGACTCGGGCAGGAACTTGATGCCGACGAGGACCAGGACCGCCATCACCGGCAGGTTGATCAGGAAGACCGAGCCCCACCAGAAGTGTTCGAGGAGGAAGCCTCCGACGATCGGGCCGATCGCCGTACCGGCGGAGGCGGTCGCGCCCCAGATGCCGACGGCGAGGCTGCGCTCGCGCGGGTCGTGGAAGAGGTTGCGGATCAGGGCCAGGGTGGCGGGCATCAGCGTCGCGCCGGCGACGCCGAGCAGCGCCCGGGCCAGGATCATGAACTCCGGTGTCGTCGCGTAGGCGTTGAGGACCGATATCGCACCGAACGCCGTGGCGCCCAGCAGCAGGATCCGCTTGCGGCCGATGCGGTCGCCGAGGCTGCCCATCGACACCAGCAGGCCCGCGATGACGAACGAGTAGACGTCACCGATCCACAGGAGCTGGGTGCCGGTCGGCCTGAGGTCCTCGCTGATGTACGGGGTCGCGAGGCCGAGGACGGTCGCGTCGACGGCCACCAGCAGCACGGCGAGCACCAGGACGGACAGCGCGAGCCAACGGCCGGGGCGCTTCACCGCCTCGGTCGTGGTCGCCGGCTGCAGGGTGCTGGTCATGATTCCTCTCTCGGTCGTGCGGGATGACGCAGTGCGCCGCCGAGCAACAGCTCGACGGTCATGTGGTGGAAGTCCTTGGGGGCGCCCTTGCCGCTCTGGAGCATCCAGACGGCGGAGGCGAGCAGGCCGAACAGGGCCTCGGTGAGCCAGGCGGGCGTGAGGTCGATGCGGAACTCGCCGTTCTGCTGGCCACGCCGGAACAGTGCGGAGATGCGGGCGTCGATCCGGGCCCAGCCGTCGTTCTGCTCCTCGCCCTCGAACAGCTGGTTCTCCGTGTAGAGGAAGGCGAGGAGGCCGGCCGCGGACTCGATCTCGCGGACCAGGCGCCGTACGGCCTCGCTCGCCGGCCCCTCCTCCGGGCGGGCGGCCTCCAGTGCCTTCTCGCACTCCTCGATGCCGAGCGCTTCCAGTGCCCGCACCAGCGCGTCGCGCCCGGCGAAGAGGCGGTGCAGCGTGGCCCGGCTGATCCCGGCGGCCTTGGCGACCTCGTCCATGGTCGCGGTGGATTTGCGGGTCAGCAGGGCCGCGGCACTGCGCAGCACGTGGTCACGGTCGACAGCCATGAGACGACTATAGACCACATGAGACATTGTTGTCTCATACTGGGCAAGCTCGTCTCACCTACGACCGTTGATCAGCGGTTTCGTCAGTGCCAGGGCAACTGGGCACGGCGCTCCCAGTACGCGCCCGGCTCCTCCGCCAGCGCCGCGAGCCGGGACAGCTGCTCGTCGTCCAGGTCCACGACGGCCGCGTGCAGGTTGGAGGCCAACTGGCTGATGGTGGCGGCTCCCGAGAGGACCACGCCGGCCCAGGACTGACGGAGGACCAGGGCGAGGGCTACGGCGTCACAGCCCAGGGACGTCTCGGCCGCCACGGCCTTCAGGGCGTCCGGAGCATGCGGTTCGGCGAGCCTGCCGTTGGCCATGCCCTCCTTGACGATCACCGTGAGCCCGGCGCCGTGCGCCTCGGCGAGGGCGGGGCCGGCCGAGGTCTCCAGGGCGTTGTACGTCGACTGGACGGTGCGGAAGAGAGGCTCGCCGCCGACAGTCACCTCCAGTGCGGCGCGGATCGCCTCCGCCTGGGCGGGGCCGCTGGTCGAGAAGCCGATGGTGGTGCCCTGGGCGGCCGCCTCGGCGAGCCTCGCGTGGAGTTCCTTGTCGGTGAGGGCCGGGCTGTCAGGGGTCACCGAGTGGATCTGGTAGAGGTCCAGGCGCTCGCCAAGCAGTTCGGCGGTCTCGGCGCGCTGACGGTCGTACGTCCGGACGCTGTGGTCCTTGATCTCGTGCTTCTCGGCGTCGGTGGTCCAGTCGGCCGTGTAGGTGTAGCCCCACTTGCTGCCGACGACCACGTCGTCGATGTGCGGGTTCCCTGCGAGCCAGTCCGCGAGGAACTCCTCGGAGCGGCCGTAGGAGCGGGCCACGTCGAAGTAGCGGACGCCCTGGACGTAGGCGGCGTCGAGGAGTTCGTGGGTGCGGGTGCGCAGCGTCTCCACGCTGCGGTCCTCTCCGAGGTCTTCGTCCCGGCCGAGGTTGATGTAGCCGGGGCGGCCGACTGCGGCGAGGCCGAGGCCGATGTGGCAGGTGGGGGTGGTGGCGGTGGCAAGGCGAGCGAAGGGCATACCGACAACGTAGCTCGGGATGCCGATTCGCCTCAGGGGGTGGGTCCTACGGTGCGTCGGCGGGTGCGGCGGCGGCGTGGCTGGTCGCGCCCACGCGGCGGAGCCGCAGAAGGTACAGCCCCGCGCGCCTTGAAAGCCGCCCTCGCCCCTAGTTCTTGGCCGTGGCCCACTGATGCTGGAGCGCCAGGTCCGCCTTCACCTCTGCCAGCTGGACCGCCACCGCGCTCGGGGCCGTGCCGCCCCTGGCGTTGCGGGAGGCGAGGGCGCCCGGGACGTTGAGGACCGTGCGGACCTCCGGAGTCAGGTGGGCGGAGATCTTGGCGAACTGCTCGTCCGTCAGGTCGTTCAGTTCCTTGCCCTCGGCCTCCGCCGCCTTGACGCACTCGCCGGCGACCTCGTGGGCCACGCGGAAGGGGACGCCCTGCCTGACCAGCCACTCGGCGATGTCGGTGGCGAGGGAGAAGCCGGCCGGGGCCAGTTCCTCCATGCGGTCGCGGTTGACCGTGAGGGTCGCCATCATCCCGGTGAACGCGGGAAGCAGGACCTCCAGCTGGTCGCAGGAGTCGAAGACGGGCTCCTTGTCCTCCTGGAGGTCGCGGTTGTAGGCGAGGGGCAGGGCCTTGAGCGTGGCCATCAGGCCCGTCAGGTTGCCGATCAGGCGGCCGGACTTGCCGCGCGCCAGCTCCGCGATGTCCGGGTTCTTCTTCTGCGGCATGATCGACGAGCCCGTGGAGAACGCGTCGTGCAGGGTCACGAAGGAAAACTCCTTCGTGTTCCAGATGATGATCTCCTCGGCGATCCGGGAGAGGTTGACGCCGATCATCGCGGTGATGAAGGCGAACTCGGCGACGAAGTCACGGGAGGCCGTGCCGTCGATGGAGTTGCCGACGCTGCCGTGTTCGAAGCCGAGGTCCTTCGCGACCGCCTCCGGGTCAAGGCCCAGGGAGGAACCGGCCAGGGCGCCCGAGCCGTACGGCGACACAGCCGTGCGCTCGTCCCACTGGCGCAGCCGCTCCGCGTCCCGGGACAGCGACTGGACGTGGGCCAGGACGTGGTGCGCGAACAGCACCGGCTGGGCGTGCTGGAGGTGGGTGCGGCCGGGCATCGCCACGTCCGGGTGGGCCTCCGCCAGACCGACCAGCGCGTCCTGGAGCTCGGCGATCAGACCGCCGATGATCCGGGCGTGGTCCCGCAGATACATCCGGAAGAGGGTGGCGATCTGGTCGTTGCGGGAGCGGCCGGCGCGCAGCTTGCCGCCGAGGTCGGGGCCGACGCGCTCCAGCAGGCCCCGCTCCAGGGCGGTGTGGCAGTCCTCGTCGGCGATCGTGCCCACGAAGGAGCCGTCGGCCACGTCCGCTTCGAGCTGGTCGAGCCCCGCGTGCATGCGCTGGAGCTCGTCCTCGCTCAGCAGGCCCGCCTTGTGCAGCACGCGCGCGTGGGCACGCGAACCGGCGATGTCGTACGGCGCGAGCCGCCAGTCGAAGTGGACGGACGCGGACAGCTTCGCCAGCGCCTCGGCGGGACCGTCGGCGAAACGACCGCCCCAGAGCCGGACGTCACCGCTGTTGCTGCTCACTTCGTTGCTCCTCACCGCCGACCTCAACGTCATGCATGATTATGCAGAGTGCTGCATGATTCGTCAATCTGGGGCGCGAGCGGCGAGGAATTTGCGCTCCCTTTGAACACGGGAAACCGCTTGCCCGTACTTCCCGCCGAACGCAGGCGCCGCGTTTGTCAACACAGACCACTCCCGACCCCGAGTGAGGCATCCGCATGTCCAGGGCTCTTCCGAAGTACAACAAGCGCCGCGTGGCGATCATCGGCGGCGCCGCCGCCGTGGCACTGACCGGGGCGATCGTCGCCGGTACCGCCCTCGCCGGGGAGACCTCCAAGGGCAGCACCGCCACCGCCCGCACGCTGGCCGCCTCCGGCAGCATCACGTGCCCGGACGTGGCCTCGCAGCTGCCCGCGATCCCCGCGACCGCGCAGGCCGAGGTCGACCGCAACCTGGCGCTGCTCAACACGCAGATCGCCGAGGCCAACAAGCGGCTCGTCGACACGGTCGGCCAGGGCGGAGCCAACTTCGTCCAGAACGCGATCCTCGGCCCGCTGGCCGACAAGCGGAAGTCGACCATCGACCGCATCGCCATCTCCATCGGCCGTACCGCAGAGAAGCCGCAGGGCCTCGACTCCCTGGCCACCTGCGCCCTCAACGTCGGCGGCGCGGCCGACACCGGTGCGGGTGCGGGCGAGGAGGCCGGGGCCGGCGCGGAGGCGGAGGCCACACCGAGCGAGGCGGCCGGTGCCGAGGAGACCGGGAACGCGGGGGACGCAGGGAACGCGGGCGACGCGGGTGAGGCCGCCGGCGCGGGCGCCATCTCCTGCCCCGACGTGGCCTCGCAGCTGCCCGCGATCCCCGCGACCGCGCAGGCCGAGGTCGACCGCAACCTGGCGCTGCTCAACACGCAGATCGCCGAGGCCAACAAGCGGCTCGTCGACACGGTCGGCCAGGGCGGAGCCAACTTCGTCCAGAACGCGATCCTCGGCCCGCTGGCCGACAAGCGGAAGTCGACCATCGACCGCATCGCCATCTCCATCGGCCGTACCGCGGAGAAGCCGCAGGGCCTCGACTCCCTGGCCGCCTGCACGCTCACCAAGTGACGTGACAGGCGCTGTGGCCGCCCCGTGTGAACGCCGACCGGGGCGGCCACGGGCGTCGTCGAGCAGATCGACGCCCGAATTCCTTAGACAGGCGAAAGGTATGCGCTCATAATCCTTAGATATGGGAAAGACTTATGAGCGCATAGACGGCCGGCTCCGCACCTTCATCGAGGCGCAGCCCCTCTTCTTCACCGCGACCGCTCCCCTGTCGGGCGACGGCACGGTCAACCTCTCCCCCAAGGGGCTGCGCGGCTGTTTCGCGGTCCTCGACGAACTCACCGTGGCCTACCTCGACTTCGCCGGGTCCACCGCCGAGACGGTCGCGCATCTGCGGGAGAACGGCCGGATCACCCTCATGTGGTGCGCGTTCCAGGGGCCGCCGAACATCGTCCGGGTGCACGGACGCGGCGAGCCGGTCTTCCGGGACGATCCGCGCTTCAAGGAACTGCTCGCGCACTTCCCGGACATCGACCCGTCCCTGCACGGACTGCGGGCGATCGTCGTCGTGACGGCCGAACTGATCCGTGACTCCTGCGGGTACGCGGTGCCGTACATGGCGTACGAAGGCGACCGCGAGCTGCACGGCAAGCGGTTCGCGCGCGAGGACGACGAGTCGCTGAGCGCCTACTTCGCCAAGAAGGACCACATCGCCACGAGCCTGGACGGACTGCCCGGGCTGCCGTTGCCGCTGCCGCCGTCCGCGGTCTGACTCAGTCGTCGCCGAGCCGGACGGTGAAGGTCGTCGATCCCGGCGCGCTCTCCAGTGTCACGCTGCCCCCGTGCGCCTCCACCACCGCGGCCACGATCGACAGGCCCAGGCCCGCGCCGCCGGTCTCCGCCTTGGTGCTGCGATCGGCGCGGGTGAAGCGCTCGAAGACGCCCGGCCGGATGTCCTCGGGGATGCCGGGGCCGTCGTCGTGGACCTTCAACAGCACGGCGGTGGCGTCGGTCTCCAGGGTCACCGTCACCTTGGTGCCGGCCGGGGTGTGCAGGCGGGCGTTGGACAGCAGGTTGGCCAGGACTTGGTGGAGGCGGTGTTCGTCGCCCGTCACCGTGACCGGGTCCTCCGGGAGGTCCAGCTCCCAGCGGTGACCGGAACCGGTGGCCCGCGCGTCCGTGAGGGCGTCGAGGACCAGGCGGGTGAGGTCGACGGGGGCGGCCTCCAGGGGGCGGCCCGCGTCCAGGCGGGCCAGCAGGAGCAGGTCGTCGACCATGGCGCCCATGCGGGTCGACTCGGCGGCGATGCGCTCCAGGGCCCGGGTGATCTCGGGCGGCAGCGGGCCCGGGTGCAGCAGGGCGAGTTCGGCGTGGCCGCGCACCGAGGCGACCGGGGTGCGCAGTTCGTGGCTGGCGTCGGCGGCGAAGCTGCGTAGCCGTTCCTCGCTGGCGTGGCGTTTGGTGAGGGCGTCCTCGACATGGCCGAGCATGCGGTTGAAGGCGCCGGCGACCCGGCCCACCTCACTGCGCGGATCAATTTCCGGGGCGCGCGGTGGGAGGGCCACCTCCCCGCTCGCGAGCGGGAGTTCGCTGACCCGGGTGGCGGTCGCGGCGACCCGGCTCAGCGGGCGCAGGGACCAGCGCACCCACAGGGCGCCCGCTACGCCGGCGGCGGTGAGGGCGGCACCGAAGACGATTCCGCCGACCAGTTCCAGGCGGTGGACGGTGGCCTCGACGGGCTCCAGGGGCAGGCCGGTGACCAGGATGTCGCCGTCGAGGCCCCGGGTGGCAAGGAGCCGGTAGCCGCCCAGGGCGGCGAAGTCGACGCTGTGGCCCCTGCCGTCGACTGGGACGGCGGCGAGCCGTTTCCGGTCGCGGGCGGTGAGGTCGACGTTCAGGGTGCCGCTCGAGCGGACGACCGCGGCGTCGGTCACGGTGTCGTTCACGAGCCGGGCGCCGAACGTGCCCGTCGCCTGCCGACGGGTGTCGCCGTGCTCGTCGCCGTCGTGATCGTCTTTTTGGGGCTTCCCCTTGAGTTCCAGGCTCACGGCGAAGCGGTTCCCGGCCTCGGTCAGCTGCTCGTCGAGACGGTTGGTGAGGAAGCCGCTCAGGGCGAGGACCGCGGCCACTCCGACCGCGGCGCAGCTCACTGCCAGCAGCACCACGAGGCCGAGGGTGAGCCGGGCCCGCAGTGTGTGCGGCCGCAGGTCCCTCACGGCGTCACCGGCTTGATCACGTATCCCGCCCCGCGCACGGTGTGGATCATCGGCTCGCGGCCGGCGTCCACCTTCTTGCGCAGGTAGGAGATGTACAGCTCGACGACATGGGCGCGGCCGCCGAAGTCGTAGGACCACACCCGGTCGAGGATCTGCGCCTTGCTGAGGACGCGGCGCGGGTTGCGCATGAGGAACCGCAGCAGCTCGAACTCGGTCGGCGACAGTTCGATCAGCTCGCCGGCGCGGGTGACCTCGCGGGCCTCCTCGTCCATGACCAGGTCGCCCACGGCCAGCCGGGGGCCCTCGTCGAGCTGGCGGGCCATGCCCGCGCGGCGCAGGAGTCCGCGCAGCCGAGCGACGACCTCCTCCAGGCTGAACGGCTTGGTCACGTAGTCGTCGCCGCCCGCCGTGATGCCCTTGATCCGGTCCTCGACCGCGTCCCGGGCGGTCAGGAAGAGCACGCAGACGTCGGCCTTCACGGTGTGCAGGGCGCGCAGTACGGCGAAGCCGTCGGTGTCCGGGAGCATCACGTCCAGGACCACGGCGTCGGGCAGCAGCTCCCGGGCCGCGGTGACCGCCGAGGCCCCGTCGCCGGCCGTGCGGACTTGCCAGCCCTCGTAGCGCAGGGCGCCGGAGAGGACTTCGGCGAGGTCGGGGTCGTCGTCGACGACGAGGACGCGCAGCGGGGTGCCGTCGGGGCGGGTGAGGGCGGGGCGGCCGGAGCGAGCGATGTTCATGTCCTCTCCAGCATCACCCCTGGCCGGAGCGGCGGGGGCCCCGGAAAGCTCTGAGTTTCCTCTGAGTGCGCTCTGCGGGGTGCCCGTTCAGAGGGTCCTGAGAAGTTCGCCTTGCACAGTTGCGTCCCGGACAGGCGAGAGGACGCACCTATGACGACCGTGTACGAGCGGCGGGCCGCACCGGCCGTGGCGCCGCCCGCGCGACGCTCCCCCGCGGGTGCCGTACTGGCCCTGCTGTGGGCCGGGGCGGCGGCCGTGATCGCCCTGTGGTGGGCGGACACAGGTTCCGTGGTCGGTGCGGCCGGGTGGCTGACCGGCGGCGGACGGATCGCCGGGCTGCTGTGCGGGTACGCCTGCGCGGTACTGGTGGGTCTCATGGCGCGCGTCCCGCTGCTGGAGGAGCGGATCGGCTCGGACCGGGTGGCGCGCTGGCACGCGATGGCCGGCCGCTACACCGTCTGCCTGCTGCTCGCGCACATCGGGCTGGTCCTCGCCGGGTACGCCGCCCAGGACAGTGCCTCGCTGTGGCACGAGACGGTCACCGTGGTCCTGGACTATCCGGAGATGCTCAAGGCGACCGCCGGCACGGTGATCCTCCTCGCGGTCGGCGTCACCTCCGCGCGCGCGGTGCGCCGCCGTACCGGCCACGAGTTCTGGTACTACGTCCATCTCCTCACGTACGCGGCCGTGTTCCTCGTCTTCGGCCACCAACTGGCCCTCGGCAACGACCTGAGCGGGAACGCCGTGGCCACGGCCGCCTGGTACACGCTGTACCTGGGAGTCGCGGCCCTGGTCCTGTGGTTCCGGATCCTCGCCCCGGTGCGGCTGAACCTGCGGCACCGGCTGCGCGTGGAGTCCGTGCACCAGGAGGCGCCGGGTGTGTGGTCCGTCGTCGTGCACGGCCGGGACCTCGACCGACTGGGCGCGCGGGCCGGGCAGTTCTTCCGCTGGCGGTTCCTCGCCGACGGTCTGCGGTGGACGTCGACGCCGTACTCCCTGTCGGCGCCGCCCCGCCCCGACCGCATGCGCATCACGGTCAAGGCGCTCGGCGGCCACAGCGCGGCCGTGGCGTTGCTGCGGCCGGGCACGCGGGTGTGGGCGGAGGGGCCGTACGGCTCCCTGACCGGGGACCGGCAAACCTCCTCCAGGTCGCTGCTGATCGCGGGCGGGGTCGGCATCACCCCGCTGCGGGCGCTGTTCGAGACCCTGCCGGGCGAGGTCACCCTCCTGTACCGGGCGCGCACGGTCGAGGACCTCGCGCTGGGCGGGGAGTTGGAGGCCGTCGCGCGATGGCGCGGGGCGAAGGTGCACTACCTGCTCAACGGACCCCAGGGGCAACGGCCGCGGATCACCGCCGAGTCGCTGCGGTCGGCCGTCCCCGACCTGGCCGGTCACGACGTCTACCTCTGCGGCCCGCACGGCTTCGCCCGGGAGCTGTACGAGGAGTTGCGCGCCGCGGGAGTTCCCGATCGCCGTATCCACCACGAATCCTTCGAGCTGTGAGGCCTCACCCGTGCACGCGTTGAAGAAGAACCGCCCGCTGCGCCGGATCGTGCTGGCGAGCGCCGCCACCGTCTCCGGCATGGTGATGCTGCTGTCGCTGAAGCCGCACAGCACGCCTGCCGTCGCCCTGACGACCCGGTCCACCGCCCCCGCGGTCACGGGAACCCGGACCGTCACCGGCGACTCCGTCCAGACCCGCTGGGGGCCGGTCCAGGTCCGCATCACCCTCAAGGACGGCAAGCTCACCGAGGTCACGGCGGTCACCTACCCGACGGACAACCCGCGGGACCAGGAGATCAACAGCTACGCCCTGCCCCGGCTGCGGAGCGAGGCCCTCCAGGCCCAGAGCGCGGACATCGACACGGTCTCGGGGGCCACCTACACGAGCGACGGTTACCGCCAGTCACTCCAGTCCGCACTGGACTCCGCGGGCAGCTGAACACACCGGCGTCACGGCACGTATCTGAGGACCAAGGGACCACGCCCACCCCCCTTGCCCCCGTCCCCGGAGGAAACGTGACCACGACGCTCGCAGGCGGCCGCGCCGCCCGCCGCCAGACGATGCGCCGCATCCGCCCGCGCCGTTCCCCGGCGACCGTCCTACTGCTCGCCGTATGGGCGGGCGCGGCAGGTGTGCTGTGGCTGTGGTGGCACAACACACCGTCCGTCGCCGACGACAACAGCAAGATCCTCAACGCGGGCCGGATCACCGGTCTGCTGGCCGGCTATCTGATGGCGCTCGTGGTGCTCCAGATGGCCCGGGTGCCCGCGCTGGAACGCCGCGTCGGCTCCGACCGGGTCGCCCGCTGGCACGCGATGACCGGCCGCTACACGCTCTGTCTGGTCGTCGCCCACGTCTTCCTGATCATGTGGGGTTACGCCCTTCAGGCCGGCAAGGGGCTCGGCGACATCGTCCAGCAGACGATGGACTCCATCAACCAGCTGCCGGACATGGGCAAGGCGGCCATCGGCACCGGTCTGCTGTTCGTCATCGGCCTGATGTCGATCGGCGGGGTCCGCCGCAGGATCCCGTACGACACCTGGTACCACGTGCACCTGCTGACGTACGCGGCGGTCTTCCTGACCTTCTGGCACCAGCTGACCACCGGCAACGACTTCGCGGTCGAGCCGGTCGCCAAGACCGTCTGGTACGCGCTGTACGGCTCGGTCACCGCGCTGGTGCTCTGGTACCGGATCCTCACCCCGATCCGGCTGAACCTGCGGCACCGGATGTACGTCGAGGCGGTCGTCGAGGAGACGCCGGGCGTGGTGTCCGTGCTGATCGGCGGGCGCAAGCTGCACCGGATGGGCGCGGAGGCCGGCCAGTTCTTCCGCTGGCGCTTCCTCGCGCCGGGCATGCGGTTCAGCTCCCACCCGTACTCGCTTTCCGCGGCCCCCCGTCCGGGCATGCTCCGGATCACGGTGAAGGCGATCGGCGACCACAGCGAGAGGCTGCGCGAGCTGGTGCCCGGCACCAAGGTGTGGGCCGAGGGGCCGTACGGCGCCCTGACCGCCCAGCGGCGCAGCCGCGGCAAGGTGCTGCTGGTGGCCGGCGGTGTCGGCATCACGCCGATGCGGGCCCTGTTCGAGACGCTGCCGGGCGCGGCCGGTGACATCACCCTGCTGTACCGGGCCAACACCACCCAGGACCTGGCCCTGTGGGACGAGCTCTCCGCCATCGCGGACGAGCGCGGCGCCCGCCTGATGTACGCGGTGAACAGCCCGGACGGGGAGCGCCCGGACATCTCCGCGGAGTCCCTCCAGCGCAAGCTCCCCGACATCGACAAGCACGACGTGTTCATGTGCGGGCCGAACGGTTTCGCGCAGTCCGTGTACGAAGCACTGCGCGGCGCGGGTGTGCCCGCCCGCCGCATCCATCACGAGTCGTTCGAGATGTGACGACGGGAATTCAGGAGCTGTTGAAGCGATGAGGAAGAGTCACCCCGTCCGTCGAGTCGTGCTCGCGACCGCCGCCACCGTCTCCGGTGTCGTGCTGCTGCTGTCGCTGAAGCCGTCCTCGGACCCTGCGTCCGCCCAGGCGGGCGGTGCGGTTCCGCAGCAGACGGCGGCAGCGCAGGAGTCGGCCCAGGGCGGCACCGGGGCGGCCGCCGGCGGCGCGGTCACCGGGGACGTGGTCCAGACCCAGTACGGTCCCGTCCAGGTCCGTATCACCGTCAGCGGCAACAAGATCACCAAGGCCGAGGCGGTGCAGGCGCCCAAGGGCGGCGAGAGCGACCAGAAGACCGCCCTGTCGGTGCCGAAGCTCAACCAGGCCGTGGTCGCCAAGCAGAGCCCGGAGATCGACACGGTCTCCGGGGCGACCTACACGAGCGAGGGCTACAAGAAGTCGCTCCAGTCGGCGATCGACAAGGCGAACCAGGCCGCCTCCCAGGCCCAGCCGTCGGCGCAGCCGTCCCAGCCCGCCGGCGGCGCGGCGGCCGCCAAGACGGTGACCGGTGCCGTGTCGCAGACGCAGTACGGCCCGGTCCAGGTCCGTATCACCGTCAGCGGCGGCAAGGTCACCAAGGCCGAGGCCGTGCAGGCGCCGAAGGGCGGGACGAGCGACCAGAAGACGGCGCTGTCCATTCCGAAGCTCAACCAGGAGGCGGTGGCGGCCGGCAGCGCGGACATCGACTCGGTGTCGGGTGCCACCTACACCAGCGAGGGCTACAAGAAGTCGCTGCAGTCCGCGCTGGACCAGGCCGGTGGCTGACACGGTGGCCGAGCCGGCACAAGCTCCCGCCGCGGTACGTCACGCGGAGGAGGTCATGGGGACGGTCTTCTCCTTCGACGTCCGCGGCGGGGAACCTCTTGCCGTTCAGGCGGCACTGCGGGAGGCGGTGGCGGGACTGCACCGCGTGAACGAGGTGTTCAGCACCTACCGCGACGACAGCCAGGTCTCCCGCCTGGCCCGCGGTGAGCTGGCCCTGGACGACTGCGATCCCGAGGTCGCCGAGGTCCTCGAACTCGGCGCCGAGGCCGAGCGGTCGAGCGACGGCTGGTTCAGCCTGCGCTACGAGGGCCGCCTCGACCCCACCGGCATCGTCAAGGGCTGGGCGGTGGAACGTGCGGCCCGCCGCGTCGCCGAGTCGGGCGCGACGGGCGTCAGCGTCAACGGCGGCGGAGACGTCCAACTGCTGGGCGTACCGGGCCCGGAACGCCCCTGGCGGGTAGGCGTGTCGGACCCCCTGCGCCCCGGCGGCCTGGCGGCCGTGGTCTCGGCGGCGGGTGCGGCGGAGCTGGCCGTGGCGACGTCCGGCACGGCCGAACGCGGCGCCCACATCGTCGACCCCCGCACGGGCCGCTCCGCGGTGACGGACCTGCTGGCGGTGACGGTGGTCGCCCCGACCGTGACCTGGGCGGACTGCTGGGCGACGGCGGCCTTCGCGATGGGTTCGAGGGAGGGCCTGGCGTGGCTGGAGTCCTTGCCGGACGTGGAGGCGTTGCTGATCACGGCGGGAGATGAGGTCAGGTGTACAGGGGGCCTGGCAGCTCGACTCGGGTGAGTCGGTCTGCCCAGGGGCGCGGGGCTGTGTCGATTTGCGGCTCCGCCGCGTGGGCGCGACCAGCCCCCACGAACCCGCACCCGACCGACGACCTCAATGCCCGTTCTGAGCCAACCGCAACAAATGCTCGGCCAGCGCCTGCCCACCCGTAGGGTTCCGGCTGATCAACATCAACGTGTCGTCACCGGCAATCGTCCCCAAGATGTCGTGCAGCTCGGCCTGATCAATCGCCGACGCCAAGAACTGCGCAGCCCCCGGAGGGGTCCGCAGGACCACGAGATTCGCCGAAGCCTCCGCGGAGATCAGCAGCTCCTGTGAGAGCCGCCGCATCCGCTCCTCCTTGGCGGACTCCCCCAACGGCGCCCGAGGGGTCCGGAAACCCCCCTCACTGGGCACCGCGTAGATGAGGTCCCCGTCGTTGTTGCGGATCTTCACCGCGTTCAGCTCGTCGAGGTCCCGGGAGAGCGTCGCCTGTGTGACGCTCAGCCCGTCGTCGGACAGCAGCTTCGCCAACTGGCTCTGCGACCGCACCGGTTGCCGGTTGAGGATGTCCACGATCCGGCGGTGGCGCGCGGTACGCGTCTGCGGCACCGCGGGCCCCGCGACCCCGTTGTGCTCGTGATCCTGCGCATGGCTCATCGTCGTCTCATTCTCCGGATCATCCGTCTCCCTCGGCGGCACCCAGGATGCCGGGGAGAGCCTGAACAAGCGCGTCCACTTCGTCGTCGCCGAGGTTCAGCGGCGGCATCAGTCGTACGACATCGGGGGCGGGCGCGTTCACCAGGAAACCGGCGTCCTGAGCCGCCTGCTGCACCTGCGGCGCGAGCGGCTCGGTGAGCACGATACCCAGGAGGAGTCCGGCACCCCGGACGTGGGCGATCAAGGAGTGCCCCAGTGACTCGATTCCGTCCCGCAGCTTCTCGCTCTGCCGCTTGACGTTCTCCAGCAACCCGTCGTTCGCGATCGTGTCGAGGACGGCGAGTCCCGCCGCGCACGCGACCGGGTTCCCGCCGAAGGTCGTGCCGTGCTGCCCCGGCTGGAGCAGCTCCGCGGCCCGCCCGAAGGCGACGGTCGCGCCGAGCGGCAGTCCGCCGCCGAGCTGCTTGGCGAGGGTGACCACGTCCGGCAGCACGCCCTCGTGGGCCTGGTACTCGAACCAGTGCCCAGTACGGCCGATGCCGGTCTGCACCTCGTCCAGGACCAGCAGCGCGCCCTTGGCCGCCGTGATCGCCCGGGCCGCCTTGAGGTAGCCGGCCGGGGGCACCACGACACCGTTCTCGCCCTGGATGGGCTCGATGACGACGAGTGCGGTGTCCTCGGTGACCGCGGCGGCCAGGGCCTGTGCGTCGCCGTACGGCACATGCGTGACCTCGGCGGGCAGCGGCAGGAAGGGGGTCCGCTTGGCGGGCTGGCCGGTGAGTGCGAGGGCGCCCATGGTCCGGCCGTGGAAGCCGCCGTCGGTGGCGACCATGTGGGTGCGCCCGGTCAGCCGGCCGATCTTGAAGGCGGCCTCGACGGACTCGGCGCCGGAGTTGCAGAAGAAGACCTTGCCGTCCCGGCCGAAGAGCTGGAGCAGCCGCTCGGCGAGGGCGACGGTGGGCTCCGCCATGAAGAAGTTGGAGATGTGGCCGAGGGCGGCGATCTGCTTGCTGACGGCCTCGACGATCGCCGGGTGGGCGTGACCGAGCGCGTTGGTCGCGATGCCGCCGACGAAGTCGTAGTACTGCCTGCCCTCGCTGTCCCAGACCTTGAGGCCCTCACCGCCGACGAGAGGCAGGCGCGGGGTGCCGTAGTTGTTCATGAGCGAGCCCTGCCACCGCTCGGTCAGTTCCGTGTTGCTCATGAATCCCCCTGTCCGTCCGGCACGACCATCGTGCCGATGCCCTCGTCGGTGAAGATCTCCAGCAGGATCGAGTGCTGGACCCGCCCGTCGATGACCCGGGCCGTGGTCACGCCGTTGCGTACGGCGTGCAGGCAGCCCTCCATCTTCGGGACCATGCCGGAGCTCAACTCCGGCAGCAGCTTCTCCAGTTGGGAAGCCGTGAGGCGGCTGATCACCTCGTCGCTGTGGGGCCAGTCCTCGTAGAGGCCCTCGACGTCCGTGAGGACCATGAGGGTTTCGGCGTCAAGAGCAGCAGCGAGTGCCGCAGCCGCCGTATCAGCATTGACGTTGTAGACATGTCCGTCGTCCTGGCTACGGGCGATCGAGGAGACGACCGGGATCCGGCCGTCGGCGAGCAGCGCCTGGATCGCGCCCGTGTCGATCGCGGTGATCTCGCCGACCCGCCCGATGTCGACCAACTCGCCGTCGATCTCGGGCTGGTGCTTGGTGGCGCTGATGGTGTGCGCGTCCTCGCCGGTCAACCCGACGGCGAGGGGCCCGTGTTGGTTGAGCAGGTTGACCAGCTCGCGTTGCACCTGCCCGGCGAGCACCATCCGTACGACGTCCATGGCGTCCTCGGTGGTGACGCGCAGGCCGGCCTTGAACTCGCTGACGATGCCGTGCTTGTCGAGGGCGGCGCTGATCTGCGGGCCGCCGCCGTGCACGACGACCGGCTTGAGCCCGGCGTGGTGCAGGAACACGACGTCCTGGGCGAACGCGGCCTTGAGGTCCTCGTCGATCATGGCGTTGCCGCCGAACTTGATGACGACGGTCTTGCCGTTGTGGCGGACCAGCCAGGGCAGCGCCTCGATGAGGATCTGGGCCTTGGGGAGCGCGGTGTGCTTGCGGGTGGATCCAGTGCTCATGACGAGTAGGCGCTGTTCTCGTGGACGTAGTCGGCGGTGAGGTCGTTGGTCCAGATGGTGGCGGTCTCGGAGCCGGCCGAGAGGTCGGCGACGATGTGCACCTCGCGGTAGCGCATGTCGACCTTGTCGCGGTCCTCGCCGACGCCGCCGTTCTTGCAGACCCAGACGCCGTTGATGGCGACGTTCAACCGGTCGGGCTCGAAGACGGCCTTCGTGGTGCCGATGGCGCTCAGGACGCGGCCCCAGTTGGGGTCCTCGCCGTGGATCGCGCACTTGAGGAGGTTGTTGCGGGCGATGGACCGGCCCACTTCGACGGCGTCGTCCTCGCTCGCGGCGCCCACCACCTCGACCTTGATGTCCTTGCTGGCGCCCTCGGCGTCCCGGATGAGCTGCTGGCCGAGGTCGTCGCAGACGGTCCGTACGGCCTCGGCGAACTCCTCGTACTCCGGGGTGACTTCGGAGGCGCCGGAGGCAAGCAGCAGCACGGTGTCGTTGGTGGACATGCAGCCGTCGGAGTCGACGCGGTCGAAGGTGGTCCGGGTGGCGGCCCGCAAGGCCCGGTCCAGGGCCTCGCTCTCCAGGTCCGCGTCGGTGGTGAGGACGACGAGCATGGTGGCGAGGCCGGGGGCGAGCATGCCCGCGCCCTTGGCCATGCCGCCGACGGTCCAGCCGTCCTTGGTCACGACCGACGTCTTGTGGACGGTGTCGGTGGTCTTGATGGCGATGGCGGCCTTCTCACCGCCGTGCTCGGACAGCTGCGCCGCGGCGGCCTCGACTCCCGGCAGGAGCTTGTCCATCGGGAGCAGCAGGCCGATGAGCCCGGTGGAGGCGACCGCCACCTCACCCGCGCCGATGTCCAGCACCTCGGCGACCTTCTCGGCGGTGGCGTGCGTGTCCTGGAAGCCCTTGGTGCCCGTACAGGCGTTGGCACCACCGGAGTTGAGGACGACGGCGGAGAGCTGACCGCTCTTGAGGACCTGCTCGGACCACAGGACGGGCGCGGCCTTCACGCGGTTGGAGGTGAAGACGCCGGCGGCGGCGCGGCGGGGCCCGGTGTTGACCACGAGGGCCAGGTCCGGGTTGCCGTTCTCCTTGATTCCGGCGGCGATACCGGCCGCCTGGAATCCCTTTGCTGCCGTGACGCTCACGGTGCGACTCCGATCGTGGAAAGACCGAGCTCCTCGGGGAGACCGAGGGCGAGGTTCATGCTCTGGACGGCACCGCCCGCGGTGCCCTTGGCCAGGTTGTCGATGGCGCTGATCGCGATGATGCGGCCCACGGCCTCGTCGAGGACGACCTGCACCTGAACGCCGTTGGAACCGTAGACGGACGCCGTGGCGGGCCACTGGCCCTCGGGCAGCAGGTGCACGAAGGGCTCGTCGGCGAAGGCCTTCTCGTAGGCGGCGCGGACGGACTCGGCGGTGACGCCGGGCTTCGCCTTGGCGCTGCAGGTGGCGAGGATGCCGCGGGGCATCGGCGCGAGGGTCGGGGTGAAGGAGACGCTCACCTCGGAACCGGCCGCCGCGCTGAGGTTCTGGACGATCTCGGGGGTGTGCCGGTGGCCGCCGCCGACGCCGTACGGCGACATGGAGCCCATGACCTCGCTGCCCAGCAGGTTCGGCTTGGGCGCCTTGCCCGCGCCGGAGGTGCCGGAGGCGGCGACGATCACGGCCTCGGGCTCGGCGAGGCCGGCGGTGTAGGCCGGGAAGAGGGCGAGCGTGACGGCGGTCGGATAGCAGCCGGGCACCGCGATCCGCCTGGTCCCCTCCAGCGCGGCGCGGGCACCCGGCAGTTCGGGAAGGCCGTAGGGCCAGGTGCCGGCGTGCTCGGAGCCGTAGAACTTCTCCCAGTCGGCCGCGTCCTTCAGCCGGAAGTCGGCGCCCATGTCGACGACGAGGACGTCCGGGCCGAGCTGTTCGGCGACGGCGGCGGACTGTCCGTGCGGCAGGGCAAGATAGACGACGTCGTGTCCGGCGAGGACGTCGGCCGTGGTCTCCTGGAGTACCCGGTCGGCCAGCGGCAGCAGGTGCGGCTGGAGCGCGCCGAGCTTCTGCCCGGCGTTGGAGTTGCCGGTCAGCGCGCCGACCTCGACCTCGGGGTGCGCGAGGAGCAGTCGCAGGACCTCACCGCCCGCGTACCCGCTCGCTCCGGCCACCGCCGCACGTACCGCCATGTCATCCTCCTCCTGGATGGCATGACTATACGTTTCGCTGCACGTTTATGCAACCGAATGCATACTCACGCCCCCCTCCTGCGCACGGCTCCGAACACGCCGAGCCCGACGAGAACCGCGAGCGAACCGCCCCCGACCGCCGTGCCCAGTCGCAGTCCGGGTGGATGAAAAGCGCAGGTGACGCGGGTCGAGGTGCCGTCGAGGGGGACGGCGACCAGGCCGTGGTACTCCTTCGCGGGTACGGCGGCCGCGTCACCGGACGCGCAGCGCCAGCCGGCGATCCGGGGCGCGGCCACCACGGCGACGCCCTTGCTGCCCGCCGGGAGCTCGGCCCGGATCGTGCCGCCCGAGCCGGAGACGGTCACCTTCGTGGCACCGGAGGCCTTGAGCTGCCGTACGACGGAGTGCAGACGGCCGGTGTCCAGGCAGCCGACCGCCTGGTCCGGCACGACGCCCAGCCGGTTCGGGGACAGCTCGATCGTGAGGCGCCCGGAGTCCGGGACCGTGCCGAGCCGCTGCATGGCGGCGATCTTGGTGAGGGGCCGCCAGTCGGCCCGGAACCGTCCGGTCAGGCCGTGGGCGGAGGGTCCGGTGAGCCGCGCGGTGCCCGCGAAGTGCGGCGCCCAGAGGTAGACCTCGCTGCCCGCCCGGCACCGGGCGGTGAGCGTCGCCTTTCCCCCTACCCGCACGCCGTGGCGCCGGTCGGTACTGCGGTCCGGTCGCTTTCCGGCGCTGTTGAGCACGGTGATGCGCGGCAGGGTGTAGACGCGGGCGCCCAGCAGCAGTTCCTGGTTGCGGTAGGGCGACGGCCCGAAGGCACCGGTCGCGGCGGACGGCCGTACCGTCACCAGGGGCGGGACGTCCTCGCGGGTCACTCTCTCCCCGGTGCCGTCCTGCGGGAACCAGTTCTGGTGCGGGTCCGGCGGGGAGTGCACCCGGGCGCCCACCGAGAAGATGACGTCCGTGACCGCGTTGTCCAGGCTCTGGAGGCTGCGGCCGCCCGAGGTCCAACCGCCGCCGAGGGCGGTGAGCGTGCTGCTGAGCACGGCCGAGGTGTGGCTGCTGTAGTACTGGGCGCCCTGCCCGCCGACCTCCAGCGGGTCGTTGCCGACGGTGTGTTCCCGGCCGGGGTCGGTGCGGTAGTGGGGCCAGCCGTCGGCCTGTGCGATCGCGTCCGCCTGGTCCCGCTGCCGGTCGCCCCAGGGGGCGTAGTCGTCCATGTGCCCGAACCGCGTCCGGGTGGCCACGGCGGAGGTGGCGGTGGCCTCACCCAGCTGGGCCCCGACGAGCAGGACGGCGGCGAGCGCTGCCGGGGCCATGCGCAGTACAGGTCGCTCACGGCCGAGCAGGACCAGCCCGAGCAGCGCGCCCACCGCCGCGATCAGGAACACCGGCCAGGCGAAGGAACGGACCAGCTGGCTGCCGCTCGCGACGACCGCGATCAGCGCGAGCAGCCCGGTCGCCGCTGCCAGGGCCCGCCGGTCGAGGGGGCCGTAGGAGAGGGTGTGCCAGGCGGCGATCACCAGCAGGGCGCACACCACGAAGGTCTGGCGGTACGAACTGCCCTGCGGGGCGGCGAAGGCGTGCCAGAGCAGATGGGTCGGGCGCCACTGCATCGACAGGGTCACGACGAGCAGCAGAAGCGTCCACCCCGCGCGCACCCGGCGGGGGGCCGCCCGGTGGAAGGGCAGGGCCAGGGCGAGCAGCAGTGCCGCGGTGCCGACGAAGAGCGCCGGGGAGCCGAAGCTGTACGTCGTCGGCAGCAGCCGCGCCAGCAGGTCCTGCGTGCCCACCGGAGCGAACCGGGTGAACCGGCCCTCGGAGGCGTGCGCGCTGCCGAAGTACACGACCGTCACCAGGGGTGCGGCCAGGCCCATGCCGAGGGCGAAGGTCACAGCGGCCCGGCCCGCCGCGGTGAGCCTGCGGCGGCGGGGCAGGTCGGCCAGCCACAGCCGGAGCAGGAACACCAGAGCGGCGGCGAGCGTGGCCATGTAGGCCGTGTAGAAGTTGGCGATCCACGCGGCCGTCACCACCAGCACCCCGAGAAGCGGGCGCCGGCCGCTCAGGACACACTCGCCCACCAGGCACAGCAGCGGCAGGGCGATCAGCCCGTCGAGCCACATGAGGTTGTACGAGGCGCTCGCCACCGTCCAGCCGCACAGGGCGTAGGACGCGCCCAGCAGGCCAGCCGCCCACCAGCGCCCGGGCCGCAGCCTCGGCAGCAGCCAGGCCATGGCGGCACCGGCGCACGCGATCTTCAGCACGGTGATCACGTACACCGCGAGGTCGATCTCGTCCCGCGGGAACACCGCCACGAGCGGCGCGAACGGGCTGGTGAGATAGGTGCCGAGGTCGGGCAGGAAGCCGGCGCCGAATCCCGACTGCCAGTTGACGAGGAGGCCGCCGGTGCCCCGTCCGTGCAGCAGGTCCCACAGGTGCGCATGGAAGGGCACGTACTGGTTGCCCAGGTCGTTGACGTTCCGGGTGCGCGGCCCGAAGGGGTAACTGCGGGCGACGGCGTCGGCCGCGCAGAGCACGACGACGGTGATGGTCGCCGCCAGCAGGGCGGCCTGCCCCGGTCCGGGCTGCGGCCGCTCCCCCGTGAGGTGGTTCGCTGTCTTCGGTTCGGGCGGGACGGTCGGTCGCACGCCCTGTTGGCTGGTCAATTCAGGCCCCCGTCCGGGGTGTTCACCCCGTGCGTTGTCACTGCGCCGATTTAGACCATGGGTGCATACGGTTGGTTGTCCGACCGCCGATGGCGGTGAAGTGAACTCCGTACGACCCGGAGGCCAACGGCGGCCGAGGGGGACGTACGGATGGAGGGAGCCGACATGAGCGAGAGCACCACCCGCGAGGAGCGTTTCGCGCGCGGCCTGGAGATGCTGGGGAGCGTCAACCCCGAGGTAGGGCAGCTGGTCGTCGACTCGCTCGCCGACATCAGCCCGGAGATGAGCCACCAGATCATCGCCTGGGGGTTCGGCGAGATCTACTCACGGCCACAACTCGCTCCCCGAGACCGCCAGTTGGTCACGCTGGGCATGCTCACCGCGCTCGGCGGCTGTGAGACCCAGCTGGAGGTGCACATCAACACGGCCCTGAACGTGGGCCTGACCCCCGAGCAGATCGTCGAGGCGCTGTTGCAGTCGGCCGGGTACTGCGGATTCCCCAGGGCCCTGAACGCCACGGCCGTGGCGAAGAAGGTCTTCGGCGAGCGGGGGCTGCTGCCCGTCGGACAGCAGCCCGCCGACCCGTCGGCTACCTCTGCCTGATCCTCAGGAAGGTGACCGAGTTCGCCGGGAAGGTGTACGAGAACTTCCCGGCGACCCCGTCGAAGGTGGACGTCACCGGGGCGACCGCGGTCGACGTCTCGCTGTTCACGGCGTCGGGGCCGGCCGCCAGGGTGGTGACCCGGGCCCTGGAGGCGACCTTGGCCCGGCCCAGGTCGATCGCCGTACGGGCGGCCGCGTCCTGGGCGTTGACGACCTTGACGATCAGGTCACCCGTCTTCTGGTCCTTGGTCACGACCTGGCGGAACGGCTCGGCCGGCTTGTCGTCGGTGAAGCTGCCCCACTCCTGCCCGTCGAGGTAGAGGGTCACCTGGCGGCCGCGGACCTTGACGTCGATGTCGTAGGCGCGGCCGATCTCGACCGATCCGGCCTTGGAGATCAGCGTCGACTTGCCGCCGCCGACGGCCTGTTCGACGGCGCTCTGGGTGTTGTTCCAGCCGCCGATGTTCCACCAGTAGTAGTTGCCGGTGTCCTTCACCCCGAAGGCGACGAGGAAGCCCTCCTTGCCGGCCGTCTTGGTGGCCTTCACCTTCAGGTCGTAGTCGTGCCAGGACGGGTCGCCGGCCGAGACCATGGTGTTCTCGGCGTTCACGTCCGTCTGCACGTACTGCCCGTCCTGGACGCTCCAGCTGCCGCCGCCGGTGTGAGTCCACTGGGCGGCGCCGCCGCTGAAGTCGTCGGTGAGCAGGGGGGTCCCGTCGGCACCGGTGACCTTCACGTCGTCGTACGCCGCCGTCGTCGCCCAGGTCGAGAGGCCCACGGCGCCGGTGATCGGGGCGAGCAGCGAGGGCGTGCCGGTGGCCGTGGAGGGCACCACGCGGTCGCCGACGTTGTTCATGAACAGCTTCTGGACCTCGTAGTTGGCGGAGTTCCAGGAGGCGTGGTTGTTGAACCAGACCAGGTCCGGGCGCCACTGGACGTAGTCCTCGTTGGCGAACAGCGGGGCGTAGGAGGCGAGTTTGACGACGTCGGCGTTGCGCTCCAGGCCGGTCATGAACGCGGCCTCGGTGAGGCCGTTCTTGAAGGTGTTGCCCTGGGAGGCGTACTCGCCGAGGAAGACCTTCGGGCCGCTGCGGTCGTAGGAGTCGTAGCGGTCGTTGTTCTGCAGGAACCACTGCGGGCTGTTGTAGTAGTGCTCGTCGACCATGTCGACCTTGGCGTCCTTGTTGAGCTGCCAGGCCGTGTCGAAGGTCGAACCCGAGTCGTCCGGGCCGGAGTTGGAGATCACCTGGATGTCCGGGTACTTCGCCTGGATGGCGGCGCGGAACTCCTTGAACCGGGCGAAGAACTCCTCCGGCAGGTTCTCCTCGTTGCCGACCTCGATGTGGGTGAGGTGGAAGGGCTTGGCGTGGCCCATCCTCGCCCGCACCTTGCCCCACGTGGAGCTCGCCGGGCCGTTGGCGAACTCGATGAGGTCGAGGGTGTCCTGGATGTGCCGCTTGAGCAGTGCCTCGTCGGCGACGGCCTTGTTCTGGCCGCAGCCGGTCACCAGGGCGGGGACGACGGGCAGCGGCATGGCGCCGATGTCCTCGGAGAGGCGGAAGTACTCGTAGTAGCCGAGGCCGTAACTCTGGTTGTAGCCCCAGAAGTTGGCGTTGGTGGCACGCTGCTCGACCGGGCCGACGGTGTCCTTCCACTGGTACGAGCGCTTGCGCTGGTAGCCGGAGGTCTCGCTGTAGTCCTCCATCGAGCCCGTGTTGACCAGGCAGCCGCCCGGGAAGCGCACGAAGCCCGGGTGCAGGGCGGCGACCTTCTCGGCGAGGTCCTTGCGCAGCCCGTTGGGTTCACCGCGGTAGGTGTCGCGCGGGAAGAGGGAGACCATGTCGAGAGCGGCCGCGGCGGAGGAGGCCACGGTCAGACGGCCGTTGCTGCTGGTCCTTGTCGCGGCGAGGGTGGCTTTGTACTGGGCCCAGCCGCTCTTCGTCACGGCCACCTTGCGGGCGGTGGCGAGCGTGCCGTCGGCGTCCTGCAGGGAGACCGTGAGCGCCGTACCGGCGTCCGCGCGGGCCCACACCGAGAAGTCGTACTTCTTGCCCTCGTCCACGTGGATGCCGGTGTTGTATCCGGCGTTCGTGACGGACGAACCGGCAGCCAGGGAGAGGTAGGTGCGGTTGCGCTCGTTGAGGCGCCCGCCGTCGTTCAGCACCTGGGCGGTGCCCTGCACCGTCCACGAGGTCAGCGGGGTGTACGAGGAGTTGTCGGCGGTGGAGTACTCGAAGGACCGGTTCTGCACGAGCTCGGCGTACAGACCGCCGTCGGCGGCCCGGTTGATGTCCTCGAAGAAGACGCCGTACATCGTGTCGTCGATCTTCGCGCCCTTGGCGGCCGGGTCGACGGTGATCGCGTAGTCGGTGACGTCCTCGGCATGGGCGGGGGCGGGGACCAGACCGGCGGCCACCAGGAAGGCGGTGGCGCTGAGACCGAGTCTCCAGCGGGTGCGTGACATGGATGCTCCGCGGCTCTCTGTCGACAGTGACGTTCGAAATATCAAACGATGATCAGCACTTCGAACGGCAAGATAGGGAGGGTGATCCCGAGCGTCAACGGGTTGAGCGGCTTCGAAAGTGTCGGAAGGGATCGGAGGGGCGGGGCGGATGGGCGGGTTCTGGCCAGTGACGGATGTGCTGGAGTATCTGGCCGGGAGCTGGCGGACCGAGCGAACCGTGCGGGATCTGGTGAGCGGGGGCGAGGGGCGGTTCTCCGGTACGACCGTTTTCGGCCGGCAGGAGGGCGGCGGACTGCTGTCCCAGGAGTCGGGCGTCTTCGTCTGGCTGGGCGTCCCGCGCCCCGCGGAACGGACGCTCCGCTTCCTGCCGGGCGGGACACCGGGCACGGCGCACGTCCACTTCTCCGACGGGCGGCCCTTCCACGACCTCGACCTGACGTCCGGCCACCATGCCGCCGACCACCCCTGCGCGGAGGACCTCTACCGCGGCGACTTCACCGTCCTGGACGCGGACCACTGGCGCACGGAGTGGCGGGTCGGCGGCCCGGCGAAGGACCTGGTCCTGACGACCGAGTACACACGCGGGACGACGGACGCGGACGACGCAGCCGGGCCGACCGGAGTCGCCCGGCGCCTTCTGAACACCCGGACCGGCTGACCGCCGCGGGCACGAGACGGCCGACGACTCACCGCGTGAGCCCCGGGCACGAGACGGTCGGCAACCCACCACGCGACGCCGACAGCCACGCGCACGAGACCGGCAGCGCGGCAAGCCCTTGGCGGCCACCCAAGCCCGCGGCCGGCATGCCCGCCCGGGGCAGGCAGGGCCTCACCACACCAGCCTGCGTCCGGCCGACACAAGTGGCCCTCGGCAACCCACCCGAACCCAGCGTCGGCCACCCCGCGAGGGTCCCACCACGCCAAGCCCCCGGCGACCCCCGCACGAAACCGTCTGCGGCCCCACCCAGCAGAACACCCCGCAGCCACCCGCGCGAGACAACCCGCGACCCGGCCGCGCCGACCCCCCGACCCCCCGACCGCCCCAGACCGTCGGCGACCCCCGCTACGCCCGCGCAGGCTGAGTAGGGACCCCCTCGAAACGTAGGTTCCAGCGGCCGGACCTGCCGGTCACGGTGGTCGCCGACAGGGGGCGTACGTCGATGTTCCAGTAGGTCGACGGTGGGGCCTTCAGCGCGTACACCAGCGCGGCCCGGATCACGGCGGGTTCCGCGACGGCGACGACCCGGCCGCCGTCCTCCACCGGCCGGGTGTCGAGCCATTCCCCCACCCGCGAGATGAAGGTCAGCAGTGACTCGCCGCCGTGCGGGGTCGCCTGCGGGTCGGCGAGCCAGGCGTCCACTGACTCCGGCTCGCGGGCCATCGCCTCGCCGAGGGTCAGCCCGCGCCAGCGCCCCATGTCACAGTCCCGCAGGGCGAGCTGGACCAGAGGGGAGTAGCCGAGGGCGTCCCCGGTGGCGCGGCTGCGGGGCGTCGGCGAGCAGTACCGCAGCTCGGCCGCCGCGAGGGGCAGCAGTTCGCGCGCCACACCCAGCACCTCGTCCCAGCCGGCCTGGTCGAGCGGACGGTCGTCCTCGAACCGCTCGGCGAGCAGCGAGGAACTGCGCGCGGCGGCGACGAACGTGACCCGAAGTTGCATGCGGCGATCGTGAGCCGCGAAAGTTCGCAGGTCAAGAGGTGTTACCGGGGAGTTACCGAGGGCGCCCCGGGGCTCACTGCCCGGGGACCAGCGCCATCCACCGATCGGGCTCGGCGAGCGGCGCGAACCCCAGTTTCTCGTACACCCCGTGGGCGTCGTGGGTGGCGAGCAGAATGCGCCGGAGGCCGTTGGGCCGCAGGTGCTCGCACACCGCCCCGACCAACGCCGTGCCGAGCCCCTCGCCACGCACCGACCGGTCGACGTACACATCACACAGCCAGGCGAAGGTGGCCAGATCGGTGATGACCCGCGCATACGCCACCTGACCGCCTGATTCCACCGCGTACACCCCGAAGTTGAGCGAGCCGGCGATCGCCCGGTCCTGCTTCTCCCGGGGCCGCCCCATCGCCCAGTACGCGTCGGTCGACAGCCAGTGGTGCACCCGTCCGGCGTCGATCCGGTCGGGGTCGGTGGAGATCTCGTAGCCCTCGGGGAGGGGCGGGGTGTCGTTCATGCCGGGAGGTTCGCAGGCCCCGGTCGTCGCCGTCGAACTCTTTTCCCGAGAGGCGTTGTCAGTGCCGAGTGCGATGCTGCGGAGCATGACGGGGATGACGACCGCCACGGATTACGGGTGGCTGAGGGAGCAGTACGCGCTTCTGATGGAGGCGTACTGCGTCACGCTGGTCCGGGACATCGCGCCCGAGGAGCTGTTGGAGGAGCTGGGGGCCGACGGACGGATCCGGATCGTCGGCGTGGCCGGACTGAGCGGGCCGTCGCACGAACTCCCCGCTCCTTCCCGGGCGTTCGTCGGGGCGACGGCGATCGGCCACTGGACGCTGATGGTGGAGTTCAACGGCTACCTGGGCGTCACCGACCAGGCCATGCTGCCCGTCTCGCGCGGTCGCACAGTGGTCTCCCACTTCCTCAACGTCAACGCCGTGGACAGCTTCTGCTGGTACGAGGACGGTGATCTGCGCCTGCATTTCCAGCCCCTCTTCGCCGACGAGCGCTACGGCAGCCACCCCGACGAACTCCTCACCGAGATGCGGGAGTCGGGCTTCGAACTGACCGAGCGCGAGGAGGACGGCGATTACGACGCGTACTACTCGACCCTGACCGGCGCCTCCTTCGCCCTCGCCCACCGTCTCACCGGCATACGCCTGACGCCGGAGCTCTTCGCCACCGCAGAGTTCCTGTGCGGGGTCGCGCCGGTGCCGCGCGGCTAGAGCACCTCGGCACAGGCCGTACGGAGCCGTCGTACCCCTTCCGCGATCTCCCCCGCCCCGGCCACCGCCGCAAAGCTCAACCGGACGTGACCGGCGGGGGGTTCGGCGCTGAAGTACGGGCGGCCAGGGGTGATCGCCACGCCCGCGCGGAGGGCCGCGGCGGTCAGGGCGGTCTCGTCCGTACCGTCCGGGAGGCGGAGCCAGAGGTGGTAGCCGCCCGACGGGATGTGCGGGAGGGCGAGTTCGGGGAGGTCGAGGCGGAGGGCGGTGGTCATGGTGTCCCGGCGCATCTTCAACTCCGCCGAGATCGTGCGCAGATGGCGGGGCCAGGCCGGCGAGCCGACGAGTTCCAGGGCCGCCTCCTGGAGAGGGCGGGGGACGAAGAAGGTGTCGACGATCTGGATCGCGCGCAGACGCTCCAGCACCGGGCCGCGTGCGGCGAGCGCGCTCACCCGGAAGCTCGGCGAGGTCGCCTTGGTCAGCGAACTCACATGGACGACGACTCCGTCGGGGTCCTCGGCGGCCAGCGGACGCGGCAAGGGGCCCGCGTCCTCGTGCACGAGCCGTCGTACGAAGTCGTCCTCGACGACGAACGCACCGGCCTCGCGGGCGATCCGCAGCACCTCGCCCCGGCGCTCGGGGGCCAGTACCGCCCCGGTCGGGTTCTGGAACAGCGGCTGGCACACGAACACCCGGGCGCCGGTCGCCCGGAACGCGTCGGCGAGCAGGCCCGGCTTCACCCCGTCCGGATCCACCGGGACGGGGACGGGGCGAAGGCCCGCCGAGCGCGCGATCGCCAGCATGCCGGGGTAGGTGGGCGACTCGACGAGTACGGGTGCGCCGGGCGGGGCGAGCGCGCGCAGCGCGGTCGTGAGCGCCGACTGTCCGCCCGCGGTGATCAGCACCTCCGCGGCCGTGACCGCCCCGCCGATGTTCCGCGCGAACCACTCGCGCAGCTCCGGCAGCCCCTCCGTCGGCGGCCGACCCCAGGCCCCCGGGCGGCGGCCCGCACGGGCCAGAGCCGCGGACATCGCGCGCTCCGGCTGGAGAGTGGGGTGCAGATAGCCGCCGTTGAACTCGACCACCCCGGGCGGCGGGGCGGCCAGCGAGACCAGGACACCGGACGCGTCCACCGAGCGCGGTACGAGGTCGGCGGCGCCGTCGGCGCTCAGCGCGACCTCCTGCCAGGAGGTGTCCCCGGCCGCGGTGGCGGTGGTGCGCGGCTGTGCGCGGAAGGCGCCGGCGCCGGGGCGGGTGACCACCAGGCCCTCGGCGGCGAGCTGGGCGAGGGCCCGGGAGACGGTCACCGGGCTGACCCGGAACCGGTCGACGAGAGCTCGGCTCGACGGGAGCTTTCCACCTGGAGAGTAGCGGTTCAGCTCCCGCCGGAGCTGTTCCGCCAGTTCGGTGACGCTGCTACGCTCGTGCATGAGAGTACAGAGTAGCGCTATCGCACCGACCGGGATAGCGGTTCCCGCCCCCGCCAGGTCCTTCGGCACCCTCCAGGCCGCTCTCGGGGTCGCCGCGTTCTCCCTCACCTTCCCCGCGACGGCGTGGGGTCTGGAGGGCTTCGGGCCGTGGTCCCTCGTCGCTGTGCGGAGCGTGCTCGCGGCACTCGTCGGCGCGGGCTGTCTGCTGGCCCTGCGCGTGCGGGTGCCGAGCCGTCGTCACTGGCCGGGGCTCGCGGTCGTCGCCGCCGGGGTCGTCGTCGGCTTCCCGCTGCTGACCACGCTCGCTCTCCGGACGTCCACCACCGCGCACGCGGCGGTCGTGGTGGGCCTGCTCCCCCTGACGACGGCGTTGTTCTCCGCCCTGCGCATGGGCACCCGTCCCTCACGCACCTTCTGGACGGCCGCGCTGGCGGGCGCCGCCGCCGTGGTCGCCTTCACCGTGCAGCAGAGCGGCGGTGCCCTGACCGCCGCCGACCTGTATCTCTTCGCGGCGCTGCTGGTGTGCGCGGCCGGCTACACCGAGGGCGGCCGGCTGGCCCGGGTCATGCCCGGCTGGCAGGTCATCGCCTGGGCGCTGGTGCTGTGCCTGCCGATCGGCGTGCCTGCGGCGGCTCTCGCGCTGTCGTACGAGCCCGTGCACCTCACCGCGCACAGCGTCGCCGGGCTGCTGTGGGTGGCGGCGGGCTCGCAGTTCCTCGGCCTGGTCGTCTGGTACCGGGGCATGGCGGCGATCGGGATCCCCAGGGCCAGCCAGTTGCAGTTGGCCCAGCCCCTGCTCACACTGGTGTGGTCGGTGCTGCTGCTCGGCGAGCACCTGACGGTGGCCGCCCCGCTGACGGCCGCGGCGGTGCTCGTGTGCATCGCCGTCACCCAGCGGGCGCGGGGCTGACGGCGCGCACGCGCCGGTCCAACCGGGCCCCCGCGCCGTAAAATCGGGGCCACGGACCGCTACTCCCGCACTTGGTGATGAGGAGGCCCCAGACGATGCGTGCAACCGTGGGCGACCAGCTTGTCCAGCACGGCAGGGTGGTCGGACAGCAGGACAAGGTCGGCGAGATCGTCGAGGTGATGGGCCGGGAGGGCAATCCCCCGTACCGCGTCCGCTTCGAGGACGGGCACGAGGGCGTGTGCTCACCCGGCCCCGACACCGAGATCAGGCACCGGTTCCAGCAGACCGCCCGGTGACCCGGCGCGGGGGCGCCGCCGGCCCCTGGTAGTGGTCGGCGACCACCCGCGCCATCGCCCCGACGCGGTCGACGGTGACCTCCTTGGCGGCGAAGAAGACATGCCCGCGCACCTGTGGGTACTCGCGCGCGAGCGTGAGGTGCCGGGACAGCTCCGCGGGGTCCTGCCAGGCCGCGGGCTGTGCCGGGTCCCCCGCCTTGTAGAGCGCCTCGCCGAGGTACAGCCTGGTCCTGCTGCCGCGCGCCTGCTGCGCCCACCAGGGCACGAGTGCGGCGTAGTCGGCCGCCGCGAAGCCGATGTTCCAGTAGAGCTGGGGCACGAGGTAGTCGATCCAGCCCTCCCGCACCCACTTGCGGGTGTCCGCGAAGTTGTCGTCGTACGACTGCACACCCGCGCGCGTGTCCGAGCCGAGCGGGTCGGTGGCCGCGTTGCGCCACACCCCGAAGGGGCTGATGCCGAACTGTGCGGTGGGCCGGATCCGCTTGATACGGGCCGCGGTCTCCAGGACCAGCTTGTCGATGTTGTCCCGCCGCCAGTCGGCCCGGTTGGAGAAGGCGCCGCCGTACGCGTCGTAGGCCGCGTCGTCGTCGAAGGTCTGGCCGGCCACCGGGTAGGGGTAGAAGTAGTCGTCGAAGTGGACCGCGTCCACCGGGTACTTGCGCACCGCGTCGAGGATCGCGTCCTGGACGAAGGCACGGACCTCCGGCAGCCCGGGGTTGTAGTAGAGCTTCCCGCCGTACGGCACCACCCAGTCCGGGTGGACACGTGCGGGGTGCGAGGCGACCAGCCGCGTCGGGTCGGCGTGGTTGGCGACGCGGTACGGGTTGAACCAGGCATGCAGTTGCAGGCCCCGCCGGTGCGCCTCGGCGACGGCGGTGCCGAGCGGGTCCCAGCCGGGGCTCACGCCCTGCGTCCCGCTGAGGTACTGCGACCACGGCTCGTACGGCGAGGGCCACAGGGCGTCGGCGGTGGGCCGCACCTGGAACATCACCGCGTTCAGCCGGTCCGCCGCCGCCCGGTCGAGGTGGGCGATCAGCTCCGCGCGCTGCTGTGCGGCACTCAGCCCCGGCTTCGACGGCCAGTCCCGGTTGGAGACGGTGGCGAGCCACACGCCCCGCATCCCGGTCGCCGCCCGTCTCCTCGGGCGGCCCGGCGCGGCGGCCGCTCCCGAGGCCGTCGTCAGGGTGGACAGCGCGGCCAGCGCGAAGGCCCGGCGCGACAGACGTCCCATGTGCACACTCCCCCAACACCATGGATCCGCTCGGTCACGGATCGTTTCCGCGCCCCAGAATGCCCGAACGATGGCGGACCCAGACGATCGATCATCGATACTTGGGAGTAACGTGCTCGAACGGAGCAGGATCCGGCCACGGCCGGCCTGCCCCCAGGTGAAGATCAGCGAAAGGGACGAAGTGACGGACTTCCCGGCCGGAGACATCGCGCGCGTAGGAGTGGTGGGCTGCGGCCAGATGGGGGCGGGCATCGCCGAGGTGTGCGCCCGCGCCGGTCTGGACGTGAGGGTCGCCGAGACCACCGGCGAGGCCCTGGAGATCGGCCGTACCCGGCTGTTCAACTCCCTGACGAAGGCCGCCGAACGCGGCAAGATCACCGAGGAGGAGCTGGCGGCGACGCAGGCCCGGCTGAGCTTCACCACCGACCTCGGCGAGTTCGCGGACCGCGATCTGGTCATCGAGGCCGTCGTGGAGAACGAGCAGGTGAAGACCGAGATCTTCCAGGTCCTCGACCAGGTGGTGACCCGCCCGGACGCGATCCTGGCCTCCAACACCTCCTCCATCCCGCTGGTGCGCCTCGCGGTCGCCACCTCGCGGCCCGACCAGGTCGTCGGCATCCACTTCTTCAACCCGGCCCCGGTGCAGAAGCTCGTCGAGCTGATCCCGGCGCTCACCACCTCCGAGGGCACCCTGGCCCGCGCGCAGCGGTTCGCCGAGAAGCTGCTCGGCAAGCACGCGATCCGCGCCCAGGACCGCTCCGGCTTCGTGGTCAACGCGCTGCTGATCCCGTATCTCCTGTCCGCAATCCGGATGTTCGAGTCGGGCATCGCCAGCCGCGAGGACATCGACAACGGCATGGAGCTGGGCTGCGCCCACCCGATGGGCCCGCTGAAGCTGTCCGACCTGATCGGCCTGGACACCGTCGCCTCGGTCGCGTACTCGATGTACGAGGAGTACAAGGAACCGCTGTACGCCGCTCCCCCGCTGCTCCAGCGCATGGTCGACGCGGGCCGGCTGGGCCGGAAGTCCGGCTCGGGCTTCTACACCTACGGCTGACCCGCACCCTGTCCGTTCCAGGGTGCTGATGACACAGTGCTACGAACGTGGGCCCGGCACTCCTTCGAGTGCCGGGCCCACGCCATTCACACACCGTGTGCGCAGCGGGCCCGCATATGCCCGTCGCACACTCTCCCCACGCGCTCACCAGGCGAGTTGACTCTTCATGCGCATGCAAGGGATGTGACGACTACGGAAAGGAGCGGACCTGTGACCGCCGAACCGGAGCATCCCGTGGTCCATGGAGAACTCGCAGAGTTACGACGCCGTCTCGATGTCGCGTACGCACGCGTCGAGGGGGGACTGGCTCTGCTCAGTCACCGTACGGAGGAGACGGACAAGGAGATCGACGATCTGAGCGCCCGGATCATCGCCCTGGAGCACGCCCGCTGGCCGCTTCCCGCAGTCGCGGCGATCACCGCCGTGGGCGCGCTCGTCGTGGCGATCTGGCAGGCCCTCGGCCGCTGAGGCTCCGGGACATCGGTGGGGGATCAGGGCAAGCTGTCCTGACCGAGCCTCAGTTGGTGCAACAGGAGTAACGCGGCCGCCATGTTGGCGGCCGGGACCTCCCCGCGGACGACCATGTCGGGAACGAGCTTGAGGGGGACCCATTCCCGGCGGTCGGACTCGAAGTCGTCCACGGGGTGCCCGACGTACTCGCCCTCGTCGGCCCAGTAGATGTGGTGCCGGGCGTCGGTGAGCCCGTTGGACGGCTCCACGCTCATGAGGTGCTGGAGCGGCCCCGGCCGCCAGCCGGTCTCTTCCTCGAGTTCCCTGGCGGCCGCGACGGCGATGTCCTCGCCGTCCTCGACCACCCCCGCGGCCAGCTCCCAGCCCCAGCTGTCGGTGATGAAGCGATGGCGCCACAGCAGCAGGACCTCGTTGGCCTCGTTCACCACCGTGGCGACGGCGACCGGCCGCAGCCGTATCAGGAAGTGGTCGAGATGCCGGCCGTCCGGCAGCTCGACATCGGCAAGATTGACGCGGAACCAGCGGTTTTCATACACAGTTCGTTCGTTCTGTTTCGTCCACTGCACGGTTCTGCCACCTTCCGTCGAGTAAGTGGCAATATCGCAGCAGGGACTGTGGGGTGTCGGCGTCCGTGTGCCGGCCTACAGGGGCACGCGCAGTGCGCCGTCGATCAGTTCGGCTGCCGCGGCCGTGCCCGCGCAGCCACTGCGGACGAGGTGTTCGCGCACCGCTCTGAGTCTGTCGCGCAGCCGCTGGGACTCCATTCCGCGCGCCTGTTCCGCCATCTGTACGGCCGTGGCCACCGCCTTGTCGGCGTTGCCCTGGCGCAGCTCGATCGTGCTGAGCATGGCGAGCCGGTGCACCCGGCCCCGGTCGTGGGCCGGGTTGTCGACGGCGGCCGCCGCGTGCGCGGCCGCTGCCGCGAGTTCGCCGAGGCTGAGGAGCGCCTCCGCCACCTGGACGTTGACGAGGCCCGGCTGGACATAGCCGGTCTCGTCTGGCTCGTATCCGCGCCGGATGCGTTCGGCGGCCTGCTCGGCCCGCCGGATGCAGGACAGCGCGGTCGTCCCGTCGCCGAGGTGGGCGTACGCCTTGGCCTGCATCGCGTAGAGATCGCAGGCGAGCGCCGGGGTGATGTGCTTGCCGGCGGCCCGCAGCGCGGCCTCGGCGAAGGCGACGGCCTGGCGGTACTCCCGCATGAACAGGGCCTGGTTGACCAGCAGCGCGATGACGTACGCGCCGAGTCCCCGGTCGCCGCTGGCTTTGGCGAGCCTGAGGGCCTGGTGGAAGTAGCGCTGGGCGAGACCGTGGGCGTCGGAGTCGTAGGCGCAGATGCCGGCGACCGCGACCAGTCCGCCGGTGGCGCGGTGCAGTTGGCGGCCCGTCTCGTCGGTGTAGCTGCCGCGCAGCAGCGGGGCGGCCTCGGCGTTGAGGAAGCCGACGATGCGGCTCCGGGTCGCCACCCCGCCGGCCTTGCGGTACATCTGCTCGTAGTGGGTGCGTGCCGCGCGGAGCATCTCGATGTCGGCGTGGGTGACGCGGTGCCGGCCGCCGCGCGAGACGTCGACGTCCTCGGGCGGGTTCTCCCACTCCCACACGGGCATGACGGCGGGCGTGCCGGTGACCGCCGGGGCGCCCAGGATGTGCGGGCGTTGCTGTTCGTCGGAGCGCCACAGGGCGGTGGCCCGCTCGACGAAGCCGGACAGGGAGGTACCGTGCGGGACGGACGGTTCGCCGGGCACGCCGAGGCCGATGTCGTCGAGGGTGACGGAGCGTCGGAGCCGGCCCGCGAGCACCTCGCAGATCAGGTCGGGCACCTGGCCGCGCGGGCGCTGCCCCTTCAACCACCGCGCCACGGCGGTGTGTTCGTACCTGAGCGCGAGGCCGCGCGCCCTCCCTGCCTGATTCACGTGCGCGGCTAGCCCCGCGTGCGAGATCCCGGCTTCGTCGAGGATCGCGTCGAGCAGAGTGTTGGGCTGCATCCATGCCCCCCGGGTGGCTCGGTGCCGTCAGATTAGTGGGTCCGCCTTCACACGGGGTGTGATCGGAGTGCCCGAATCCGCAGCGTGCGCGCACTGTTGCGGAGAGTTTCCAGTCGGTTGACTGAAATGCCTCGCAAGAGGACGGCCGGGCCGCCGGCTCCCCCTCGTACAGTGCGGTGGCCCGGCCGTGGACCTGACCGGGAAGGGTGAGGGTGCTGACGGTCGTTCCGAACTGCCAGCAGGGCGACGTCGTCCTTGGGCGTGCCGCCCGTGTGGTCCAGCAACGCCGTGAAGACCCTGCCCACTACCGCCTGGGGTGGGACCTCCACGGCCTCCTGCAGGACTTCGGGCAGGGGAAAGAACCGGCCATCAGCGTCCCTGGCGTCCTCGGCGCCGTCCGTGTGCAGGACCAGGGTCTCGCCCGGGAGCAGAGGGCCGCACTGCAGCCCCGACAAGTCGTCGGGCAGTGGGAACGGCCCGAGGGGAGGCATCGGGTCGGCGCAGGACAGCGGCTCGACCCCTGAGCCACTGAGCCGGTACGGCCACGGATGACCGCAGTTCAGGCTGCGCAGCATGCCGTCCGCGCCGATCTCCAGCAGCAGTACGGTGACGAAGTCCTCGGTGACCGCGCCGTCCCGTTCGGCGCGCTCGCGCAGGTGCCGGGCGAGCGCACGGTCGAGTCTGCGCAGCACTCCCCCGAGTTCGGGCTCGTCATGGACGGCCTCGCGGAAGCTGCCGAGGACCGCGGCGGCCGTACCGATGGCAGCAAGGCCGTGACCGCGGACGTCCCCCATGACGACCCGTACGCCGTGTTCCGTGGCGACCGCCTCGTACAGGTCGCCGCCGATGGTGGCGCCCCGGTCGGCGGACATCTGGGCGGCGGCCACGGTGAGCCCGTCGATGCGCGGGGGCAGGGACCGCAGCAGCACGCGCTGGGCGGCGCTCGCGACCTGGCGGGCCTGCCGGAGCTCCCGCAGCAGGGCGCGCCGGGCGTGGACGATCAGCCCGGTGCCGACCGCGAAGAACACGGCGGTGGTGACGACCCGGGCGCCCAGGGCGTTCTGCTGGGCGAGCGGGCGGGTCAGCTTGTAGGTGATCGCGACGGCACCCCACATGGTGGGCAGCCCCGTCGAGAGCACACGGCGCAGCGACCCCGCCCGGGGAACCGCAGCCTTGACGCACATCATGCCGATGGCCCCCCCAAACAGGCCCTGCACACGCAATCGGACCGACCTCGAGAGGCCGGTCCGATTCTGTCGGCCGTATGGGCCACATGGGCCGGATCGCTGGGGGATCTCACCCTATCGAGTGAGGTGACCGCGGGTCCCGCACGCTCAGCCGCGCAGCACGGCCCCCGTACGCTCACCCGCGAGGGCGATCGCCGCGTCCCGAGCCGCGGACGCCTCGTCCACGGTCAGCGTCCGGTCCGCCGCACGGAACCGCAGCGCGTAGGCCAGCGACTTCTTGCCGTCGCCCAGCTGCTCCTCGTTCTCGTACACGTCGAACAGCCGGATGGCCTCGAGGAGTTCACCGGCACCCGCACGCAGCGCGGCCTCGACCTCGGCGTGCGGCACGAACCTGTCGACGACCAGGGCGACATCCTGCGTGGCCACCGGGAACGTGGAGATGCCCGGCGCCTGGGGGGTGTCGTCGCCGGCCGCCTCCAGGGCATCCAGGTCGAGCTCCATCGCACAGGTACGGGCGGGCAGCCCGAACGCCTTCACGACCCGGGGGTGCAGCTCACCGGCGTGCCCCACCACGGTGTCCCCGACGACGAACTCGGCGCACCGCCCCGGGTGCCACGGCCCGTACTGACCACCGCGGACGACCAGTTCGACCCCGGCCTCACGCGCGACCAAGCGACCGGCCTCGACCGCGTCGGCCCAGTCGGCCGGGCGGCCCTTGCCCCACCAGCCGGCCTGCTCCCGGGCACCGGCGAGCACCGCGGCCACGTGGCGCGGCTGCTCGGGCAGGGCGGCGTCCAGCTCGGCGATCTCCGCGTCCGTGGGACGCCGGTCCACCGGCAGCACCGCGGCGGCCCGCTGCTCCGAGCGCGGCAGGAAGACCAGCCCGGTCTCGAACAGCGCCAGATCGTGCGAACCGCGTCCGTCGTTGCGCCGCAGCGCGCCGAGCAGCCCCGGCAGCAGCGACGTACGCAGCGCGGGCTCCTCGTCGTTGAGCGGGTTGGTCAGCCTCACGACACGGCGGGCCGGGTCGTCGGCCTCCAGGCCCAGCTGGTCGAAGACCTGCTCGGAGACGAAGGGGTAGTTCGGCGCCTCGACGTACCCGGCACCGGCCAGCGCCCGGCCCGCCCGGCGGTGCAGCCGCTGGCGGTGGGTCAGGCCCCGCCCGGCCGGCGGCCTGGGCAGCGTGGAGGGCAGGTTCTCGTAGCCCTCCAGACGGATGACCTCTTCGGCCAGGTCGTTGATCTCCTGGAGGTCGGGACGCCAGGACGGCACGGTGACGATCAGCTCGTCCTGCCCGTACACGTCGCAGCCGACTTCCTGAAGACGCCGTACGACCGTTTCGCGGCCGTATGAGACACCGGCGACCTTGTCGGGGTGGTCCGCGGGGACGCTGATGGTGTGCGGAGCCGACGGGGCGGTGACCTCGGTGACACCGGCCTCGGCGGTACCGCCGGCGAGCAGCACAAGCAGGTCGACCGTGCGCTGCGCGGCAGCGGCGGCGGCCTGCGGATCGACACCGCGCTCGAAGCGCCGGGACGCCTCGGAGGACAGCTTGTGGCGACGGGCCGTGCGCGCGATGGAGACCGCGTTGAAATGGGCGGCCTCGATCACGACGTCGGTGGTGCCCTCGGTCTCCGCGTGGTCGGCGATCTCGGTGTTGGCGCCGCCCATGACTCCGGCGAGGCCGATCGGGCCGCGGTCGTCGGTGATGACCAGGTCCTCGGCGTGCAGCTTCCGCTCGACGCCGTCGAGGGTGACGATCTTCTCGCCCTCCTCGGCCCGGCGCACGCCGATGGTGCCCTGGACCAGCGAGCGGTCGTAGGCGTGCAGCGGCTGGCCGAGCTCCATCATCACGTAGTTGGTGACGTCGACGGCGAGCGAGATCGGGCGCATGCCGACCTTCTGCAGCCGGCGCTGGAGCCAGAGCGGGGAGCGGGCCTCGGGGCTCAGACCGGTGACGGTGCGCGCGGTGAAGCGGTCGCAGCCGAACGGGTCCTGGACCCGGACCGGGTAGCCGAAGGCGTTCGGGCCCGGGACGTCGAGCAGGGCCGGGTCGCGCAGCGGGATGCCGTAGGCGATGGCGGTCTCGCGGGCCACGCCGCGGATGGACAGGCAGTCGCCGCGGTTGGCGGTGACGGCGATGTCCAGGACCTCGTCGACCAGCTCCAGGAGCTCGATGGCGTCCTTGCCGACCTCGGTCTCCGGCGGCAGCACGATGATGCCGTGGCTGCCGTCGTCGCCCATGCCCAGCTCGTCGCCGGAGCAGATCATGCCGTGGGAGGTCTTGCCGTAGGTCTTGCGCGCGGAGATCGAGAAGCCGCCGGGCAGCGTGGCACCCGGGAGCACGACCACGACCTTGTCGCCGACAGCGAAGTTCCGGGCGCCGCAGACGATCTCCTGGGGCTCGCCGGTGCCATTGGCCTGACCGACGTCGACCGTGCAGAAGCGGATCGGCTTCTTGAAGCCCTCCAGCTCCTCGATGGTCAGCACCTGGCCGACGACCAGGGGGCCCTTGAGGTCGGCGCCGAGGTGCTCGACGGTCTCGACCTCGAGGCCCGCGGAAACGAGCTTGGCCTGGACGTCACGGCCGGTTTCGGTCGCCGGCAGGTCGACGTACTCCCGCAGCCAAGAAAGCGGGACCCGCATCAGATCTCCATCCCGAACGGCCGGGTGAACCGGACGTCACCCTCGACCATGTCTCGCATGTCCTCGACGTTGTGGCGGAACATCAGCATCCGCTCGATGCCGAACCCGAAGGCGAAGCCGCTGTACTTCTGCGGGTCCACGCCACAGGCGGTCAGCACCTTGGGGTTGACCATCCCGCAGCCGCCCAGCTCGATCCAGCCCTCGGAGGAGCAGGTACGGCAGGGGCGGTCGGGGTTGCCGACGGACTCGCCGCGGCAGACGTAGCACACCATGTCCATCTCGGCGGACGGCTCGGTGAAGGGGAAGAAGTTCGGGCGCAGCCGGGTCTTCATGCCCTCGCCGAACAGGGCCTGGACCATGTGGTCCATGGTGCCCTTGAGGTCGGCCATGGTCAGGCCCTCGTCGACGGCCAGCAGCTCGACCTGGCGGAAGACGGGGGTGTGCGTGGCGTCCAGCTCGTCGGTGCGGTAGACGACACCGGGGCAGATCACGTAGACCGGCAGCTCACGGCTGAGCAGCGAGCGGATCTGCACGGGCGAGGTGTGGGTGCGCAGCACGACACCGGACTCGGTGCCGCCCTGGGGGCCCTCGACGAAGAAGGTGTCCTGCTCGCCGCGGGCCGGGTGGTCCGGGCCGATGTTGAGCGCGTCGAAGTTGAACCACTCGGCCTCGACCTGCGGGCCCTCGGCGACCTCGTAGCCCATGGCCACGAAGACGTCCTCGATGCGCTCGGAGAGCGTGGTGAGCGGGTGGCGGGCGCCGGCCGGTACGCGGTCGTACGGCAGCGTGACGTCCACCGCCTCCTCGACCAGCACGCGCTGGTCGCGCTCGGCCTCCAGCTCGGCCTGACGGCCGACGAGGGCCTTGCTCACCGCGCCCCGGGCCTGGCCGACGAGCTTGCCGGCGGCGGCCTTGGCGTGCGGGGGCAGGGCGCCGATCTCGCGGTTGGCGAGGGCCAGCGGGGAGGCGCCGCCGGTGTGGGCGACCTTGGCCTCCTGGAGCGCGTCGAGGGAGTCCGCGGCGGCGAAGGCGGCGAGCGCCTCGTCCCGCATGCGCTCGATCTCTTCCGGTTTCAGGGCCTCGACCTCTACAGGGTCGTACGACTTGTTCGGTGCCGACATCTCTTCCCGTGCTTCCGATTGGCTGGCTGAAGGTCCCCGTCACCGACTCACTCAGCTGTCAGAGGGCCGTCCATGGGACACATGGGTGCCAAAGGCCGAGTCTAACGGGGTGGGGATGTTCGGATGCGCCCGCGGGCACTCAGCTCAGATAGGCCGGAGCGCTCACGGGCAACGTAAATCGGAACTCGGCGCCGCCCTGGGGGCCGCGGCCGACCGTGATGGTGCCGCCGTGGGCCTCGACGATGCCCTTGACGATGTAGAGCCCGAGGCCGGTGCCACCGCGCTTGCTGCCCCGCCAGAAGCGGGTGAAGACGCGGTTCATGGACTCCTCCGGGATGCCGGGACCCTCGTCGCTCACCGTGACCGACGTGCCGGTGTCCTCCCCTTCGCGGGGGGACGCCGTGGGCGTGATGTCAATCGTGACGGTTCCCTCGCCGTGCCGCACCGCATTTTCCAGCAGGTTGCTGAGCACCTGGTCGATCTTGTCGGGGTCGGCCCACAGGGCGGGCAGCGGCTGCTCCAGGCGCAGCAGGAACCGGTCGGCGGCGAGACCGGCGGCGACGTAGGCCTGGATGTGGCGTCCGACGGCGGCGCCGATGTCGACGGGCTGGCGGCGCACCTCCAGCCGCCCGGAGTCGATGCGGGAGATGTCGAGCAGCTCGGCGATGAGCCGGGTGACCCGGTCGGCGTCCGCGTCGACGGTCTCCAGCATCAGCCGTTTCTGGTCGTCGGTGAACCTCTCCCACTTGGCGAGGAGGGTCGCGGTGAAGCCCTTGACGGAGGTGAGCGGGGACCTGAGTTCGTGGGCCACGGTGGCGATCAGCTCGGCGTGGCTGCGTTCGGTGCGGCGGCGGGCCTCGGTGTCCCGCAGGGCGACGACGACACGGTGGACGGGTCCGGTGGGCTCGCCGCGCACGTACTGCGCGGAGACGAGGACCTCACGGCCGCCCGGCAGCAGCAGGTTCCGCTCGGGCTGTCGCCTGCGGATGGCGAGCCCGCCGTAGGGATCGGTCAGCTGCCACCAGCGCCGTCCCTCCAGGTCCTCTAATGGGAGGGCCTTCTCCAGCCGCTGCCCGAGGGCGTCCTCGGCGGGCAGGGCGGTGATCCGGGCCGCGGCGGCGTTGAAGCAGATCACGCGGCCCTGCTCGTCCGCGACGACGAGGCCGTCGGGCAGCTGGTCGGGATCGATGCCGAGCTCGGCGAGTCCACCGGCACAGGCCTCGGACACGCCGTGCGCGCTCCTCGTGCCGACACTCATCCCCGCACCCCACCTCTCAGGCGTCTGAGGGGCCCCCGAGCTGGTCACCCTACTGGTTCTCGGTGACGGAGCGGCACCCTCCGGAGGCGCGCTGTGCACGGGCTGACGCGTAGAGACATACGGCGGCCGCGGTGGCGAGGTTCAGACTCTCGGCCTTCCCGTGGATCGGGACGCGCACCACGGCGTCCGCGAGTGCGCGGGTCTCCTCGGGGAGCCCCCAGGCCTCGTTGCCGAACACCCAGGCGGTCGGCCCGCCCATGGTGCCCTGGTCGAGCTCGGCGTCGAGGTCGTCGGTGCCGGCCCCGTCGGCGGCGAGGATCCGCACTCCGGCCCGCCTGAGCCCCTCGACGGCGTCCTCCACGGGCACGCCGACGGCGACGGGCAGGTGGAACAGGGAACCCACGGAGGCCCGTACGGCCTTGGGGTTGTAGAGATCGACGGACGCGTCGGTCAGGACGACGGCCTCGGCACCGGCGGCGTCGGCGCACCGCAGGACGGTGCCGGCGTTCCCGGGGTCGCGCACGTTCGCGAGCACGGCGACGAGCTTGGGGCGCGCGGCGAGGATCTCCTCGAAGGGGGTGTCGAGGAACCCGCAGATCCCGACGAGCCCCTGCGGGGTGACGGTGGTGGAGATGTCGGCGACGACATCCTCGGAAGCGAGGTGCACACGGGCCCCGACGGCCCGGGCCGCTCCGATGATGTCGGCGTACCGCTCCGCGGCCTCGACGGTGGCGAACAGCTCGACCAGCCCGTGCCCGGCGGCCTCCCGCACGGCCTGCGGCCCCTCGGCCAGGAACAGCCGCTCCTTCCCCCGGAAGTTCCGCTTGGCGAGCCGCCGGGCGGCGGAGACGCGGGGGGAACGGGGGGAGATCAGCTCGGGGGTGACGGGGGGCATGCTCTTCACCTTCGGGAGTGTCCGGGAAACAGTGGACCCGCAGGCTTCACAGCCTGCGGGTCCACACAGTCACGTCGGCCGAGGCCGGCGCGGCGTCACGCAGCCTTGGGGGCGTTCACGTCCGCCGGCAGCGCCTTCTGGGCGGCCTCGACGAGCGCCGCGAAGGCGGTCGCGTCGTTGACGGCCAGCTCGGCCAGGATCTTGCGGTCGACCTCGATGTTCGCCGCGTTCAGGCCCTGGATGAAGCGGTTGTACGTGATGCCGTTGGCGCGGGCAGCGGCGTTGATGCGCTGGATCCACAGCCGCCGGAAGTCACCCTTGCGCTTCTTGCGGTCGTTGTAGTTGTAGACCAGCGAGTGGGTGACCTGCTCCTTGGCCTTGCGGTACAGGCGCGAACGCTGACCGCGGTAGCCGGAGGCCGCCTCGAGGATCGCCCGGCGCTTCTTGTGGGCGTTGACTGCCCGCTTGACGCGTGCCACTTGTTAACTCCTTGTAGCGGGGCCGTGGTTGGACTCACACGGCCCGGTATCGATGGGGTCCCGGTCCAGACGTACGACGCTCAGTGAAGGCGCCGCGTACGTCACTTGCCGAGAAGCTTCTTGATCTTCGCGGCGTCGCCCGGGGCCATCTCGGCGTTGCCGGTGAGGCGACGCGTCACGCGGGACGACTTGTGCTCGAGCAGGTGGCGCTTGCCGGCGCGCTCACGGAGCACCTTGCCGGAGCCGGTGATCTTGAAGCGCTTGCTGGCACCGCTGTGCGACTTGTTCTTCGGCATAGCGCCGTTATCTCCTCGTCGGTGGCGCTCCGGTGCCCGGTCCTGAAACCGGGCACTGTGAGCGTCGCTCTTGTATCGGTGGTGTCCTGGGGACTCGCGTCCCCGGGGGTCACGCCTCGGCGGAAGCCTCTGCCGGGGCCTCGACCTCGACCTCGGTCCCGTCCTCGGCCTCGACGTGGTCGTCCTCCGCGGCGTTCTGCGACTTGCCGGGGTTGGCCTTCGCGTCTGCCTTGCGGGCTTCCTGCGCCTGGCGGGCCTCGGCCATCGCCTCGGTCTTCTTCTTGTGCGGACCGAGAACCATGATCATGTTTCGGCCGTCCTGCTTCGGGTTCGACTCGACGAACCCGAGGTCGGCCACGTCCTCCGCGAGACGCTGCAGCAGTCGGTAGCCCAGCTCGGGCCGGGACTGCTCGCGACCACGGAACATGATCGTGATCTTGACCTTGTCGCCCTGCTTGAGGAACCGGACGACGTGACCCTTCTTGGTGTCATAGTCGTGCGGGTCGATCTTCGGCCGGAGCTTCATCTCCTTGATGACCGTGTGCGCCTGGTTCTTGCGCGCCTCACGGGCCTTCATGGCCGACTCGTACTTGAACTTCCCGTAGTCCATGAGCTTGCACACAGGCGGACGGGCGGTAGCCGCCACCTCGACCAGGTCCAGGTCGTACTCCTGCGCAAGCTCCAGTGCCTTGGCCAGGGGGACGATGCCCACCTGCTCGCCACTGGGACCGACAAGTCGCACCTCTGGAACGCGAATCCGGTCGTTGATGCGGGGCTCGGCGCTGATGGATCCTCCTCGGTTAGCACCACACGGCGGTCTGGCGGACAGCCGCGTATGTCTCTTTTAGACTGACCTAACCGCGCCGAAGCACAAAAAATGCCCCGGACGATCACAGACGGGGCTCCAAAACACTGCCGGAGCACCGCCGCGATGACGCGGGGCGCGCTTTCGGGCGATTCCATCGTCCGTACGGAACGATGGTGACCGCCTGACCGGGGTGACCCGCCGCCCCTGGGGGCGGTCAGGTGGGAGATCGGAGCCTCCACTTGTGGGCCGGTCACACTTACACACAGGTGTGTCCGGCCGGTCGTCACACAAGGTTAGCAGCAACCCGGGGGTGGTGCGAACCGGCGTGCACCGGGCCCTATCGTGTGGGACATGAGTGACACCCCTCCCCCGTCTGCCGGGGCCCCCGACTTCGACGACATGACCCGCGACATCGCCGAGGTCCCCGCCGTCGAGGTGATCGTGACGGTCGCGGTCAACCTGATGAGCGCCGCCGCCGTGAAGCTCGGTCTGACGGAGGAGGGCGACAAGTACAAGGACCTGGACGAGGCCCGCAAGCTGATCCACGCCCTCGCCGGTCTGCTGGACGGGAGCGCGACGGAGATCAGCTCCTTCCACGCGGCTCCGCTCCGGGACGGCCTGAAGTCCCTCCAGCTCGCCTTCCGCGAGGCGTCCCTGGTCCCGGACGAGCCGGGCCAGGGCCCCGGTGAGAAGTACACCGGGCCGATCTACGGCTAGTTCATCCCCGTACGTACAAGGGCTCGCCCGGAGGCGTGGCCCCGGCCGGCAGCAGTGCCAGGTCGAGGCCCCGCACCAGGCGGGCCCTCAGCGTCTCGTCGGCGGCGAGGCGCTCGGCGACGGCCCGCGCGGCGTCCGCGGGCGACGCGGTGGGCTCCAGCACGAGCGCCAGGGTGCCGTCGGCCTGCCCCGGCCCGAGGTGGGCGCGGAGCACTGCGGGCTCGGCGGCCACGGCGTCCCGTACGGCCCCGACCACGGCCGGGTCGGCCAGCGGGTCGGCGCTCGCCCGGCCCTCGGCGAGCGCGAGCAGCGCGGGACCGGTCAGCTCGAAGGGCACCGGACCGGCGAGGTCCAGGACGACCGTGTCCGCCTTCTCGTGCGCGGCGGCCTGCAGCGCCTGGTGCAGGGGTACGGCGACGGGTCGGGCCTCGGGGTCCCAGCGGGCGAGGGAGTCGGTGGAGGTGAAGGCGGGCAGAGCGGTCCGGGATCCGGCTTTCAGCGTCGGCACGGCCATGTCGCTGGTCTTCTCGCGGCGCAGCCCGTTCTCGTCCTCCTCTACTTCGCCGAGCACGGCCACCACGGGGACGAGCAGCCGGGCGCCCTTGAGGGCCTCCAGAACGGGGTCCACGGCGGCCCGGTCCTCGGCCCAGGCCGCGAGCGCCGCGCTCAGCCGGGGATCGGCGGAGCCGTCGTCGTCGGAGAAGCCGGGGTCGGGAATGTTCTTGTTCGCCACGGTCACCGACCCTATAGGGGGCTTGCTGCTGCGGTTGTGCGGGCCCGGAAACCCGCCCGTGACGGCTTTCACGGGTTTTTCAGAGTTCGCTGACACGGCTCTAACGTCCGTCTAACGGCCCGCACAGTCGGCGGCCCGAGCATCGGCGGCATGGAGTCCTCCAGAGCCGCCCGACGCCGCGCCCGCAGGTTCCCCCCACGGCCTTTGATGTACACCGCGCTCGCCTGCGTCGCCGTCGTCGGCGTCACGGCCGGCGGGACCGTGTACGTGAAGGCGCAGGCGCACTCCGGAGCGGGCGTCGTATCGTCGGCGGCGACACCGTCGGCCTCGCCCTCGCCGGCGATCACGACCACGACTCAGGAGGCGGCCGTGGCGGAGCCGGTGGTGGATCTCGACGAGCGGCTGGCCGACGCCATGAAGTCGGTGAGCGTGACGGGCGAGCAGCGGGTCTCGGCGGCGGTGCTCGACCTGGAGTCGGGCGACAGCGCGGTCCACGGCGACGGCGCCTTCGACACGGCGAGCATCGTGAAGGTCGACATCCTGGCGGCGCTGCTGCTCCGGCACCAGGAGGCGGGTACGCGGCTCAGCGCGCAGGAGAAGGCGTACGCCACGACGATGATCGAGAACAGCGACAACGCCTCGGCGTCCGCCCTGTGGGACATCATCGGCAAGGCCCCGGGGCTCGACACCGCCAACGAGAAGTTCGGGCTGACCGGTACGCGGGGTGGCGACGGGGCACTGTGGGGGCTCACCCGGACGACGGCGGCCGACCAACTCACCCTGCTCCAGCAGGTCTTCGGGGAGGACTCGGAGCTGAGCGAGGCCTCGCGGTCGTATCTGCGGGAACTGATGGGGCGGATAGCGGCCGACCAGCGGTGGGGCGTGTCGGCGGCGGCCGACGGGTCCGGGTGGGCTCTGAAGAACGGGTGGCTGCCGCGCAGTACGACCGGGCTGTGGGACATCAACAGCATCGGCCGGGTGACGGTGGACGGCCACGCCTATCTGGTGGCCGTGCTGTCGGACGGCAACACCACGCAAGCAAAGGGGATTTCGCTGGTGGAGGCGGCGGCGAAGGCGGCGGTGTCGCTGTTCACGGGTGCGGCGGTGCGCTGAGGGTTCAGAAGCCTTCGTAGGACCGGCGCGGGCCGCGGCGGCCGCGCCACAGGACCACCGCGGTGACCAGCAGGGCCACGCCCAGGCCGCCCGCCAGCGGGGCCGCCCAACTGACCGTGTCGTGCTGCGTCTCGGCGGTGTCCGGGCCCTGGCCGAAGTACTTCTCGCCGTAGGCGGCCGGCTCCAGGCGCTCCGGCTTCAGGCGGGCCGCCGCCTTGAGCGCCGCCGCGGGGTCGACGAAGCCGAAGCCGCGGGAGTCGTCGCGGCCGCCGGCGGGGGCGTTGCGGGCCGTCTCCTCCAGGAGGCGCTTGATCTGCGCGGGCGTCAGCCCGGGGTGGGCGGCCTTGACGAGGGCGGCCGCGCCCGAGACGAACGCGGAGGCGGCGCTGGTCCCCCAGCCCTCGTAGTACTTGTGGTCGGGGTCGGCGATGACCACGTCGTCGCCGGGGGCCGCGACCGTGGCGTACCAGCGGCGGGTGGAGAAGGAGGCGCGGGTGCCGAACCTGTCGACGGCGGTGACGGCGATGACGCCCGGGTAGGCGGCCGGGTAGGAGATGTGGTCGCCCTTCTCGCCGCCGTTGCCCGCGGAGGCGACGACGACGGCGCCCTTCCTGAGCGCGTACTGGACCGCGTCGTCCTCGCCGGCCTCGGGGTGCGCCGAGGCGGAGTCGTCGCCGAGGGAGAGGTTGATGACGTCGGCGCCGTGGTCGGCGGCCCAGCGGATGCCCTCGGCGAGGGCGTTGCCGCGGGTGTTGCGGGCCCTGGCGCGGGCCGGGTCGCGGTCCTCCAGGATCACGCGGACGGGGAGGATCCTGGCCTCGGGGGCGATGCCCATGACCCCGTCGCCGTTGCCGACGCCGTGTCCGTGACCGGCGATGATGCCGGCCATGGCGGTGCCGTGCCGGGCCCAGGGGCGCTGTCCCTCCACGGCCCCGAAGCCGATCATGTCCTTGCCGCTGAGGACGTTGCCGACGAGGTCGGGGTGGTCGTTCTCGACGCCGGTGTCCAGGACGGCGACGGTGACCCCGGCGCCCTTGGTGGTCTGCCAGGCCTGCTGGGTGTGCATGGCGTCCAGGGCCCACTGCTTGGCGCGGATGCCGTCGGCGTGCGCGGCGGTGGGCGGGACGAGGGCGACGGCGGCGGCGAGGAGGACGCTCAGGAGACCCGCCCTGCGGGTGGTGACGCTCATGAGGGCTGCTCCGAGGGCGAGGTGACGGTCTTGCGCAGGGCACGCTCGACACGGTCGGCCAGGCCCTGGGCCTCGTTGCCGAGGCCGGACTGGGCGGCGGGGGTGGTGTCGCCGGACTCCATGGCCTGCTCGGCGGGCTCCGGGGTGTCGACGGTACGGCCGTCCACCCAGCCGGAGACGGCATAGGCGACGACGGGGGCGTCGGTGAGGACGGAGATCGTCCAGGAGGCCCTCTGCCGGGCCCCGAAGTCGGCCGCGAGGGTGTTCTTCGCGGCGTACGGGAGAGGCATCAGGTCGGTGCGGGTCTCCAGGCCCTCTTTGGTGAAGCGGGTGTCGAGGGCGCGCATGGCGGGGGCGTCGGCGTCGGTGAAGAGGAGGCCGACGGTGGTGACGTAGCTCTGGGTGGCGTCCGCGTAGGTGGCGCGCAGGAGGCGTTCGCAGCCGACGGGGGCGAGGGCCTTGCGCAGCAGGGGGTCGAAGGCGTCCTGGCAGCCGCTGTCGGGGGCGACGGCGATCCGCGTCCAGGTGCGGTCGGCTCCGCCGGGTCCGGCGCCCTGGCCGTCCACGGTCATCGGGAACAGCTGGTCGACGGGCACGCTGTGCCACAGTTCGCCGGCCGCGGCGAAGGTGTCGCCGGGACGGTCGTCCCCGGCGTCCCCGATCAGCCAACTCCCGGTCACGGCACCGCCGATGAGCCCGAGTCCGAGCACGATGCACGCGGCCACGGCGGCGATCCGGGGAGGGATCCGCACCCCCCACGACCGCTCCTTGTAACCGACCTCGGGCTCTCCGAACGACACAACGGGCCGTCCGTTGCCGGGAGTTCCGTCATGCGGGGGCAGGGCGGCGCTCCAGGAGAGAGCGGGGTCGGGGGTGAGTGCGGTGGGCGCCGGACGGGCGTCGGGCTTGGGCGGTACGGCGGTGGGGTGCGCCCTGGGCGCGGACGCCGTGGGAACGGGCCGCATCCGGAAGGTCGTCTCCGAGGCGGTCTCGGCGGGGGCACGGGCAGGACGCGGCGGCACGGACGGCTGAGACCTCGGCCGGGGCGGCGCGGACGCGGTGCCGGAGTCCGTCGGACGCGACTGGGGCCTGGCCTCGGGCGGCATCGGACCGGGGGCTGCCGTGCGCGCGTCGGCGTCGGTGCCGGGCCTGGTCGGCGGCACGGTCCTGTCACCGCTGCCCGCGCGCGGTTCACGGTGGCCGGAGGCCGGTGGCGTGTCGGGGAAGCGGGCCGAAGCCGGAGGCGGGGGCGGGATGCTGCCGGGGTACGGGGCTCCCGGGTTCGCGGGCTCCGGGCGCCGGGTGTCCTGGGCGCCGGCCGCGGACCGCGCGTCCGCTTCGGCGCCCGAGCCGGTGCGGGACTGCGCCGGTGCGGTGCCGGAGTTGTCCGCGGGCGCCGACGGGGCGTCCCCATCGGTCCTACGGCCGTCCGACGTGGCGTGCGCCGCGCCGGGGGTCGGCGTCGACGCCGGACCGGTGCCATGCGTCGTGCGTATCGGTGGCCGACCCGCGGCGGTCGCGCGCGGTGCCGTAGGGCCGACGTCCTGCCGCCCCGCTCCACCGGGCGTCTCCCTGCCGGCCCCCGCCGGCTCACGTCCCCGTTCGGCCGGTGTGCGGGTGGCTGTCTCTCCCGAGCTCTGCCAGTCGAAGCCGCCGAACGTCGGTCGGGACGGTGTTCCGGTGCCCCGGCGGGCCCGTTCGCCGAAGGCCTGCCAGTCGGAGTCGTCGTTCATCCGTCCGCCCGGCTCCACAATCTCTCGTTCGACCGAATGTCCCGGCTCCTCGGACCCGCCCTCGCCCACCGTCGGCGGCTGGGCCGGCCTCGGTGGGGTGGTCGGGCGTGGAGGAATGGAGGCGCGGCGTGCTTCCGTGCTCATGCACCCCCCGTTTCCTCATGTCCGGGCCGTTCGGTCGTGCGCGGGCCCGTGTCGGAGTCGTCGGTGTGGAAGACAGCCGTCCGGGCACACATACCCGCACGGAAGGGCCGGCATCCCGGCGCGGCGGCGACGGGGGGCGAACAGCCCTGCGTGCGTGCGCGTCACTCTACGGGTTGTTCCTGGGCGAACGGGAACCAGTCCAGCAGGTCGGGGGCATCTGCCCGGAACGTCCCCCTACCCTGCGGTAATCCTGTCTGGCAGTCTTCGTCCATGACTGCGCGCGCCGCCGACCGGGCCCGTTACGACCGGGCCACAGCCCATCTGGACGCCCCCCTCGCCATCGTGGACCTGGACGCCTTCGACGCCAACGCGGACGATCTCGTCCGCCGGGCGGCGGGGAAACCCGTCCGCGTCGCCAGCAAGTCCGTGCGGTGCCGGGCGCTGCTCGAACGCGTCCTGGCGAAGGACGGATTCGCCGGCATCATGTCGTTCACCCTCGCCGAGTCCCTGTGGCTGGCCCGGAGCGGATTCGACGACATCCTGCTCGCCTACCCCTCCGCCGACCGTGCCGGTTACGCCGAACTCGCCGCGGATCCCAAGCTCGCGGCCGCCGTGACCGTGATGGTCGACGACCCCGCGCAGCTCGCCTTCATCGACGGTGCCCGCGCGGGCGGCACCGAAGTCATCCGGGTGTGCCTGGAGTTGGACACCTCGCTGAAGCTGCTCGGCGGCAAGGTCCGGGTCGGTGCCCGGCGTTCGCCCCTGCACTCCCCCGCCCAGGTCGCCGACATGGCCCGCGCGGTGGCCCGGCGCCCCGGGTTCGAGGTCGTGGGGATCATGGCCTACGAGGGACACATCGCCGGGGTCGGGGACTCCGTCGCCGGACGGCCGTTGCGTTCCCGGGCCGTCCGTCTCATGCAGGCCACGGCCCGCAAGGAGCTCGCCGAGCGCCGTGCCGCCGTGGTGCGCGCGGTGCGGGCCGTCGTACCGGACCTGGAGTTCGTCAACGGCGGCGGGACGGGCAGTGTGCAGCACACCGCAGCCGAGGACGCCGTCACGGAGATCGGCGCCGGTTCGGGGCTGTACGTGCCGAGGCTGTTCGACAACTACACGTCCTTCAGCGGGCGTCCGGCCGCGCTGTTCGCCATGCCCGTCGTGCGCAGGCCGGGGGTCGGCGTGGTGACCGTCCTCGGCGGCGGCTACCCGGCCTCCGGCGCGCCAGGACCCGACCGGCTGCCGGTGCCGTATCTGCCCGAGGGGCTGAAGTACGACCCGCAGGAGGGGCCCGGCGAGGTGCAGACCCCGCTGCTCGGCGCCCCCGCCGACGACCTGCTGCTCGGCGACAAGGTGTGGTTCCGGCACGCCAAGGCCGGTGAGTTGTGCGAGCGGTTCGAGAAGCTGCACCTGATCGAGGGGGACGCGGTGACGGCGACCGTCCCGACGTACCGCGGGGAAGGCCACACGTTCCTCTAGGTCAACGGCGGACGGACCGGATCCCGTGGGTGATCCGGTCCATGTCGGCCAGCGGCGGCCCGCCCGGACCCGCGTCGAAGGCGAAGCGCACGACGACGGCGTTCGGGGATCCGCTGGGCGCGGGAGCGAAGGCCAGCGACTGAACGTAACCCTCGGCTCCCTGGGCCGTCCTCACGCGCCGGCGCACCAGGTATCCGGTGCGTCCGGCGACGGCGACGTCCCCCCATCCGACGACCCGGTGGCTGCGGATGCCGCCGTAGGAACTGTCGGCGGCCTGCCGTATGTCCTTCTTCGCGAGGGATGTCGGCCCGGAGTTCGCGGGCAGCGTGCGGGTGAAGACCCGGCCGCCCTCGGTGGTCATCACGAGGTTGTCGCGGGTGACGTACTTGGAGGGGACCCAGCCGTCCGGCAACGGCAGGCTGATGCCGTCCAGTTCGTCGACCAGGCGGGAAGGGGCCGCGGAGGCCGTGGTGGGCGACGGGCTCGTGACCGTCGGTGCCGGGTCCGCCACCACGTCGTCGCCCTGACCCCGGGCGAGGGCGAAGGCCCCGCTGACGATCGCGGCGACGAGGACGATGCCGGAGGCCGTGAGGGCGACGGCCTTGGCCCGCCCCGAGGCCCCGCCGGCCGCGCGCGGCGGGCCGGGGGCCCCGGGGACGCGCCGGTGGTCCGTCCAGGCGGCCCCGTCCCACCAGCGCTCCAGCTGCGGAGCGTCGGGGTCCGGGTACCAGCCGGGCGGGAGCGTCCTGCTCATGGGGGCACTGTAGGGCGAGACCTACAGCGGTGTGACGTACGCCCCCGAGATCCCGCCGTCCACGAGGAAGTCGCTGGCGTTGACGAAGGAGGAGTCGTCGCTGGCCAGGAAGGCGACGGCGGCGGCGATCTCCTCGGCCTCGGCGAACCGGCCGACCGGAATGTGCACGAGCCGGCGCGCGGCCCGCTCGGGGTCCTTGGCGAACAGTTCCTGGAGCAGCGGGGTGTTGACCGGGCCCGGGCAGAGGGCGTTCACGCGGATGCCCTCCCGCGCGAACTGCACGCCCAGTTCACGGGACATGGCGAGCACACCGCCCTTGGAGGCGGTGTAGGAGATCTGGGACGTGGCCGCGCCCATCCGCGCCACGAAGGACGCCGTGTTGATGATGGACCCCTTGCCCTGCCGCCGCATGTACGGGATCGCGGCCTTGCAGCACAGGTAGACGGAGGTCAGGTTGACCTCCTGGACGCGCTTCCAGGCCTCCAGGCCGGTCTCCAGGATGGAGTCGTCGTCCGGCGGCGAGATCCCCGCGTTGTTGAAGGCGACGTCGACGCTGCCGTAGGTGTCGTACGCCGTCCTGAACAGGGCCTCGACCTGGTCCGGGTCGGTGACGTCGACCTTGACGAAGAGCCCGCCGACCTCGTCCGCCGCGGCCTTGCCGCGGGTCTCGTCGACGTCGGCGCAGACGACGTTGGCGCCCTCGGAGGCGAGCCGGCGGGCGGTGGCGAGACCGATGCCGCTGCCGGCTCCGGTGATGACGGCCGTACGGCCGACGAGACGGCGGCAGACGATCTGCTCGGTCGAAGAGGTCACTGGGCGGGGCCTTCCGTGCTGATGAAGACGTTCTTGGTTTCGGTGAAGGCGGTCAGGGCGTCCGGGCCGAGTTCGCGGCCGAGTCCGGACTGCTTGTAGCCGCCGAAGGGGGTCCAGTAGCGGACGCTGGAGTGGGAGTTGACGGACAGGTTGCCCGCCCTGACGGCCCGGGAGACGCGCAGGGCGCGGCCGATGTCGCGGGTCCACAAGGAGCCGGAGAGGCCGTACGGGGTGTCGTTGGCGAGCCGGATCGCGTCGTCCTCGTCGGTGAAGGGCAGCAGGACGGCGACCGGGCCGAAGATCTCCTCGCGGGCTGCCTCGGAGTCGGGCGCCTCGCCGGTGAGGACGGTCGGCGCGAACCAGAAGCCGGGTCCGTCGGGCGCGCTGCCCCGCAGACCGGGGGCGTCGCTCGGCACCAACGCCCTTACACGATCGCGCTGCTGACGGGAGATCAGCGGGCCCATCTGGGTCTTCTCGTCGGCGGGGTCGCCCACGACCACGGAAGCAACGGCGTCGGCGAGCAGTTCCCGGACCTCGTCGTAGACCGACTCCTGGACCAGGATCCGGGTGCGGGCGCAGCAGTCCTGGCCGGAATTGTCGAGGAAGGAGAAGGGGTCGACGGCCGTCTTCAGGTCCGCGTCCGCGAAGACGATGTTGGGGCTCTTGCCGCCCAGTTCGAGGGTGACCGGCTTGACCTGGCGGGCGCAGCGCTCCATGACGTCACGTCCGGTGCGGGTGGAGCCGGTGAAGACGATCTTCGCGACGCCGGGGTGCTCGACGAGGGCGGTGCCGGCGATCGGCCCGTGGCCCGGCAGCACCTGGAACAGGCCCTCCGGCAGCCCTGCCTCCAGGGCGAGTTCGGCGAGCCGTAGGGCGGTGAGCGGGGTGGTCTCGGCGGGCTTGAGGACGACGGCGTTGCCGGCGGCGAGCGCGGGTGCCGTACCCCAGGCGGCGATCGGCATGGGGAAGTTCCAGGGCGCGATGACGCCGACCACGCCGAGGGGTTCGAGGATCGTGACGTCGAGTCCGCCGGGGACCGGGATCTGGCGGCCGTTCAGCCGTTCCACCCCGCCTGCCGCATAGGCGAGCAGGTCACGGACGTTGCCGGCCTCCCAGCGGGCGTTGCCGAGGAGGTGACCGGCCTCGCGGACCTCCAGCCGGGCCAGTTCCTCCACGTGCCGGTCGACGACGTCGGCGAAGCGGCGCAGCAGCCGGGCCCGGTCGGCGGGGGCGAGGGCGGCCCAGCGGACCTGCGCCTTCGACGCGCGGGCGACCGCCGCGTCCACGTCGGCCGCGGTGGCGGCGGGGACGGTGGCGACGACATCCTCGGTGGCCGGATTGAGGACGGTCAGATCGTGCTCGTAGGACGACGGGGACAACGAAGTACCTCTCACAGGCGTTCGAAGGAGCGGCGCAGCTCCCAGTCGGTGACCGCCGCGTCGAAGGCTTCTAGTTCGACGCGGGCCATGTTGCGGTAGTGCGCGACGACCTCGTCGCCGAAGGCGGCCCGGGCGATCGGGCTGTTCTCCCAGAGCTCGGCGGCCTCGCGCAGGGTGGTCGGGACGTGGGCATACTCGGCGGTGTAGGCGTTGCCGGTGCAGACCTCCGGCAGTTCCAGCTTCTGCTCGATGCCGTACAGACCCGCCGCGACCAGTCCGGCGACCGCGAGGTACGGGTTGACGTCCCCGCCGGGCAGCCGGTTCTCGAAGCGCAGGGAGCGGCCGTGGCCGACGACCCTGAGGGAGCAGGTGCGGTTGTCGTGGCCCCAGGCGACGGCCGTGGGGGCGAAGGAGCCCGGCTGGAACCGCTTGTAGGAGTTGATGTTGGGGGCGTAGAGGAGTGAGAAGTCTCTGAGGGCCGCGAGCTGCCCCGCGAGGAAGTACCGCATCACGTCCGACATGCCGTCCGGGCCGGCCATGGCGTTGTCGCCCGCGGCGTCGGCGAGGGAGAGGTGGATGTGGCAGGAGTTGCCCTCGCGCTCGTTGTATTTGGCCATGAAGGTGAGCGACACGCCCTCCTGGGCGGCGATCTCCTTGGCGCCGGTCTTGTAGACGGCGTGCTGGTCACAGGTGGTCAGGGCCTCGTCGTAGCGGAAGGCGATCTCGTGCTGGCCGGGGTTGCACTCGCCCTTGGCGGACTCGACGGTGAGCCCGGCGGCGGCCATCTCGTTGCGGATGCGGCGCAGCAGCGGCTCGATCCGTCCGGTGCCGAGCACCGAGTAGTCGATGTTGTACTGGTTGGCGGGGGTGAGCCCGCGGTAGTTCGCGTCCCAGGCCTGCTCGTAGGTGTCCTTGAAGACGATGAACTCCAGCTCGGTGCCGACCTGGGCGGTGTAGCCGAGTTCGGCGAGCCGCTCCAGCTGGCGGCGCAGGATCTGGCGGGGCGCGGCGACGACCGGGGAGCCGTCCTCCCAGGCGAGGTCGGCGATCAGCAGGGCCGTACCGGCGTTCCAGGGCACGCGCCGCAGGGTGCCGAGGTCGGGGCGCATGGCGAAGTCGCCGTAGCCGCGGTCCCAGGAGGACATCGCGTAGCCGTCGACGGTGTTCATCTCGGTGTCGACTGCGAGGAGGTAGTTGCAGCCCTCGGTGCCGTGGTGGAGAACCTCGTCGAGGAAGAAGCGGGCGGCGAACCGCTTGCCCTGGAGCCGGCCCTGCATGTCGGGGAAGGCCAGGACGACGGTGTCGATCTCACCGCCCGCGACGAGGGTGTGCAGCTCCTCGACGCTGAGCGGGGGTGTGCGGTCTGCCACGGGAGAGCTCCTTCGGCTGCTGCGCGTTTTTCCGACCGGGCCGGGAGCCATAAGGTATTGCTCTGAACCATTGCTTGGGAAGGGGGCTCGGCCATATGTCGGTGGATGCTGACGGCGGCCCGGACGACCGGTTGACTCCGGTGCTGCGGCCGGTCAGGGCGGGCAACGGCTTCGAGGAGGCGCTGGAGCAGATCCTGCAGGTGGTGCGGCTCGGGCTGGTGCCGGGGGGCGGGCGGCTGCCGGCCGAGCGGGAGCTCGCGGAGCGGCTCGGGATCAGCCGGGTGACGCTGCGCGAAGTGCTGAAGGTGCTCCAGGACCAGGGGCTGGTGGAGTCGCGGCGGGGCCGGTACGGAGGCACGTTCGTGCTGCCCCGCGCCCGGGCCGCGGTCGGCGAGGAGGAGCTACGGCGCCGGATCGCCGAGGTGGACATCGAGGACGTGCTGCGTTTCCGGGAGGTCCTGGAGGTGGGCGCGGCGGGCCTGTGCGCGGCGCACGGCCTCACCGACGAGCAGGCGCAGCGGCTGCGCGAGGCGCTGGCGGCCACACAGGAGGCGCCGCTGGCGGACTACCGGCGCCTGGACACCCTGCTGCACCTGACCCTCGCGGAACTGTGCGGCTCGCCCACGCTGACCGCGCAGTACGCCGCGGTACGGGCCTCGGTGAACGACCTCCTGGACTGCATCCCGCTGCTGGTGCGCAACCTGGAGCACTCCCAGAGACAGCATGCGGCGCTGGTCGAGGCGGTGCTGGACGGGGACGCCGACGGGGCGCGGGAGATGATGCGGGAGCACTGCGGGGGGACGGCGGCGCTGCTGCGGGGATTTCTGGCGTGACCTTGCCGCCGGTGGCCCCCGGGGGCAAAGGTATGACTGTGCGCCATTGCAAGCCTGGGAGGGCCGAGTGACCGTACGACCGCTGATCGGTGTCAGCACGTATCTGGAGGCCGGGGCGCGCTGGGGCGTCTGGGAGCTGGAGGCGGTGCTGCTGCCGGCGGGGTATCCGCGTCTGGTGCAGCGGGCGGGCGGTCTGGCCGCGATGCTCCCGCCGGACGCCCCGGAGCACGCGGCGGCGACGGTGGCCCGCCTGGACGGCCTGGTGATCGCGGGCGGCCCGGACGTGGAGCCGGTCCACTACGGCGCCACCCCCGATCCCCGCACCGGCCCGCCCGCCCGTGCCCGCGACACCTGGGAACTGGCCCTGATCCGGGCGGCGTTGGCGGCCCGCGTCCCGCTGCTGGGGATCTGCCGGGGCATGCAACTGCTGAACGTCGCCCTGGGCGGCACCCTCACCCAGCACATCGACGGCCACGCGGAGGTCCCGGGCGTCTTCGGCCGGCACCCGGTCAAGCCGGTACCGGGCACGGTCTACGGCGACCTCGCCCCGGAGGAGACCTCCGTGCCGACCTACCACCATCAGGCAGTGGACCGCCTCGGGAGGGGCCTGCTGGTGTCGGCGCAGGCGTCGGACGGCACGGTGGAGGCGGTCGAACTGCCCGGCACGCACTGGGTGTTGGGCGTCCAGTGGCATCCGGAAGTGGGCGAGGACCTGCGGGTGATGCGGGGGCTGGTCTCGGCGGCCGGCCGGGCCTAGGCCCCGCACGGCGATCGCACGCACCGAACGCCGCTGCGTCTTCTGCGGAGATCCCTCAGAAGGACCCTAGGCACGCGTCAGCGACAGCAGGTCCCTCGCCGGGCCCACCGGGCGGTGGCCCGTGGGCCACACCGCCCGCAGGTCCCGGGCCAGCGACACCCCGTCCACCGGCACCCGCACCAGCCGGCGCATCGACAGTTCCTCACCCACGGCCAGTTCGCTCAGGACCGCCGGGCCCGCCCCGCTCACCACCGCGGCCTTCACCGCCGTGGTGGACGAGAGCTCGATCAGGGGGCGGGCCAGGCCGCCCAGGGCAGCGTCCAGGACCTGGCGGGTGCCCGAGCCCTTCTCCCGGAGGATCAGCGGTGTCGCGGCCAGTTCGGCGGCTTCCAGGGGACGTCGGCGGCGGGCCCAGGCATGCCCCGGGGCTGTCACCACGATCAGGTGGTCGTGGGCTATCACCACCGAGTCGAGGCCGGAGGGGACGGTCAGGCCCTCCACGAAGCCGAGGTCCGCCTCGTCCGACAGCAGCCGCTCCGCCACCGTCGCCGAGTTCCCCGCGTGCAGTGACACCGCCGTGTCCGGGCGCCCCGCGCGCAGGGCGAGGAGCCATCCCGGCAGCAGGTACTCCGCGATCGTCATGCTCGCCGCCACCCGGAGCCGGGAGTCCCGGCGGACCCGCAGTGCCTGCGCCCCGGCGTCGAAGGCCTCCGCGGCCTCCACGATCCGCCGTGCCCAGTCGGTCACCAGCGCCCCGGCGTCCGTGAGCCGGGAGCCCCGGGGCGAGCGGTCGACCAGGGCCACCCCCAACTGCCGTTCCATGGAGCGGATCCGGCTGCTCGCCGCCGGCTGGGTGATCCCCACCTCCCGCGCCGCCCCGCCGAGACTCCCGAGCCGCGCCACGGCCAGCAGCAGCTCCAGCGCCCCGAGATCCGGTACCCGGTGCGCCAGCATCCCGCCCACCGCCGGCCGAACCTCTTCCTCACCGCTCATAAGACCAGCTTATGCCCTCATAGAGCCGTACTCCCTGGTCGCGGCCCCTTCCCGGCGGCACCGTGGAGTCATGGTCACCGCCGTCCGTCACCTCGGGCCGAACTGGTACGCCTGCGTCATGGGCACCGCGATCGTCGCCACCGCCGGCACCGCGCTCCCCGTGCACCTCCCCGGGCTGCGCACAATCTGCGCCGCCGTCTGGCTCCTGTCCCTCGCCCTGCTGCTCGCCCTGCTCGGCGCCCGCGCCCTGCACTGGCGTCACCACGCCGACCAGGCCCGCGCCCACCTCCGCGACCCCGCCACGGCCCCCTTCTACGGCTGCCTCGCCATGGCCCTGCTGGCCGTCGGCGGCGGCGCCCTCACCGCCGGCCGGTACTGGATCGGGACCCCGGCCGCGGTCGCTCTCGACGCCGTGCTGTTCACCGCCGGTACGGCGGTGGGTCTGGCCGCCGCGATCACCGTGCCGTACCTCATGGCCGTACGGCAGCGGGCCGAGCCGGGGCAGGCCACGCCCGTGTGGCTGCTGCCCCTCGTCGCACCCATGGTGTCCGCCGCCCTCGGGCCGCTCCTCGTGCCGTATCTTCCCGCCGGTCAGCCGCGCGAGACCCTTCTCCTCGCCTGCTTCGCGATGTTCGGACTCAGCCTTCTCGCCACCTCGCTGATGCTGCCGCTCGTCTTCGCCCGGATCGTCACCGGCGGCCCGCTCCCCCTCGCCCTCACCCCGACCCTCTTCCTGGTGCTCGGCCCACTCGGCCAGTCCACCACCGCCGTCGGCAAGTTCGCGGACGTGGCCCCCGGTGTCGTACCGGCCCCCTACAGCCAGGGCTTCGGCGTCCTCGCGGTCCTCTACGGCGTTCCCGTCATGGGGTTCGCCCTGCTGTGGCTGGGGCTCGCCACCGCGCATGTGGTCCGCGCCCGTCGGCACGGGATGCGGTTCTCGATGACCTGGTGGGCGTTCACCTTCCCGGTCGGCACCTGCGTCACGGGCGCCGAGGCACTGGCCCGGCACACGGGACTGGTCGTCTACGACTGGCTCGCCACCGGTCTCTACGTCGCTCTCGTCGCCGCGTGGACCACGGCCGCAGGGCACACCGCGCGCGGCCTGGTCAGCGGAGCGCTGCTCGCAGGGCCTCGCCCAGTGCCCGTGGTGCTTCGGCCAGTGACGGCCCGTACCACGTCAGGTGCCGTCCGCTGACGAGGGCGCAGGGCAGACCGGGGAAGGCCTCCGGGCCGTCGTCCGCGGTGAAGCGGTACGGCTCGTCGGGCAGGACCACCACGTCCGGGGCCGCCGCCCGCAGCTCTTCCAGCGGGATACGCGGATAGCGGTCGGCGTGACCGGCGTACACATGGTCCACACCGAGCCGGGACAGCACATCGCCCGCGAACGTGTCCCGGCCCAGCACCATCCACGGCCGCCGCCAGATCGGCACGACCGCTGCCGTACGGCGCACAGGGGGCTGGAGCGCCGACCAGGCGTCCTCGGCCTCGTCCAGCCAGCGCGGCCGTACGGCGCCGCAGGCCTCGACGACCCGGGCCAGTTCGCGGAAGGCCTGCGGGACGTCCCGGACCTCGGTGACCAGGACCTGAAGGCCCGCCTCGCGCAGGGCTCGGAGATCCGGCTCGCGGTTCTCCTCCTCGTTGGCGATCACCAGGTCGGGGGCGAGGGCGACGATCCGGTCGAGCTTCGGGTTCTTGGTGCCGCCCATGCGGGGGACGTCGAGATCGGCGGGATGGGTGCACCAGTCGGTGGCGCCGACCAGGGCGCCGGGGGCCGAGCGGGCGATCGCCTCGGTCAGCGAGGGGACCAGGGAGACGACTCTCACTGCCGGGGCCGGTCCCAGGCCGCCTCGACGTGCTCGGCCACGGCGACGACGACCACGCGGGTGTCCGCCACGGTCGCCCGCCAGCGGTGCCGGACCCCGCCGGTGAGGTACAGGGTGTCGCCGCGGCCCAGCCGGTACGCGCGGCCCTCGGCCTCGACGTCCACCGCGCCGTCGGCGACGTACAGCAACTGGTCGTTGCGGTACTGGAATTCACGGCCCGCGTCATGGTCGCCGGTGAACTCCTGAGCGTGCATCTGGTGGTGACCGCGCACCAGGGAGCGCATCCGCGGTGCACCGTCCGGCTCCGGGTCCTCGGCGTGCACGACGTCGACGCTGCACGCCGGGTCGGCGGCGGCGAGGAGTTCGACGGCCGTGGTGCGCAGGGCGTCGGCGACCTTCTCCAGGGAGCTGCGGCTGGGGCGGGCGCGTTCGTTCTCGATCTGGCTCAGGAAGGGGACCGAGAGGCCGCTGCGCTCGGCGACGACAGCGAGGGTGAGCTCCAGCGCGCGGCGCCTGCGGCGCACGGCCGCGCCGACCCGAAGGGGCTGTTCTTTGTGGTCGCCCATGGCCCCGGCTCCCTCCTCCGCTCGTCGGTCCTGTGACACGTCCCCTGATGAGTTGTCTGCACCCTATGCATGTTCGGCAAACCGTTTCACGCGGCCGTCACATCCATGTCGTACGGCGTGCGACGGTACCTCACAGTTCGCGCCAGCCGAACGGCCCCCTGGAGAGAGCCAGGGGGCCGGGTTTCGGTCACCCGTCCGCTGCGGGCCGCCCAAGTCCCCTCGTCGGCATGAGAGTTCGGGCGATGACGTAGCTCTATGTGGTTGGCCGGATCCTTACCGTGTGCCCGGAGCGGTTATGACGGTGTCATCCGACCGACCATCTCCGGGTGCTTCTTCAGCCAGGCCGCGACCGCCTGCTCCTCGTGCCCCTGGCCGTACCGGTTGATCTCGCTCTCCAGAGTACCGAGCTCGTCCTCACTCATCCGGAAGCCCTTGATCCACTTGGTGAGCTGGGGGTACTGCCCGGGGAACTTCTCGTGGGAGATGGTGCGGATCGTGTTGCCCTCGCCGAAGAGCTTCTTGTCGTCCTTCAGCTTGGTCAGGTCGTACTGGCTGTACGCCCAGTGCGGGGACCACAGGACCACGGCCACGGGCTGCTTCTTGGCGTAGGCGCGCTTGAGCTCGGCCAGCATCGCCGGCGTGGAGCCGTCGACGACCTCGTACTCCTTGTCGAGGCCGTAGCCCGGCAGAACCTTGATCTTGAGGAGGTTCATCTCGCCGGTGCCCGGTTCGATGCCGATGATCTTCCCGTCGAACTCCGCGGCCCTGCCCTTGAGGTCCTCGTACGTCTTCACGCCCTTGACGTACGACGGGACCGCGACCTCCAGCGAGGTCGGCCGATACCAGGTGCCGAGGTCGGCGAGGCTGTCCTTGCTCTTGTCCCAGTAGTTCTTCTGGGCGTACGGCAGCCAGGCGTCGAAGTTGAGGTCCAGGTCTCCGGAGGCGAGGCCGGTGTAGACCGGGCCGACGTCCATCTGCTTGAGGTTGAGCCGGTAGCCGCGCTTCTCGAGCACGTTCTTCCAGAGGTAGGTGACGGCGATGTCCTCGTCCCAGGGGAACCAGGCCACGTTCACCGGGCGCCTGGTCTCCGCCGCCGACTTCTGGACGGGGGCCAGCTTGTCGACCAGGCCGGGGTGCTGCTTCAGCCAGGTGCGCACGGCGTCCTGCTGCCTGCCCTTGCCGGCCTTGTTGATCTCGGCCTCCAGGCCGGTGAGCTGCTTCTCGTCCAGCTTGAAGTTCTTCAGCCACTGTCCGACGACCGGGTTGTCGTCCGTGAACCCCTTGCGGGCCACCGTGTGGATGCCGTCGCCCGAGCCCCAGGCGCCCTTGGGGTCCTTGAGCTTCTTCAGGTCGTAGTCGTTGTACGCCCAGTGCGGCGACCAGAGCGTGACGACGACGGGGGCCTTCTTGGCGTACGCCCGCTTCAGCTCGGCCAGCATGGCCGGCGTGGAGCTGTCGACGACCTTGTACTCCTTGTCGAGGCCGTACGCCTTCAGGACCTTGCTCTTCAGCAGGGCCATCTCACCCGCGCTCGACTCGATGCCGGTGATGTTCCCGCCGAACTGCGAAGCCTTGCCCTTGAGGTCGGCCAGGGTGTTGATGTCCTTCATGTACGACGGGACGCTCAGCTCGAGAGACGTCTTGTCGTACCAGGCGCCGAGGTCGTCGAGTTCGCCGCCGTACTTCTTCCAGTACTGCTCGTGGGTCGTGGGCAGCCAGGCGCCGGTCATGAAGTCGGCGTTGCCGGAGGCGAGGGAGGTGTAGAGCGGCCCGGCGTCGAACTGCTTGGCGTCCACCTGGTAGCCGCGTTCCTCCAGGATCTCCTTCCACAGGAAGGTGGAGGCGACGCCGTCGTCCCAGGGGACGTAGCCGATGCTGATCTTCTTGCCCTGGCCGACGTCCTTGCCGCCGGAGACGGCCGTGGCCTCGCCCGAGGTGCCGCCGAAGATCCCCATGCCGCCCGCGACGAGGGCGAGGACGACGACGCCGATCACGGCGATCTGGGGGCGGAGGCGGTAGGACCAGATCTTCACGCCGCCCTGGGTCGCGCGGGCCTTGGCGGCGGCGCGGCGGCCCAGCGGGGAGACCTGGGTGCCGAGCGCGCCGGTCATGCGGTCGAGGTAGATCGCCAGGATCACGATGGCGACACCGGCCTCGGAGCCGAGGCCCACGTCGAGCTGGCCGATGGCCTCGTTGACGTCGCCGCCGAGGCCGCCGGTGCCGACCATGCCGGCGATCGCGGCCATCGACAGACCGAGCATGATGACCTGGTTGACGCCTGCCATCACCGTGGGCAGCGCGAGCGGCAGCTGGACGCGCAGGAGGGTGTCGCGGGGGGTGGTGCCGAACGCCTCGGCGGCCTCGACGAGTTCCTTGTCGACCTGGCGGATGCCGAGCTCGGTCATGCGGACGCCGGGGGCGAGCGCGAAGATCAGGGTGGCGACCATGCCGGCGGGGGCGCCGGTGCCGAAGAACAGGATCGCCGGGATGAGGTAGATCATCGCGGGCAGCGTCTGCATGAAGTCCAGCACGGGGCGGACGATCGAGCTGACCCGGTCGGAGCGGGCCGCCCAGATGCCCACCGGCACGGCTATGACCAGCGCGATGATCGTGGCGACGAGGACCAGCGAGAGGGTCGTCATCGCGTCCTCCCACAGTTCGAGGGAGTCGATGAAGGCGAATCCCGCGAAGGTGAGGACCCCGGCCAGGGTGCCGCGCAGCCAGAACGCGATCACGGCGAAGATCCCTGCGAGGAGCAGGGGGTGGGGCGCCTGGAGGACGGCGTCGATACCGTCGTAGGTGTCGGTGAAGACGGTCTTGAGGAAGTCGAAGAGCCAGGACACGTGGTCGAGCAGCCAGTCGACGGTGTCGTTGACCCAGTCGCCGAGCGGGATCCTAGGCATGGGCCACCTCCGCGTCGCCCATGAAGGCGACCAGTCGCTGCTGCGGGACCACGCCGACGAGGGTGCGGTGCTCGTCGAGGACGGCCACCGGGTGCGTCGACCGGGCGCTCATCGCGCAGAGCTCTGTGAACGGTGTCTCGGGTGTCGCGGTCTCGCAGTCGCCCGCGCAGCCGCAGTCGGCCTCGGCGCCGCTGACGGCCGTGTCCATGACGGCGGACGCGGTCAGAACACGGGAGCGGTCGACGTCCTTGGTGAAGGAGGCGACGTAGTCGTCGGCGGGCCGCACGAGGATGTCCTCCGCGCTGCCGGTCTGGACGATCCGGCCGTCGCGCATGACGGCGATCCGGTCGCCGAGCCGCATGGCCTCGTTGAGGTCGTGGGTGATGAAGACGATCGTCTTCTTCAGGGTCTGCTGGAGCTGCAGGAGCTGGTCCTGCATGTCCCGCCGGATCAGCGGGTCGAGCGCGCTGAACGACTCGTCCATGAGGAGCAGGTCGGCGTCGGTGGCGAGGGCGCGGGCCAGGCCCACGCGCTGCTGCATGCCGCCGGAGAGCTCGTCGGGCCAGGACTTCTCCCAGCCGCCCAGGCCACAGAGCTCCAGGGCCTTCGTCGCCCGCTCGGTCCGCTCGGCCTTGGCGACGCCCTGGACGGCGAGGCCGTAGGCGGCGTTCTCCAGGACGCTGCGGTGCGGGAAGAGCGCGAAGTGCTGGAAGACCATGCTGATCTTCCGGGCGCGTACGGCGCGCAGTTCGCGGTCGGTGAGCGCGGTGAGGTCCTGGCCGTCGAAGCGGACATGGCCCGCGGTCGGCTCAAGGAGGCCGTTGAGCATGCGCAGCAGCGTGGACTTGCCGGAGCCGGACAGGCCCATGACGACGAAGATCTGGCCCGGGTCCACGGTGAAGGAGGCGTCGATCACCGCCGCCGTGGTGCCCTCGGCGCGCAGTCCCTCCCGATCGGCGCCCTCGCGGAGCCTGTCGACCGCCTCGTGCGGGCGTCTTCCGAAAACCTTGTACAGCTGTTCTGCCTCAAGCCTTGCTGACACGCGTGCCTCTCGTCTCTTCGACCACTGGGGGGAGACGAAGGGCCGCGAACAGTTGAAAGTGCAACCTGCCCCGCTCCGGGGCGGCGCCTGCCCATACGTCTCTGGGCCAAACACACCCGTGTCCTGGTTCACAGGACGCTCACGCCGCCGAACGAGTCAAGGGTCGACGGCCGGTGTCAGTGGGGTACGGCATGATGCGAGACGTGACCGGACGACTGATGCTCCTCGACACCGCCTCGCTCTACTTCCGCGCCTATTTCGGCGTGCCGGACTCGGTGAAGGCTCCCGACGGCACCCCGGTGAACGCCGTGCGCGGCCTCCTCGAATTCATCGACCGCCTGGTCAAGGACCACCACCCCGACCTCCTGGTGGCCTGCATGGACGCCGACTGGCGACCCCAGTGGCGGGTCGACCTCATCCCCTCCTACAAGGCGCACCGCGTCGCCGAGGAGCGCGAGAGCGGCCCGGACGAGGAGGAGGTGCCGGACACCCTGTCGCCGCAGGTGCCGGTCATCGAGGCCGTCCTGGACGCGCTCGGCATCGCGCGCGTGGGAGTGGCCGGCTACGAGGCGGACGACGTGATCGGCACGTTCACCGCTAGGGCGACGGGCCCCGTCGACATCGTCACCGGCGACCGCGACCTGTACCAACTGGTGGACGACGAGCGCCGGATCCGGGTGCTGTATCCGCTCAAGGGCGTCGGCACGCTCCAGCTGACCGACGAGGCGTGGCTGCGCGAGAAGTATGGCGTCGACGGCCGGGGGTACGCGGATCTGGCGCTGCTGCGCGGCGACCCGAGCGACGGTCTGCCGGGCGTGCCCGGCATCGGCGAGAAGACGGCGGCCAAGCTGCTCGCCGAGTTCGGCGACCTGGCGGGGATCATGGCCGCGGTCGACGATCCGAAGACGAAGCTCACGCCGTCGCAGCGCAAGCGGCTGGACGAGTCGCGGCCGTACCTGGCCGTGGCACCGAAGGTCGTGCGGGTGGCCGGCGACGTCCCGCTGCCGCAGGTGGAGACCGCGGTTCCGCGTGCGCCGCGCGATCCCGCGGCGCTGGAGAAGCTGGCGGAGCGATGGGGACTGGGAGGATCGTTGCAGCGGCTGGTGGCGACGCTCGGCGCGTAAATATTGCCCTCGCTTTCCACGAGTGGCACGCCATCGCCAAGGGGGCGGGTGCTAACTTAGGTAAGCCTAAGCGTAGGGAACTGGGAGGCCGCCATGGCAGAAGGACCGGGACGCAAGCCGCGGAAGCCCCACTCCGCACAGGTCGTCCGCACCGAACGCCTCACCCCGCACATGCAGCGCGTGGTGCTCGGCGGCGACGGACTCGCCGACTTCGGGGCGGACACCTGCACCGACCACTACGTCAAGATCCTTTTCCCGGCCGAGGGCGCGACCTACCCCGAACCCTTCGACATCGAGCGCATCCGCGAGGAGTTCCCGCGCGAGCAGTGGCCGGTGACCCGCACGTACACCGTGCGCCACTGGGACGCCGAACACCGCGAGCTCACCCTGGACTTCGTGATCCACGGCGACGAGGGCCTGGCCGGACCCTGGGCGATGCGCGTCCAGCCCGGCGAGACCGTGCGCTTCATGGGCCCGGGCGGCGCCTACGCCCCGGACCCCGAGGCCGACTGGCATCTGCTCGTCGGGGACGAGAGCGCGCTGCCCGCGATCGCCCGCTCCCTGGAGTCGCTGCCCGACGGCGCCCGGGCGCACGCCTTCATCGAGGTCTCCGGGCCCGAGGAGGAGCTGAAGATCGACTCCGACGTGGAGGTCGTGTGGCTGCACCGCGGCTCCCGCCCCGTCGGCGAGGCCCTGGTCGAGGCCGTTGGCGCGCTGGAGTTCCCGGAGGGCCGGCTGTGCGCGTTCGTGCACGGCGAGGCGCACTTCGTGAAGCAGCTGCGCCATCTGCTGCGGGTCGAACGCGCCGTCCCGCGCGAGCACCTGTCGATCTCCGGCTACTGGCGCCTGGGTCACAACGAGGACGGCTGGCAGGCCTCCAAGCGGGACTGGAACGCGCGCATCGAGGCGGAGCAGGAGGGGGCGGCACCGGCCGCGTAGGCATACGTTCCCGGTCGCTCAGGCATACGGCGAAAGGGCGGCACCTTCGAAGGTGCCGCCCTTTCGCCGTGCCCGGACTCGTGTCCGGAGTCGATGTCCGGAGTCGATGTCCGGAGTCGCGTCCGGCAGGGGTCACACCGACCGCTGGTACGACCGGAACGTCCGGATCGACAGCCACACCGCCACGACCGCCAGCCCGAGCAGCGCTCCCCCGCGGCCCAGCACCACGCCCCAGTCGGGATCGGCGGACAGGGCCGAACGGCCCGCCACCATCGCCCAGTTCAGCGGGTTGAAGTCGGCGATGTGCCGCATCCAGGAGGGCATCTGCGAGGGCGCCATGAAAGCGCTGGACAGGAACGTGAGCGGGAGCAGCAGGAAGGTGTTGATCCCGATGATCGACTCCCGCTCCCGCACCAGCATGCCGAGCGCGTTGGACAGCGCCCCGAAGACGGTGCCCAGCAGGACCGAGGCGAGCACCAGGACGGCGACTCCCGCGATGCCGCCCGGGTAGTCGGCGCCCCCGAGGAGCCCGAGCAGCACGATGACCACCGACTGGAAGGCGGTGACCAGGCCGTTGTTGACGACGTTGCCGTTCATCAGCGCGGCCCGGCTGACCGGAGTGGTCAGGAAGCGGTTGAGGGTGCCGCGCTGGATCTCGTCCAGGGTGGTCATCCCCGCCCACATGTTGGAGCTGAGCGCGCTCATCACGACCACCCCCGGGACCAGGTAGTCGAGGTACGAGGTGGTGCCGAAGCCACCGAGCTCGACGACCTTCCGGAAGAGGCTGCCGAACAGGAACAGCCAGATCACCGGCTGGACCAGGGTGATGACGGCGAACGCGGGCTGCCGTACGAACACCATGAGTTGACGCTGCGTCATGTACCAGGTCTGGGAGACGGCCATGCTCATCGGGCACCCACCAGGTCTTCGGCGTCGGAGTAACGGCGGCCCGCGTAGCGCAGGTAGACGTCGTCGAGGGAGGGGCGGGCGACGGTCGCGGTGGCGACCTCGACCCCGGCCCGCTCCAGCGCGGCGAGCAGGGCGGGTACGGCGGCTGCCCCGTCGTCGGCGCGGACGCTGACGCGGTGTCCGTCGGCCAGCACCTCGTGCACGCCCGGCACCCCGCGCAGGGCGCCGGTCAGCAGCGTGCGCCCGGCGTCGCCGAGCGGTTCGCGCAGCTCCACATGCACGGCGTCGCCGCGGAGTTCGCCCTTGAGCGCGTCCGGGGTGCCCTCGACGACGATCCGACCGCGGTCGACGACCGCGACCTTTTCGGCGAGCCGGTCGGCCTCTTCGAGGTAGTGCGTGGTGAGCAGGATGGTCAGCCCCTCCTCCCCCGCGAGCCGGCCGATCTCGTCCCACATCGCGGTGCGGGCCTCGGGGTCGAGACCGGTGGTGGGCTCGTCGAGGAAGAGCACCTCGGGGCGGTGCACCAGGCCGAGGGCGACGTCGAGCCGGCGTCGCATGCCGCCCGAGTAGCCCTTGACCGGACGCCGGGCGGCCTCGGTGAGCGTGAAACGCTCCAGGAGCTCGTCCACCCGCTGGTCCAGGGCGGCGCCCCTCAAGCCGTAGAGCCTGCCCTGGAGCCGGAGGTTCTCGCGGCCGGTTGCGACAGGGTCGGCGCCGGAGCCCTGGGCCACCACCCCGATGGCCCGCCGGACCCGGTCCGGGTGGCGCAGCACGTCGTGGCCGGCGACGGTGGCCGAGCCCGAGTCGGGGCGGGCCAGAGTGGTGAGGATCTTGACGGTGGTGGACTTGCCGGCGCCGTTCGGGCCGAGCAGACCGAAGACGCTGCCCCGTTCGACGACGAGGTCGATGCCGTTGAGGGCGGTGACCTCACCGCCGTAGGTCTTGATCAGTTGACGCGCCTCGATCGCGGGCGCACGGGTGTTCATGACAGGTGCTCTCCTGGTGAATGACGACTGATCCGCTGGAGGAGCACCGGGCTATCCTGGGTGTGCCGCACCTCGATCGCCTGGATGTGCCTCAGGGCGGATTCAGTTCGGGGTTCGAGGCCCCGGCGGGCTGCTGCAACAGCCGTGCCGGGGCCTGCTCTCGTTCAGGTCACGGTTCGTGGAACGCCTTCCATTCCTCGATGCCGGGCAGCGTGCCCTTTCTGAGCTCGTCGAGGAAGCCGCGGACCCACTGCGCCTCCGCCTCGATCATGTGGAGCTGGTACTCGTTCTCCACGAGGAAGAGCCGTGGCAGCGTCTCGTACAGCTTCTCCAGCGCGCCTCGGCCGCTCGCGATCTGCACCTCCAGAGCGTCGAGCCGCTCCTTCAGCAGCGTCACCACGTCGTCGGGGTGGAGCACGCCGAGCAGTGAGAGCGCGGTCTCGAAGATCGGGTACTCCTTGGCCGGGAAGGCGACCAGGTCCGACATCCACTCGGTGGTCTCCTGGCGCCCGGCCGCGGTGATGCCGTAGACGGTCCGCTCGGGCCGGTTGCCCTGCCGCTCCACGTCCGTGACCTCGACGAATCCGTGTTTCTCGAGGTTCTGCACGACCGTGTAGAGCGAGCCGTAGTTGATCTTCGTGCTGGAGTCCTTGCCCTGGCGGCGCAGGGTCTGGGCGATCTCGTAGGGATGCATGGGCTTCTGCCACAGCGTCGCCAGCACGGCGAGCGCCAGAGGGTTGCGGAGCTTGCGCCGCGTCATGAAATCACCTCGCATCCGAATATCCGTGGCCGAACATATCGCGAGCCACGAGAGCCGTCAAGAGACACGATGTATCGCGTATAGGGGGTCCGCGCAAGCACGTGAGGACTTGGGCTCCGCGCCGACACGACCGCGTCACGCACCCGAAACAGCTTCTCCCTAATTTCTGTCACCCGACAGGAATTCAGCTGCCGCACCGCTGTTCCGCGCTTCCGCCCTCATGCCGCCGAAGGCAGGTACCGCCGTGACGACGACCAGTCCCTCCGACGTCCGTCCCGATCCCCCGGATTCCCCCTCCCCCTCCCCCTCCCCCGACGACCGGTCCCTCACCGAGTTCGGCTACTCCCAGGAACTGCACCGCAGCCTGGGCCGGTACGCGTCCTTCGCGGCGGGGTTCTCCTTCATCTCGGTCCTGACGACCGTCTTCCAGTTCTTCGCCTTCGGGTACGCGTTCGGCGGCCCCGTCTTCTTCTGGGCCTGGCCGGCGGTACTGGTCGGGCAGCTGATGGTGGCCGCCTGCTTCGCGGAACTGGCGGCCCGCTACCCCCTCTCGGGCGCGATCTACCAGTGGTCGTCCCGCCTCTCCAACGCGACCTTCGGCTGGTTCGCCGGCTGGATCATGGTGATCGGGCAGATCGTCGTGGTCGCCGCGGCGGCGCTGGCCCTGCAGATGGTGCTCCCGGCGATCTGGTCGGGTTTCCAGCTGGTCGGCACCGACCCGGCCCCGACCTCGGCGGACGGTGCTGCCAACGCGGCCGTCCTCGGCGTGATCCTGCTCGTCCTGACGACTCTCGTGAACGTCGTGGACAACCGTGTGATGTCCCTGATCAACCGGGTCGGCGTCACCGCCGAGATCATCGGTGCGGTCCTGATCATCGTGCTGCTGCTGACCCACTCCGAGCGCACCCCGAGCATCACCTTCCACACCACGGGCGCCGCGCAGAACGGCCTGTTCGGGGCACTGCTGGTGGGCTCGTTCACGGCGGCGTACGTGATGATCGGCTTCGACAGCGCCGGCGAGATGAGCGAGGAGACCCGCAACCCCCGGCGCACCGCGCCCCGTACGATCCTCACCGCGCTCGCCGCGGCTGGCGCGCTCGGCGGCCTGATCGTCCTGGCCGGCCTGCTCGCCGCCCCCAGCCTCACCGACGGACACCTGTCGGTCGACGGCCTCAGCTACGTCCTCACCAGCAGCCTCGGCGACGGTGTCGGCAAGGCCCTGCTGGCCGACGTGGTGGTCGCGATCGCGGTGGCGACCCTCGCCATCCAGACCGCGGCCTGCCGCATGCTCTTCTCCATGGCCCGCGACGGCCAACTGCCCTTCGCGGGCCGCCTCGCGCGCGTGAACCCCCGCACCGGCATGCCCACCGCCCCCGCTCTGGTCGTCGGCATCCTGGCGGCCGCGCTGCTCCTCCTCAACTTCGCCTCACCGGAGGCGTTCCTGGCGATCGGCACGACCTGCATCGTGATGCTGTACCTGGCGTACGCGATGGTCACGGGCCCCTTGCTGATCCGCCGAGTACGCGGCGAGTTCTCCTCGTCAGGCACCGACGAGGAAGGCGCCCGCCTGTTCTCCCTGGGCCGCTGGGGCATCCCGGTCAACGCCCTGGCCCTCCTCTACGGCCTCCTGATGACCGTCAACCTGGCCTGGCCCCGCGCCGAGGTGTACGACCCGGCGGGCGGGCACTGGTACTTCCAGTGGTTCACGGTGCTGTTCCTGGCCGCGACGCTGGCAGTGGGCGTGACCTGGCGTGCACTGCGCGGGCGTACGTCGGGGGGCGCGATGACCGCGGGATGACTGCGGGGTCCGGGAGCACCTCAGCTACCGGCCCCTCGGTCACCCCGCACACGCGCGTGCAGATGCATGTCGTGCCAGCCGTCCGGGTGCAGAACCGCACTCCGCTTGGTCCCTTCCAGGACGAAGCCCGTCTTGGTGGCGACACGGCACGACGCCTCATTACGGACGGCGTGCATGAGTTCGAGACGGTGGAACCCGACCTCGTCGAGAGCCCAGCGGGACAGGGCGACCGTGGCACGCGCCGCGACCCCCTGCCCCCGGGCTCCGGCGGTCGTCCAGTACGCCATCTCGGCCTGCCCGTCGCCGAGATGGATCTCACGCAGGGCCACCCGGCCGAGCAGCAGACCGGTGCCCCCGTCGACCACGGCCCACTGAGCGGTCTGCTCCCTCGCCCAGGCCTCCCGCCACTCTTCGATCCAGCCGCCGACCTCGTCCACGGAGTCGGCGGCTCGGGCGTGCCACTGGTGCATCACCGGGTCCTGGAACGCGGCATGGACCGCGGGAGCGTCCTCGGCCCGCCAGGGACGCAGGAGCAGCCCGTCACCGGTGGGGAGGGTGGGCTGGGCGGTGCGGGAGAGGGTGCCGGGTGCGAGCACCGGGCCGGTGAGGTACGGCATGAACCGCATCCTGCCAATCGGGCGAGGCCCGTCCCAACGGGTTTTTTCCTCACCGGCGATGAGACACGGCCACGCGGAACCCACCCTCGCGCGACCGCTGTCCACGCCCCGACCGCTGGGACCGGACGTACTGACCCCGCGGCGAACTTGCTTCCCAACTGTCGCAAACGAGGGTGGTACCCCGCGGCGCATCGGTGGCCTGGAATGCGCGGCCGTGCATCCGGCGGCCAGGGGATCCGCTCCGTGCGCCGGGGCTGCGCCCCCTTCCCCGCGGCCGGAAATCGTCGCATGGTGCGAAGTGGTGGGCTGTCAGGGTGAATTGCGGGCATGAGCGGTGTCGCACCCGGGCCTGTGAGGGTGGTGGCCGAATGCCTGCGATGGTCGGCGGGGGGCCTTGGGAGCGTGTCGCGCGTCAGGCGCGGACGCGGTCGGTACGGTCGGCGTGGCCGTGTACCCGTGCGAATCCGCCGGCGGCGAACGCCCGCTTCTTACCGACCGGGTCGCCCGGAATGTCGCCGCGTACAACAGCCCGGCCCCTACCCGATGCGCCCCTCGCAGCCGTCCCCCACGGTGCCTCGCACCAGCGCCAACTCGCCCCGGACAGTTGACGAAACCCACGGTGGCACTGGAAGGTAGGGATGATCCACGACCTCGCCTCCGACAACGCTGTCGTGGCAGTGGTGGCCACCGATCCTCCGTACCGTCCGGCTGCCGCCGCGCAGACCACGGCCGCCTGGAGCGCAGTTGACGAGGCCGGGTTCGAGCACGAGTTCAGCCGCGCTGCGGGCGCAGCGTACGGAACACAACGCGTAGTTCATGGACTTCGTCGGCTCCGCCACCCGGAGGGCATCATGCATGGCTCTGCTCCAGGCGAGTCGCCCGGGCCGTTCCACTGATCGGGCACGCACACCTCGCTCGGCGCCCGTCACCCTGGCCGTGACCCGCGCCCCCTCACATCCCGTGTACCCCCGGAACGCCTTTCGATTCCGTGTCCTACCCAAGCCGAAGGACCTGAGAAGGACTGGCCATTCCAGGTCTTGAATACGCGACGGGAGATCAGCACGATGAGTATTGCCTCGTCCTCGATAACTTATGCGTGGCGGGAAAATCCGAGCGTCGACCTGCTGCGCCGCGACGGTGACGCGTGGACGTACAGCATGGGGCTCCTGCCCATCTCAGCCACTCCGGACGAGTGGTCGGCCATCCGACTCCCCGAATGTGCTGCGTGGTGCTATCCCGTCGCGCCGAGGGACGAGTTGTTCCTGATGTACCACGTGTATGCGTGGATGTTCGCTCTCGACCTGCTGTTCGTGCGGACGTTCAAGGCCCGTCGCGACCTCGACGGAGCGCGGGCCATGGTCGACCGGCTTCCTCTGTTCATGCCACTGGACGGGACCGCCCGTGCGATGCCCGAGCCGGAGAACCCCATCGAGAGGTCCCTCGCCGACATATGGCTGCGGCTGGCTCCGACCCGGTCCACAGCCTGGAAACGCGACATGCTGAACGCCCAGATGGAATACGCCGACGGGCAGTGCTGGGAGCTGGAATGCATACGCGGCGGGCGGATCCCCGATCCGGCCGAGTACCTGGTCCGCCGTCGTGGCTCATACGGCGGCCCCGTCGGGGTCTGCCTCGCCGAGCACGTGGCGGGTGCGGAGGTGCCGGTGCGCGTGCGCCGTTCACGGCCGTTTCGTGCGCTGATGGACGCTTGGACGGACATTCAGGCGCTCCACAACGACATCCGCTCCTATCGCCGTGAGGTCGAGGACGAAGATGAGACGTGCAACTCCGTCCTCGTGTTCGCCAATTTTCTGGAGCTCACCACCGACCAGGCCGCGGCTTCGGTCACGCGGCTGCGCATGGCCAGGCTGTCGGAATACGAACACCTGGAGACCACTCAGCTCCCGGAGCTCTGCGACCAGCTGCGGCTGGACAGCGAGGACCGCGAGCAGGTGTCCGCCGTTATGAAGGCGATGCGTGACCACCTCACCGGCTTCCACGTCTGGCAGGACAGCGCCACGCGGTATCAAGCTCCGGCCCCGGGGCAAGGCCCCTCGAAGAGGCACGGATCTTGACGACCGAGGTCAGTTCCCGTCCTCGCGCCGGCCCCTGTTCACCGCGTCTCGCCGCCCCTGTCGGTCAGGCCTCGTACGCTTGATCGTGATGAGACGCCGTACTCCGCCCCCGCCCTCTCCCCTGCCGCAGCGCGACGGGGTCGATCCGGTGCGGGTGCGGCTGCCGCCAGGTGATGCCTGGCCGACCGTGCGGGATCATCTCGTGGCGCGGCTCGCGGCCGGGACCGAGATGATCGACGGGATGCTGGAGGCGGGACAGATCGTGGATGCCGCCGGGCATCCGGTGCCGCGGGACATGCCCTACGTGCCGGGGATGTTCGTGTGGTTCCACCGCGCCCTGCCCGCCGAGGAGCGGGTTCCCTTCCCGATCGACGTCGTCTACCGGGACGAGCACCTGGTGGTGGCCGACAAACCGCACTTCCTCGCCACCACCCCGCGCGGCAGCCATGTCGCCGAGACGGCCCTGGCGCGGCTGCGCCGGGAGCTGGCCATCCCTGCGCTCGGCGCCGCGCATCGGTTGGACCGGCTGACGGCCGGCCTGGTGATGTTCACCGTGCGTCCCGAGGAACGCGGCGCTTATCAATCCCTGTTCCGGGACAGACGGGTGGCCAAGGAGTACGAAGCCGTGGCCCCCTACGACCCGGCACTGGCCCTTCCCCGTACCGTGCGCAGCCGCATCGTCAAGGAGCGCGGAGTCCTGGCGGCCCGCGAGGTCGACGGTGAGCCCAACGCCGTCAGCCGGGTCGAGTTGCTGGAGCACTTGGGCGAGCGCGCCCGGTACCGGCTCACACCGGGTACCGGGCAGACGCACCAGCTGAGGGTGCACATGAGTGCCCTGGGGGTGCCGATCCTCGGTGACCCCCTCTATCCGGTGGTCACCGCCCCAGTGGCGCCCGGCGACTTCCGACGTCCGCTCCAACTGCTGGCGCGGACACTGGAGTTCACCGATCCGGTCACCGGAGTCGAGCATCAGTTCGTCAGTCCGCGCGTGCTGCGGGCCTGGTCGTCGTACGAGGAGTGGGCAACCGGATCCGGTGTCCCCGGCTCACTCGCCGCGCCACCAGCGTAGGAAACGCTGGAACGCCCCGAGCCGTACGGCCGCCGGTTCGGGCACCGGCGCCGGAGCGAAGGGCTCCGCAGCCACCGGCTCCGGCTTCGGCGTGCCGACCTGCCAGTCGGTGCGCCGCTGGGACGGAACCGGGTGCGTGGGACGCTCCATGACGTCCTGCTGAGGCTTGGGCGCGAACTTCACGGGCAGAGCCACCAGATGCCGGTTGGAGAGCGTCTCCTCCCACTCCAGTTCCTCCTCGTCGCAGGCGAGTTCCGCGTCGGGAAGCCGGGTCAGCAGCGCGTCGACGCCCACGTCGGCGATGGCACGGCCGATGTCCTGCCCCGGGCACTCGTGGGGACCACCGCTGAAGGCGAGGTGCGAGCGGTTGCCCTGCATGTGAGCCTTGGTGTCGGGACGGACGCGCGGATCGACGTTGCCCGGCGCGATGCCAAGAATCAGGCCGTCGCCCTTGCGGATGTGCTGACCGCCCAACTCGGCGTCCTGCTTGGCGAAGTAACCGAGAATGGTACTGAACGGCGGTTCGTCCCACATGGACTGCTCCACCGCTTGGGGCACCGTCATCTGGCCGCCGTTCAACTGGGCGCGGAACCGCGGGTCGGTGAGTACCACCCTCAGTACGTTGGCCAGAAGGTTGGCGGTGCTCTCGTACGCGATGATCAGGACGAGCCGCAGGTGCTGGCTGACCTCCTGATCGGTCAGCCGCGCCGGATGGTTGATGAGATGGCTGGTGAAGTCGTCCTCGGGTTCGGCCCGGCGGCGGGCAGTGAGCCGCATCAGGACGTCCATGATGTACTCGTTGCTGGCGATGGCTGTTTCGGTGCCCTTGGGGAGGTCGCGGGCGGCCTCGACGATCCGGTCGTTGTACTCGTCGGGCATGCCGAGGATCTCGCACATCACCATCATCGGCAGGCGCTCGGTGAACTGGCTGACCAGGTCGGCCTTGCCCTGCTCACAGAACCTGTTGACGAGGTGCTGGGTCGCGCGGTTGATGTGGCGGCGGATGCCCCGGTGGTCGATGGTCGAGATGGCGCCGTTGACCGCGCCGCGCAGCCGCAGGTGCTCGTCGCCCTCGGCGTGGCAGCACAATGGCTGCCAGGCGAGGTGCGGCATGAGCGGGTGATCCGGCTTGACGGTGCCGTCCTGCATTGGGCCCCACAACCGCGTATCACGGCTGAAGTGCGAGGGGGTGCGCACCAGGTGCATGTTCTCGCTGTGGCCGAGTACCACCCAGATCGGCACATCCTCGTGCACCAGCGCGGGGGCCACGGCTCCGTGCTCGGCGCGGAGTTCCTCGTACACGGCCTCCAGATCCTCCGCACCGGGCCCGTACAGCCGGCGCAGTCCGCCGACGCCGATGCCGTGCGCGGGGCAGCCGGGGGGCGGGGCGCCCGCGGGGTCGTACGTACCGGCCGGGGAGAAGGATTCAGGCGTCACGATGGTCGCTCCGGAGCTGAGGTCGATCTGGTCTGGAGAAAGTCATGGGCTGTCCCGGCCCGAGTGGTTCGAGCGAGGCCGGGAGCGTCGGGGAGGTCAAGCGGCGACGGTTCTGTGGGGTCTCGCCTCACACAGGCGCCTTCTCCACCGCCAGCGAATGAAGGAACTGCAACAACGTCATCAGCACGTCCCGGCTGGACGCCCGCCGTCGCGCGTCGCATTCGAGGATCGGGATCTCCTCGCTCAGGTCGAGCGCGCTGCGCAGGTCCTCGACGGCGTGGCGGGGGCCGTCGGGGAAGGTGTTGACGGCGACGACGAACGGCACGCCGCGTTCCTCCAGGCGGTCCATGACGTCGAAGCTGACCTCGAGGCGTCGGGTGTCCACCAGGACCACCGCGCCGAGCGCGCCTTCGAACAGGCCGTTCCACAGGAACCAGAAGCGCTCCTGGCCCGGGGTGCCGAAGAGGTAGAGGACCAGTTGGTCGGTGATGCTGATGCGGCCGAAGTCCATGGCCACGGTGGTGGCCGTCTTGGTCTCGGAGCCGTAGTTGTCGTCGACCCCGATGCCGGCCTGGGTCATGGTCTCCTCGGTGGTCAGCGGTTTGATCTCGCTGACCGAGCCGACCATGGTCGTCTTGCCGACGCCGAAGCCGCCGACGATGACGATCTTCACCGCGGCCTCGGCGGTCGGGGGCAGGTGGTCCTCTGTTCGCGGACCGGGGATGGTGTCAGAGCCTTTGAAGTCCATGCATCACCGCTTCGAGGAGGGAACGGTCGGCCAGCGCCTGGCGGATCACCGGGGCGCGCGCCGTCACCAGTTCGGCCGTCAGCAGCTCGGTGAGCAGGACGGTCACCACGCTGAACGGCAGGCTGAGATAGGCGGACAGCTCGGCCACGGACAGGGGGGCCGTGCAGAGCCTGAGCAGCGCCGCCTGCTCGGGCGTGGCGGAGGGCGGCGGGTCGGCGTGCGCCACGATTAAGGTGACCAGGTCGAGTTCCGAGCGCTCGGCTCCGTCGGGGCCGGTGATGACGTACAGCCGCTCGGGGTTCTTCTTCGGTCCCTCGGGTGGGTCCTGGCCCTCCTGCGGGGGTGGCGGGGTGGGTTCCGGACCGCCCTTGGGGATTCGCCGTCGGCGTTGCGGAGGAGTCATACGGTCTGCCCGTTGCGCCGGGGCGGGCTCGTCAGGTGCGCGCCGATGCGGACGACCAGATCGCTCATACGGGCGCTCATGTGGCCGGGTTCGGTGATGATGTCGGAGAGCACCGCGAGGTAGGCGTTGGGGCCCGCGGCCATCAGATAGAAGTAGCCCCCGTGGATCTCGATGAGGACCATCTTCATCTTGCCGTCGCTGCCGGGGATCTCCCCGGCCACGGCGCCCGCCAGGCTCTGCAGGCCCGCGCACGCCGCGGCGACGCGGTCGGCGGTGTCCGGGTCCCCGCCGTGCCGGGCGATGCGCAGCCCGTCGGCGGAGAGCACCACGATCATCTGGATGCCCGGTACGCCTTTGGCGAGGTCCTGGAGCATCCAGTCGAAGTTGCCTCGCTGCTGGATCACTTGAGGTTCCCCTCGTCTTCGGCCTCGGTACGGGCCGGTTCGTCGGTCGGCTGGGTGACTGCGGAAGAGGTGGGGCGCTTCAGGCCGTCCATGAACGCCTGGACCCACAGGCCCGGCGGGGTGTCATCGGGCTTCGGCTCGGGCTCGGGCTCGCGCCTGGCCGTCGACCAGATGGTCGGGCGGCCCTCCCGCTCGGCGCGTTCGATCTCGGCCTGCTCGGCGTAGCGCTGGCTGAGCGAGGTCTTGACCCGGCTGCGGCGCTGCGGCAGCCCGTTGGCCGTCCACTCGGTGACCTCGGGGACGTCGTCCTCCATGGACACCGGCGTCGTGAACTTGGGGCTGGTGGGGCGGCGCTTCTTGATCGTGCGCTTGGGGCCGGGCAGGGCGCCGAGTTCGGCCTTGGGCACGGCGGTGGCACCGATGCCGTGGGCGAGGCCGACGCCGGGCTCGTCGGTGAGCATGTCGCTGGGCACGACGAGGATGGCGCGGACGCCGCCGTACGCGGAGGCGCGCAGGGAGACCTGCATGTCGTACGCGGCGCAGAGGCGGCCCACGACGGCGAGGCCGAGGCGCGGCGATTCGCCGAGGTCCTGGAGGTCCACGCCGGCCTTGGCCCGCTCCAGCATGCCCTCGGCCCGCAGCCGGGCCTCCTCGCTGAGGCTGACGCCGGCGTCCTCGATCTCGATGCAGACGCCGGTCTGCACCTCGGTGGCGGTGACGTGCACCTTGCTCTGGGGCGGCGAGTAGCGCGTGGCGTTGTCGAGGAGTTCGGCCGCGGCGTGGATGACCGGCTCTACGGCGGTGCCCTTGACGTTGACCTTGGCGATCGAGGAGAGGTCGATGCGCCGGTACTCCAGGATCCGGGACATGGCACCGCGCAGCACGCTGTACAGCGCGACGGGCTCGGGCCACTGCCGGCCGGGGCGGCCGCCGCCGAGGACGGAGATGGAGTCGGCGAGCCGGCCGATCAGCGCGGTGCCGTGGTCGATGCGCAGGAGGTCGTCGAAGACCTCGGGGTTGCGGCCGTGGTCCTCCTCCATCTCCCGCAGTTCGTTGGCCTGCTGGTGGACGATGGCCTGCACGCGCCGGGCGATGTTCACGAAGGAGCGCTGCGCGGCGTCACGCATGATCTCCTCGGTGTCGACGATGGTGAGCACCGTCTTGAGCAACCGGATCTGCGCCTCGGGCAGGTTCGCCCAGGCGGGATCGAACTCACCGAGTCGGCGAATCACCTCTCCGGGGGAACTTCCGCGGCGCAGCCAGTCCAGCGCGGCGGGCGCGATCTCCTTGGCGAACCGGATCATGTCCTGGTCGTGGTCGGCGATGCGCTGCTTCAGATGAGCCGTGTGCTGGATGTGCTCGAGTCGCTGGTCACGCAGCTCACGACCGCGCCGTACGGCCTCGGCCGCCACCGCGATCACCAGCAGCGTGGCGATGGCACCGCACCAGCCGACAGCGGCCCTGGCGGGCTGCTGCACCAGCGCGACACCGGCCCCGGTCGCCGCGGCCATGACTATGGCGGGGAGCAACAGCACGCGCGCATACGGCAGTTCACGGCGTCCTGGGGGGGATTGAACACTCACCATGTGGGCCCTCTGAGACGTATCGACGGGGAGTCGCACATATAGGGAACAAGCGCACGAATACACATCAACTCGGTGCGCTGCGGGCGAGCTTAGTCCGACCGGATCATCGCCGTGTCATATTCAGCAAGCGCCTGAAACGGGCATTGCGACTGGAGTAACCTCGGTCCATTTACACGCTCCGAGATCAGCCGAACACACCGAGTCATGGCGTACGGGCGCACGAAACCCACTCACCGCGGTGAGTGAAGATCAGCTCTCGGCCGGGTGCTCGACTCGGATTCCGGCGATGCGCAGGGCCGCGTCCGCGGTGGCCTCCGCGAAGACGGAGACGGGCCGCTCGGGGTCGGAGCGGTGGACCAGGATCACGCCCTCGATCAGGCCGAACAGCAGGTCCGTGCGGAGCTCGAGCTCGCTCTTGGCGAGGGCGCCGCCCGCGGCCGTCGCGGCGAGCAACTGCCGGTAGGCGTCCTTGAGTTCGGCGCGCACGGCGTGGAAGCCGGCGAAGCGCTCGGCGCGCACCTCGGGCAGCAGATAGAGCCCGCCGAGGTTGTACGGTCCGCCGCACAGCACCTCGACGTCCGCGCGGCACAGCTCCCACAGCCTGCCCTCGGCCGGGGTCTTGTCGTCCGCCAGCAGCTCACGGGCATACGCCAGCGAGGGCGTGACGGTGGACTCCAGGAGCTGGGCGAGGAGCTCCTCCTTGCCGGAGACGTAGTGGTACATGGACGCCTGCCGCATGCCCGCACGCTCGGCGACGGCCCGGGTGCTGGTGGCGGCATAACCCAGGGAGGTGAACAACTCGGCTGCGGCGACGAGGAGTTCATCGCGCGGCGCCAGCCCGCTGTCCGGCCGCCGATCGGCCCGGGGCCTGCCGACCCGCCGCCCGGACTCCGCCGCCCCACCTGTCGTACCCATGCGTTCGATCCTCGCACACAGGGCGCGGGGTGATCTCCGGGTGATCTTCGGGCGCCCCCGGGACGACCACACCCACCGGACGCACCCCGCCGCCCAGCGACACGCACACACCAACCCCCCAGGGGCGCGGGGAACTGCGCGACCAGCCCCCACCGTCCCGCGCCCGACAACGCACCGGATCCATCATGCCGCACCCGAACGCGTGGGGCCTGCCGCACCGCACCCCACAACGCACCCACGAACCCGACAACGCGCCCCGCCCCACCCCCCGTGAGCCCCCGGTAACTCCCCCGCAACACCCGGGCAATCCCCCCGACCTACCCCGCCCTTAATTTCTGTCAAGCGACAGAAACACCCCCCGGAGCCGGAGGTCCGCCATGGCCACAGAGACCACATACGGAGCCCGAGCACACGCCCGCGCCCAGGAGGGCACCCGTGCCGAGGCCATGCCCGTCGTGCCGGCCGGCGACTGGCCGGAGCCGCCCTCCGCGGCGGGCCCCCTGGTGTGGGCGGAGACCGTGGCGGGCGGCAACTACACGCACCGCGTCCTCGCCCGCGGCACCGAACTGCGCCTCACCGACCTCCACGGAGACGCCTGCGCCCACCTCCTGCTGTACGCGGAGGGCCGCCCCTGGGAGCGTCTGAACGTCGCCGACACGGTCAAGGTCCAGTGGAACGCCTACCTCGGTGAGGGCCAGCTGCTCCTGTCCGACCAGGGCCGCGTCCTCGCGAGCGTCGTCGCCGACACCTCCGGTCGCCACGACGCCCTGTGCGGCACCTCCACCCTGGCCCGCAACACCGAGCGCTACGGCGACGGCACCCCCCAGAGCCCCTCCCCCGCCGGCCGTGAGCTCTTCAAGCTGGCGGCCGCGAAGAACGGTCTCGAACCGCGCGATCTGCCGCCCTCCCTCTCCTTCTTCCAGGGCGTCCGGATCCGCGAGGACGGCACCCTCGACTTCACCGGCTCGGCGGGCCCCGGCGCCGGCGTCACCCTCCGCGCCGAACAGGACGTGACGGTGCTGATCGCCAACGTCCCGCACCCCGCCGACCCCCGGCCCGCCTACGTCAGCACCCCGCTGGAGGTCCTCGCCTGGCGCGCCGAACCCACCCGCGCCGGCGCCCCCCTCTGGGACGCCACCCCCGAAGGCCGCCGCGCCTTCCTCAACACCGCCGACTTCCTCGCCTCGAAGGGACGCGCATGAATCTCGAAGGGACGCACACGAAGGCGGTGGTTCCGGCCCGCTCCGCCTGGTCCTCCGTCATCCGCGAGGGCGAGACGCTCACCATCACCGACCTGCACGGCAACCAGGCCGTCGACTTCCTCGTCTACGACGCCCACGACCCGGCGGTCCGCTACAGCGCCCCCGACACCGTCCAGGCGCAGGGCGGCATCTTCCTCACCACGGGCAGCGTGCTGATGTCCAACGAGCACACCCCGCTGATGACGGTCACCGCCGACGACGTGGGCCGCCACGACACGGTCGGCGGCGCCTGCTCCAAGGAGTCGAACACGCTGCGCTACGGCCACCACACCTGGTCGCAGCACGCGTGCGTGGACAACTTCCTCGCCGAGGGCGCGAAGTACGGCCTCGGCAAGCGCGACCTCGTCTCCAACATCAACTGGTACATGAACGTGCCGGTCGAGAAGGACGGCACCCTCGGCATCGTCGACGGCATCTCCGCCCCGGGCCTCTCCCTGGCCCTGCGCGCCGAACGCGACGTCCTCGTCCTGGTCTCCAACTGCCCCCAGATCAACAACCCCTGCAACGGCTTCGACCCGACACCCGTGGAAATGACGATCGGGTCTGTGGACGCGACGATCGGGGCCGGCGCATGACCTTCGACACCCTCCTCGTCGCCAACCGGGGCGAGATAGCGGTCCGGATCATCCGCACGGCCCGCGAACTGGGCCTGCGGACCGTCGCGGTGTACTCCGACGCCGACCGGGCCGCCCCCCACGTCCGGCTCGCCGACGAGGCCGTACGTCTCGGCCCGGCGCCCGCGAAGGAGTCGTACCTCGACGCCGACCTGGTGCTGAAGGCGGCCAAGGACTCGGGCGCGGGCGCGATCCACCCCGGTTACGGATTCCTGTCCGAGGACGCCGTCTTCGCCCGCCGCTGCGAGGAAGCGGGGATCGTGTTCGTGGGCCCGACGCCCGAGCAGCTGGAGTTGTTCGGCGCGAAGCACACGGCACGGGCCGCGGCCGAGGCGGCGGGTGTGCGGCTGGCGCCGGGAACGGGTCTGCTGCCCTCTCTCGACGAAGCCCTCGAAGCGGCCGGAGCCATCGGCTATCCCGTCATGCTCAAGGCCACCGGCGGCGGTGGCGGCATCGGCATGTCGGCCTGTCACTCCGCCGACGAACTGACCGACGCCTGGGACCGGGTGCAGCGCGTCGCCGCCGCCTCCTTCTCCTTGGCCGGCGTCTTCCTGGAACGGCTCGTCGAGCACGCCCGCCATGTCGAGGTGCAGGTCTTCGGTGACGGCGAGGGCAGGGTCGTCACCTTCGGCGACCGTGACTGCTCCCTCCAGCGCCGCAACCAGAAGGTTCTGGAGGAGGCTCCGGCACCGGGCCTTCCCGCCCACGTCCGCGCACAACTCGCGGACAGCGCACGCGAGTTGTGCGCCTCTGTCGGCTACCGTTCCGCGGGCACCGTCGAGTTCGTCTACGACGCCGCCCGCAAGGAGGCCTACTTCCTGGAGGTCAACACCCGTCTCCAGGTGGAGCATCCGGTCACCGAGGAGATCTACGGCGTCGACCTGGTCGCCTGGATGCTCCGCCTGGCCCGGGGTGAGCGGGACGTCGTACGGGAACCGGGCCCCCCGCGCGGCCACGCCGTCGAGGCCCGCGTCTACGCCGAGGACCCCTCCCGCGAACACCGGCCCAGCGCGGGCCTGTTGACCCGCGTCGAGTTCCCCAGCGGGGTCCGCGTCGACGGCTGGGTGGAGACCGGCACCGAGGTGACGACGTCGTACGACCCGATGCTCGCGAAGATCATCGCGTACGGCCCGGACCGTGCCCACGCGCTGCAACGGCTGGACGAGGCCCTGGCACGCACCCGTGTCGACGGCATCGAGACCAATCTGGGCCTGGTCCGGGCGGCGCTGGCCGACGCCGACTTCAGGACGGCCGCACACTCCACGGCGACCCTCTCAGGGGTTCAGGACCCGACCCCGCGCATCGAGGTCGTCGCGGCGGGCACCCTCACCACGGTCCAGGACTGGCCGGGCCGCACCGGCTACTGGCAGGTCGGCGTGCCGCCGTCCGGCCCGATGGACGACCTCTCCTTCCGGCTCGGCAACCGGGCGCTGGGCAACCCGGAAGCCGCCCCCGGCCTCGAATGCACCTTGCAGGGACCGTCGTTGAGGTTCACCCACCCCACGACCGTCTGTGTGACGGGCGCTCCGGCCCCGGTCACCGTCGACGGCACACCGGTGGCGCAGTGGGAGCCGGTGACCGTGCCCGCGGGCTCGGTCCTGGAGATCGGCGCACCCGCCGAACACGGCCTGCGGACGTACGTCCTGTTCGCGGGCGGCCTCGACGTGCCGGCCTTCCTCGGCAGCGCGAGCACCTTCACGCTGGGCCGCTTCGGCGGACACGGCGGACGGGCCCTGCGGACGGGAGACGTACTGCACGGGCCGGGCCGGGCCGACGGCACGCCCGTCGAGAACCGCCCCTCCGTCGCCTCCACGCGCCCCTCCTTCACCTCCACCTGGCACATTGCCGCTGCCGAAGGCCCGCACGCCGCCCCGGAGTTCTTCACCGAGGACGACATCCGGGACTTCTACGCCGCCGACTGGAAGGTGCACTTCAACTCGGCCCGCACCGGTGTCCGTCTTGTCGGCCCCAAGCCCCGCTGGGCCCGCACCGACGGTGGCGAGGCCGGCCTGCACCCGTCCAACATCCACGACACGCCGTACTCGGTCGGCGCGGTCGACTACACGGGCGACATGCCGGTGCTCCTGGGGCCGGACGGGCCCTCCCTCGGCGGCTTCGTGTGCCCGGCGACCGTCATCAGCACCGAGCGCTGGAAGCTGGGCCAGCTGCGCCCCGGCGACACCGTCCGCTTCGTCCCGGTGACCACGGACGGCTCGGTGCGCCCTGCGATCGTGGACGGCGGCATCCTCGCCCGCGACGGCGATGTGACCTACCGCCGCAGCGGCGACGACAACCTGCTGGTCGAGTTCGGCCCCATGCAGTTGGACCTGGCGCTGCGCATGCGCGTCCACGCGCTGATGGAGGCGGTCGCCGAACAGGGCCCGGACGGCATCACCGACCTCACCCCCGGCATCCGCTCCCTCCAGATCCGGACCGACCCGAACCGGCTGCCCCAGCATGAACTCCTGGCCGCCGTACGGCAGATCACCGCGTCCCTGCCCCCGTCCGACGAACTGGTCGTCCCCTCCCGCACGGTCCACCTCCCGCTCTCCTGGGACGACCCTGCCACCCGCGAGGCGATCGCCCGCTACATGGCGGGCGTCCGCGACGACGCGCCCTGGTGCCCGTGGAACATCGAGTTCATCCGCCGCGTCAACGGCCTGGACTCGGTGGACGACGTCTACCGCACGGTCTTCGACGCGGAGTACCTCGTCCTGGGCCTGGGCGACGTCTACCTCGGCGCCCCGGTGGCCACCCCCCTCGACCCGCGCCACCGCCTGGTGACCACGAAGTACAACCCGGCACGCACCTGGACGGCCGAGAACTCGGTCGGCATCGGCGGAGCGTATCTGTGCATCTACGGCATGGAGGGCCCCGGCGGCTACCAGTTCGTGGGCCGTACGACCCAGGTGTGGTCCCCCTGGCAGCAGCGCGGCGCGTTCGAGCCGGGCTCGCCCTGGCTGCTGCGCTTCTTCGACCGCATCAGGTGGTATCCGGTGGACGCGGACGAACTCCTGGAGCTGCGTGCCGACATCACATCCGGCCGTTTCGTGCCCCGTATCGAGGAGGGCACCTTCTCCCTCGCCGAGTACCAGACCTTCCTCGCCGAACACGCCGATTCCATCACGGAGTTCAGGGAGCGCCAGCAGACGGCCTTCGCGGCGGAGCGGGACGCGTGGGAGGCGGCGGGCGAGTTCGCGCGGGCCGAGTCGGTGTCCGCACCGGCAGCCGCCCCCGCCGACATCTCGGTCCCTGCGGGCGGCCGCCTGATCGAGGCCGAGTTCGCCGCGTCCGTATGGCAGTTGAACGTCGAGCCGGGTGACGTGGTGACAGCGGGGCAGCCGCTGCTCGCCCTGGAGGCGATGAAGATGGAGTCCAGGGTGCACGCGCCGACGGCCGGCGTGGTCGCGGAGATCCTGGCGAGGCCGGGCGACCAGGTGGAGGCGGGGACGGCACTGCTCGTCCTGGCCCCGGCCGCACAGTGAAACCGGCCGCACAGTGAAACCCGGCCGCACAGTGAAAGAGGAGCGAGCCATGTCGAGCACCGTCACCCGGGTCCGTGCCGCCTACGAGCGCGTCGAGGCCGTGGACCGCCCCGAGATCTGGATCGACCTGCGCCCGCGGGAGGAGGTCGAGCGGGAGGCCCGGTCGATCGACGAACAGCTCGCCGAGGGCCGGCACCTCCCCCTCGCCGGCCGCCTGTTCGCCGCCAAGGGCAACATCGACGTGGCCGGTCTGGCCACCACCGCGGGCTGTCCGTCGTACGCCTACCGTCCCGAGGCCGATGCCCCGGTGGTCGCGCGTCTCCGCGCGGCGGGCGCGATCGTGCTCGGCACCACGAACCTGGACCAGTTCGCGACGGGCCTGGTCGGCACCCGCTCCCCGTACGGCGCGGTCCGCAACGCCTACGACCCCCTGAGGGTGAGCGGCGGTTCCAGCTCCGGCTCCGCGGTCGCCGTGGCGCTGGGCATCGTCGACTTCGCCCTGGGCACCGACACGGCGGGCTCGGGCCGGGTTCCGGCCGCCTTCAACGGCATCGTCGGCCTCAAGCCCACCCGCGGCCTGGTCCCCACCGCCGGGGTCGTCCCGGCCTGCGCCTCGATCGACTGCGTGACCGTCTTCGCCCGCACCCTCCCGGAGGCCGAGCAGGCGCTGTCCCACATGATCACGGGCACTGCCCCGTCCCTGCCCGGACGCCGCCCCGGGCCCTGGCGGATCGCGGTCCCCCCGCGCGAGCAGCTCGGCGAACTGGACGAGGGGTGGGCAGCGGCGTACGAGGAGGCGGTGGATCAACTGATCAGGGCCGGCGCCTCGGTGCGCGAGCTCGACCTCACGCCCTTCACACAGGCGGCGGCGATGCTCTACGAGGGTGCGTTCGTGGCCGAGCGCTACACAGCGGTGGGGGCTTTTGTCGACAAGGCGACGGAAGCGAACGACGACTCCCTCGACCCCACGGTCGCCGCCATCATCACCCGGGCCCGCGACCTGTCGGCCCACCAGCTCTACGCCGACCTGGACCGCCTGGCCACGCTCCGCACCCGGGCCCTGGCCGAACTGGCCGACGTGGACGCCCTTCTCCTGCCCACCGCCCCCGGTCACCCCACCCTCGCCGAGGTCGCCGCCGACCCGCTGGGCGCCAACGCCCGCCTGGGCCGCTTCACCAACTCCACGAACCTCTTCGACCTGGCGGCCGCGGCCGTCCCGGCGGGAGAGGTGAACGGCCTCCCGTTCGGCGTGATGCTGATCGGCCCTGCACACACCGATGAACGCTTGGCGAGCATCGCGCGCCTGCTCCGGCCGGAGACCCACCTCGCGGTGGTCGGCGCCCACCTGACGGGGCAGCCGCTGAACCCCCAACTCCTGGCCCTGGGCGCCCGCCTGGACCGTACGACCACCACCGCACCGGTGTACCGCCTGCACGCCCTGGGGACGGTCCCGCCGAAACCGGGTCTGGTCCATGTCGGCGACGGCGGTGCGGCGATCGAGGCAGAGGTGTGGCAGCTCCCGGAGGAGGGGCTGGGCCGCCTCCTGGCGAGCCTCCCCCGCCCGATGGCCTTGGGCCGGGTGCAGCTGGCGGACGGCACCCACGTCCCCGGCTTTCTGTGCGAACCCGGCGCTCTGGAGAACGCCGAGGACATCACGGAGTACGGGGGCTGGCGGCGCTATGTGAACGCCGTGTAGCACGACCCACCCAGGAACTGCGCGACCAGCCACAGACCCCCCGCGCCCGCCGACGCAGGATCACCCCACCGACGAGTAGGCCACAACCCCCCGCAGCAGCAGATCAACAGCCTTGCGCGCGTTCTTCGCGACCGTGGACCCCTCGCCCCCGGAAACCGGCGCCGCGGCCGAGATCTGCCCCAGCACGTCGATCACCTGCTTGCTCCAGCGCACGAAGTCCCCGGCGGGCATCTCCGCCTCCCGCAGCACCTCGTCCAGCCCCTTGCCGGAGGCCCACATGTAGGCGGCCCAGGCGAAGCCGAGGTCGGGCTCACGCTGGCCCACGCCCTCGGTCTGGTTGATCCGGAAGTCCTCCTCCAGGGCGTCCAGCCGTCCCCAGATCCGCACCATCTCCCCCAGCGCGGCCTTCGCCTTGCCGGACGGCACCTTGGGCGCCATGGCGTCGTCGCCCGCCCGGGACTCGTACACCAACGCCGACACGCAGGCGGCCAGTTCGCCAGGGGCGAGCCCCTCCCAGACGCCTTCCCGCAGGCATTCGCTGGCCAGCAGATCGAGCTCGCCGTACAGCCGGGCCAGCCGCTTGCCGTGCTCGGTGACCTCGTCGCCGCGCAGATAGTCCATCTCGGTCAGCAGGGCCACGATCCGGTCGAAGGTCCGCGCGATGGTGTTCGTACGTCCCTCGATGCGCCGCTCCAGTTGCGAGGTGTCGCGCAGCAGCCGGTGATAGCGCTCGGCCCAACGGGCGTGGTCCTCACGGTCGTTGCACCCGTGGCAGGGATGTGCCCGGATCGCCGTCCGCAGCCGCGCGATCTCACGGTCGTCCGCGGCCTGGGAGCGCTGCTTACGGGCCCGCTCCGGTGGGATGTGCCCGGCCTTGGTGCGCAGCGCGGAGGCCAGGTCCCGACGGGACTGCGGCGAGCGCGCGTTGAAGGACTTCGGGATCCGCATCCGGTCCAACGGCTCGACCGGCACCGGGAAGTCCATCGACGCGAGCCGCTTGACCTGCCGCTCGGCGGTCAGCACCAGCGGCCGCGGGCCGTCGTGGTGCTCGAAGCCGCGGTGGCCGTTGGACCGCCCGGCGGGCAGGCCCGGGTCCAGCACCAGCGCGAGACCGGCGTACTTGCCCGTCGGCACATGGATGACATCGCCCGGCTTGAGCTTCTCCAGCGCCACGGCCGCCTCGGCCCGCCGCTGGGAGACCCCCTGCCGGGCCAGCTCCGTCTCCCGGTCCTTGAGCTCGCGGCGCAGCCGCGCGTACTCCTCGAAGTCGCCGAGGTGGCAGGTCATGGAGGCCTTGTAGCCGTCGAGCCCCTCCTCGTTGCGCTGCACCTGACGCGAGATCCCGACGACCGACTTGTCCGCCTGGAACTGCGCGAACGACGTCTCCAGGAGCTCACGCGAGCGGTGCCGGCCGAACTGCTCGACCAGGTTGACCGCCATGTTGTACGACGGCTTGAAGCTGGAGCGCAGCGGATACGTGCGGGTGCCGGCGAGCCCCGCCAGGTGCTCGGGGCTGCTCCCGCGCTGCCACAGCACCACCGCGTGACCCTCGACGTCGATGCCGCGCCGCCCCGCACGCCCCGTCAGCTGGGTGTACTCGCCGGGCGTGATGTCGGCGTGCTGCTCGCCGTTCCACTTGACGAGCTTCTCCAGCACCACGGAACGCGCGGGCATGTTGATGCCCAGCGCGAGCGTCTCGGTCGCGAACACGGCCTTGACCAGGCCCCGGACGAACAGCTCCTCGACGACCTCCTTGAAGGTCGGCAGCATGCCCGCGTGGTGGGCCGCGATACCGCGCTCCAGGCCCTCCAGCCACTCGTAGTACCCGAGGACGTGCAGGTCCTCGTGCGGAATGGACGCGGTGCGCTCCTCGACGAGGGCGCGCACCCTGCCCCGCGCCTCGTCGTCGTTCAGCCGCAGCCCCGCGTACAGGCACTGCTGTACGGCCGCCTCGCACGCGGCGCGGCTGAAGATGAACGTGATGGCGGGCAGCAGGCCCTCGGCGTCGAGGCGCTCGATGACCTCGGGCCGGCTCGGCGTCCACACCTTCGACCGCTGCCGCCGCTCGCGCTCCCGGTCGGCCTCCCGCATCGCCCGGCCGCGTCTGCGGTCCTGGTACGACGGCCGCTGGGCCTCCATGCGGGCCAGTCGCGCGAGATCGGGGTTGACGGCCTTCTTGTTGCCCTCGCCCTCCTCGAACAGGTCGTACATCCGCCGCCCGGCGAGCACGTGCTGGAACAGCGGCACGGGCCGGTGCTCGGAGACGATCACCTGGGTGTCGCCGCGGACGGTGTCGAGCCAGTCGCCGAACTCCTCGGCATTGGACACGGTCGCCGACAGCGACACCAGGGTCACCGACTCGGGGAGGTGGATGATCACCTCTTCCCATACGGCGCCCCGGAAGCGGTCGGAGAGGTAGTGCACCTCGTCCATGACCACATAGCCGAGGCCCAGGAGGGTCTGCGAGCCCGCGTACAGCATGTTCCGCAGCACCTCGGTGGTCATCACGACCACGGGGGCGTCGGAGTTGACGCTGTTGTCGCCGGTGAGCAGGCCGACCTTGTCGGCGCCGTAACGGCGGCTCAGGTCGGCGTACTTCTGGTTGGACAGCGCCTTGATGGGGGTCGTGTAGAAACACTTCTTGCCCTGCTGGAGGGCGAGGTGGACGGCGAACTCGCCGACGATCGTCTTGCCGGAGCCGGTGGGGGCGGCCACCAGCACGCCCTTCCCGGCTTCGAGAGCCTTGCAGGCCTCGATCTGGAAGGGGTCGAGACCGAAGTCGTACATCTCGCGGAAGCCCGCGAGCGCGGTGGCCTGCTCGGCTGCCCGCAGGCGGGCTGCCGCGTACCGCTCGGCCGGTGAGAGGTCCTCTGTCATCGTGCTTTCGAGCGTACCCGGCACCACTGACAACAGGACGATCATTATCCGGATCGGAGCCCGTGAAACCTGCCCTTCACGCAGTTCAAGGGCCCACCACGGACACCGCCCCGCGGATGCAGCGCGCTGTCAGCGGCAGGGGCCCGAGCGGCTCGCCGTCGGCGTACCCCGTGACGCCCTCGGCGGCGATCTCGACCTGCGCGGCCCTCACCACGCTGACCTTGGGATGGTCGACGTGGGTGCCCCGGTACACACTCGGGAAGACCCGCAGCAGGGTCCTGCGGCTGCAGTCGCCGACCACGGTGAGGTCGAACAGCCCGTCGGTGAGGTCCGCGCCCGGGCAGATTCGCATGCCGCCGCCGTACGACGATCCGTTGCCGATGGCCACCAGCGTCGCCTCGACCTCGCGGACCTGGCCGTCGTCGAACGTGATCCGGTACGGGACGGGCCGGAAGGCGGCCAGTTCGGCGAGCATCGCGAGGTCGTACTTGAGGCGGCCCGCGGGCCATCTCATGCGGTTGCCGCGGTCGTTGACGCGGGAGTCGAAGCCGGAGGCGAGGACGGTGGCGAACCACTGGTCACCGACCTGGCCGAGGTCCACGTCGTGGAGGCGGCCCTCCTTGAGTGCCCCGGCGATCAGCCGGCCCGCGGCGGCGGGATCGCGCACCGGCAGCCCCAGTGCGCGGGCGAAGTCGTTGCCGGTGCCGGCGGCGACCAGCCCGAAGGGGGTGGCGGTGCCGGCCACGGCCTGCAGGGCGAGGTTGGCCATGCCGTCGCCGCCGACGGCGATCAGGGCGCCGGTGCCGTCCGTGACGGCGGCCCGCGCGCGTGCGAGGGCGTCGGCGGCGTCCTCGCCGAGCACGGTCCGCACGGCGAAGCCTGCCGCCCGCAACGCGGAAGCGGCCGGCTGCGCCGCGCGGGCGCCCCGGCCGCGGCCCGCGGTGGGGTTGACGAAGAGGGTGATCTCGCTGGTCACGGAAGTGACCTTACGAGCCGCTTCCCGGTCGTCAGGTCACGTCGTCATAACCGTTGACCCGGTCCGTGCCGGAGGGCTCGGGCAGTGCCCGGCTCGCGGCGACGGTCTCGATCTCGCCGATGGCCTCGGGGGTGAGATCCAGGTCGGAGGCCTCGTCGTCGTCGGGGCCCGCGGCCTCCCGGCGGCGTCGACGCCTGTCGTTGACCAGGGAGAAGGCCACCGCGAAGAAGTACAGCACCCAGATCGGGCCGGCCAGCGCGAGCATGCTCAGCGGGTCCGTGCTCGGCGTCGCCACGGCGGCGAACACGGTGATGCCCATGATCATGCCCCGCCACCAGCCGAGCATCCGCTTGCCGGTGATCATGCCGGTGAGGTTGAGGAAGACCAGCAGCAGCGGCAGTTCGAAGGAGAGACCGAAGACGATCACCATGCGCGTGACGAGCTGCAGCAGGTCGTCGAGTGGCAGCAGGTTGTCGATGCTGCCGCTCGGCGTGAAGTCGATCAGCACCTTCGCGGTGGTGGGAAGCACCGAGTACGCGAAGTAGGCACCGCCCATGAACAGCGGGGCGCCGGTGAAGACGAACGCGTACGCGTACTTCTTCTCGTGGCGGTGCAGACCCGGGGCGATGAACGCCCAGAGCTGGTACAGCCAGATCGGCGAGGCCAGGACGACACCCGCCGTCAACGAGACCTGGAGGGCCAGCGTGAAGGGCGCGAGCAGGCCGTTGATGGTGATCCGGGCGCACTTGTGAGTCGCGTCGGCCGAGGACGACTTGGCGAGCTCCGCGAAGCTCTGCTGACAACCGATCGAGTCCAGGATCGGCTTCGTCAGGAAGTTGATGATGTCGTTGTAGAAGAAGGCAGCGACGATCGTCACGAGGACGATGGCCAGCAGGGCCTTCGCGAGCCGGTTGCGGAGCTCACGAAGGTGATCCGCGAGAGGCATCCGCCCCTCGGGATCCCTCTCCTCTTTGCGGGCAGACTTCAGCAACCCACGTTCCCATCTCGTGCGGGCGGGCCGGAGGTCACCGGCCCCGCGTCAGCGCTTGGTCGTGTCCGTCGGCTCGCTGACCGGGCGCGAGCTGGTCACGTCGCCGGGGGCGGCCTGGATGGTGCGCTGGGACGGGCTCTGCTCGTCGGTGGTGGGCGGACCGGCCGGAGTGGCCGTGCTGCCGCCCTCTTCCTTCATCGCCTTGGCCTCGCTCTTGAGAATGCGAGCGGACTTGCCGAGCGAGCGCGCCATGTCGGGAAGCTTCTTCGCGCCGAACAGCAGGATGATGACGACGAGGATGAGAATGATCTCGGGGGCGCCGAGCCTTCCGAACATAAGTCTTTACCTTCTCACCGAGGCGGCTTGTGGGGTGCTGTCCGACCGGTCGGACATGTGTCCGATCAGTCGTGCTGGCAGCGATCGTAACGCCCAGGGGTGAACGCCTGGCAATCCCTGTGCGTACTCCCGGTTCGCGGCCGAGCCTCGTTATCCGGACCGCGACCAGCAGCGTACCTGCCGACCCCGCCCCGGTGACAGGGCGAAGTGGCCCAAAACGCATCCGGCGCACGACTCACACCCGACTCTCAGCAGCACTCACAGCGAGTCCGCAGAACGGGCCGTGCTCACCGCCGCCCGCTCCAGATCCTCCGCGGCCCGGTTGATGCGCCGCGCCGAGTCGGTGACCTGGCGCCCCAGACGCTGCGCCTCCACAAAGACCCGGACGGCGAGCACACCGAGGACGGCGAGACCCACGAACCCCACAGCTACCGCGAACATCGGCCAGAACATGGCACCGAGCCTAGAGGGTGGAGTGCAGCCGCAGCGTACGGACCCCGCCGCCGGTCAGCAGCTCCACGATCCGCTCACCGGCGGGCTTGCGGACGGCCGCGCCGCACTCGGGACAGGTGAAGGAGTAGAACGTGGCACGGCTGGTCGCGCCGATGGCGAGGCGCAGGGCGGCGGCGGCCAGCTCGAACCGTTCCCGGCAGTCCGGGCAGCTCGCCCTGAAGGTCGCCGGGGCCGCGCTTCTCATCCCCGCGAAGGCGGCAGCCACCGTCATGCCCGCACCGGACGTCGCCGACTCGCTCAAAGCCCCTGCTCCTGCCTGTCGTACCCACCGTCGTGCACCCGCGTCCCCGGGGTCCTGCCCGCCTCGACCCCGTCATAGGCCGCCAGGGCCTCGCGGGCCGCCTCACGGGCGCTGTCGGCGAGGTCACGCGGCGAGACGATCCGGCCGTCACGGCCGAGCCGGAGCGCCAGTCGGCGCAGCGATGCCGGGTCCGGGGTGCGGAGGGTAATACGCAGCCCGCCGTCGGAAAGCTCATCGGCGCTGTCGTGCGGGTAGTACTCGGCGACCCAACGCCCGCCGGGGCCGACCTCGACGACCACCTCGGGGTCCTCGGCCGCGGGCTGCACGAGCCCCTCCGACAGGTCTCTGAGCTCGACCTCGGGCGGCGCGGACGGCTCGTCGAGGATCTTGATCTCGGCGACCCGGTCGAGCCGGAAGGTACGCCGTGCCTCGGAGCGGCGGCACCAGGCCTCGACATAGGTGTGTCCGACGCTGACCAGGCGGATCGGGTCGATCTCGCGCTCGGTGAGCTCGTCCCGGGCGGGCGAGTAGTAGCGGATCCACAGGCGCCGGCGCTCGGAGATGGCCCGGTCGACGTCCGCGAAGACGCCGCCCTCCGACTCGAAGGTCACCGAAAGACGCGCGCTGGCACCGGCGGTCTCACCGGCCGCGGTCTCCACCTTGGCGGTGGCCCGCAGCAGTGCCTGCCGGTCGCTCTCCCTGAGGCCGGGCAGCGTGGAGACCGCGCGGGCGGCCACCAGCAGCGCGGTCGCCTCGTCGGCGGCGAGGCGCAGCGGCTCGGCCGTCTCCTCGCCAAGGGCGGCGGGGTTGTGCCACCAGATCCGCTCGCCGTCGGTGTCGATGTCGAGCAGATCGCCGCCGCGGAAGCTGGTGCCGCACATGGGCAGCACATCGAGGTCGGAGACCAGCTCGTCCTCGGTGATCCCGAAGGCCCGGGCCACGTCCTCGACCCGCGCTCCGGGACGCTCCTTCAGATAGGTCACCAGCGAGAGCATCCGCCGGGTCTGGTCGATGGCGTTCGTGGGCCTGACCGGTTTGCCTGCCACAGTTCTCTTCCGTTCCCCCTCAGCCCTTGGCCACGGCGCGCAGCCGGTCCACCACGTCGGCCCGCAACTCGGCGGGCTCCAGGACCACCACGTCGGGACCGAACTCCACCAGCCAGGCGTCCAGGCCGTGGCCGTACGGAATCTCCAACTCGTCCCAGCCGTCGCCCAGTTCCCGCACCGAGGTGGCCTTCGCCCGCAGGGGGTACCCGGCGCCCGTGCGCAGCCGGATCCGCGCGCTGCGGTCGGCGGTCTCCCCCGCCCAGCTCGCCACCGTCTCGCGGACGGTGACGACGTCGGGGACCGGGGCCGTGAACCGGGTGCCGCGCGAGCGGACCTTGCCGGTGATCCGGGAGAGCCGGAACACCCGCTCGGCACCCCGGTCCCGGTCGAATCCGGCCAGGTACCAGTGGCCGCGCCAGCACTCCAGCGCCCACGGCTCGACATGGCGCGGCTCGGGGCGGGCGGCGGTGGCCTTGCGGTAGTCGAAGAGGACCGGGCGGCGGTCACGGCAGGCGAGCATCAGCGGTTCGAAGGAGGCCTCGTGCACCGGGATGCGCGGCTCCAGGGCACCGTGCGCCTCGTACGGGTCGACGTCCTCGGGCAGCCCCGCCGCGCGCAGTTTCTGCAGCGCGCCGCTGGCCGCGCCGGCGAGCCGGGCCTGCTGCCACACCTTGGCGGCCAGGCCCAGGGCGGCGGCCTCCTCGGCGTCGAGGGTGATGGGCGGCAGCCGGTTGCTGTCCCGGCGGGCGAGATAGCCGACTTCGCCGTCCAGGTTCTCAACGGTCTCGATCACGAGCCCGAGTTCGCGCAGATCGTCCTTGTCGCGCTCGAACATCCGGTTGAAGGAGTCGTCGGAATTGGCTTCCAGGTAGGCCTCGATGGACTCCCTGAGCTCACGCTTGCTCAGCGGCCGTCGCGTCCCGAGCAGACACAGCGCCAGGTTCATCAGCCGCTCGGCCTTGGCAATGGCCATCGACGCCCTTCGCCTCCCTATGGTGCTTACGGACGATGACCGTACCGCCCCGAAGGAGCAAGGCAAAAGCCGAGGGCCCATGCCCGGACAGGCATGGGCCCTGGTCGATCAGGTCCGCTCGGATGTCGTACGACGATCAGACACCGAGCAGGTCGACCACGAAGATCAGGGTCTCGCCGGGCTTGATCGCCGGGGTGGGGCTCTGGTTGCCGTAGGCCAGGTGGGCCGGGATGGTCAGCTGGCGACGGCCGCCGACCTTCATGCCCTGCACGCCCTGGTCCCAGCCCTTGATGACCCGGCCGCCACCCAGCGGGAAGCGGAACGGCTGACCACGGTTCCAGCTGGCGTCGAACTCCTCACCGGTGCTGAAGGACACGCCCACGTAGTGGACGGTGACGGTCTGGCCGGCCTGCGCAACCTCGCCGTCGCCCTCCCAGATGTCCTTGATCTCCAGCTCCGCCGGGGGCTCGCCGCCGGGGAAGTCGATCTCGGGCTTGTCGATGCTCACGTCACTCGCTCCTGCTTGTTCACGGAAAGGCAACAGGGACCAGTCTTACATCCCGGTCGCACGGACCTGCGCGCATGTCCCCCGTGCGTCACATCTTCGCGAGGATGTCCACGGTGAAGACCAGCGTGGAGTCCTTCTCGATCCCGCTGCCGGCGGGCGGGTTGTCGCCGTAACCCAGCTTCGGCGGAATGGAGATCAGCACCCGGCTGCCCACCTTCTTGCCGGTCAGACCCTGCGCCCAGCCCTTGACGACCTGCTGCAGCGAGAACGACGCCAGCTGCCCCCGCTTGTACGTCGAGTCGAACTCCTTGCCGGTGTCCCACACCACGCCCTTGTACTGGACGAGCAGCGAGTTCTCGGCCGTCACCTTGTCGCCGTCGCCCTCGATGACGTACTCCGCCACCAGCTTGGTCGGCGCGTCCGCCTTGGGGATCTCGATCGACGGTGCCTTGCCGTCGGTGTTGGTGCCGACCTTGGGCAGAGCGGCGTCACCCTGCGCGACCTTCGTGCCCTTGGCGGAGCTCTTCCCGTTGAAGGCGGCCTGCACGTCGACGACGAACACCAGCGTGTCGGTGCCCTTGATGCCCGCCTGCGCGTTGCCCTGCTTGCCGTACCCCCAGGTCGGCGGAATGGAGAACTCCACCCGGCTGCCGGCCTTCTTGCCCGCCAGGGCGTACCGCCAGCCGTCGATGATGCTGTTCTGCGCGAGCTGGATGACCAGCGCCGTCTTACGGTCGTAGGAGTTGTCGAAGACCTTGGCGGTGTTCCAGATCTGGCCCAGGTAGTGGGCCTGGATGTAGTCGCCCTCGGCGATGGTGGTGCCGCCGCCCGCGATGAGCGTCTTGACCGCGAGATCCTTCGACGGATCGCCGCTGCCCTTGGCGACCGTCGGCTTCTCACCGAATTTCGTGCCCGCAGTGACCGCCGGCAGCGGACCGTCGACGATCTTCGGCGCCGGTGGCGGGGAGGCCGAGGACGACGGCGAGGGTGACGTGCTGTCGCTCGCCTTGCTCGAGTCGGACTTGTCGTCACCGCATGCGGCGAGTGTGGCCAGTCCTGCGGGAACGGCGATGAGAAGGGAGCGTCGGCGCACGGTGAGAGCCTCGTAATCGGTCGATCTTGTTGATGGCGTGCGCGCAACTCTACGGCGTGAGAAGGGCGCCGTACGGGAAACGTACGGCGCCCGTGTTGCGTTCCGGCAGTGACGCGGAACGCTTTGCTCACATTCCGGCGATCAGTTTCTCCACCCGGTCGTCGACCGATCGGAACGGGTCCTTGCACAACACCGTGCGCTGCGCCTGGTCATTGAGCTTGAGGTGGACCCAGTCGACGGTGAAGTCCCGGCGCTGTTCCTGGGCCCTGCGGATGAAGTCGCCGCGCAGCCGGGCCCGAGTGGTCTGCGGGGGAACGGACTTGCCCTCGAAGATCTTCAAGTCGTTGCAGATACGGGCGGCTTGACCCTTCCTCTCCAGAAGGTAGTACAGCCCACGACGGCGGTGGATGTCGTGATACGCGAGGTCTATCTGCGCGACCCGCGGGTGGGACATGGTCATGTTGTGCTTGGCCCGGTACCGCTCGATGAGCTTGTACTTCATGACCCAGTCGATCTCGGTGCCGATCCGGTCGAGGTCCTCCGCCTCGATCGCGTCCAGCGTGCGGCCCCACAGCTCCAGGACCTGGTCGACCGTGCCGGTGCGGATCCCGCGCCGCTCGACGAAGTCGACGGCCTTGTCGTAGTACTCGCGCTGCACCTCCAGCGCGGAGGCCTCCCGGCCACTGGCCAGCCGCACCTTGCGTCGGCCGGTGATGTCATGGCTGACCTCGCGGATCGCCCGGATCGGGTTCTCCAGGGTCAGATCACGCATCACGGTGCCCGCCTCGATCATGCGCAGCACCAGGTCGGTCGCACCGACCTTCAGCAGCATGGTCGTCTCGGACATGTTCGAGTCGCCCACGATCACGTGCAGGCGGCGGTAGCGCTCGGCGTCGGCGTGCGGTTCGTCGCGGGTGTTGATGATCGGCCGGGAACGGGTCGTCGCCGAGGAGACACCCTCCCAGATGTGCTCGGCCCGCTGGCTGACGCAGTACACCGCGCCCCGCGGGGTCTGCAGCACCTTGCCGGCACCACAGAGAAGCTGCCTGGTGACCAGGAACGGAATGAGAATGTCCGCGAGCCGGGAGAACTCCCCGTGGCGGGCCACGAGATAGTTCTCGTGACAGCCGTAGGAGTTGCCGGCCGAGTCCGTGTTGTTCTTGAAGAGGTAGACGTCGCCCGCGATTCCTTCCTCGTGCAGGCGTCGTTCGGCGTCCACCAGGAGTCCTTCGAGAATGCGCTCGCCCGCTTTGTCGTGGGTGACCAGTTCGGTCACGTTGTCACATTCGGGTGTCGCGTATTCCGGATGTGAGCCCACGTCGAGATAGAGGCGTGCGCCGTTTCGCAGAAAGACATTGCTGCTGCGGCCCCATGACACGACACGGCGGAAGAGGTACCGCGCCACCTCGTCGGGAGACAGGCGTCGCTGTCCCCTGAACGTACACGTGACGCCGTACTCGTTCTCCAGCCCGAAAATGCGGCGGTCCATGAGTGAACATTACGCCCGATCCCCCGAGCTGAAACGGGGTTCGGCAGCACGGTTTGGATCATTTTCCGATGAAGACGCAACCACCGCCCCTCCCGCGGGAGCTGTGAGGACGCCTCCCGTGACCAGCAGAACCAGCAGCGACACACCCCCCGCCACCCCCGGCACGGCGAAGCCCCACAGGGCCCCACCACCCTCGACGACCGGGCCCGCCAGCCCCGTTCCGACCGAGGCGCCCACGGTGAACGTCGTCACGATCCAGGAGAACGCCTCGGTCACCGTCCCGGCCGGCGCGTGCCGGTCGACCAGCACGAACGCGCACGCGATCACCGGCGCCAGGAACACCCCCGCCAGGACCATCAGCAGCGTCATGGCGACCGCCCCCGGCATCAGCGTCAGCGGCAGGTAACACACCGCCAGCAGGCCCACCAGGACCCGCAGTCGCCACGCGGGCTCACCGGCCCACTGCCGCGCCCCGTACACCGTGCCGCCCACCAGGGCCCCCAGACCGATCCCGGCCATCAGCCAGCCGTACACCGCGTCCCCGCCGTGCTCGTCCGCGTACGGCACGGAGGCGACCGTGATGGACCCGAGCGCGATCCCCACGAACAGGAACGCGCCGAGCAGCACCAGGAGTCCGGGCGAGCGCAACGCACCGAGCCAGTGCGCCTCACGCGGACCGGAGCGCCACGCGCGCGAGGGCGGCGACACCACGACCGAGAGCGCCCCGAGGACCCCGATGACGTTCAGCACCACCAGCGCCGCCTGCGCCGACCACAGCGACACGCACAGCGTCACCAGCAACGGCCCCACGGTGAACATGACTTCCTGTGCCACCGCGTCCATGGCGTACGCCGTGTGCACCTGGTCCTCCCGGCGCAGCACGCTCGGCCACAGCGCCCGCAGCCCGCCCTCCAGTGGCGGCGTGAAGAGCCCCGCGGCCGCCACGGCCACGTAGGCGAGCGGGAGCGGATCGGTGCCGGTGAAGGCGAACACGGCCATCGCGAGGGCCGACAGCACGGCGGACGGAAGCTGCACCCGAGGCTGGCCGTGCAGATCGACCAGCCGCCCGAGCACCGGCTGCCCCACGGCGTTGGCGACCCCGTACACGGCCGCGAGAACTCCGGCGAGGCTGTACGTACCGCCCTGCGCCCGGACGAACAGCACGATCGCGATCGCCGCGGTGGCGTTCGGCAGCCGGCCCACCAGCGTCCCCGCCAGCAGGCGCGCCGCGTGCCTCGCCCTGAGGATCTCCAGGTATCCCGCGGCCATGTCCCGCCTCCAAGTCATACGTATAACGTCGACTCCCATACGTACCATGTGCGCTGTTCGGACGTCCAGACGAAGGAGCGGACCCACGGTGGCACGCAGCAGCACGCGACCGACCAGCCGCGACGTCGCACACGCGGCCGGAGTGTCCCAGGCCGCCGTCTCCCTCGTCCTCGGCGACAAATGGCGCGGCCGGGTCTCCGAGACCACCGCCGAACGCGTCCGCGAAGCCGCCCGCGACCTCGGCTACCGCCCCAACCTCGCCGCCCGCAACCTCCGCCTCGGCCACACCCGCACCGTCCTCCTCGTCGTCCCCGCCCTCACGACCGAGTTCTTCGCCGGCGTCTACACCGGAGCCGCACGCGTCGCCGCCGACCACGGCTTCGGCGTCGTCCTCTACCCCTCCCCCGAAGGCATCGGCCCCGCCCGCGACCCCTTCGCCTCCTCCCAGGCCGCCCTGGACGGCGTCATCGCCTCCTCCATGGCCGCCGACGCCCTCACCGCCATCCGCGGCGACCAGCTCCCCCTCGTCATGCTCGACAGCGACCCCTCCGGCAGCCTCGGCGCCGCCACCGTCAACCTCGACATCGCCGACGGCATCCGCCAGGTCGCCACCCACCTCCTGGACCTCGGCCACCGCCGCTTCCTGCACCTCGCCGCCGACATCCCCTCCTGGACCTTCGAAGTCCGAGCCCGCGAACTGGCCGCCCGACTCGGCACGGTCCCCGGCACCACCCTCCGCACCGCCCGCGCCCCCATCTCCATCGACGACGCCCTGACCGCCGCCGAGGCCGCCCTCGCCGCACCCGGCCCCCGGCCCACCGCCCTGGTCTGCGACGACGACAAACTCGCCGCCGGCGCCTACAAGGCCGTACGCCGACTCGGACTGCGCGTCCCCGACGACATCTCCGTCACCGGCCTCGACGACCTCGCCCTCGCCACCGCCATCGACCCCGAGCTCACGACCGTACGACTGGACGCCGAACTGTTCGGCGAACGCGGCATGGAAGCCCTCCTGGCCGTCCTGGAAGGCCGTACACCACCCGTCGGCGACATCCCCGTCGAGCTGGTCGTACGAGGCTCCACAGCGCCCCCCAGCGCCCCCTGAACGCCCTGTGCCCCGGCCAGGTGAACGGCCGGGGCACAGAAGGGGTGATCGTCGGGCGGAACCCGCCGGGACTAATCGTCCTCGGCACCCTCCGCCTCATCCGAACTCTCCGCCTCGGTGGACGCACCGCCGGCCTCCAGCAAGCGACCCAGCTGACGCCCCACAATGCGCTTGAACTTGCGCTTCTGCGGACGCGTACGGTCCAGCACCGCGACCTCCAGCCGCTCCGCCGGAATCTCCCGCTCACTGCCGTTCGTGTCACGGGACAACGCCTGAACGGCCAGCTTCAGCGCCTCCGCCAGACTCATACCGTCCTGGTGACGCTGATCCAGATAGCTGCTGATCGTCTCCGCGTTGCCGCCCACCGCCACCGAGCCGTGCTCGTCCACGATGGAACCGTCGTGCGGCAGCCGGTAGATCTGGTCACCGTCCGGAGTCTCACCGACCTCCGCCACGACCAGCTCCACCTCGTACGGCTTCTCACCGGCCGAGGAGAAGATCGTGCCCAGCGTCTGGGCATAGACGTTGGCCAGGCCACGAGCGGTCACATCGTCACGGTCATAGGTGTAACCACGAAGATCGGCATACCGCACGCCACCGATCCGCAGATTCTCGTACTCGTTGTACTTGCCGGCGGCCGCGAAGCCGATCCGGTCATAGATCTCGCTGAACTTGTGCAGCGCACGGGACGGATTCTCGCCGACGAACACGATGCCGTCGGCATACTGCAGCACGACAAGGCTGCGACCACGGGCGATGCCCTTGCGGGCGTACTCCGCCCGGTCGGCCATCGCCTGCTGGGGGGAGACATAGAACGGCGTCGACACCGGTTATCCGTCCCTTTCTGTGGAAGTCACTGCGATCACCTTGAACAAGACGGGTGGCGGCTACAGCAGCGCGGCCCGCGGGCCGTCGGGCTGCTCCAGCCGCCGCTCGAGAATCGAACGGGCGATCTCGGAGGACTCGTCGTCGGTGAGCCGGCGGAAGCCGTCCTCGGTGATCACGGTGACGATCGGGTAGATCCGGCGGGCGACATCGGGACCACCGGTCGCCGAGTCGTCGTCGGCCGCGTCGTACAGGGCCTGCACCACGAGCATCGTGGCCTCGGCCTCGCTCAGGGAGTCGTGGAAGAACTTCTTCATGGCACCGCGCGCGAAGATCGAGCCGGAGCCGGTGGCGGCGAAGTTGTGCTCCTCGGAACGGCCGCCGGTGACGTCGTAGGAGAAGATCCGACCCCTGCCGCGGTCCACGTCGTACCCCGCGAACAGCGGCACCACGGCCAGCCCCTGCATCGCCATGCCGAGATTGGAACGGATCATGGTGGACAGCCGGTTCGCCTTGCCCTCCAGCGACAGCTGGGCGCCCTCGACCTTCTCGAAGTGCTCCAGCTCCAACTGGAACAGCTTCACCATCTCCACGGCGAGACCGGCGGTGCCGGCGATCCCGACGGCCGAGTACTCGTCGGCCGGGAACACCTTCTCGATGTCCCGCTGGGCGATGACGTTGCCCATCGTGGCGCGCCGGTCACCGGCGAGCACGACACCACCGGGGAAGGTGACCGCCACGATCGTGGTGCCGTGCGGCGCCTCGATCACACCCTGCATGGGCGGCAGCTGCCGGTTGCCCGGCAGCATCTCCGGCTGGTGCTCGGACAGGAAGTCCATGAAGGACGACGACCCAGGCGTCAGGAAGGCAGCTGGTAGACGCCCGGTGCTACGAGTGTTGGCTTCCACGCGATTCCTTCCACGTAAGCAGCAGCCCGCCTTATGGCATCGGGCCGATCCTTGAACTGCCCCAGTGCGGCATTGCAGCTGAAGCACAGTACGCCTCGGACCCTACCCGTCTTGTGGCAGTGATCCACATGCTCGGGCACGGCCGCCAAACATATGCAGCAGACGCCCCCTTGAGAGGCGATCAACTTGTCTCGCTCGGCTTCGGTGAGGCCGTACTGGCGCTTCAAATGGTCTCGCCGACCCTGAGCCGCTCGGCACGCCTTGCAACGCGTCGACAACCCGTCCGAGGCCGTCGCGTTGCGATGCCATTCGCTCCACGGCTTGATCTCTCCGCACGTGCGGCAGAGCTTGTGCCCGTCCGGGACATCAACATGCTCCCGGACGGGCTTACCCATGGCCTCCCGGCAGTGCACCTGGAGGCCGTCACGCCGATTCCTGTCACGCGCAAAGGCCGCAAGAGGTAGATCCCGCCCGCACTTCCTGCATTCTTTCGCGTCGAGCTCTTCAGCCACTCAATCCCCCCGCAACCTTCACTTCGAAGGCAAAGTGGCCTATCAGCCTCTACTCTCCGCCTTTTTGCACGAAGGAGCGCACGAAATCCTCGGCATTTTCCTCGAGTACGTCGTCGATCTCGTCCAGGACGGAGTCCACGTCGTCGCTGAGCTTCTCCTGGCGCTCCTTGAGGTCCTCGGAACCCTGCGTTTCCGCAGTCTGCTCCTCGACCTCCTCGGTGTTGCGCGTGGCCTTCTGCTGTCCGCCGCCGGTGTCCTTGGTCGCCATAACCCCTCACCCCGCTCGGTTCGACGTTCTTGATCAGACCCTACAAGCAGGGTCCGACATCGGCCCCGCAGTTCCTACAACGTACGGGGGCCATCTCGATGATTCCCTCTGGCCGGGTTTTCCACCCTGCGGGACAACTCGGCCCAGGTATCCGTTCAGTTGCCCGACAGGACCCTGACCAGGTCTTCTGCCGTGCGACAGCGGTCCAGGAGCTCCTTGACGTGATTTCGCGTTCCGCGAAGCGGTTCGAGGGTTGGGACGCGCTGGAGCGAGTCCCGGCCCGGGAGGTCGAAGATCACCGAGTCCCAGGAGGCCGCGGCGACGTCGTCGGCGTACTGCTCCAGGCAGCGGCCGCGGAAGTACGCGCGGGTGTCCTCAGGGGGCTTGGTACGGGCTCGCTCGACCTCGTTCTCGTCCAGGAGGCGCTTGATGCGGCCGCGGGCCGCGAGCCGGTTGTAGAGGCCCTTGTCGGCGCGCACGTCGGCGTACTGGAGGTCCAGGAGGTGCAGCTTGGCGGCGTCCCAGTCGAGGTCGTCGCGGCGCCTGTAACCCTCCATGAGCTCGCGCTTGGCGACCCAGTCGAGCTCGCCGGCGAGGCTCATGGGGTCGTGTTCGAGCCGGTTGAGGGTGTCCTCCCAGCGGGCGAGGACGTCCTTGGTCTGGTCGTCCGCGTCGGCGCCGAAGCGTTCTTCGACGTACTTGCGGGAGAGCTCGTAGTACTCCATCTGGAGCTGGACCGCGGTGAGTGTGCGGCCGCTGCGGAGAGTGACCAGGCGCTGGAGCGTCGGGTCGTGGGAGACCTGGTGGAGGGTGCGGACCGGCTGGTCCACGGCCAGGTCCACGGCGATGAAGCCGTCCTCGATCATCGACAGGACGAGGGCCGTGGTGCCGAGCTTGAGGTAGGTCGAGATCTCCGAGAGGTTCGCGTCGCCGATGATCACGTGGAGGCGGCGGTATTTCTCGGCGTCGGCGTGGGGCTCGTCGCGGGTGTTGATGATGGGGCGCTTCAAGGTCGTCTCGAGGCCTACTTCGACCTCGAAGTAGTCGGCGCGCTGGCTGAGCTGGAAGCCGTGTTCGTGGCCGTCCTGGCCGATGCCGACGCGGCCGGCGCCTGCGAAGACCTGGCGGGAGACGAAGAAGGGCGTGAGGTGGCGCACGATGTCCGAGAAGGGGGTTTCCCGCTTCATCAGGTAGTTCTCGTGTGTGCCGTAGGAGGCGCCCTTGTTGTCGGTGTTGTTCTTGTAGAGGTGGATGGGCTGGGCGCCGGGGAGCTGTGCGGCCCGTTCGGCGGCCTCGGCCATGATGCGTTCGCCGGCCTTGTCCCAGAGGACGGCGTCGCGGGGGTTGGTGACCTCGGGGCTGCTGTATTCGGGGTGTGCGTGGTCGACGTAGAGCCGTGCGCCGTTGGTGAGGATGACGTTGGCGAGGCCGATGTCCTCGTCGGTGAGCTGGCTGGAGTCGGCGGCTTCGCGGGCGAGGTCGAAGCCCCGCGCGTCCCGCAGCGGATTCTCCTCCTCGAAGTCCCAGCGGGCCCTGCGGGCCCGGTGCATCGCCGCCGCGTAGGCGTTGACGATCTGGGATGAGGTGAGCATGGCATTGGCGTTGGGGTGGCCGGGGACGGAGATCCCGTACTCCGTCTCGATGCCCATTACTCGCCGTACGGTCATGCGGCCCTCCTTGCCCGGCGGCGCCCTCGGTCGGGGGCGGCGCTCAAGTACCGCTGGCGCTCCGGTGCGTGTGCGGTGCCCGTCCCCGCACTGCGCGACTCGGCGGTACCGAAGAGCCTAGAACGCCTCTGCGCTGGTGGGGAGATCATTTGCGTCATTGCGTTGCTCGCCTTTGGCCCGGTTAGTTGCCTGAAAAACAGTCGGCTGCGGGTACCCCGGTGAGGGCACCCGCAGCCGCCCTGTCCTTACAGGTACTGACCGGTGTTGGCCACCGTGTCGATGGAGCGTCCGGTGTCGGCGCCCTGCTTGCCGGTGATGAGCGTCCGGATGTAGACGATCCGCTCGCCCTTCTTGCCGGAGATGCGGGCCCAGTCGTCCGGGTTGGTGGTGTTGGGTAGGTCTTCGTTCTCCTTGAACTCGTCCACGCAGGCCTGGAGGAGGTGGGAGACGCGGAGACCCTTGGCGTTGTGATCGAGGAAGTCCTTGATCGCCATCTTCTTGGCTCGACCCACGATGTTTTCGATCATGGCGCCGGAGTTGAAGTCCTTGAAGTAGAGGACTTCCTTGTCGCCGTTGGCGTAGGTGACTTCCAGGAAGCGGTTTTCCTCGGATTCGGCGTACATGTGTTCCACGGCCGTCTGGATCATGCTCTGGACGGTGGTGGCCTTGCTGCCGCCGTGCTCGCCGACGTCGTCGGAGTGCAGCGGGAGGCGCTCGGTGAGGTACTTGGCGAAGATGTCCTTGGCGGCCTCGGCGTCGGGACGCTCGATCTTGATCTTCACGTCCAGGCGGCCGGGGCGCAGGATGGCGGGGTCGATCATGTCCTCACGGTTTGAGGCGCCGATCACGACCACGTTCTGCAGGCCTTCCACGCCGTCGATCTCGGCGAGCAGCTGGGGGACGATGGTGTTCTCCACGTCCGAGCTGACACCGGAGCCGCGGGTGCGGAAGAGGGATTCCATCTCGTCGAAGAAGACGATGACGGGTGTGCCCTCGCTGGCCTTCTCGCGAGCACGCTGGAAGACGAGGCGGATCTGCCGCTCGGTCTCGCCGACGTACTTGTTGAGGAGCTCGGGGCCCTTGATGTTGAGGAAGAAGCTCTTGCCGGTGGCCTGGCCGGTGACTTCGGCGACCTTCTTGGCCAGCGAGTTGGCGACGGCCTTGGCGATGAGCGTCTTTCCGCATCCGGGGGGCCCGTAGAGCAGGACGCCCTTGGGCGGGCGCAGTTCGTGCTCCTTGAACAGGTCCGGGTAGAGGTAGGGGAGCTCGACGGCGTCTCGGATGGCCTCGATCTGGCCGCCGAGTCCGCCGATCTGTTCGTAGCCGATGTCGGGGACTTCTTCGAGGACGAGTTCCTCGACCTCGCTCTTGGGCACGACCTCGTAGACGTAGCCGGAGCGGGGTTCGAGGAGCAGGGCGTCGCCGGGGCGGATGGTGACGTCCATCAGTGGCTCGGCGAGCCGGACCACCCGTTCCTCGTCGGTGTGCCCCTGCACGAGGGCGCGCTGGCCGTCCTCGAGGATCTCCTTGAGGGTGACGATGTCGCCGACGCTCTCGTATTCCATGGCCTCGACCACGTTGAGAGCTTCGTTGAGCATCACTTCCTGGCCGCGCCGGAGCTCTTCGAGTTCGACGCTGGGGCTGACGTTCACCCGCAGTTTGCGGCCGCCGGTGAAGATGTCGGCGGTGCCGTCCTCGTTCGCTTCGAGGAAGACACCGAAGCCGGCCGGGGGCTGTGCGAGCCGGTCGACCTCCTCCTTGAGGGCCACGATCTGGTCGCGGGCCTCACGGAGTGTGTTGGCGAGTCGCTCGTTCTGGGCGGACACGCCGGCCAAGTTGGTCTGCAGCTCGACGATCCGCTCTTCGAGAATCCTCGTGTGTCGCGGAGAGTCGGCGAGCTTGCGTCGCAGGACGGCGATCTCCTGCTCAAGGTAGGCAATCTGCCCGGACGGGTCGTCGGACCCTCGTCCCGGGCGGATGCCGCGGTTCATGTCGTCGTCGTGGGCTGCCACGGTCCTCACCTCCTCCAAGGGGAGCTGGACGCTTCCAGACCCTACCTGGGTGGGTGTCGATTGAAACCCCTAGATCACAAAGACTGTCGAGGTGTGTCCGATCTTCACCCTTGCGCTCTCCCTCACGCCAGGGGAATACCCACCGAACAAGATTGGAAAGCTGCCGAAGGTAGGGTCGAAGTGTTCAACACCCGTCAGAGCTGGCCGGATTCCCGTTCAGCCGGGCGCATAAACGGCAGGAGAGATGAGAGTGCAGCAGGAGGTCGGGGTCGGCGGCGAGACCCTGGAGGTCTGGATCGATCAGGACCTCTGTACCGGTGACGGCATCTGCGTCCAGTACGCGCCGGAGGTGTTCGAGCTGGACATCGACGGTCTGGCCTATGTGAAGGGCTCGGACGACGAGCTGCTGCAGGACAAGGGCGCCACAACGCCCGTACCGCTGCCGCTTCTCACCGATGTGGTCGACTCGGCGAAGGAGTGTCCGGGCGCGTGCATCCATGTACGTCGGGTTTCGGACAGCGTCGAGATCTACGGACCGGACGCAGAGTGACCGGAAAGCCACCCTGCGTGACGGCTGTCTGATTTCTCACAGATGTGATCGCTTCGGTCAGACGGTGTGCGTGCCCGCGGGGGTCGAGCGGATGAATGCGCCGTCCTTCCACTGCCATTTCGCCTTGTCCGTCACGTCCGGGCAGCAACTGGGTACGTCGGACGTGGAGTAGCCGAGCAGGGTCGCGAGGACGGCGCCGTCGCTCAGTGTGAAGTCGGTGACGGTGTTGCGGGTCTTCGGGCTCAGCAGGGTGGCGACGACCCGGGGTTCACCGGTGTCCTTCGCGTGTGTGATGACGTAGACGGCGTCGGGCGGGGTGCCCATGGGGGCGTCGCAGTGCACCACGACGACTGTTTCCGGCCGTCCGTCGCCGTCGAGGTCTCCGGAGACCCGTTTCTGCACTTTCGCCTTGACCGGGCCGCAGTCGATCGGGAAGTGGACGTCCGCGGGGTCGGGCGCCGTCGTGACCACCGGGGCGGGTCTGGCCTCGGGGCCGGCCGCCTGTGCCGCGGTGGCGGGGTTGGGCTGCAGGACCGAGGAGAGGGCCACGACTGCCGCCACGGCGGTGGCGGTGGCGACCCAGTGGATCGGGCGGGTGTGCGTGTGTGCCAGTTCCGGGACGGCGGATTGCTGCACTAGGAGCGTCTCCTGTGAGGGCTGTGCCGGTGGGGGGTGGCCAGCATGGTGCCACACGTCACAGGCCTGGGGAACGGCGGGGTGGGTACGTGTCCTGGTTGCTCTGTGGCGGTTTCTGCCGCTCCCTCAACACGAAGGCGTCGGGGTGGAGTTCTGCTGGTCTGCGGGAACTCCTCCCCGACGCCTGTACGTTGAATGCGGCACGGGGCCGCCCTAGCGGCCGGAGCCTCCGTCGGCGTTGGGGCCGGTGTAGTCCTCGCCGTAGGCGCCCTTTGCGGGGCGGCGGCGGCGCATGGGGGGCTCGACGCCGTCGGCGAGGCGGCGGGCGGTCAGGAGGAAGCCGGTGTGGCCGATCATGCGGTGGTCCGGGCGGACGGCCAGGCCTTCGACGTGCCAGTTGCGGATCATCGACTCCCAGGAGGTCGGCTCGTTGAAGGAGCCGATCTCGCGGATGGACTCGACGGTCCGGGCGAGCTGGGTGGTGGTCGCGACGTAGCAGCACAGGATGCCGCCGGGCACGAGTGCCTTGGAGACGGCCTCCAGGCACTCCCAGGGGGCGAGCATGTCGAGGATGACGCGGTCCACGTCGGCGTCGGAGAGGTTGTCCTGGAGGTCGCCGACGGTGAGCTGCCAGGCGGGGTGCGGGCCGCCGAAGTAGCGCTCCACGTTCTGCTGGGCGATCTCGGCGAAGTCCTCGCGGCGCTCGTAGCTGTGCAGCATGCCCTGGTCGCCGATGGCGCGCAGCAGGAAGCTGCTGAGCGAGCCGGAGCCGACACCGGCCTCCACGACGCGGGCGCCGGGGAAGATGTCGGCGAAGGCGAGGATCTGCCCCGCGTCCTTGGGGTAGACCACGGCGGCGCCGCGGGGCATGGACAGGACATAGTCGGGGAGCAGGGGGCGCAGCGCGAGGTAGGCGACGTTACCGGTGGTGCGGACAACGCTGCCCTCGGGTGCGCCGATCAGCTCGTCGTGCGGGAAGGAACCCTTGTGGGTGTGGAAGTTCTTTCCCTCTTCGAGCGTGAACGTGTAGTGGCGGCCCTTGGGGTCGGTCAGCTGAACCTGGTCCCCGACCTTGAAGGGCCCGCGCCTGCGGGCGGCACCGGTCGGTTCGGACATGTGAACAGCCTACCGGTCCCCGGAGGGGCCGCCGACCACTAGGAGGGTCTGGCCATGGCCTTCACGAAGGCGCGTTCCACGTCGGCCGCGGACAGGACGCCGTAGATCTCGCCGGTGTCCTCGACGACGAGGTATTCGGTGGCCGGCGTCGCGCGGAGGGTGTCCAACAGGTCCTCCCCGGCGAGTTCGGCGGAGACGCGCATGCCGTCGGTGAGGTCCTGCGCGAGGCCGCTGACGGCGACCCAGGGGCGGCGGTGTTCCGGTACGCCGACGATGGCGGCCTCGCGGACCAGGGAGAGGGGCATGCCGTCGGCGTCGACGACGACCAGGGCGCGGGCGCCGGCGTCGTTGGCGCGGCGCAGGGCCTCGGAGAGGGGTGTGTCGGTCTCGACGGGGACCGCGCGGCGGGTGAGGGTGCGGGCGCGCAGGTCGGGGAGGTGTTCGCGCAGGCGGGCCATGCGCAGGCTGTTGCCGGCGCCGGTCCAGATGATCGCGGCGAGGATGGCGGCGAGCAGGGCGTCCATCACGGTGTCCATGCCGACGTTGTCCTCGGCGGAGGAGCCGAGGGCTCCGGACTGGGTGAGCAGCGGGAGGCCGATGAGGACGCAGACGGCGAGGGCGCGGCCGACCCAGGCGGCGGCGATGGTGCCGGTCATGGGCTTGCCGGTGATCTTCCAGACGACGGCGCGGAGCATGCGGCCGCCGTCGAGGGGGAGGCCGGGCAGGAGGTTGAAGGCGGCCACGATGAGGTTGGAGACCATCAGGCCGGCGAGCAGGACGCCGGGGACGGTGCCGGGTTCGACGGGCTGCATGGCGAGGTAGAAGAGGCCGGCCAGGATCAGGGAGAGCAGCGGGCCGACGAAGGCGAGCACGAACTCCCGGCCGGGGGTCTCAGCCTCCTTCTCGATCTCGGAGACGCCGCCGAAGAACTGGAGCTGGATGCGGCGGACGGGGAGTTTGAAGCGCAGGGCCGCGACGGTGTGCGCCAGCTCGTGGACGAGGACGGAGGCGTAGAAGGCGACCGCGAAGAAGAGGGAGACGAGGTAACGGGCGGCGCCGAGTTCCGGCAGCACGCGGTCCAGTTGGCCGCCGAACACCCAGGTGATGAGCGCGGCGACGAGGAACCAGCTGGGGGCGACGTAGACGGGCACACCGAAGGGACGGCCCATCAGGAGTCCGCCGCGCGGCTGGGGGGACGGAGGCGGGGGGCTCTTGGGGGCGCCGGAGTGGGCGAGGGTGCGGTGGTCGTCGGTGGTGTCGGGTTCGCGGGACGCTTCGGGTTTGCGCAGGTCGGCGGGTGCCTGGTGCGTCGCGTCGGGGGCGGCCTCGGAGGCGGGCGGGTGCTCACCTTCTCCGGTGCCGGTCTCGCTCCCGGAGGCTACGGCGGTGGGCGCCGGGGCGGGCGGGGCCTGGGTGGCATCGTCGTCCGCGGCCGGCCGGTGTGCGGCGCCGTCGGTCGCGCCCTCGGTGGGGGCGCCGGTGGACGGGGTCCCGTTCTCGTGCGGGTCGGGGGCGGTGGGGTCGGTGGTCTGGGCCGTGGGCCCTGCGTGGGGCTTGGTCGGCCGGTCCGTTTCGGACCGCGGCTGCCCGCTCCCGCCGCTCTCGTCCACGATGTCCCCTCGTTCGAAGCGTCTTCCGCGCCTGCCGTGCGGAAGGTCTCGGGTCGATGGTATGCGGCGGTCACGACGCGCCCGGCCCCGGCACCCCGTGTTTCCTCGGGGGCCGCAGCGGTCACGGCGGCGAGTGGGTCACTGTCAGTGGCGGGCCGTATGGTCTGTGGTCATGGAGACGAGCACGGAGGGCGAGGCCGAGGCCACCGTCCATGACCCGGGAACACCGGTAGCCGCGGTCACGGCGGAGGCCGGGGCGGTCGAAGAACCGGCCACGGCACGGCCCGGGGCGGACGCGGAACCGGCTGCCGCCGAACTTGCGGCAAGCGGGGAACCGGCTGCGACGGAGCCTCGGACTGCCGACGAACCGGCCACCCCGGAACCCGCCACGAGTGAGGAACCGGCTGCCGCACGGCCCGAGAGGGGCGCGGCACCGGCCGCCCCCGAACCTGCGGCAAGCGGGGAACCGGCCACGACGGCACCCCGGACGCTCGACCAGCCGATCGTCCCCGAACCCGCGACGAGCGAGGAAGCGCCTGCCGCGCGACCCGGGACGGGGGCGGCTCCGGCCGCCCCTGAACCTGCGGCAAGCGGGGAACCGGCCGCGGTGGCACCCCGGGCGGTCGACGAACCGATCGTCCCCGAACCCGCGACGAGCAAGGAACCGCCTTCCGCGCGGCCCGAGGTCGGCGGGGAACCCGCCTCCGGACCCGCGACGGGCGGGGGGCCGGTCGCGGCCGGGGCCGTGCCGGCGGTGGTCGTTGCGGTCGAAGCCGGGGTGGCCCCGGGGGCGGACGTCGTGAGCGACAGCGGCGTGGGGGCTCGGTCCGTCGGTGTGACGCCTGGCGCGCCCGCCTCTCTGTCCCCTTCTCGTGCCAATGACTTCATGCAGTGTCCGTTGCTGTACCGGTTCCGGGTGATCGACCGGCTGCCGGAGAAGCCGAGCGCGGCGGCGACCCGGGGGACCCTGGTGCACTCGGTGCTGGAGCGGCTCTTCGACGCCCCGGCCGGGGAGCGGACCGCGCCCGCGGCCAAGTCGCTGATCCCCGGTCAGTGGGACCGGCTCCGGGAGAGCCGGCCGGAGGTGGTGGAGCTGTTCGCCGACGATCCGGAAGGCGAGCGGCTCGCGACGTGGCTCGCCGAGGCGGAGCAGCTGGTCGATCGATGGTTCACGCTGGAGGACCCGACGCGTCTGGAGCCCGCCGAGCGGGAGTTGTTCGTCGAGGCGGAGCTGGACTCCGGGCTGCGGCTGCGCGGGATCATCGACAGGGTCGACGTGGCGCCGACCGGCGAGGTGCGGATCGTCGACTACAAGACCGGCAAGGCACCCCGGCCCGAGTACGCCGAGGGCGCGCTGTTCCAGATGAAGTTCTACGCCCTGGTGGTGTGGCGGCTGAAGAACGTGATCCCGCGCCGCCTCCAGCTCGTCTACCTCGGCAGTGGTGACGTCCTGACGTACGACCCGGTACTCGCCGACCTGGAGCGTGTCGAGCGCAAGCTGCTGGCGCTGTGGGAGGCGATCCGGCAGGCCACGCAGACGGGCGACTGGCGACCGCGGCCGACCAAGTTGTGCGGCTGGTGCGACCACCAGGCGCACTGCCCGGAGTTCGGCGGCACTCCCCCGCCCTACCCGCTACCGGTGACGTCCGCGACCGGCGAGCAGGGCAGAATGGGGCCGGACTAGCGAAGGAGACTTACGTGGCCATCCGCGTCCTACTCGTCGACGACCAGCCGCTGCTGCGTACCGGGTTCCGGATGATTCTGGAGGCCGAGCAGGATCTCGCGGTCGTGGGCGAGGCCGGAGACGGCCTTCAGGCCATCGACCAGGTGCGGGCGCTGCAGCCCGACGTGGTCCTGATGGACATCCGTATGCCGCGGATGGACGGAGTGGAGGCGACCCGGCAGATCACCGGTCCCGGGCGGGACGGCCCGGCCAAGGTGCTGGTGCTGACCACCTTCGACCTCGACGAGTACGTGGTGGAGGCGCTGCGGGCGGGGGCCAGCGGCTTCCTGCTCAAGGACGCCCCGGCCAACGAGCTCGTGCAGGCGATCCGGGTGGTGGCCGCGGGTGAGGCGATGCTCGCGCCGAGCATCACGCGCCGGCTGCTCGACAAGTACGCCACGCACCTGCCGTCCGGTGACGAGCCGGTGCCGGACACGCTGCACACGCTCACCGACCGCGAGGTCGAGGTGCTGAAGCTGGTGGCGCGCGGACTGTCCAACGCGGAGATCGCCGCGGATCTGTTCGTCAGCGAGACCACCGTGAAGACACATGTGGGTCATGTGCTGACCAAGCTGGGGCTGCGGGACCGGGTGCAGGCCGCGGTGTACGCGTACGAGAGCGGTCTGGTGCGTCCCGGCGCGCAGTAGCAGGAGCGCATTCAGAGGTACGAGAGCGAAGAGGGCGTCCCCCGTCTGACTGGGGGCGCCCTCTTCGTATGTGCGGCCATCGGATCAGCGCGCGCCGCCGGGGAGCAGCGCGCGCCGCCCGATCAGCCCTTGCTGAGCTCCCAGAAGCGGAACACCGTGGAGGCGTCGAGGCAGTACTCCAGGCCGTAGACGTTGTCGCGGACGACGGCGTACTGCTTGGCCTGCCAGACCGGCAGGACCGGGACGTCCTCGGCGACGAGGTTCTGGAGCGTGCCGAAGGGGTCGTCCGTCGCGGCGCGGTCCGGCTGGGCGGCGGTCTCGGGGATGAGCGAGCCGGTGATCTTGTTGTTGCTGTAGTTGTTGTCCAGCACGTTGCCCTTGCCGAAGAAGGGGGCCGTGAAGTTGTCGGCGTCGGGGTAGTCGGGCACCCAGCCCTTGACGTAGACGCCGTACTTGCCGGCCGCGATGTCCTTCTCGTACTGGTCGAAGGCCACGGACTTCACGTCGGCGTCGAACAGGCCGCTGGCGTTGAGCTGCTGGGCGATCGTCTTGAGTTCCTGGTCGGTGGCGGGGCCGTAGCGCGACGGCGTCGACCACAGGGTCAGCTTCACCTTGCCGGTGATGCCCTCGTCGGTGAGGGCGGCTGCGGCCTTGGACCGGGAGGGCTGGGCGCCGTAGGTGTCGAAGAAGGCCGTGTTGTGGCCCGCGATACCGGCCGGGATGATCGAGTAGAGCGCGGTCGCGGTGCCCTGGTAGACGTCGTGGATGAGGGCTTCGCGGTCGAGGAGGTAGGCGATCGCCTTGCGGACGCCGAGCTTTCCCGTGACCGGGTCGTCCATGTTGAAGACGAGGTGCTGGACCTCGGCGCTGGTGCCCTCGACGACCTCGACGCCGGAGTCGGGCGAGGCGTTCTCGATGTCGGTGATGTCGCCGGCGCTCAGACCGCGGTAGGCGAGGTCGACCTTCTTGTCGGTCAGGGCGGTCTTCAGGGCGCTCTGGTCGCCGTGGAAGAACTTCAGCGTGACGCCGGAGTTCTGGGGCTCTGCGGTGCCCTTGTAGTTCTCGTTGACGGAGAACACGGCCTGGTCGTCGTCGAACGAGTCGAGCTGGTAGGGGCCGGAGCCGACCGCCTTGCTGTCCTTGCGCAGGTCGTCGGCGTCGTACTGCGTGTGGTCGACGATGGAGCCGGCGCCGGAGGCGATCTTGCTCGGGAAGGTCGCGTCGGGGGTGTTCAGCTTGAAGACGACGGTCTTCTCGTCCGGTGTCTCGACCTTGTCGAGCATCGGGAACATGATCGCGGGACCGTCGTCGTCGTTGATCTTCAGCATGCGGTCGAAGGAGAACTTGACGTCTTCGGAGGTGAGCGAGTCACCGTTGCTGAACTTGAGGCCGGACTTGAGGGTGCACTCGTACACCTGGGTCCTGGTGTCCGTGAACTCGCAGCTCTTGGCCGCGTCCGGCTCCGGCTCCGTGCCGCCCTTGGGGAAGCTGAGCAGAGACTGGAAGACGTTGTTGAACAACAGCCAGGAGCCGGGGTCGTAGCCGGAGGCCGGGTCGGTGGCGAGGACGTCGTCGGACATCCCCATGACCACGGAGGAGCCGCCGGAACCGGAGTCCCCCGACTCCGTGCCGCAGCCGGTCAGCAGACCGGAGGCGAGCCCCGCCACGATCGGCAGGACCTGCCACTGGATGCGCTTGTTCACGTGCGAGTGCCTTGTCGTCGATTCTTGTGGAATCCCGGGCCCGTCCGCCTGGGTCCGGGTGAAGGAGGTGCCGGCCGGTCAGCCGCTCACGCCCTTGCCGAGTTCCCACAGCTGCAGCGTCGACGAGGAGTTGAGCGCGTAGGCGGTGCCCGTGACGTCGTCGCGCGCGGCGACGTACTGCTTGCCCTGCCACAGCGGGAGTACGGGGACGTCCTTGGCGACGATGTCCTGGATCTCGGTCAGGCTTCCGGACGCGGCGAGACGGTCGGCCTCGCGACGGGAGTCCGGGATGAGGATGTTGCGGATCTCGCTGTTGGCGTAGGGCGAGCCGAGGAAGTTGTCCTTGTCGAGGAAGGGGGCGAGGTAGTTGTCGGCGTCGGGGAAGTCCGGGAACCAGCCCATGCCGTAGACGTCGTACTCGCCCTTCTGCTCCGCCGGGCGGAACGTGGACCAGGGTGCGCCCTTGATGCTGACGTCGAAGAGCCCGCTCGCGTTGAGCTGCTTCTGGAGGTCCTCGAACTCCTCCTTGGTGCCCGAACCGTAGTGGTCGGTCGTGTAGTGGAGGGTCAGCTTCAGCGGGGTGGTGATGCCGGCCTGGGTCAGCAGGGACTTGGCCTTGGTGACGCTCGGGTCGCCGTACTTGTTGAAGAAGGAGTTGGAGTGGCCGGTGATGCTGGCCGGGACCAGCGAGAAGAGCGGCTCGGCCTGGGTGCCGTAGACCTTGGAGACGAGTTCGCTGCGGTTGATGAGCTGGGCCATCGCCTGGCGCACGGCGCGGGACTTCACGGCCGGGGCCTTGGTGTTGAAGGCGAGGTAGCGGATCTCCAGGCCGGCCATCTCGACGAGGTCGACGTCGCCGCCGGACTCGTTCGACAGCTTCTGGATCTGCTGGGGCGACATGGTGCGGGTGATGAGGTCGATGTCGCCCTTTTCGAGGGCGGTGCCCATGGCGTCGGCGTCCTCGTAGGAGCGCAGGACGACCTTGTCGTTGTTCACCGTCAACGCCCCCTTGTAGTGGGGGTTCTTGGTGAACACGGCGTCGACGAGCTCGTCGTTCTTGACGTCGGCCTTCATGGTGTAGGGGCCGGAGCCGTCGACGTCGAAGCCGTCGCGGAGCTTGCTCTTCGCGTAGTCGTCGGGGTTGACGATGCCGGCGACCGGGGTCGACAGCTTGTACGGGAAGGTGGCATCGGCGGTCTTGAGGTGGAAGATGACCTCGCGGTCGCCCTTGGTCTCGACGGTGTCGATGGTGGAGAGCAGGGCGAAGACGCCGGAGTCGGCCTTGATGCCGCGGGCGCGGTCGATGGAGTACTTCACATCGGCCGCGGTGATGGAGTCGCCGTTCGCGAACTTCAGGCCGTCGCGCAGGGTGCAGACGTAGCGTTCGTTGCCGCTGTCGCTGAAGCCGCAGGACTGGGCGGCCTCGGGCACGGGGTCGCCCTCGCCCTTGGGCTGGATCATCAGGGTCTGCACGGTCTGCCGCAGGACGTTCCAGGTGCCGACGTCGTAGGCGTAGGCGGGGTCGAGCGGGGCGGGAGCTTCCTTCGTGGCGGTGAACCGGTCCGTGGTGCCGACGCCGATCGCGTCGTCCCCGCCGCTGCCGCTGTCGGAGCCGCCGCAGGCGGCGAGCACCGGCGCGAGCAGACCGATGACGGCCGGCAGCACCAAAGTCTTGCGGTTCATGCTCGGGTTTCTCCACAGCTGTTCAGTCCGTGTACCCGGCATGCAGGGGTTGGCGTGGCGGATCACGGGGTTAGGGCGATGTTCTCACCAGGAGATTAGTCCGCACCTGCAGGAGGGTTCGCAGCCACCGGAGTTGAGCCTCCATCACAGAGTGAAACCGGGTGTGGACGCACCGAAAGCCCGCCAGGGGAAGGATTGGTGCAGGGTTCCATCAATCAGGACACATGGGCGCGTCCGCGCCCCTCGAAGGGGGGCTTCCGGCACAGCCCCGGTCGCCTGTCGAGGGCCCGTCGAGTGGGGAAGCTCACACCCGTAAGGAGGTGTAGGTGGGCTGGAATTCGAGCGTCCGGGGCGCCGCGAATTCCTGCGACAGGGCCCTGGGGAATTACCGCGCTATCCGTGCTGCACGCTGGGTGAACACCCGAGGCATTTCCGTCATCGAAGGGTGATCAGGCCGCGCAGAAATGCCAGGTCGACGTCTTCGAGCGAGCCGACGACCGTACGTCCGGGGGCGGGGAGGATGGGGGCCACGGAGGGCACGGCCACGACCTGGCAGCCGGCCGCCTCGGCTGCGGCGACACCGGTAGCGGTGTCCTCGACGACCGCGCATCGGGCGGGGTCCGCGTCGAGACCGGCGGCGGCGAACAGATACGGGTCCGGGTGCGGCTTGGTGCGCGGCACCTCGTCGCCGGCGACCGTGAGGGCGAAGTGCCGATGGCCGAGGGCGTCGAGGACACGGTCGATGATGCGCCGGTGCGAGGCGGAGACCAGGGCGGTGGGGATCCGGTGCGCGGACAGTTCGGCCAGCAGGCGGGTGGCGCCGGGCATCAGGGGCAGGGCGTGGCCGATCCGTTCCTCGAAGCCCTGGTTGAGCAGGACGCTGAGCTCGGGGAGGGTGATGTCGGCGCCGGTGGCCTCGATCAGGAAACCGGCGCTGCGGGTCATGGGGCCGCCGACCACGACATGGCGCCAGGAGTCGTCGAGGGTGTGGCCGAGGCGGGCGAAGACCTCCACCTCGACGTCCCACCAGAAGCCCTCGGTGTCCACCAGGGTGCCGTCCATGTCGAGGAGGACGGCCTGGAGGGCGGAGCCGTCTGCCGTACGGGTGATCGGCGCGGGGACCGTACTGGTCATCCACGTACCTCCTTGGGGGGACGAGCAGGCCGGTTCCCACGAAGGGAACCGGCCTGCGGTGGACCGACCAGTGTACGACTTATCCGATCAGTGTGCTCGGCGATCCGGATCTCGGCGGCTCAGCGGGCGTTGAAGTACTTCGCCTCCGGGTGGTGGATGACGATCGCGTCGGTGGACTGCTCGGGGTGGAGCTGGAACTCCTCGCTCAGCTGGACGCCGATGCGCTCGGGGCGGAGCAGGTCGGCGATCTTGGCCCGGTCCTCCAGGTTGGGGCAGGCGCCGTAGCCGAGGGAGAAGCGGGCGCCCCGGTACTTCAGGGCGAACATGTCCTCGACGTCACTGGGGTCCTCGCCCGCGAAGCCGAGTTCGGAACGCACGCGTGCGTGCCAGTACTCGGCGAGTGCCTCGGCCAACTGGACGGACAGGCCGTGCAGTTCGAGGTAGTCGCGGTAGGCGTTGGCCTCGAAGAGCCTGGAGGTCTGCTCGCCGATGCGGGAGCCGACGGTGACGACCTGGAGGCCGACGACGTCGGTGTCCCCCGATTCCTCGGGGCGGAAGAAGTCGGCCAGGCACAGCCGGCGGCCGCGGCGCTGGCGCGGGAAGGTGAAGCGGGTGCGCTCGTTGCCCTGTTCGTCCAGGATGATCAGGTCGTCGTCCTTGGACACGCAGGGGAAGTAGCCGTAGACGACGGCGGCTTCCAGGAGGTTCTCGGTCTGGAGCCGGTCCAGCAGGCCGCGCAGCCGGGGCCGGCCCTCGGTCTCGACGAGTTCCTCGTAGGTGGGTCCCTCGCCGGTGCGGGCCTGCTTGAGGCCCCACTGGCCCTTGAACAGGGCGCCCTCGTCGAGCCAGGCGGCGTACTCCTTGAGCTGGATGCCCTTGATGACGCGGGTGTCCCAGAACGGCGGGGTGGGCACCGGGTTGTCGGTGGCCACGTCGGAGCGGACATGCCCCTCCTCGGGCCGCTCCTCCTCCACCTGCACGGCCGACGTCGCGCGTACCCGGCGCTGCTTGAGCTCGGGCAGTTTGGCGCCGGGCACGCCCCGCTTGACGCCGATGAGGGCGTCCATGAGGCGCAGTCCCTCGAACGCGTCGCGGGCGTAGCGGACTTCGCCCTCGTAGATCTCGTGCAGGTCCTGCTCGACATAGGCGCGGGTGAGTGCGGCTCCGCCGAGGATGACCGGGAAGTCCGCCGCCATGCCGCGCTGGTTGAGCTCCTGAAGGTTCTCCTTCATGATCACCGTGGACTTCACCAGCAGGCCGGACATGCCGATGACGTCGGCGCGGTGCTCGGCGGCGGCTTCCAGGATCGCGGAGACCGGCTGCTTGATGCCGAGGTTGACCACGGTGTAGCCGTTGTTGGACAGGATGATGTCGACGAGGTTCTTGCCGATGTCGTGGACGTCGCCGCGCACGGTGGCCAGCACGATGGTGCCCTTGCCGGCCTCGTCGCCCTCGACCTTCTCCATGTGCGGTTCCAGGTAGGCGACCGCGGTCTTCATGACCTCGGCGGACTGCAGGACGAACGGCAGCTGCATCTGCCCGGAGCCGAACAGTTCACCGACGACCTTCATCCCGTCCAGGAGGGTGTCGTTGACGATGTCCAGGGCGGGACGATCCTCAAGGGCCGCATCGAGGTCGGCCTCCAGGCCGTTCTTCTCGCCGTCGATGATGCGGCGCTTGAGACGCTCCTCCAGCGGCAGCGCGGCCAACTCCTCCGCCCGGCCGGCCTTCAGGGACTTGGTGGTGGCGCCCTCGAACAGGGCCATCAGCTTCTGGAGCGGGTCGTAGCCCTCGGCGCGACGGTCGTAGATCAGGTCGAGGGCCGTCTGGACCTCTTCCTCGCTGAAGCGGGCGATCGGCAGGATCTTCGAGGCGTGGACGATCGCCGAGTCCAGACCGGCCTTGACGCACTCGTCGAGGAAGACCGAGTTGAGCAGGACGCGGGCGGCCGGGTTGAGACCGAAGGAAATGTTGGACAGGCCCAGCGTGGTCTGGACGTCCGGGTGGCGGCGCTTGAGCTCGCGGATCGCCTCGATGGTGGCAAGCCCGTCGCCCCTCGACTCCTCCTGGCCGGTGCAGATGGTGAAGGTCAGGGTGTCGATGAGGATGTCGGACTCGTGGATGCCCCAGTTGCCGGTCAGGTCCTCGATGAGCCGTTCGGCGATGGCGACCTTGTGCTCGGGAGTGCGGGCCTGGCCCTCCTCGTCGATGGTCAGCGCGATCAGCGCGGCACCGTGCTCCCGGGCGAGCTGGGTGACCTTCGCGAAACGGGACTCCGGACCGTCGCCGTCCTCGTAGTTGACGGAGTTGATGACCGCCCGGCCGCCGAGCTTCTCCAACCCGGCCTCGATGACCGGGACCTCGGTGGAGTCCAGCACGATCGGCAGGGTGGAGGCGGTGGCGAAACGGCCGGCCAGCTCCTTCATGTCCGCCACACCGTCACGGCCGACGTAGTCCACGCACAGGTCCAGCATGTGGGCGCCCTCGCGGATCTGCTCGCGGGCCATCTCCACACAGTCGTCCCAGCGGGCCTCCAGCATCGCCTCACGGAACTTCTTCGAGCCGTTGGCGTTGGTGCGCTCGCCGATCGCCAGATAGGAGGTGTCCTGACGGAAGGGGACCGTCTGATAGAGGGAGGCCGCGCCGGGCTCGGGCTGCGGGTTGCGCTCCCCGGGCGTGAGGTTGCGGACCCGCTCGACGACCTGGCGCAGGTGTTCGGGGGTGGTGCCGCAGCAGCCGCCGATCAGGGAGAGGCCGTAGTCGCGGACGAAGGTCTCCTGGGCGTCGGCCAGGCCTTCGGGGTCGAGCGGGAAGTGCGCGCCGTCCTTGGTGAGGATCGGCAGGCCGGCGTTCGGCATGCACAGCAGGGGGATGCGGGAGTGCCGGGCGAGGTAGCGCAGGTGCTCGCTCATCTCGGCCGGGCCGGTTGAGCAGTTCAGGCCGATCATGTCGATGCCGAGCGGCTCCAGCGCGGTGAGCGCGGCGCCGATCTCGGAGCCGAGCAGCATCGTGCCGGTGGTCTCGAAGGCCATGGAGACCACCAGCGGGACATCGGCGCCGGTGGCCTCCAGGGCGCGGCGGGCGCCCAGCACGGAGGCCTTCGTCTGGAGCAGGTCCTGGGTGGTCTCGACGATCAGGGCGTCGGCGCCGCCTGCGAGCAGTCCCTCGACGTTGGCCTGGTAGCCGTCGCGGATCGTGGCGTAGTCGATGTGGCCGAGGGTGGGCAGTTTGGTGCCGGGGCCGACGGAACCCAGGACCCAGCGCGGGCGGCCGTCGCGGGCCGCGTACTCGTCGGCCACCTCGCGGGCGATCCGGGCACCCGCCTCGGACAGTTCGTGCACCCGGTCGGCGATGTCGTACTCGGACGCGGCCGTGTGGTTGGACCCGAAGGTGTTGGTCTCGACGCAGTCGACGCCCACCGCGAAGTACGCGTCGTGAACGGAGCGGACGATGTCCGGGCGGGTGACGTTGAGGATCTCGTTGCAGCCCTCGAGGTTCTCGAAGTCCTCAAGGGTGGGGTCCTGGGCCTGCAGCATGGTGCCCATCGCTCCGTCGGCGACCACCACTCTGGTGGCGAGCGCCTCACGGAGCGCGGACACACGGGTCCGGCTGTCGGCGGAAGGGGTCAGTGGCGACGAGGCCATGAAAGGGCTCCCTCAGTTGCGACGGCTGTCGGCTTCAGGCGCCCGCGAGACGTCCCACGCCGGGCGCACCACGCCAGGGTAGCCGGGTCCCCGCGGGGATGGTCGGCACGTCCACGGGACGGACGAGGATGGCGGGCAGGTCACCAGCGTGTCGCCGGTGGCGCAACAGATGCCGACCGACCATTAGCGGGAGGTCGGCATCGACCGGTAGTGTTCGACATTGCCGAACAGCGGCAGCGACGCCGTAACACGCGGCTGTCGAAGGGGACGGAGGCAGAACGGCGATGGCACGGAACATCCAGTCGCTGGAACGGGCGGCCGCGATGCTGCGGCTCCTCGGGGGCGGCGAGCGGAGACTCGGCCTGTCGGACATCGCCTCGTCCCTGGGCCTCGCCAAGGGCACCGCGCACGGCATCCTGCGCACCCTCCAGGCGGAGGGGTTCGTGGAGCAGGACGAGCCCTCCGGGCGGTATCAGCTGGGCGCCGAGCTGCTGCGCCTGGGCACCACCTACCTGGACGTGCACGAGTTGCGCGCGCGTGCGCTCGTGTGGACGGACGACCTGGCCCGCTCCAGCGGCGAGAGCGTCCATCTGGGCGTGCTGCACCAGCAGGGCGTGCTGATCGTGCACCACGTCTTCCGGCCCGACGACAGCCGGCAGGTGCTGGAGATCGGGGCCATGCAGCCCCTGCACTGCACGGCGCTCGGCAAGGTGCTCTCGGCCTACGACCCGGTGGCGCACAGCGAGGCGCTGGAGAGCGACCGCAAGGCGTTCACCGAACGGACCGTGTGCGACCTGGAGGATTTCGAGCAGATCCTCGACGTCACGCGCGCGCGTGGGTACGCGGCGGACGTCGAGGAGACCTGGGAGGGCGTCGCGTCCATCGCCGCACCCATCCACGACCGGCGGCGGATGCCGGTCGGCGCGGTCGGCATCACGGGCGCCGTGGAGCGGCTGTGCCGGCCCGACGAGGAGGGCGCGCTGCGTCCCGAGCTGATCGCGGCGGTACGGGACTGCGCCCGCGCGGTCTCGCGGGACCTGGGCGCCGGGCGGTTCTGAGCAGCGCGAAGGGCCGCGGGGGTCTGCGTGTAGGACCGCGGGAAGGGCCGGTGCGGCGGTTGACGTACCGGCCCTCTGCCGTACCTGACACAACGGCACAAACCGCCAGAACAAGATCGTTGACTCACAGTTATGAATAACGATCGTGTTTTCGACAACAGAACTCTTGACGTGCACGTAACCCCGGAGCAAGACTCCCGTCCATCGGTCGGCATTGTCGAACACCTACCGGCAATACGCGCTAGAGTGTGACAACGCCAAGGGCCGGCATCGCCCTCACCCCCGAGGGCAGCTCGAACCTCCGGAGGGACCCGGGGTTCGGTCCCCTGGACGAAGGACAAAGGAGTCGCGGGTGTCCAGCTCCGACATCTTCATCGGCGAGACCATCGGTACCGCCATACTCATCCTGCTCGGCGGTGGCGTGTGCGCCGCTGTCACGCTGAAGGCCTCCAAGGCCCGTAACGCCGGCTGGCTCGCCATCACCTTCGGGTGGGGTTTCGCCGTTCTGACGGCCGTATACACCTCGGCGCCGCTCTCGGGCGCCCACCTCAACCCGGCCGTGACCCTGGCGCTCGCGCTCAAGAAGGACGGCATCTCCTGGAGTGACGTCCCGATCTACTGGGGCGGTCAGCTGCTCGGCGCCATGATCGGCGCGGCGCTGGTCTGGATCGCCTACTACGGCCAGTTCCACGCGCACCTGACCGACAAGGAGATCGTCGGCGCTCCCGGCGCGCAGGCCACCACCGCCAAGGCCGTCGAGGCGCAGGAGAAGGGCGCCGGGCCGGTCCTGGGCGTCTTCTCCACCGGCCCCGAGGTCCGGGTCGCCTGGCAGAACGTCGCCACCGAGGTCATCGGCACGATCGTGCTGGTGCTGGCCGTCCTCACGCAGGGTCTCAACGGCGACGGCAAGGGCCTGGGCACCCTGGGCGCCCTGATCACCGCGCTCGTGGTCGTCTCCATCGGTCTGTCCCTCGGTGGCCCGACCGGCTACGCGATCAACCCGGCCCGTGACCTCGGCCCGCGTATCGTGCACGCCCTCCTGCCCCTGCCCAACAAGGGCGGCTCCGACTGGAGCTACGCCTGGGTTCCGATCGTGGGTCCGCTGATCGGCGGTGCGATCGCCGCAGGCATCTACAACGTCGCTTTTGCTTAAAGCACCGGTAGAACGTCCCCTTCACCCACGGAACCCCAGGAGAACACAGTGACCGACGCCCACACCGCCGGCCCGTTCATCGCCGCCATCGACCAGGGCACCACCTCCAGCCGCTGCATCGTCTTCGACCGGGACGGCCGTATCGTCTCGGTCGACCAGAAGGAGCACGAGCAGATCTTCCCGAAGCCGGGCTGGGTCGAGCACAACGCCACCGAGATCTGGACCAACGTCGAGGAAGTCGTCGCCGGAGCCATCCAGAAGGCCGGCATCACCCGCGACGACATCAAGGCCATCGGCATCACCAACCAGCGCGAGACCACCCTCCTCTGGGACAAGAACACCGGTGAGCCCGTCCACAACGCCATCGTCTGGCAGGACACCCGCACCGACGCCCTGTGCCGGGAGCTCGGCCGCAACGTCGGCCAGGACCGCTTCCGCCGCGAGACCGGCCTGCCGCTGGCCTCCTACTTCGCCGGCCCCAAGGCCCGCTGGCTGCTCGACAACGTCGAGGGCCTGCGTGAGCGCGCCGAGCGCGGCGACATCCTCTTCGGCACCATGGACAGCTGGGTCATCTGGAACCTGACCGGTGGTGTCAACGGCGGCAAGCACTACACCGACGTCACCAACGCCTCGCGCACCATGCTGATGAACCTCCACACGCTGGAGTGGGACGAGAAGATCGCCGAGTCCATCGGCGTGCCGCTGAACATGCTCCCGGAGATCCGCTCCTCCGCCGAGGTCTACGGCGAGGTCACCGGCGGCAAGCTCGGCGACATTCTCGGCGGCATCCCGGTCGCGTCGGCGCTCGGCGACCAGCAGGCGGCCCTGTTCGGCCAGACCTGTTTCGCCGAGGGCGAGGCCAAGTCGACGTACGGCACCGGCACCTTCATGCTGCTGAACACCGGCGAGAAGATCATCAACTCCTACTCGGGGCTGCTGACCACGGTCGGCTACCGGATCGGCAACGACAAGCCGGTCTACGCCCTGGAGGGCTCCATCGCCGTCACCGGTTCGCTGGTGCAGTGGATGCGCGACCAGATGGGCCTGATCTCCACCGCCGCCGAGATCGAGACGCTCGCGCTCTCCGTCGAGGACAACGGCGGCGCCTACTTCGTGCCGGCCTTCTCCGGTCTGTTCGCCCCGTACTGGCGCTCCGACGCCCGCGGTGTGATCGCCGGTCTGACCCGGTACGTCACCAAGGCGCACCTGGCGCGTGCCGTCCTGGAGGCCACCGCTTGGCAGACCCGTGAGATCACCGACGCCATGACCAAGGACTCGGGCGTCGAGCTCGCGGCCCTCAAGGTCGACGGCGGCATGACCTCCAACAACCTGCTGATGCAGACCCTCTCGGACTTCCTGGACGCCCCTGTGGTGCGCCCGATGGTCGCCGAGACCACCTGCCTCGGCGCCGCCTACGCCGCCGGTCTCGCCGTCGGCTTCTGGACCAGCACCGACGACCTGCGCGCCAACTGGCGCCGGGCCGCCGAGTGGACCCCCCGCATGGACGCGGATACCCGCGACCGTGAGTACAAGAGCTGGCTCAAGGCCGTCGAGCGGACCATGGGCTGGCTCGAGGACGAGAACTGACGAGAGAGCTCACAAAAGCTCATCTCGCCGTTCTGATGAGGAGTTAGAACCCCACATGACCAGTCAGTCCACCCTGCAGTCCGTGCCTGCCCTCGGTACGCGCCCGGCCTTCGGCTCCCTTCCGAGCCGCGCCGAGACCCGGGAGCAGCTCTCCAAGGCGTCGTACGACCTTCTCGTGATCGGCGGCGGCATCCTGGGCATCTCCACCGCCTGGCACGCCGCGCAGTCCGGCCTCAGGGTGGCACTGGTCGACGCCGGCGACTTCGCCGGCGCCACCTCCTCCGCCTCCTCCAAGCTGCTCCACGGCGGTCTGCGCTATCTGCAGACCGGCGCGGTGAAGCTGGTGGCGGAGAACCACTTCGAGCGCCGTGCGGTCTCCCGCCAGGTGGCACCTCACCTGGCGAACCCGCTCACCTTCTACCTCCCCGTGTACAAGGGCGGGCCGCACGGCGCCGCGAAGCTCGGGGCGGGCGTCTTCGCCTACTCCGCGCTCTCGGCGTTTGGTGACGGCGTCGGCCACCTCCTGTCCCCCGCCCGGGCGGCGCAGGACGTGCCCGAGCTGCGCACCGACAACCTCAAGGCCGTGGCCGTCTACGGCGACGACCAGATGAACGACGCGCGCATGGCGCTGATGACGGTCCGCGCGGCCGTCGAGGCGGGCGCGGTCGTGCTCAACCACGCCGAGGTGACCGGGCTCAGGTTCACCAAGGGCCGGGTGACCGGCGCGGATCTGCGCGACCGGCAGTCCGGTGACGAGTTCGGCGTGAACGCCCGGCTGGTGCTGAACGCGACCGGGCCGTGGGTCGACCACCTGCGCCGGATGGAGGACCCGAACGCGGCGCCGTCCATCCGCCTGTCCAAGGGCGCGCACCTGGTCCTGAAGCGGACCTCGCCGTGGAAGGCCGCGCTCGCGACCCCCATCGACAAGTACCGGATCACCTTCGCGCTGCCCTGGGAGGACATGCTCCTGCTCGGCACCACGGACGAGGAGTTCGAGGGCGACCCGGCGGACGTCACGGTCACGGAGAAGGACACCGCCCAGATACTCGACGAGGCCGCGTTCTCCGTGCGCGACCAGCAGCTCTCCCGTGATCTGATCACCTACTCGTTCGCGGGTCTGCGGGTGCTGCCGGGCGGTCCCGGTGACACGGCGAAGGCCAAGCGCGAGACCGTGGTGACGGAGGGCCGTGGCGGCATGCTGTCCGTCGCGGGCGGCAAGTGGACGACGTTCCGGCACATCGGCCGTACGGTCATGCAGAAGCTGGAGGCGCTGCCCGGCGCTCCGCTCGGTGACGGCTACGAGCCCATCTCCTCCCTGCCGAAGCGGCTCCCGCTGCCCGGTGTCGCCAACCCGCGCGCGGTCGCGCACCGCCTGCTGGTGGACAACCCGGCGCCGGGTCCGCGCATGGCCGCCGACACCGCCAGGCACCTGGCGACCCACTACGGCTCCCTCGCCTTCGACATCGCGCGCCTCGCGAACGAGAACCCCGAGCTGGGCGAGCGCGTCCACCCGGACGCCCCGGAGATCTGGGCGCAGGTCGTGTACGCACGGGACAACGAGTGGGCCCAGACGCCGGACGACGTGCTGCGCCGCCGTACGACGCTGACGATCCGGGGTCTGGCCACGGACGAGGTCCGTGCGAAGGTCCAGGACCTGCTCGACAAGCAGTAGCCCCGGGTCCGGTCCCTCCCCGACCGGGACCGGCATCCCGAGAACGGCCCCTCTCCTCCCCTGGAGGGGCCGGCAGGCGAAGGGGGGCGGCTCCCCGCCGAGGGAGCCGCCCCCCTTCGCGTGCCGCGCTGTCGGTGCCGGGTGCTTTCATGGCCGGCATGGACAACGATCAGGCCACCTGCGGGGAACTCGCCGCGCTGCGAGAGGCGTTCGGCGTGGACGACGAAGGCGCGTCGGCGCTCGGTTGGGAAGCGGTGCGAGCCTTCGAGGCGGAGCACGCGGTGGTGCTGCCGGAGCCCTACCGGAGCTTCGTGGCGGAGGTCTCGGACGGGTCGTACCAGGGGCCTCCGGAGTTCGGGCTCGTGGGACTGGCCGAGCTGCCGGCGGACTGGGGGAACGACGGGTCCGACCGGGACCCCGGCAAGCCGTTCCCGCTGACGCGGGGCTGGCTCTGGGAGGAGGACGACGGTCCGTACGAGGATCCCGACACCGTCATCCACCACGTCGTCGACCACGGTTCGATCGTGCTCGGGACGGACGGATGCGCGATGAACTGGCATCTCGTCGTCACGGGCCCGCACCGGGGGCACATCTGGCACATCTCCGATGTGGGCGCCATGCCGTTCGGCTCGGAGTTCGGGTACACCACCGCGGAGCCCGGCTTCGGCGGCTGGGTGCGGCACTGGGCCGCCGGCAAGGAGTGGTTCGACGCCGGGTCAGACGAGTGACGTCACAAGATCGCGTACGGCGCTCGGCAACGACAACTCGGCGCGGCGCACGATGAGTTCGCGACCGAGCAGCAGTGCTCGCCGGGATGCCGGGACCTGGTCCGGGAGCGTTGTGAGGTCCGTCAGGTGGGCGAAGCCGATGATGCGGCGGATGATTTCCGTGCCCGCGTAGCCGAGGGACTCCGTCCAGACCTTCCTGAGAAAGCGGTCCAGGTAGGCGTCGTCGAAGAACCTGTCCACCCGGGTCGGCCACAGGCGGCGGAACTCCGTCTCGAACGCCTCCCAGGACAGCCGGAGTTGGTCGGCGTGGTCCGTCAGGCCGCCCAGCGCGCGGGCCCGTTCCTCCGAGACCAGGGCGTTGGCCCAGTACAGGCCGAGATCGAAGCCGATGGGCCCCACGAAGGAGAACTCGGGGTCGAAGACCCGGACGACCTGGGCCCCTTCGCGGTCGCCGACCATGATGCTGCCGGTGTGCAGGTCCCCGTGGAGGAGGGCCTGGGCGCCGGTCATGAACAGGTGTTTGAGCTCGGCCACCTCCGTGCGGAGCGTCGCGTCCGCGCGGAAGGCGGCCGCCAGGTCGTCCACGCCCTCGTGCCAGTGGTTGTGTTCGTGCTCGATGTACGGCTCCGACAGCACCACGTCTTCCGTGATCTTGCAGAGCTCGGGGCTCACCGAGGCCGCGATCAGCGCCTTGCGTTCGGCGGAGGGCATGCCGAAGTCGCTGGTGGCGAAGGAGAGCCGGGCCACCAGTTCACCGACGCGGGCCGACGTGTGGGGGCCGTACGACGCGCCCTCGTTCAGGAGGGTGCGCAGGACCTGCAGGTCCGACATGTCCTCCATGACGAGCGCGTAGTTCTCGCTGTCGTAGCCGTGGATCGCCGGTATCTCGTCGGGGGCGACCTTCGCGATCTGCTCGTAGGCGCGGGCCTCGGCGTCGGCGCGGTCCGGGTTCATCGGCCAGGACGGGCCCGCCACGCGCACCCAGGGCAGGGCCTGCTTCACGGCGAGGCTGCGGCTGCCGTCGGCCGAGGAGGCGAGGAAGACCCGGTTCATGTTGCCGTCGGAGACCTCCCGTACGGCGATGTCGCCCAGGTCGTCCCAGTGGCCGCGCTCGCGCAGGTACGCCGGGATGTCGTCGGTCTCCAGGATGCGGTAGCCCATGTGTCTCCTCAGGACGTGCGGCGCTTGGACAGGGTGAAGCTGAAGACCAGGGCGAGGATGAGGACCGCGCCCTCGACGACGTCCTGGGTGTAGTACGGCAGGCCCTTGATGGTCAGGCCGGTGGTGATGATGCCGATGAGCACCGCACCGAGGGCCGTGCCCCAGACGTTCGGGCGGCCCCGGCCGAGGACCGACGTGCCGACCAGCGCCACGGCCACCGCCTCCAGGAGCTGAGAGGTTCCGGCGGAGACGTCGCCCTGGCCGATGCGGGAGGCGAGGATCAGGCCGCCGATGGAGGCGAGGACGCCGGAGACGACGTAGGCCAGTGCCCGGTACGCGCCGACGCGGATGCCGGCCAGGCGGGAGGCCTCCGGGTTGGCGCCGATCGCGTAGAGCACCCGGCCCCAGCGGGTGCGGGCGAGGAACACCCAGGCGGCGACCGTCAGTCCGCCGAAGATGAGGACCGAGACGGGAATGCCGAGCACGGTGCCGCGGTCGATGCGCAGGAAGCCGGCGGTGAACCTGCCGGGGGCCGTGGTGCCGTCGTCCAGGGTCATCCCCGGGGTGATGGACTGGCCGTCGACCAGGATCAGCTTGCCGCCCTGGATGACGAACATAGTGCCGAGGGTGGCGAGCATGTCGGGGATCTTCAGTACGACGATGAGCAGGGCGTTGAGCAGGCCCGCGAGGGCGCCCGCCACGAGGACCGCGATGATCGCGACCGCGCCGACCTGGTTCTGGACGACCATGGTCTGGGCGGCGACCGAGACGCCGAGACCCGCGACCGCGCCGACGGACATGTCCATTCCGCCGACGGCCATGGTGAGGGTGACGCCGAGGCCGAGGATCGCGGCGACGGAGACGTACCGCAGGGTGTCCAGGAGGGTCGCCGACTCGCGGAAGGAGCCCTCGCTCAGCGCGAAGTACAGGAACAGCGCGACCGTGACGAAGATGAAGCCGTACTTGATGACGGCGTTCTGGACGCGTAGGGCGGTGCTGTCGGCGGGCGGGAGCGCCGCCTTCGTGGGGACTTCCGTGCTCTGGGTGGTGGTCATGGCGTAGTTCCTCAGGGAGCCGGGGTCACACGGACGCGGAGATGGTCTGGATGACGCGGTCGCGTTCCGCGTCCTCGCCGTACGCGTCGAGGTGGATCTCACCGGCGGCGAGCACGACGACCCGGTCGGCGATCTCCAGGACCTCGTCGACGTCCGCGGACAGGACGAGCACGGCGGCGCCCTCGGCGGCGAGGGTGCGGGCCCGGCGGCCGATGTCACGCCGGGCACCGATGTCCACGCCTCGGAACGGCTCGTCCAGGATGAGCACACGGGGTGTCTCGGCGAGCCAGCGGCCGACGACGACCTTCTGCTGGTTGCCGCCGGACAGCTCCTCGACGGTGCTGTGCTCGTCGCGGGCGACCACGCCGAGGGCCTCGATGGTGTGGCGGCCGAGGGCGTCCTCCTTGCCCGTGTTCACCAGCCCCGTCCTGGACAGTGACTTCAGGAACGGTAGCGAGATGTTCTGGGCCAGGGACCAGCCGGGGACGAGCGCGTCGGCGTGCCGGTCCTCGGGGACGAGGTGGACGCGCTTGCGGATCGCGTCGGAGGGCCTCTTCGGCGCGTACGGTGTGCCGTCCAGGTGGACGGACCCGGCCGCGAAGGGCTCGGCGCCGAACAGGCCGCGGGCCAGCTCGGTCTTCCCGGCGCCCAACAGGCCCACGACTCCGGTGACTTCGCCGGTGCGCAGGTCGACGTCGAGCGATCGGCCCTCGAAGAGCTGGACGCCGCGCAGCGAGAGGGCGACCTCGCCTTCGGCACCTTCCCTGACCGGCCGGGCCGTCGTCGCCTCCTGGGCCTGGGCCAGCATCGCGCGCAGGGCGCTGTCCCAGTCGAAGGGCTTGGCCTGGTCCTCGGTGAGACGGCCGTCCCGCAGGACGACCAGGCGGTCGGCGAGCGCGTCGATCTCGCCGAGGCGGTGGGAGACGTAGAGGACCGCGATGCCGTCGTCACGCATCTTCTCGACGAGCGCGAAGAGGCGTTCGGCCTCGGTGGCGGACAGGGCCGAGGTGGGTTCATCGAGGATCAGCAGCCGGGGGCGGGTGGCCAGGGCGCGGGCGAGGATCAGCAACTGGCGGTCGGAGATGCCGAGTTCGCTCACATCGCGGCGCAGCACCGAGTCGCTCCAGCCGAGATCGAGGCCCGCCTGGATCTCGCGGGCCCGCGCGAGGACCCGGCGCCGGTTCAGGAACGGGTTGCCGCGCGCCTGGGCCAGTTCCTCGAAGACCAGGTTCTCGGCGACCGTGAGGCCCGGCACGATGCCCTCGCCGATGCGCTGGTGCACGGTCTGGATGCCCAACTGGCGGGCGGCGAGCGGGGACCGCAGAGCCGCGGGCTCGCCGGCCACCCGCACCTGACCCCCGTGGTCCGTGTGCACCCCCGACAGGATTTTGATCAGCGTGGACTTGCCGGCACCGTTCGCGCCGAGCAGCGCGGTCACGCTGCCCGGGGCGATGTCGAGGGTGACGGAGGCGAGGACGGTCTTGCCGCCGAACGCCATGCTGACGTCGGTGAGGGCGACAGCGGGAGCCTCAGTGGGCGACATTCGAGATCCAGTCGGCGGTCGACACCTGCGACAGGTTCAGCGCGGGCAGCGCCTCACGCAGCTGGTCCATGTTCTCGATCTTCTTCTCGCGCAGGAAGTCCTGGGTGATGGCGACGGCCGGGAACTCCACCGAGCTCTTGCCCAGCTGACCGGCCAGCTCCAGGGCGGTGGTACGGACGACGGCGGCGCCGACCGCGGACGGGTCGGTGCCTGCGGTGGCGACCCACGGGCTGTCGGCGGCGGTCATCTGCTGGATGTCGGCGTTGGAGACGTCCGCGCCGAAGACCTTCACCTTGTCCTGGAGCTTCTTGTTCTGGACGGCGAGGACCGTGCCCTTGGCCAGCTCGTCGTAGGGGGCGAAGACGCCGGTCACGTCCGAGTGCTGGGTGAGCGCGGCGGAGACCAGGGGAACGTTGTCGGTGGCCGTGGAGTCGGTGACCTTGCCGACCTTGAACTGCTGCTTCCAGCCCTGCGCGGCGACTTCCTTGGCCCAGACGGTGTTCCGCTTGTCGAGGGCGGCGTAGCCGGCGACGTTGACGTACCCGACCTTGGCGTTCTTGCCGAGGTCCTTCGACATCACGTCGAGGACGGCCTGCGCCATGCTGGCGTCGTCCTGCTCGGTGCTCACCACGCCCTTGGTGGGGGTCTCGACGTCGTAGACGACGACCTTGATGCCCTTCTTGACGGCCTTGTCGATCTCCGGCTGGATCGTCGCCGGGAAGCCGTGGTCGATGATGATCGCCTTGGCGCCGGAGTTGATCGCCGAGGACAGGTCGGTGGCCTGCTTGGCGTTGTCCGCCTGGGCGTCGTACACGGTCAGGTCGATACCGAGGGCCTTGGCCTGGGCCTTGGCGCCGTTGCCCCACTGCTCGAAGTAGTCGCCGGCGCCGCTCTGCCGGACCAGGGCCACCTTGACCGCGCCGGCGCTGAAGGGGGCGGGCTTCTTGCCGGTGGCGGCCGAGGCGGAGGCGGTGGTGCCGCCGGTGTTCTTCGACGCGTCCGTGGACTGCGCGCAGCCCGCGAGCGCGAGGGCGGAGACGGACGCGAGGGACAGCGCGGCGAGGGGCAGACGGGTACGGGACATGAGGGGCTCCAGGTACGGGGTGAGGAAGACAGAGGGAGTGCGTGTCCCGGAGCGAGCGAAAGAAATGCGCCACCGACGTCAGGGGTGGCGGGGCGCGCGAGGGCTCCGGGAGGGGTCAGCGACAGCGGGCTGTGGTCGACCGGAGCAAGTCCACGTACAGCCGCCGCACGAGCAGCAGCGTCTTCATGGACAGATCATGGGAACGTTTCCAGCCAATCGTCAAAGCCCTGGACACCGATTCTCACAAAGTGAGACAACGACTACGTCACACCAGGTCGGCGAGGCCCCGGGAGTTACCATCGCAGAACCGGCACCCGATCCGGCACAGTGAGGCTCCGATGACGACACCTGGCGCGAAAGCGACGTGTATGCCCGGCATGCACCGCTGTCCCGGCGCGCCGTGTCGCGGCTGACCGACTTCCGCCGACCGTCCTCCGCCGCTCCTCTTCCTCCCCCTTCCGTCCGGTGCTTGTCTCGGTATCCGGACTTTCCTTCCAGAATCCTGGAGTTGCTCCCATGACGCTGCTGACCACCTGGTCCGAGTCCGGCCCCGAGACCCTGGTCCGCCGCACCTCGGACCCCGTCAAGATCGCCGAGGCGCTCAAGCCGATCGGTGTGCGCTACGAGCAGTGGCCGATCCGCGAGGACGTCCCGTCCGACGCCGACAGCGAGACGGTCTTCGCCGCCTACGGCCCCGAGATCGACAAGCTGAACGCCGAGGAGGGCTTCACCACCGTCGACGTCCTCGGTCTGCACCCGAGCGACGACCCGGAGTTCCCCGCGAAGGCCAGGGCGGCCCGCGAGAAGTTCCTCCAGGAGCACACCCACGACGACGATGACGAGGTCCGCTTCTTCGTCTCCGGGTCCGGCATCTTCTACCTGCACGTGAACGGCGAGGTGCACGCGGTCCTCTGCGAGAAGGGCGACCTCCTCGGCGTGCCGCGCGGCACCACGCACTGGTTCGACATGGGCACCCGTCCGTCGTTCACCGCGATCCGCTTCTTCCACGAGGAGGACGGCTGGGTCGGCACCTTCACCGGCTCCCCCATCGCCTCCCGCTTCCCGGACTACGACACCATCGCGGCCGGTTACGAGGCCGACAGGACCGCCGCATGACGTTGCACCACGACGTCGACGCCGTGGTGCTCGACATCGAGGGCACAACGAGCGCCACGGGGTTCGTCGTCGACGTGCTGTACCCGTACTCCCGCTCGCGGTTCGCCGCGCTGCTCACCGAGCGGTCCGGGGACCCCGAGGTGGCGCGGGCCGTCGCCCAGGTCCGCGAGGAGATCGGCGAACCGGACGCCGACGCCGTCCGCGTCGAGAAGGCGCTCAACGCCTGGCTCGACGAGGACCGCAAGACGACCCCCCTCAAGACCCTCCAGGGCATCGTCTGGTCCGAGGGCTTCGCCCGCGGCGACCTCGTCTCGCACTTCTACGACGACGTCGTACCGCGGTTGCGCGCCTGGCACGCCGCGGGCGTACGGCTCCACGTCTACTCGTCGGGGTCCGTCGCCGCGCAGCGGGCGTGGTTCACCCACAGCCCGGAGGGCGACCTCACCCCGCTGGTCTCCGGGCTCTACGACACGGAGAACGCCGGGCCCAAGCAGGAGGCGGAGTCGTACCGCCGGATCGCCTCGGCGACCGGCGTCGCGCCGGGCCGTCTGCTGTTCCTCTCCGACCGGCCCGGCGAACTGGACGCGGCCCGCGAGGCGGGCTGGCACGCCGTCGGGATCCGGCGGCCCGGGGAGCCGTACTTCGAGCAGGGCGTCGGCGACCACGCCGTGGCGGGGACGTTCGACGAGATCACCGTTTCAAGGAGCACTTCGTGACCGCCGACATCAGCGCACTCGACCTGGAGGAGGCGGGGGCGGTCCTCGCCGCCGAGTCCGCCCGTTTCGCCTCCTTCGGCTGGATGCGAGGGACGTCCGGGAACCTGTCCGTGGTGCTCTCCCGTGAGCCGCTGCGGCTCGCCGTCACCGCCAGCGGGCACGACAAGGGTGAACTGACGCCCGCGGACGTGGTGCTGGTCGACGGTCAGGGGGCCGCCGTGCAGGGCGGTAAGCCGTCCGCCGAGGCCGAGCTGCACGCGCGCGTCGCGGCGCTCACCGGGGCCGGTGCCGTGGTCCACGTGCACACCGTCGCCTCGGTGGCCATGGGCAGGCGGAAGCCGGGCGGGATCGTTTTCAGCGACCTGGAGATGCTCAAGGGCGTCGGCCAGAGCGCACACGGCGTCGAGGTGACCCTGCCGGTCATCGCCAACAGCCAGGACATGAAGGTGCTCGGGGACCGTCTGGAGGCGGCACGGAACCCCCGGATGCCGGCGGTGGTCGTGGCCGGGCACGGGCTGTACGTGTGGGGTGCGGATCCCCGGCAGGCCCGGCATCACACCGAAGTGGTGGAGTGGCTGCTGGAGCTGGAGCTGACGGGCCGCTGAGACGGCGGAAGGGATCCCCGGTTGCGGGGATCCCTTCGCTGTTGCGGGCGGCTACTTCAGCCGGTCGCCCGGGAGTTCGCCCGCCGAGACCTCCAGTACGCCCTGCTCGGTCACGAGGCCGGTCACCAGGCGCCCCGGTGTCACGTCGAAGGCCGGATTGTGGCCGCGGGACTGCGCCGGAGCCGTCCGCACACCGCCCCACTCCAACACCTCGGACCCGTCGCGCAGTTCGATGTGGATGTCGTCGCCGCTCTTGGTGGCGAGGTCGACCGTCGTGGTCGGTGCCGCCACCAGGAACGGTATGCCCGCGTCGGCGCAGGCGAGGGCGAGGGCCACCGTGCCCACCTTGTTCGCCGTGTCGCCGTTGGCCGCGATGCGGTCCGCGCCGACGATCGCCGCGTCGACCTCGCCGCGCAGGATCGTTCCTGCGGCGGCACCGTCGGCCTGGACGTAGTGCGGGATGCCCTCCTGGACCAGCTCCCAGGCGGTGAGCCGGGACCCCTGGAGCAGGGGACGCGTCTCGTCGGCGTAGACGACCTCCAGGCGCCCGCGCGCGTGGAGTTCACGGATGACGCCGAGGGCCGTGCCCCACCCGGCCGTCGCCAGCGCACCGGTGTTGCAGTGCGTCAGGATCCGCAACGGGCGGTCCCGGCCGACCCGTTCGAGCAGCCAGTCCGCACCGAACGCGCCCATCGCCCGGTTCGCCGAGACGTCCTCGCGCTGGACCGCCTCGGCCTCCCGCAGCACCGCGTCGAGCCCCTCCTCGAAACGGGTCATCACCCGGTCCACGCACACCATGAGATTCACGGCGGTCGGGCGGGCCTCCCGGACCCGGGCGACGGCCGCACGCACCTCGGCCTGCGACCACCCCTCCCGCTCCCCCTCGAGCAGAGCCAGCGCGACGCCGTAGGCCCCGGCCGCCCCGATGGCCGGGGCGCCCCGCACGACGAGGCGCTGGATCGCGTCGACCAGAGTGTCCACATCGCGGACCACCCTCGTCTCGGTGCGATGCGGGAGCAGCGTCTGATCGATGAGCGCGAGGCCGGATCCGGTCCATTCGACAGCACGCAGTTCCTGGGGCATTTCGGGGCACTCCTGATATTGCGGTGGGTCTCGCCACGGTACATGGCCTGGGGGAACGACTCGGTCGGCGGTCCGCTCCGACCTGCCGGGTCTGGACGCGCCCCGTCCTGCGGTGGCCTCATAATGGGCTGATACATCCGACGTCTCAGCGCACCACGGGGCGAGAAGGAGGCCGCACATGGCTGTCACCGACGAGGCGATCGAGAAGATCAAGGGCATGATCGTCTCCGGCGCGCTGCGCCCCGGCGACCGGCTCCCCAAGGAGAGCGAGCTCGCCTCCGAGCTGGGGCTGTCCCGCAACTCGCTGCGCGAGGCCGTGCGGGCCCTGTCGCTGATCCGCATCCTGGACGTGCGGCAGGGCGACGGCACCTACGTGACCAGCCTGGACCCGCAGCTCCTGCTGGAGGCGCTGAGCTTCGTCGTGGACTTCCACCGCGACGACACGGTCCTGGAGTTCCTGGCCGTGCGCCGCATCCTGGAGCCGGCCGCCACCGCGATGGCCGCCTCCCGGATCAGCGAGCAGCAACTGGACGCCCTGGGCGCACAGTTGGACAAGCTCGGCGACAGCCCTTCGGTGGAGGAACTGGTCGCCTGCGATCTCGACTTCCACCGGGGGATCGTGCAGAGCTCCGGCAACTCCGTGCTCTGCTCCCTCATGGACGGCCTGTCCGGGCCCACCACCCGGGCCCGCATCTGGCGCGGCCTGACCCAGGAGGACGCGGTCAGCCGCACGCTGCACGAGCACCGCGCGATCCTGGCGGCCCTGCGGGACCGGGACGGCGAGGCGGCCCGCTCCTGGGCGACGGTCCACATCGCGAGCGTCGAACAGTGGCTGCGCTCCACGCTGTGAGCCGCTCCGGGGACGGCCTGCCCGAAGGGCGGGGTGTCCGGGGGTGGCGAACGGGGCAGTGATCGTTCACTCCCCCGTGCAAGGGGGCTGCGGGCGCCCCCGCCGGACGCCGTAAGGTTGGTGCGTTAGGCGAGGGCACGTCGGAAGGAGGCGCTGGGTGATCGAGCTCGAGGGGGTTCCCGAGCTGATCGACCCGGTCATGGTGGCCGCGTTCGAGGGCTGGAACGACGCCGGCGACGCCGCCTCCACCGCGGTCGCGCATCTGGACAAGGAGTGGAAGGGCGAGGTGTTCGCGGCGCTCGACGCCGAGGACTACTACGACTTCCAGGTGAACCGTCCCACGGTGTGGCTGGACGGCGGAGTGCGCAAGATCACGTGGCCGACGACAAGGTTGTCGGTGGTCCGCGTCGGCGGTGACAAGCCGCGCGATCTCGTACTCGTCCGGGGGATCGAACCGTCGATGCGATGGCGCTCGTTCTGCAACGAGTTGCTGGGCTTCGCCCACGAACTCGGCGTGGAACTGGTGGTGATCCTGGGCGCGCTGCTCGGTGACACCCCGCACACCCGTCCGGTACCGATCAGCGGGACCACGTCCGACGCGGACCTGGCCCGGCGGATGGACCTGGAGGAGACCAAGTACGAGGGCCCCACGGGCATCGTCGGCATTCTCCAGGAGGCCTGCACCCACGCGGGCGTGCCCGCGGTGTCGCTGTGGGCGGCCGTACCGCACTACGTGTCGCAGCCGCCGAACCCGAAGGCGACGCTGGCCCTCCTGAACCGTCTGGAGGACCTGATCGACGTGCGGATCCCGCTGGGCGAGCTCGGCGAGGACGCGCGCGCCTGGCAGGTGGGCGTGGACCAACTGGCCGCCGAGGACAGCGAGGTGGCGGAGTACGTCCAGACGCTGGAGGAGGCCCGGGACACCGCGGAGCTGCCGGAGGCCTCGGGCGAGGCGATCGCCCGGGAGTTCGAGCGGTATCTGCGGCGCCGGGACGGCGGCCAGCCGGGCGGACACGCGACCGCGGACGGCAGCGACAGCACGACCTATCTGCGGGACAGCCCCGGTGGTCGTACGAAGCCTCCCAAGGCGCCGAAGCCGGAGGCGGAGACGGAACCGGAGCGCGAACCGGAGACGGACGACGAGGACTCCTCGCCGGAGGACTGAGCGGAGACCGGGGTCGGTGAGGGCGGTGCGCGGGATGCGCACCGCCCTCGGCCGTGTCAGACCTGACGCACCGCCACCACGTCGTAATCGGTGGTGGGTGTCGGCTCCACGTCGAAGCGCGCGTTGGGCAGATACAGGCGCCCGCCCCAGGCGGCGACCGTCGTCGGGATGCGGAACCGCGGGTCGGTGATCCGGGTGATCGCGGTGCCCCGGGTGCCCGAGTCGTTCAGCCGGAACACGTCGATCGCGTTCTGCCGCTGCTGGACGACGTGGAGGATCCGGCCGCGCAGCAACAGACCGTCGCCGTTGGGGAGTTTCGCCCCGCCCAGGTCGACGGCGCGCGCGGCGCCGGTGCGCGGGTCGACCCGCAGGAGACTGCCGCCGTCCGCGAAGTCGTTCACCACGAGCAGGGCGCGGCCGTCGGGTGTGCGTTCGATGCCGTTGGCCGTGAAGTCGGGGCCCTGCTGCCAGTCCCCGGTCAGCGGTACGGTCGTCAGCGCACCCTTGGCCAGTTTGTAGAGCACCGGCTCGAAGGAGTCGGTGAACCAGGCGGCGCCCGGGGTGAGGATCACGTCGTTCACGAAGGTGCCGCCGGTGGCGTACACCTGCTCGGTCTCGCCGGAGCGGGCGTCGACAGTCCGTATCTCGCCGCTGTCGCCGCCGGCGAGGAAGAGTCTGCCGTGCCGGTCGATCTTCAGGCCCACGGCCGGGCGCCCGGAGCCCTTCGCGACGACCTTGCCGCGTCCGGTGGCCAGGCTCGCCCGGTAGATGTCGCCGTTCGCCAGCGAGCCGAAGTAGGCGTACGGCTCGGAGCCGATGGTGATGCCCTCGGGCCGGAAGCCGTCGGGGAGGGGAAACTGCGCGGGCCACGCGGCGTGCCGGGTTTCGGCCGCGTGCGCGGTGCCGCCGAGCAGGGCCGCTCCGCTGAGCGCGGCGGTCGTGGTCAGGAGTGTGCGACGTGCGAAGGAACGGTCTGCGAGTGCCACGGTGCGTCCTTCTGCAAGGGGGCCGGCGCACGGCCGGCCGAACGGTCAAGCGACGCTCCCACCCCATCACACGACGGCCGCCGCCACAGTCCTTATCGCCATGAACTCCCGCCGCGACCGCGGCAGTTCGGCACGGGACCTGACCGGTGGCCGCAGCGACAAGGGGCGCTTCCCTGTCGCTGCGGCTTCTGGCAGAGACCGTTCTAGAGGGCCACGCCGAGCAGTGCGTCCACCGCACGTGTCACCACACCGGGAGCGCCCATGTCGGTACCGCCGTGCTCCTCCTGTGCGGCGGCCCAGCGGTCGACGGCGGCCAGCGCGGTGGGCGCGTCGAGGTCGTTCGCGAGGGCCTCGCGGATCTCCTCGACGAGGGTCTCGGCGGACGGTCCGTCCGGCCGCGAGACGGCGGCACGCCAGCGGCCCAGCCGGTCCACGGCGTCCTGGAGGACCTGGTCGGTCCACTCCCAGTCGGCCCGGTAGTGGTGGGCGAGCAGCGCCAGCCGGATGGCGGCGGGGTCGACGCCCTCGCGCCGCAACTGCGACACGAAGACCAGGTTGCCCTTGGACTTGGACATCTTCTCGCCGTCGAGGCCGACCATGCCGGCGTGGACGTACGCCTTGGCCATGGGGAACTCGCCGGTCAGCACCTGGGCGTGCGAGGCGCCCATCTCGTGGTGCGGGAAGGCGAGGTCGGAGCCGCCGCCCTGGACGTCGAAGCCCATGCCGAGGTGGTCGAGGGCGATCGCGACGCACTCGATGTGCCAGCCGGGGCGCCCACGGCCGAGCGAGGCGCCGTCCCAGCTGGGCTCGCCCTCGCGGGCGGCCATCCACAGCATGGGGTCGAGCGGGTTCTTCTTGCCCGGACGGTCCGGGTCGCCGCCGCGCTCGGCGGACAGCAGCCGCATGGCGGCCGCGTCGAGGTTCGAGACCTGGCCGAAGTGCGGGTCGGACTCGACGGAGAAGTAGACGTCCCCTTCTAGCTCGTACGCGGCACCGGCGTCCCGCAGCCGCTCGACTAGCGGCACGATCCCCGGTATCACCTCGACCGCGCCGATGTAGTGCCGCGGGGGCAGCATCCGCAGGGCGGTCATGTCCTCGCGGAAGAGGGCCGTCTCCTTCTCCGCGAGGGCGGCCCAGTCGAGGCTGTCCCGCTCGGCGCGCTCCAGGAGCGGGTCGTCGATGTCGGTGACGTTCTGGACGTAGTGAACCTGGCGCTTGGTGTCGAGCCACACGCGCTGCACGAGGTCGAACGCGTTGTAGGTCGCCGCGTGCCCCATGTGGGTGGCGTCGTACGGCGTGATGCCGCAGACGTAGAGACGGGCGACGGGACCGGGGTCGAGGGAGACCAAGCCACCGGTCGCGGTGTCGTGGATCCTCAGGTCGCGGCCCTGACCAGGCAGGGCGGGGACCTCGGAAGCGGGCCAGGCATGCATGTCATGAGCCTAACCGGACGGATGTTCCGTATACGAACCGGACCGGGCCGGGTGGCCGGTAAGGCCTTCTTGCGCGGTCCGGGCCTGTGTGCAGTGTCCTGCTAAACGGGCGGCCAGGGAATGGCCGGCCACTCGCCGCTCGGTTCCGGGTGCTTCCCGGAGTCCAGCAGCGCGTCGACGCGCGCGCGCGTGGCCTCGAGTTCGGCCGGGGTGATCAGAGCGGCCAGCCGGGCGGCCAGCTCGCCCGACAGGGCCTCCTTGAGGCCTTTGAGGACGTCGACCGCCTCCCCCGTCAACGGCTCCCCCGCCCAGCCCCACAGCAGGGTCCGCAGCTTGTTCTCGACGTTGAAGGTCACACCGTGGTCGATGCCGTAGAGCCGGCCGCCCTCGGCGGGCAGCAGGTGGCCGCCCTTGCGGTCCGCGTTGTTGATCACGGCGTCGAGGACGGCGAGCCTGCGCAGCCGCTCGTCGTCCGCGTGCACCAGCAGCGCGGTCCTGCCCTCGCCGACCTCGGCGAAGCCGATGGCCTTCCAGCCCGGCTCGGGCTCCTCGGCGTCGACCAGGGCGAGCAGCTCACTGCCGGGCGCACCCTCGACCCACAGCTGGCACATGCCCTCGCCGAAGGGCCCGTCCCGCAGCACGGTGGGCGGCACCAGGCCCCAGCCGGTCACCTCGGACACCTCGTACGCGGCGACCTCGCGCTGGGCGAGGGTGCCGTCGGGGAAGTCCCACAGCGGTCTCTCGCCGCGGACCGGCTTGTAGACGCACAGGAGCTCCTGGCCCTCGTACGAGACGGAGCAGTGCAGCACCGCGTTGGAGGCGTCCCGGATCTGTCCGCGTACCGTCAGCTCACCCCGGGCGAGCAGCTCTGCCGTGCTCACGCTCCGCGGCGGTATCCGTTCTGGCGCGGACATACGTGTCCTTCCGGGTCGAGCGGGAGGCTGCACAGCGGGCACGGCGGCCGCCCCGCGTTGACGACGTCCAGGGCGCGCTTGGCGAAGGCCCGGGCCTGCGCGCCGGTGAGCCGGACCCGCAGCATCGGGGGTCCGTTCTCCTCGTCCTGGAGGAGTCTCTCCTCGGCCTCGGCGAGGTCCTCCTCGGAGTCGGCCTCGAGCTCCACGAGGGCCTGCGCCTCGACGATCATGCGCTGCTCCTCGCCGTCCCAGGCGAGGGCCATGGTGCCGACCCGGAACTCCTCCTCGACGGGGGTGTCCAGGGGCGCGGTGTCGGCGATCTCGGTGGGCGGCACGGCCGGGACGGGGGCGCTGCCGCCGCTGCGGCGCACGACCTCGTCGAGGAGTTCTTCCATCCGCTCGGCGAGAGCGGCCACCTGCGTCTTCTCCAGGGCCACGCTGGTCACTCGGGGGCCGGCCGTGGCCTGGAGGAAGAACGTACGGCGTCCGGGCAGTCCGACCGTGCCGGCCACGAAACGGTCCGGCGGGTCATAGAGGAACACCTGACGGGACACGTCCTGTCTCCATGGGATTCGTGAGTAAGGGAACGACGGCAACGACGGGAACGTCCATGCGTGAACGCGCTTGGGTGAACCGCTTCACCCTACTGCGCGCGACGATCACGGTGCGCCCGCACCACCACCGACCGGGGCGTCACCGCCCGCGGCCTCCTCGCGCGGCACCAGGGAGGCGAGGTCACCGGTGTCGCCGAGGCGGAGGAGAAACGGCCTCAGACGGGTGTAACGGATGACGGTGATGGAACACGGTTCAACGGAGATCCTCTGGAAGAGGTCGAGATGAAGTCCGAGTGCGTCGGCGACGAGCGACTTGATGATGTCGCCGTGCGAGCACATCAGATAGACGGCGTCGGCTCCGTGATCGCGCTCCACGCGCGCGTTCCACTCGCGTACGGCCTCCGCCGCGCGCGTCTGCATCGCTCGCATGGACTCGCCGCCGGGGAACGCGGCCGCCGACGGATGCGCCTGGACGACCTCCATCAGCGGCTCGTCCCCCAGCTCGGCGAGCTTGCGCCCGGACCAGTCGCCGTAGTGGCACTCCCCGATGCGCTCGTCGCTGTGCGCGGGGAGGCCGGGGCGGGCGTCGAGCAGTGGCCGGATCGTTTCCTGGCAGCGCTGCAGGGGGCTGGCGACGACCTCGGAGATCGGCACCCCTTCGAGGCGTCCGGGCAGCGAGGCGGCCTGCGCGGAGCCGCGCTCGTCCAGGGCGACCCCGGGCGTCCACCCGGCGAGCAGCCCCTCGGTGTTCGCGGTGGATCGTCCGTGCCTGACAAGGATCAACGTGGGCATGCGGCCCAGGGTAGGCGTACGCCGGACCGCGGCGTCCTTCGAGCGAGGGGAGAACACACTCCGTGATCGTTGACTGTGCCATCTACCGGGAGGGTCACCGCTCGGAGGGGCCCGAGGACCTGTCGGACGCGCTGGATCAGGCGCGGCTGGCGGGCGGGTTCGTCTGGATCGGGCTGCACGAGCCGTCGGAGAAGGAGTTCGAGCTGGTCACGAAGGAGTTCGGACTGCATCCGCTGGCGGTGGAGGACGCCCTCAAGGCGCATCAGCGGCCCAAGCTCGAGGTGTACGACGACTCGCTGTTCGTGGTTCTCAAGCCGGTGGTGTACGAGCCGGAGAGCGACACCGTGTCCACCGGCGAGGTCATGCTCTTCCTCGGCGACGCCTTCGTGGTGACGGTCCGTCATGGCGTGGGCTCGCCGCTGAAGGCCGTACGCGACCGCCTGGAGCATGAACCGAAGCTGCTCGGCAAGGGGCCCACCTCGGTGCTGTACGCGGTGGCCGACGCCGTCGTGGACCACTATCTGGAGGTGGCGACGGAACTCGGCACCGACCTGGAGGAGCTGGAGGCGGAGGTGTTCTCGCCGGACGGCGGCGGTTCGCGGGGCACCGCGTCGCGGATCTACACCTTCAAGCGGCAGATCCTGGAGTTCCGCCGGGCCACCGTGCCGCTCTCGATGCCGCTGACCCGGCTCGCGGGCGTGGGGGCGTACGGCGGGACGGTGCCGTTCGTGAACGACCGGGCGCGGCCCTTCTTCCGGGACGTCAACGACCACCTCGCGCGCGTGAACGAGTCGGTCGAGGGCCTGGACCGGCTGGTGTCGGACGTCCTGTCGGCGCATCTGGCGCAGATGAGCGTGCGGCAGAACGACGACATGCGGAAGATCTCCGCGTGGGCGGCCATGGCGGCGATCCCGACGATGATCGCGGGGATCTACGGCATGAACTTCGACCACATGCCCGAGCTGCACTGGGTGTGGGCGTATCCGGCGGTGATCGCGCTGATGGGAGTGCTGGAAGTGCTTCTGTACCGGACGTTCAAGCGCCGGGGATGGCTCTAGGCGAGCTCGGGGGCCGGCGTGGCGGGTCCGCCGAGGGCGTCGCGGCGGTCGGGCGTCTTCAGGGAGACCATGCGGCGCCAGCCGCCGAGGCGCTCGTAGGCGTACATCGCGTGGATGCCCGCCGCGAGCACCGCCGACTTGGCCTTCGGCCAGCCGAGGATGCCGCCCATGTGGGCCATGGTCGCGAGGCTGACGTCCCGGTAGACGCGGATCTCGGCGAGCGCGCACGAGCGCAGGGTCCGCTGGATGTACGGGCCGTGCCCGGCGGCCGCGAAACGCAGCAGTTCCTCGTGGGTGTACGCGAGGTGGTTGTCCTCGTCGTTGGAGATCAGCTTGACGGCGTTGCCGACCTGAGGGTGGTCCGCGAAGAACTTCCGCAGCATCACCATCTGGTCCGCGGCACGCTGTTCGGTCACCCGGCTGTGGGCCAGGTACGTGATGACGTCCTGCACGGTGAGCGGCTGGTCGGCCTTGAGCTTCTCGTGGGCGAGACCGATGCCCTGCTGCTCCAGGAGCATCGTGTAGTCCGTCTCCGGCGGGACGGGGACGGGTTCGAGTCCGCGCTTCCTCATCAGGGCGTTGAAGATCCGCCCGTGCTTGTCCTCGTCGGCGCCGTGCCGGGAGATCTTGGGGGCGAGGTCACGTTCGCTCGGCGGCACCAGAGCGGCGATACGGGCGTTCTCCCAACCGCCCTGCGACTCACCACTGGCCGCGATGGAGCAGAACAGCCGGAAGGACTCGTCGTGGTCGAGGATCTCCTGGAACAGACTCTTGGCCGAAAGCATTGTGGGGCACCTCTCTGCCGGACTCCGCGGCAACCCGCAAAGAAAGAGTCAAATGCGGCGCGAGAGGTGCCGCAACAGCTGTGCCGGACAACTGCGCCAAAAGGAGGACCACCGGGGTCACCCCGGGGGCGTAACCGCGCGGGCGCGGGCGCGTTGAATCACGTGACGGCCGTGGCGGGGAAGACCCCCGAGCCCCCACCACGGCCGTAGAAGCTTTCCGAGCGCCGGTTACGCGAGTCCGGCGCGCTCCAGGGCCTCGGTGCCGGCGCGGAGCGAGGCGAGGCGCTCGTCGAGGGTGAAGCCGGCGGGGGCCAGGGTCAGGGTGGTGACGCCGGCCGCGGCGTACTCCTTCATGCGGTCCGCGATGCGGTCCACGGAGCCGAGCAGTGTCGTCTTGTCGATGAGCTCGTGCGGAATGGCGGCCGCGGCGCCCTCCTTGTCGCCGGCCAGGTACTTGTCCTGGATCTCGGCGGCCGCCGCCTCGAACCCCATGCGCTGGGCGAGCTGGTTGTAGAAGTTCTGCTTGCGGCTGCCCATGCCGCCCACGTACAGCGCGGTGTAGGGGCGGAAGGTGTCGGCGAGCGTGGTGACGTCCTTGTCCTCGCCGAGGGCGAGCGGGAGGGTCGGGGCGATGTCGAACCCGTCGAGCGTCCTGCCCGCCTTCTCGCGCCCGGCACGCAGATGCCGGATCGCGGTGTCCTCCAGGTGCTCGGCGGAGGGGAAGATCAGCAGGGCGCCGTCGGCGATCTCGCCGGTCTGCTCCAGGTTCTTCGGGCCGATCGCGGCGATGTACAGCGGGATGTGCTCGCGCTCCGGGTGCACCGTCAGCTTGAGCGGCTTGCCGGGGCCACCGGGCAGGGGCAGCGTCCAGTGCTGTCCCTCGTAGGAGAGGCGCTCGCGCGACATGGCCTTGCGTACGATCTCGACGTACTCACGCGTGCGTGCCAGCGGCTTGTCGAACTTGACGCCGTACCAGCCCTCCGAGACCTGCGGGCCCGAGACACCGAGGCCGAGGCGGAAACGGCCGCCGGAGAGGGAGTCGAGGGTGGCGGCGGTCATCGCGGTCATCGCCGGCTGGCGGGCCGGGATCTGGAAGATGGCCGAGCCGACGTCGATGCGCTCGGTCTGGGCGGCGACCCAGGTGAGCACGGTGGCCGCGTCCGAGCCGTAGGCCTCGGCGGCCCAGCAGACGGCGTATCCGAGCCGGTCGGCCTCCTGGGCGACGGCGAGATTGTCCGCGTCCATTCCGGCGCCCCAGTAGCCGAGGTTGATCCCGAGCTGCATGGCCGATTCCCCTTACCGATCAGTAACGTCCTTGTCGGCAGACCTTAGCGCGGCCGCGCTCGCCGGGGCAGGTCGCGGCCCTTGCCGTGCCGGGGCGCGTTTCTCGCGCACCTGTCCCAATCCGTTGTCCACAGGCCCCCACGCGACAGGCCGTGGCCAGTAATCTCGGCGTTCATGGAGCAGAGGCATCTCGGCCGTACCGGCCTGCGTGTGTCCCGCATCGGGCTCGGCACCCTCACCTGGGGCAGGGACACCGACGAGCACGACGCGGCGGACCTCCTGAAAACATTCTGGGAGGCAGGCGGGACGCTGGTCGACACGGCGGACGTGTACGGCGACGGGGAGGCCGAGTACCTGCTCGGGCGCCTCATAGAAGGACTGGTCCCGCGCCGGGACCTGGTCATCTCCACGAAGGCGGGCAGCGTGCCCGACCCGGACGTCCGTGTCGACGGCTCGCGCGGGCATCTGCTCTCCGCGCTGGACGACTCACTGGCCCGGCTCGGCACGGACTACGTCGACGTGTGGCACATCCACGCCTACGATCCCCACACCCCTCTGGAGGAGACGCTCCAGGCCCTCGACCTGGCCGTCAGCAGCGGCCGCGCCCGCTACGCCGGGGTCTCCAACTTCTGCGGCTGGCAGCTCGCCAAGGCGGGTACCTGGCAGCTGGCTGCGCCCGGCCTGCGGACCCGGCTGGCCGCCACTCAGCTGGAGTACTCGCTGCTGCAGCGCGGGCTCGAGCGGGAGGTGCTGCCGGCCGCGCTCGACCTGGGCATCGGGCTGCTGCCCTCCTCGCCGCTGGGGCGGGGCGTCCTGACGGGCAAATACCGCAACTCCACCCCGGCCGACTCGCGGGGTGCCTCGGAGCACCTGGCACCCTTCGTCGCGCCGTACCTCGACGACACCGCGAGCCACATCGTGGACGCGGTGACCACGGCGGCCGACGGGCTCGCGGTGACGCCGCTCCAGGTGGCCCTCGCGTGGGTCCGGGACCGGCCCGGGGTGACCGCGCCGATCGTCGGCGCGCGCAACTCGCAGCAGCTCACGGCGGCATTGTCAGTGGAGGCCCTTAGTCTTCCTGACGAGATCTGCCGGGCGCTCGACGATGTGTCGGCGCCTGTGCACCGCTATCCCGATCACGACTGGAGCACGCTGTGAGCACGGAGCCGGAGCCCACGGAGAAGACCGAACCGGGGACGCGGGGCGCCGCACCGGAGCCGGAGGGCACGGGGGGAGCACCGGGCTCGGAGACCGACGGCGCCGGGGGCGGCGAAGCGACAGGCCAGGGGGCTGCCGGGGCAGACCGAAGCGGCGGCGACGACGAGGTCTTCGCGGGGGCTTCTGCGAGCGGTGGTGAGACAGGGCCGGGCGAGGGGGAAGCCGGCGCTGGTGACCCGGGGGCGGCCGAGGGCGAGAGCGGTGACGCGGACGGCGCGGCCAAGGACCGGCTGTCCGAGGCCGAGGCCGAGTTGGCGGCGCAGCGGATCGAGCAGGAGCGGATCGCCCGGCGGAAGGCCGAGAAGCAGGGGCCCGTCGAGGCCGGGGCCAAGCTCAGCGGCAAGGCGGCCGATCTCCTCGCGGCCGTACGGGCGGTGGAGAGCGGGGCGAAGCCCGTGGCCGGCGTCTTCAGTGAGCCCGAGCCACCGCGTCGGCCCGCCCAGGAGCCGGTGCGGCCCCGGCCGGTGTCGGCCGGGGCGACCGGTTCCGGCGGCGCGGCCGGTGTCGCCGGTCCCGTCGGCCCGTCCGCGCCGGAGACCGTGGAGGCCGTACGGCGGGTGCTGGCCGAGGGCGGGGCGCCGGAGGCCCTCGCGGCACCGGCAGCCGCGGTCCTCGGGGACGGGGCCGACGACGAACTGCGGGCGGATCCCTGGCAGTTGCTGCGGGTCACGGGCGTACGGCCCGAGCAGGCCGACGGGTTCGCCCGGGCGCTGCTCGGCGCGGAGTGCGCGCCCGACGACGAGCGGCGGGGGCGGGCGGTCACCGTCTGGCTCCTGGAGCAGGCGGCGCTCGCCGGGCACACCGCGCTGGAGATGCCGACGCTGACCGCCGCGCTGGCCCAGCGGGGCGTGCCGGACGCCGACGCGGCCGTACAGAGCACGATCGCGGAGGCCGAGGCCCTGGTCTTCCAGGACGCCCTCGACCCGGGGGCCCCGGAGCCCGCGGAGGACGACGAGGAGGGGGTGGAGCGGCCGGTCCGGATCCTGATCGGGCTCGAGCGGTACGCCCTCGCGGAGGAGAGCCTCGCCGACGGACTGGCCCGGCTGATCAACTCCGTGCCCAAGGAGGGCGGTTCGGCCGAGGACTGGGAGCGTGCCGCAGCGTCGGCCGAGGGTTCGGCCGCCGAGCTGATCCGCGCGGTCGCGGCGGGCGGCCTGGTCCTGCACACCGGCGGCGAGGCGTCCCTGACGGAACCGGCGGCGCTGCTGGCGGCGGCGCGGGGTCTGGGGCTGCGGGCGTGGGCGGCCACCCACAGCCCCGTGGGCCGCGACCGTTTCGGCGCCCTGCTCGGAGCCGGGCGTCCGGCCGACTCGGTGTCGCCGGAGCCCGTCACCACCGTCGCCGGGCTGCTTTCCGGGGCGGAGGGGCCGGGCCGGGACGGCGACGGGGCGTTCGATCTCGACCTGCTCGTCGTGCTCGACGCGCCTCAGCTGGACGTCGAGACGGCCGCGCTGCTCGTGGAGTCCCTGCCGGACGGGGCGCGGCTGGTGCTGGGCGGGGATCCGGCGGTGCTGTGGTCGGTGGGGCCGGGACGGGTGTTCGCGGATCTGCTCGCGGCGCGGATCTGCCCGCAGGTCGCCTCGCGGAGGCCGGACCCCGGCCCGCTGGGCGAGCTGGTCTCCGGGATCGGCATCGGTGAGCTGAACCAGGTCGAGGCCCCCGGCAAGGAGGTCGTGATCGTGCCGGTGCGGGACGCGGGCGAGGCCGTGCACCGGACCGTGCAGCTGGTCGCGGACTCGGTACCGCGGGCGATCGGGGTCCCCGCCGAGGAGACCCAGGTGATCACCCCGGGCCACGGCGGCGCGGCGGGCACCCGCGTCCTGAACGCGGCCCTGAAGGAGCGTCTCAACCCCGGTCCCGGCCGCTTCGGCGGATTCGACCCCGGTGACCGTGTCGCCTACTCCCCCGTACCGGGTCGTACGCTCCCGGGCCAGGTGGTGGGGGCCGACGCGGACGGCCTGCACCTGACCTGCTCCGGCGAGCCCGTCGTCGTACCGAAGGAGCGGGTGGAGCAGTCCGTGCGGCACGGCTGGGCGCTGACCGCGCACCAGGCGGTGGGCGGCCGCTGGCCCGCGGCGGTCGTGGTGCTGCCCGGGGACGCGGCCCAGGCCCTGAGCCGGCCCTGGGTCTACACGGCGTTCGGCAGGGCGGACCGCCATCTGTCCGTGGTCCACGGCGTGGACCAGGCCCTTGCGAGGGCGGTCGCCGAGATCCCGGCCAAGCCCCGGACGACTCGGCTGCCCACCCTCCTCGGGACACAGTCGCCGACGGCCGGCTGACCCGCCCCGGAACGGAAAAGGGCGCGGCCCCGGAGATCGTTCCTCCGGGGCCGCGCCCTCATGTGCCTCAGCGGCGATCCACGTCCAACGGTTCCAGATCCTCGTCCTCGAGATCGGGGTCCTCGAGGTCGGGCTCGTCCGCGTCGTCGTCCAGGTCGTCGTCGAACACCGCGCTGACATCGAACCGGCACACCACCCGCTCGACGTCGACCTGCTCGAACGGCGCCTCCAGCCACTCCCCCGGCTCGGCCGGTTCGTCCGCCGCGGTCACCCACAGCGTGGAGTCGCCCTCCTCGAGGCCGAACTCCTTGTGCCGGGTGGCGATCTCGTCGGGCTCGAACTCGCCGAACAGCACTTCCAGCGCGCCGTGCACCGTGCCGGAGGCCTCCGTGCCGAGACCCTCGTCGGCCGCCTCGACCCGCTGGGCCTGCGCCAGCAACCGCTGCGGCTCCACCACGGCGTAGTCACGCCGGATCAGCACACTCAGCGCGTTCGGCTCCTCGGGGCCCGTGTACGGCGGGGCGTCCTCCGCGCCCGGGATCTCGAACGGGGTGACCTCGTCGTAACGGTCGTAGAGCAGCTCGTCGTACACCTCGGCGGCCGCGGCCAGTTCGTTGAAGGCCTCGTAGACAGCCGGGTCGTCCTCGCCCGACCTTCGTTCGACCGCGGCCAGGTGGCGGTCGAGCGCGGTCTTGACCGCCTCGGCGGCGGCACGTACCTCGGCAGCGGTGGGCTGCACAGCATCAGACATAGTGCAGACGCTATCCGTAGCGGGCCCCGGCCCGCACAATAGATGCGATGCCGGAATACGAATTTGTCGACGTGTACGTACCGCGGGGGGTCTCCCGCAAGGACGCCACACGTCTGCTGACGGACCATGCAGAGTACGGACACTGGGAGTTGGACCGACTGAGTCTCATGCGCGACGGCAGCCGCAGGGTGCGGTTGCGCCGGCGGATCATCCGCCAGGTGCGTGCCACGTGGTGAGACGGGACGAACGGAGCGGGCCCCGCCGCGGCGGGGCCCGCTCCGTTTCACGCGGTACGTCCTAGACCGAGGCCCGTGCCTTGCGGTAGAGGACCGCGCCCGCCAGGAGTGCCCCGGCGCCGACCGGCAGGACCAGCCCGATCGGAAGGTCGCTGCCGGTCCGGGCGAGCTGCGCGCTGCCCAGGGGCTGAGCGATCGCCTGAGTTCCGGGGTGGTTGCCGCCGCCCGGTGTCCCGGCGAGCGGCCCGGACGGGGTGGCCGGGGATCCGGGGTGTCCGGGCTCCGTCGGATTGCCGGGGTGGCCCGGGTGGCCGGGGTGGCCGGGCTGTCCCGGGGTGCCGGGCTCTTCCGGTGATCCGGGCGGGGTGTGCTGCCCGCCGCCGTAGCCGCTGCCGCAGTCGTTGCCCATGGCGGGGTTTCCGATGCCGATGACGTCGACGCTGTTGCCGCAGACGTTCACGGGAACGTCGATCGGCGCCTCGACGTGGTTGCCCGAACCCACGCCGGGCGAGCCACCGGTGTGACCGCCCGCGTGGGAGCCCCCAGCGCCCCCGGAGCCACCCGGGCCCCCGGAACCGCCGTGTCCGCCGGGACCGTGTCCGCCGGGACCGTGCCCCCGGTGACCTGCGCCGCCGTGTCCTGCGGAGCCGCCGTACCCGCCGGGCGCCCCGTTGCCACCGCCCTTGTTGGCGCACCTGTTGCCCATCGCCGGGTTGAGCAGCCCGACCACGTTCACGGTGTTGCCGCAGGCGTTCACCGGTGCGTGCACCGGAGCCGACACCGTGTTGCCGGAGAGTACGCCGGGGGAGTTCGCGCTCGATCCGCTCGCGCCCGCGTCCGCGTGGGCGGCGCCTCCCGCGGCGGCGATCACGCCGGTCGCCGCCGCCACTGTCATCAAGCCCTTGCGGGTGACTTGTCGCATGTACCGATTCCCTGCTTTCGACCTTGTCCCGAAATACCGCTGCCTCGCGGCTCTCTTTCCTTTTCGAAAAGACCGGTCGGCCCCGGAGCGCATGGCTTGCACTCCGGGGCCGACAAGCTCATCCCTGTTAACTAAGGGCGAGGCACAACGTCACTTGTTGATGCACGTGTTGCCGAAAGCGGGGTTCAGCAGACCGATCACGGAGACCGTGTTGCCGCAGACGTTCACCGGGACGTGAACGGGAACCTGCACGACGTTGCCGGACAGCACACCCGGGGAACCCACAGCGGCACCCTGCGCACCCGCATCGGCGACAGCAAGGCCCGCACCCGCGAGAACCAGACCACCAGTGGCAGCAGCAGCGGCGACGATCTTCTTGATCATTATTCCTCCTTGTTGGCAATGCGGTCCCAATCAGCGGATCGCATCACCTGTAACGAGGAGGGAGTAATGGGGATACGAGCTTATGAGCGCATTCACCCTTCCCGGCCGATCTCGCACGTGCGGCCGAATCATCACGTCAACACGCGTCAGCTCGCGTCGATGAACCGGTCCAGAACCCGCACACCGAACTTCAGCCCGTCCACGGGCACCCGCTCGTCGACACCGTGGAACATCCCGGCGAAGTCCAGCTCCGGGGGCAGCTTGAGCGGCGCGAAGCCGAAGCCGCGGATGCCGAGCGCGTCGAAGGACTTGGCGTCGGTGCCGCCGGAGAGCATGTACGGGATCGCCTTGGCGGCCGGGTCCTCGGCGACCAGCGCGGACTGCATGGCGTCCACGAGCGCACCGTCGAAGGTGGTCTCGACGGCCTTGTCGGAGTGCACGTCCTCGCGCCTGACCTTGGGACCGAGGATCTTGTCGAGGTCGGCGAGGAACTCCTCCTCGAAGCCGGGCAGGAAGCGCCCGTCGACGTGCGCGGTGGCCTGGCCGGGGATGACGTTGACCTTGTAGCCGGCGCCGAGCTGCGTGGGGTTGGCGGTGTTGCTCAGGGTCGCGCCGATGAGCTTGGCGATACCTCCGAGCCGGGCGAGCGTGCCCTCCATGTCCTCGGGGTCCAGCTCGGTGCCCAGCGCGTCGCCGAGTTCGTCGAGGAAGGCCCGGGTGGTCTTGGTGACCCGGACCGGGAACTTGTGCCGGCCGAGCCGGGCGACCGCCTCCGACAGTTCGGTGATGGCGTTGTCCCGGTGGATCATCGAGCCGTGCCCGGCGGTGCCGGCCACGGTCAGCTTCATCCAGTGGATGCCCTTCTCGGCCGTCTGGATCAGGTAGAGCCGGCGCTGCTCGTTCACCGTGAAGGAGAAGCCGCCCACCTCGCTGATCGCCTCGGTCACGCCCTCGAAGAGGTCGGGGTGGTGGTCGACGAGGTGCCGGGCGCCGAAGGTGCCGCCGGCCTCCTCGTCGGCGAGGAACGCCAGGACGATGTCCCGGGGCGGCCTGCGGCCGCTGCGCAGCCGGTCACGGACGACCGCCAGGGTCATCGCGTCCATGTCCTTCATGTCGACCGCGCCCCGGCCCCACACGCACCCGTCCGCGACCTCACCGGAGAACGGGTGGTGGGTCCAGTCCTGAGCATTGGCCGGTACGACGTCGAGGTGGCCGTGGATCAGCAGGGCGGGCCGGGACGGGTCCTCGCCCGCGATCCGGGCCACCGTGGAGGCGCGGCCCGGCTGCGACTCGTAGATCTGCGGGTCGAGCCCTACCTCGGCGAGCTTTCCCGCGACCCACTCGGCCGCCTTGCGCTCGCCGGGGCCGGAGTGGTCGCCGTAGTTGCTGGTGTCGAACCGGATCAGCTCGCGGCAGAGGTCCACGACCTCGTCCTCGCCGGTGACGCCCCTGGCCGTGTCGGTGTCGCTCACGCTGTTCCTCCCGCTGTCACTGCTGGTGGTTGCCCTCATCCTCTCCCCGTGACCTGCCCGGCCCCAAGAACGGACCCGGCCCGTCACACGCCGTTCACGGGCGTCCCGGGAGGGGACGGGGGGTGATCGGGCCTCCTCGAAAGCCTGGTAATGTTTCCTTCGTCGCCGCGAGGGGAACCCCGCGCGACAGACACCTTGTCCGGGTGGCGGAATGGCAGACGCGCTAGCTTGAGGTGCTAGTGCCCTTTATCGGGCGTGGGGGTTCAAGTCCCCCCTCGGACACCAGCCGAATCCCCCGGCCGCTCAGCGGCCGGGGGATTCGTCGTATACGACGGCCTGTGTGCTGTGTGTGGGGCATCTCTCGCTCGGCGTGAAGATCACCAGGTCACAGGCGCGCGGCCGAGCCGCCGCGCCCCTCGAACAGCCTTCCCCGGTGGAAGTTTCGAGGGTGCGAACCTAGCGTCGTACTAAAATTTCCGGCTTGTTACGAGCTGGAGCCGGACAACCCCAGGCAGACCTGCGGCCCGCCAGCGCCCCGGGGGCTCCGGGATCGAGACGCGAGGACCGATGGCAGCCACAGAAGAGAGCAGCGCTCTCGGCCTGCTCAACGAGGAGCTCGGCGCGGAGATCCGCGAACAGTTCGGCGACACCGCCCGTTTCTCCGGGGGTCCCGCCGCCTCCCCGCGCACGCTCGTCGACGTCTTCGACGCCTCCGTACGGTCCTGCCCCGACGAGCTCGCCCTGGACGACGGGACGACCCGGCTCACCTACCGTGCCCTGGCCGCCGAGGTGGAGCGGCTGCGGCGGCGGCTCGCCGGGGCCGGGGTGGGGCTCGGCGACCGGGTGGGCGTCCGGGTGCCCTCCGGTACCAATGACCTCTACGTCGCGATCCTCGCCGTACTCTCCGCCGGTGCCGCCTACGTCCCCGTCGACGCCGAGGACCCCGACGAGCGGGCCGAGCTGGTGTTCGGGGAGGCCAAGGTGCGGGCCGTGGTCGGCGCCGGGCACGAGCTGACCGTCAACGGGCGGAGCGAGGCCCCCGCCGCCCGGCCCGGCGTCGAGCACGACGCGTGGGTCATCTTCACCTCCGGCTCCACCGGCAGGCCCAAGGGCGTCGCCGTCTCCCACCGCAGTGCCGCCGCCTTCGTGGACGCCGAGGCCGCGCTGTTCCTCACCGACGACCCCATCGGCCCCGGTGACAGGGTCATGGCGGGACTGTCGGTCGCCTTCGACGCGTCCTGCGAGGAGATGTGGCTGGCGTGGCGGTACGGGGCCTGCCTGGTGCCGGTGCCGCGTTCCCAGGTCCGCAGTGGGGCCGATCTCGGGCCCTGGCTGGTCGAGCAGGAGATCACCGTGGTCTCCACGGTGCCCACGCTCGCCTCGCTGTGGGAGCCCGAGACCCTCGACGAGGTACGGCTGCTGATCTTCGGCGGGGAGGCCTGTCCGCCCGAGCTGGTGCAGCGGCTGGTGACGGAGGGGCGCGAGGTGTGGAACACCTACGGGCCCACCGAGGCGACCGTCGTGGCCTGTGCGTCGCTGATGAGCGGCGCGGAGCCGATCCGGATCGGGCTGCCGCTGGACGGCTGGGAGCTGGCCGTCGTCGACGAGGCCGGGGAGCCCGTGCCGATGGGCGCGAGCGGGCAGCTGGTGATCGGCGGGGTCGGTCTCGCCCGGTACCTGGACGCGGAGAAGGACGCGGAGAAGTACGCGCCGCTGAAGTCGCTGGGGTGGGAGCGGGCGTACCGCAGCGGTGACCTGGTGAAGGCGGAGCCCGAGGGGCTGGTCTTCCTCGGGCGGGCCGACGAGCAGATCAAGCTCGGCGGCCGGCGGATCGAGCTCGGTGAGGTCGACACGGCCCTCCAGGCGCTGCCGGGGGTCGCCGGAGCGGCCGCCGCCGTGCGCACCGCCCGCAGCGGCAACCAGCTCCTGGTCGGGTACGTGGTCACCCAGGACGGCTGGGACCACGCGGCGGCCGTGGAGAAGCTGCGGGCCGAACTGCCCGCCGCGCTCGTGCCGTTGATCGCTCCCGTCGCCGACCTGCCGACCCGGACCTCCGGCAAGGTGGACCGCAACGCACTGCCGTGGCCGCTGGAGGGGCTCGAAACCGGGGGTCCCGCGGAGGAGTTGTACGGCACCGAGGCCTGGCTCGCCGAGCAGTGGACGGAAGTCCTCGGCATCCCGGTCTCCCGGGCCCGCGACGACTTCTTCGCGATCGGCGGCTCCAGCCTGGCCGCCGCCCAACTGACCACCCGGCTGCGCACCCGCTACCCGAGCGCGGCCGTGCTCGACATCTACCAGCGGCCCACCCTGCGGAAGCTGGCCCGGCACCTGGAGGAGTCCGCGCAGGACGACGGGGTCGCGCGGGTGATCGCGCCGGTGCCGCTCGGCGCCCAGGTGATCCAACTCCTGGTCCTGCTCCCCCTGTTCACGCTGCTGGGCCTGCGCTGGCTGGTCCCGCTGGCCGCCGTCGGGAACCTCCTGCCCTCCTACGGCTGGCTGCCGACCGCCTCCTGGTGGCTGATCGGCGCCGGTGGCCTCGCGCTCTTCAGCCCGCCCGGACGGCTCGTGATCGCCGCCGGCGGGGCCAGGCTGCTGCTGCGAGGCGTCCAGCCCGGCCGCTACCCGCGCGGTGGCAGTGTCCACCTGCGCCTGTGGACCGCCGAGCGGCTCGCCGAGTTCACCGGGGCGACCTCGCTGACCGGCTCGTGGCTGGAGCGGTACGCGCGGGCGCTGGGTGCCAAGGTCGGTCCTGACGTGGACCTGCACTCGCTGCCGCCGGTCACCGGCATGCTCAAGCTGGGCCGGGGCGCGGCCGTGGAGTCCGAGGTGGACCTGTCCGGCTGGTGGCTGGACGGCGACCGGCTGGAGATCGGTCAGGTCAAGGTGGGCGCGCACGCGGTCGTCGGCACGCGCAGCATCCTCTTCCCGGGTGCCCGGGTCGGCAAGCGGGCCGAGGTGGCGCCGGGGTCGGCGGTCACCGGGCAGATCCCGACCGGTCAGCGCTGGGCGGGCGCGCCCGCGGTCAAGCTCGGCAAGGCCAAGCGCAACTGGCCGAAGGAACGGCCGGCCCGGGGCACGTACTGGCGGGTGATGTACGGCCTCACCGGTCTCGCGCTGACCTTGCTCCCCGTGCTGGCGGGCGGGGCGGCCTTGCTGGTCGCGCGGCCCTTCCTCGCCGGCGACGCTCCTCTCCGGGGCGCCTTCCTCGCCCTCGTCCCGGCGACGCTCGCCTTCGGTGCGGCCTTCGCGCTGCTGCTCCTGATCTCCGTACGGCTGCTGAGCCTGGGGCTGCGCGAGGGGACGTATCCGACGCACAGCCGGATCGGGTGGCAGGCGTGGACCGTGACGCAGCTGATGGACCGCTCGCGCGAGACGCTGTTCCCGCTGTACGCCGGGCTGGTCACGCCGGTGTGGCTGCGGCTGCTCGGGATGCGGATCGGGCGGGGCGCCGAGGTGTCGACGGTGCTCGCGCTGCCCAGCCTGACGACGGTCGGCGAGGGCGCGTTCCTGGCCGACGACACGCTGACCGCGCCGTACGAGCTGGGGGGCGGCTGGGTCAGGATCGGGCGGGCGGAGATCGGGCGGCGGGCGTTCCTCGGGAACTCGGGGATGACCGCGCCGGGACGGAGCGTGCCGGACGGCGGGCTCGTCGGGGTGCTGTCGGCGACGCCGAAGAAGGCGAAGAAGGACACCTCGTATCTGGGGCTGCCGCCGGTGAAGCTGCCGCGCAGCGCGGCCGGCAGCGACCAGAGCCGGACGTACGAGCCGTCGGCGGGGCTGCTGTGGGCGCGCGGTCTGGTGGAGCTGTGCCGGATCGTGCCCGTGTTCTGCTCGGCCGGGCTGGCCGTGCTGACGGTGGCCGCGCTGTGCGTGCTGGGACCGTGGGCCTGGCTGCTGGCCGGGGTGGTGCTCGTCGCGGCCGGTGCGGTGGCGGGGCTGGTGTCGGTGGTCGCGAAGTGGCTGCTCGTGGGGCGGCACCGCAGCGGGGAGCACCCGCTGTGGAGCGGCTTCGTGTGGCGCAACGAGCTCGCGGACACCTTCGTCGAGGTGCTGGCGGTGCCGTGGCTCGCGGGTTCCGTGCCCGGTACGCCGGTGCTGACGGCGTGGCTGAGGGGGCTCGGCGCGCGGATCGGCAAGGGCGTCTGGGTGGAGAGCTACTGGCTGCCGGAGACCGATCTGGTGACGCTGGAGGACGCGGTGACCGTGAACCGCGGCTGTGTGCTGCAGACCCACCTCTTCCACGACCGGATCTTGCGGACGGATACTGTGGTCCTCCGTGAGGGTGCCACGCTGGGCCCTGGCGGGATCGTGCTGCCCGGCAGCACGATCGGGGCCCGCACCACGCTGGGCCCCGCGTCGCTCGTCATGGCCGCGGAGTCCGTCCCGGACGACACCCGCTGGCTCGGCAACCCGATCGAGGCATGGCGGCCCTGAACGCGGGCCACTCGGAGTCGGTGAGCGGTGTACCGGCGGATCCGAGCGGCAACGCAGCGCAGGGAGCAGAAGCGGCAGTGGCAGTTCAGCAGGCGGCGGGTCCGGACCCGTACTTCCCGGACCACGGTGACGCCCGGTACCGGGTGCACCGCTACGAGCTCGCGCTGGACTACCGCCCCGCCCCGAACCGGCTGGCCGGGAGCGCCCGGATCAACGCCATAGCGGGGCGCTCGCCGCTCCCGGAGTTCATGCTCAACCTCTCCGACTTCAAGATCGGGCGGGTGCGGGTGGACGGCCGTCCCGCGCACTACACGCACCGGGGCGGGAAGCTGCGGGTGCGGCCCGCGAAGCCGGTGCGGTCCGGGGCCGCGTTCACGGTCGAGGTGCACTGGTCGGGCAACCCCAAGCCGGTCGGCAGCCCTTGGGGCGGGCTCGGCTGGGAGGAGCTGGAGGACGGGGCGTTGGTGGCGAGCCAGCCGATCGGGGCGCCGTCCTGGTACCCGTGCAACGACCGGCCTGCGGACAAGGCGTCGTACCAGATCTCGATCACCACGCCCTCCGCCTACGCGGTCGTGGCGGGCGGCCGGCTGCTGACCCGTACCGCGAAGGCGTCCACGACGACCTGGGTGTACGAGCAGGCCGCGCCCACCTCCAGCTATCTCGTCGGGCTGTCGATCGGCAAGTACCAGACGGTGCTGCTCGGCGACCCGGGTCCGGGCGGGGTGCCGCAGCACGGGCACATCCCGGCGCACCTGCTGCCGGAGTTCTCGCGGGACTTCGCGCGCCAGCCGCAGATGATGGAGCTGTTCCAGGAGCTGTTCGGGCCGTATCCGTTCGACGAGTACGCGGTCGTCGTCACGGAGGAGGAGCTCGATGTGCCCGTGGAGGCACAGGGGTTGTCGCTGTTCGGCGCCAACCACGTGGACGGCGCCCGGGGTTGGGAGCGGCTGGTCGCGCACGAGCTGGCGCACCAGTGGTTCGGCAACAGCGTGTCCATCGCGGACTGGCGGCACATCTGGCTCAACGAGGGGTTCGCCAAGTACGCCGAGTGGCTGTGGTCGGAGCGCTCGGGGGGCCGTACGGCACAGCAACTGGCCGCCGCGGCGCATCGGTTGCTGTCCTCGCTCCCCCAGGACCTGCGGCTGGCCGACCCGGGCCGCAAGTCGATGTTCGACGACCGGCTCTACGAGCGGGGCGGGCTCACCGTGCACGCGGTGCGCTGTGCGATGGGCGACGAGGCGTTCTTCCGGATGCTGCGCGGCTGGGCGGGGCTGCACCGGGGCGGGGCCGTGACCACCTCGACGTTCACCGCCCATGTGAACCGGTTCACGGAGGAGCCGCTGAACGGGCTGTTCGACGCGTGGGTGTACGGGACGGCGCTGCCGCCATTGCCGACGGTGATACCGGCACGGCCGGCGCACCCCCCGACCAACACCGGCACGGTGCAGCCGTGACCCGGCGCGCCTCCCGGCAACGGCCGCACTGCCCTTGCGGCCTCGAGGAGACGTACGACGACTGCTGTGGCCGCTTCCACCGGGGTGAGTCGGCGGCGCCCACCGCCGAAGCGCTCATGCGGTCGCGCTACAGCGCCTTCGTGAAGCGGGAGCGGGACTACCTGCTGCGCACCTGGCACCCACGGACCCGGCCCGCTCCACTGGACCTCGACGCGGGCATGCGCTGGACCGGCCTGGAGATCCTCGGCACGCAGGACGGTTCGGCGTTCCACAGCACGGGCACCGTGACGTTCCGCGCCTCGTTCAGAGGTGGTTCGCTGCACGAGCGCAGCCGTTTCGAGCGTGTCGACGGAGCCTGGGTGTACGTCGACGGGGAGTTCCTCGACTGACCTACGGCGCGAGAATGTCCAGCTCCTGGAGCGCGCCCTCCGCGATCTCGCGGGTCAGTGCCTCCGCGTGGCCCGCGTCGCCCGCCCGGATCGCCTCGGCGAGCCGGACATGGAGGGTGACGGCGGCGGGGTCGGGGTCCTCGAACATGACCTCGTGGCGGGTGCGGCCGGTGAGGACCTCGGCGACCACGTCACCGAGGCGGGCGAACATCTCGTTGCCGGAGGCGTTGAGGATCACCCGGTGGAAGGCGATGTCGTGGAAGAGGTAGCCCTCCAGCCGGTGGCCCTTGGAGTTGGCGACCATGCCGAGCGCGCACTCGGTGAGTTCGGCGCACTGCTCGGCGGTCGCGTGCTTCGCGGCGAGGGCCGCCGCCACCGGCTCGATCGCCGAGCGCAGCACGGTCAATGAGCGCAGTTGCTGCGGGCGGTCGGCGCCGGCCAGCCGCCAGCGGATGACCTGGGGGTCGTACACGTTCCACTCGGCCTTCGGGCGCACCGTCACGCCCACGCGGCGGCGGGACTCGACCAGGTGCATGGACTCCAGGACGCGGACCGCCTCGCGCATCACCGAGCGTGAGACGTCGAAACGCTGCGCGAGCTCGTCGGTGCGCAGAACGCTGCCCGGCGGGTACTCGCCCGCGGTGATCGCCGGTCCGAGGGCCTCCAGTACGCGTCCGTGCAGCCCCCGGCCCGATGTGCTCATGCACTCAGAGTACGGGGCACGTCACACCAAGAAAAAGTCAGACTTAATCGTCACAGGGTCTTGAATTAGTCCTACCTAATCGGTTTCAGTTGCTCGCATCAACGCATCAAAGGTGTCGACGAAGACAGCGGACAGTGAGGCAGTGATGAGTACCCCGAAGGTCGTCGTGGTCATGGGCGTCGCCGGCACCGGGAAGACCACGATCGGTCCCCTGCTCGCGGCCAGGCTCGGCGTCCCGTACGCCGAGGGCGACGACTTCCACCCGCCGGCCAACATCGCCAAGATGTCGGCCGGCACCCCCCTCACCGACGACGACCGGTGGCCGTGGCTGGATGCCATCGGCTCCTGGGCGCACGGCCGGGCGGGGCTCGGCGGGGTGGTCAGCTGCTCGGCGCTGAAGCGGTCGTACCGGGACCGGCTGCGGGCCGAGGCGCCCGGGGTCGTCTTCGTGCACCTGGCGGGCGACCGCTCGGTCATCGAGGGCCGGATGTCGCACCGGCAGGGGCACTTCATGCCCACCACACTGCTGGACTCGCAGTTCGCCACGCTCCAGCACCTCCAGGAGGACGAGGCCGGGGTCGTGGTGGACGTCTCCGGCAGCCCGGAGGAGATCACGGGGCGGGCCGCGAAGGCGCTCGCCGAACTCCCGTAACACCCCTTTTCATCCCCCCTTCCGAAGATCCCCCGTACCTGCAAGGGAACCCCGTGACCAGACTCAGCGTCGAGATGCTGGCAGCGGACGCACCGGAGCCGATCACCTCGGCCGGTCACGCTCAGCTGGGCATCGCCGTCCTGGTGGGCATCGCCGTCATCGTGCTGCTCATCACCAAGTTCAAGCTCCACGCGTTCCTGGCGCTGACCCTGGGCACGCTCGTGCTCGGCGCGGTCGCCGGGGCGCCGCTCGACAAGGCCATCACCAGCTTCACCACCGGGCTCGGCACCACGGTCGCCGGCGTCGGCGTACTGATCGCCCTCGGCGCGATCCTCGGCAAGATGCTCGCCGACTCGGGCGGGGCCGACCAGATCGTCGACACGATCCTCGCGAAGGCGGGCGGCCGTTCGATGCCCTGGGCGATGGTCCTGATCGCGTCCGTGATCGGTCTGCCGCTGTTCTTCGAGGTCGGCGTCGTGCTGCTGATCCCGGTCGTGCTGATGGTCGCCAAGCGCGGCAACTACTCCCTGATGCGCATCGGCATCCCGGCCCTCGCCGGCCTGTCCGTGATGCACGGTCTGGTCCCGCCGCACCCCGGCCCGCTGGTGGCGATCGACGCGGTGCAGGCCAACCTCGGTGTGACCCTCGCGCTCGGTGTGCTGATCGCCATCCCGACGGTGATCGTCGCCGGTCCGCTCTTCTCGAAGGTCGCGGCCCGCTGGGTGGACGTGCCGGCGCCCGACCGGATGGTCCCGCAGCGCGCCTCGGAGGACCTGGAGAAGCGCCCGGGCTTCGGTGCCACCCTCGCCACGATCCTCCTCCCGGTCGTGCTGATGCTGTCCAAGGCGCTGGTCGACGTCGTGATCGACGACCCCGACCACACCGCGCAGCGCGTCTTCGACGTCATCGGCTCTCCGCTGATCGCCCTGCTGGTCTCGGTGCTCGTGGGCATCTTCACGCTGCTTCGCCCCGCCGGGTTCGGCAAGGAGCGCCTCACCCCGCTCGTCGAGAAGGGCCTCGCGCCCATCGCCGGCATCCTGCTGATCGTCGGCGCGGGCGGCGGCTTCAAGCAGACCCTGATCGACTCCGGTGTGGGTCAGATGATCCTGGAGATATCCGAGGACTGGTCGATCCCGGCCCTGCTGCTGGCCTGGCTGATCGCGGTGGCGATCCGCCTGGCCACGGGCTCCGCGACGGTGGCCACGGTCTCCGCGGCCGGCCTGGTCGCGCCGCTCGCCGCGAACATGTCGACGACCCACACGGCCCTGCTCGTCCTCGCCATCGGCGCCGGCTCGCTCTTCTTCAGCCATGTCAACGACGCCGGGTTCTGGCTGGTCAAGGAGTACTTCGGCCTCAGCGTCGGCCAGACCATCAAGACCTGGTCGATCATGGAGACCATCATCTCGGTGGTCGCGGGCGGTCTGGTCCTGCTGCTCTCGCTGATCATCTAGGCGTACGGCGGCTGCGGCGCCCCCTGTCGGTCTACGGCCGCCACAGGGGGTGTTCGCGTTCCGCCCACTCCCGGCTCACCGACCCCGTCCGCAGCCCCCGCCGGGCCTCGGGGTCGCCGAGGGCCATGCCGATGTGGCCCGCGAGGACGACGCCGATGGTGAGGGCCAGCCAGTCGTGGACGAAGGTCGCGCCGGTGCGCCACTGGATCGGGGCGAGGTGGGTGAACCACATCAGCAGGCCGGTGCCGACCATGACCAGGCTCGCCCCCGCGATCCAGGCGGCGTAGACCTTCTGGCCCGCGTTGAACTTGCCCGCCGGACGGGATGCCCGGCGTTTGTCGCGGCGCAACGCGGCCCGCAGCCAGACCCGGTCGTGCGGGCCGAAGCGGTTCAGGAAGCCCAGGTCGGCGCGGAGGGCGCGGGAGACCAGGCCCAGAAGGACCGGGAGCGGCAACGCCAGGCCCGCCCATTCGTGCACCCGGACCACCAGCTCGCGGCGGCCGACGAGTTCGGCGAACTGGGGGATGTACAGGAAGGCCGCCGTCACCACGCACACGCCCATCAGCGCGGCGGTCGCGCGGTGGACCCACTTCTGGCTCCGGCCGAAGCGCCGGACGCGTGTCTGCGAGGGCGCGTCAACTCGTAGGGTCATCGTCCCGCCCGTTCGATCGGCCCACCCAGGCGTCCACGTCGTAGCCCCGGTCCTCCCAGTAACCCGGCTCCACGTCCTCGGTGACGGTGATGCCGGACAGCCACTTGGCCGACTTGTAGAAGTACATCGGCGCCACGTAGAGGCGGACCGGGCCGCCGTGGGTGTGGCCGATGTCCTTGTCCTGCATGCGCAGGGCGACCAGGACGTCCGGACGGCGGGCCTGGTCGAGGGTGAGGCTCTCGGAGTACGCCCCGTCGAAGCAGGTGAAGCGGACGGCGCCCGCCTTGGCGGTCACTCCGGCGGCGTCCAGCAGCGCGGAGAGCCGTACGCCTTCGAAGGGCGTGTCCGGGACCCGCCAGCCCGTCACGCACTGCACGTCCTTGACCAGCCGGGTCTGGGGCATGGCCCGCAGATCGGTCAGGGTGTACGTCCGCGGGCGCGAGACCAGGCCGTCGATCCTGAGCTGGTAGTTCTCGGCGTTCTTGTGCGGCACCGACGACGTCACCGAGTAGTAGCGGAAGCCGCCGCCGTTGGGGAGCAGGCCCGTCAGACCGGTGGGGTCCTTGTCGGCGGCGCTGCCCAGGAAGGCCTCCAGGCCGCGTTGCAGGGTGGGCGCGGCGACCACGCCGAGGGCGCCCAGGCCGAGGGTGCCGAGGAGGACACGGCGGCCGATCGGCGTACCGCGCTGCTCCTCGGGCTGTTCGGAGTTCACCTACTCATTCGAACACCCGCGAGGCCTGCGGGACCAGGACTCGCGGGTGCTCGTCAGACTTCCGTCACCACTTCCCACCCGGATCTCAGCGAGCATCCGGTGCGTGGAGGCCTGTGCGGCGGGTGCGCGGGGCTACGACGTCTCCCCGGCCGCCTTCTCCAGCTGGAACGCCTCGTTGCCGAGCCCGATCCGGGCGTGCGCCTCGGGCCTGCGGGCCCGCAGGAGCAGTCCCTGTGCCACGCCCACCAGCAGGGCCAGCCCGATGATGCCGGGCAGCACCCAGCTCAGCGAGGAGCCCGGGCCCGCGCCGACCAGGACGTCGAAGTCCTTCACGGTGTAGACGGCGATCACCAGCAGGGCGATCCCCGCGAGCGCCGAGGTGACCAGCCGCCAGGCCTGGGCGCCCGCCGCGCCGCGCCGGACGAAGAAGACGATGACGGACGCGGAGGCCGCCGCCATCAGCACGATGACGCCGAGGGAGCCGATGTTGCCGAACCAGGTGAACAGGTGCAGGACCGGCACGGTCGGGTCGCCGGTGGGCTTGTCGTCGGCGATCGCGAAGACGGCCACGACCACCACGGACACGGCGGTCTGGAGCAGCGAGCCGGTGCCGGGGGCGCCGCTGGCACTGTTCGTGCGGCCGAAGGCGGCGGGCAGCAGTCCCTCGCGGCCCATGGCGAAGGCGTAGCGGGCGACGACGTTGTGGAAGCTGAGCATGGCCGCGAACATGCCGGTCACGAACAGGACGTGCAGGATGTCCGTGAAGGTGCCGCCGAGGCGGGACTCGGTGAGCCCGAAGAGCAGTCCGGCGCTCTGCTTCTGGGACTCGGCGACGATCGCCGAGGGTCCGGTGGCTACGGTGAGGGCCCAGCTGCTGAGCGCGAAGAACACCGCGACGCCGCCGACGGCCAGGAACATCACGCGCGGCACCAGGATGTGCGGGCGGCTGGTCTCCTCGGCGTACACGGGTGCCTGCTCGAAGCCGAGGAAGGCGGCGATGCAGAAGCACAGGGCGGTGCCGACGCCGGCGCCGCTGAGGGTGTCCGGGTTGAAGGCGTGCAGGGACAGGCCCTGGGCCGCGGGGTCGGCGACGGCGGCGATGTCGAAGATGACGACCAGGGCGACCTCGACGATCAGCAGGACGCCGAGCACGCGCGCGTTGACGTCGATCTTGAGCCAGCCGAGCGCGCCGACGACCAGCGCGGCCACCAGTGCCGGTATCCACCAGGCCACCGACAGGTCGGTGTAGGTGGCGAACAGCCCGGAGACCTCGAAGCCGAAGATGCCGTAGATGCCGACCTGGAGCGCGTTGTAGGCGACCAGGGCGACCAGGGCCGCGCTCGCCCCGGCCGTGCCGCCGAGGCCGCGGGAGATGTAGGCGTAGAAGGCTCCGGCGTTGTGGACGTGCCGGCTCATCTCGGCGTAGCCCACGCTGAACAGGACGAGGACCACGCCGAGGACGACGTAGAGAAGGGGCTGGCCGACGATCCCCATCACCGCGAATGTGGTGGGCATGACACCCGCGACGACCATGAGGGGCGCGGTCGCCGCGAGCACGGAGAGCAGCAGGCCTCCGGTGCCGAGGCGGCCGGCGCGCAGGGCGCGGTCCTGCCCCTTGAACGTACTGATGCCTGGTCTGCTCTTGCTGGAACTCTCGGTGGCCATGGGGACCGTCCTTCTGGGGTTCGGGGGTGTCACACCGTGCCGAGCGCGTGGTCGCGGGCGGTACGGAAGGCGGAGTACGGCTCGTGGTCCGGATAGGACCAGGGGGCCGGGGTGGGGCGTTCGCCGATGCGGTGGAAGAGGGCGGCGGCCTCGGCGCTGCGGCCCTCGCAGACCTTCGCGTGGGCGAGGAAATTGAGGTCGACCAGGCGGCGGGGGTGGCCCTCGTGCTCCCATTCCAGCCACCAGTCGAAGGCCGCCTTCATCACCTGCCGGGCCCGGCGTCCGGTCCAGTGGGCGGAGGCGGCGGGGTCGGGCGGCTCGTGGCCCGCTGCGGCCAGGGCGCGGTAGCGCTCGGCGTGCGCGATGACCGGCAGGATCGCGAGCGGTGAGTCGGCGGGGGCCTGCTCGGCGGCCCAGTTGGCGAAGTCGTAGACCTCGTGCAGCGGGTCGGGGCCCGTCTCGGCACGGCGCTCGGCGAGCCGGGCGACCATCAGGTGGTGGGCGTGGTGGTGGTCGGCGTAACGCTGCCGGATCTCGCCGAAGACGTCGGCGACCTCGTCCGCCGCCCCGAGGTCGCGCTCCAGCAGGAGCAGGCCGAGCCAGGGGGTGGGGTCGGCGGGCGCGAGCCGGGCCGCGGTCCGGCAGGCCTCGCGGGCCGCGGCGGGCTTCCCCTTGCCCCGCCGGACGCGCTGGACCAGGGCGAGGGCGAGCAGTACGGCGGCGTCGGCGGAGTCCGGCTCGGCCACCAGCCAGTCCCTGGCCCAGGCCTCGGTGTACGTCTCGGCCGCGAGCACCGTGACCCGGTGGCCCCGTCGGTCCCAGTCGTCACCCGTCCGGGTGAGCAGCGCCCGGACCACCTGCCACCTGCCCTGCGCCAACGCGGCGCGTGCGTCGATGAGTTCGGCGTCGTCGAGGGCCGCGTCGAAGGCCTGGGAGGCGCGTTTCCGACTGCGGCCGAAGGGGGGTGGGGGCGGGGACACCGGGTGGGTCTTCCTCACGGAAGGTGGGGCGTGGCGGGTGGGACGGGGGTGCAGGGCTGAGACAGGTGGGGCGGCTGGGGAATGGTGGGGCTTCTGGGGTTGCGGAGGATGCGGTGGGCCGGAGGGGAGGAGTGGAGGGAATGCCAGGGGGCGGAACGGGGCGCCTGAGCGGATGCGGGCAGGCTCACAGGCTGACAGGCGATGCGTGCAGGTCGGGGGCCGATTCGCACCGCCATCGACTGATCACGCACAGCCAACCCTCCGCCAATGGTTTGCGTCAAGGGTCGAAGGCACATTACACGCGTCAAGTCTCCATGACTGAGAGGAAGTTGTGGCGGCGCGGTGCTGGTGGGGGCGGTTCGGGGACCTCCGCTGTGGCGTACGCCATGGCGTCCTCCTCCCCCGCACCGCACCATGGCAGGACACCCGTCGCCGAGAATGTTCGGTGGCCGAGTCGACGGCCCGAATCCGGGCACTCCCAGGGGCAAGCCGGACACTGGGACGCTAAAGTCGGCGACTACCACCCCGCCGCCCGGCCGGACGATCGAGGTACGCAGCGTGTCGGTTCTGGTTCTGACTCTCGCCGTGAGTGCTGCCTGTTGCCTGGGCTTCGGCTTCGTGCTCCAGCAGAACGCGGCCCGTCAGGCCCCGCTGAGCGACTTCCTCTCGCCCCGGCTGCTCCTCGACCTGGTGAAGGTGCCGCGCTGGCTCGGCGGCATCGGTCTGATGGTGGTCGGCATGGTCCTCGGCGCGATCGCGCTGGGCCAGGGCGAGGTCTCCCTGGTCGAACCCCTGCTCGCGACGAACCTCCTCTTCGCCCTGGCCCTCTCCCGCAAGCAGACGAAACAGCCGCTGGGCCGGCAGGGCTGGGCCGGGCTGGTGCTGCTGGCGGGCGGGGTGAGCGCGTTCATCGTGGCGGGCGAGCCGCGCGGCGGTACGGCGGTGACCGACCCCTTCCGCCACTGGCTGATCATCGGCGTCATGGTCGGCCTCGCCCTGCTCCTCACGACCTACGCCAAGCGCTCCCGCCTCAGCTGGGGCCCGGTCCTGCTGGCCCTGGCGGCCGGACTGCTGTACGGCGTCCAGGACGCCCTCACCCGGGTCAGCGGCCAGCGCTTCTCCGAGGGCGGCCTCGCGGAGCTGCTGACCGGCTGGCAGCCGTACGCCGTGCTGGCCCTCGGTGTCACCGGGCTCGTCCTGGTGCAGAGCGCGTTCGAGACCGCGCCGCTGCGGATGTCGCTGCCCGCGCTGACGGCGGCCCAGCCGCTCGCCGGGATCGTGTGCGGGGTGGGCTTCCTGGGCGACCGGCTGCGCACCGACACCGCCGCGCTGACCTGGCAGGCGCTGGGGCTCGCGGCGGTCGTCGCGGGCATCGTCCTGCTGGGGATGCACCCCGCGATGCCCGCCGGAGCCGCCCGGTCGGAACCTACGCGTGACCTCCAGCCGAGCTGAGACAAGCGCCGACGGGGACGCGGGGCGCTGTGCGGAGGCGGGGCGCTGTGCGGACGCGGTCCCTGCGTGAGGTGGGTGCCTGCGTGAATGCGGGCGCCTACTTGAGTCGGGTTCCCCGCTGCAGTGTGGGGGCGGGCCTCTCCTCGGCGGCGGACCCCTGCCCGTGTGCACGCCATGGCAGCGGCGCGCACCCTGCGCGGACCCCTGCCCGGGTGCGCCCCGGCAGCGACGCATACCCCCACGCGGCCCCTGCCCGGGTGCGCCCCGGCAACGGTGCGTACCCCCGCATGAAGGCGTTCCCCGAGCCGGTGCGCCCCCGGCGTGCATGCCCACCCCCGCCCGACTGCCGCCCCCCTGCTTGGATGGGGGACATGAGCGCTGCTGACGAGATCCTCGACATCGTCGATGAACACGACAACGTCGTCGCGCAGTCCCCGCGCGGCGAGGCCTACGTCAAAGGCCTGCGTCATCGCTGTGTCTTCATCCAGGCCAGGGACGCCGAGGGCCGCCTCTTCGTCCACCGCCGCACCCCGACCAAGCTGGTCTTCCCGTCCCTCTACGACATGTTCGTCGGCGGAGTGGTCGGCGCGGGCGAGGCCTACGACGACGCGGCCCTGCGCGAGGCCGAGGAGGAACTCGGCGTGAGCGGGCTGCCCCGCCCGGAGTTCCTCTTCAAGTTCCTCTACGACGACGGCGCCGGCCGGACCTGGTGGTCCGCGGTCTACGAGGTCCGCTGCGAGCTCCCGGTCAGCCCTCAGGTCGAGGAGGTCGCCTGGCACGACTTCCTGCCGGAGGACGAGGTGGAGCTGCGCCTGCGGGACTGGGAGTGGGTACCGGACGGGCTGGCGGCCTACGAGCGGCTCAAGGCGTACCGGTCGATGGGGTGAGCGGGGCCCGGACCACGTCAACCGGGAACCCTGCGGATAGGCTCGTGCGCGTGATCGATTTCGCACGGAACGTCCGCGTCTGGTTCGCCCCCGAGGAGGTTCGGCAGGAGGGCCGCACCCCCGACTACCGGTTCTCGCTGGCCAACGAACGCACCTTTCTGGCCTGGCTGCGCACCGCGCTCGCGCTGATCGGCGGCGGCTTCGCCGTGGACCAGTTCCTGCCGGACCTGCGCTGGGGCTGGCGGGTCGGACTGGCGCTCGCGCTGCTCGCGGCGGGCGTGTTGTGCTCGTTGCGGGCGGTCAACCACTGGGTGCGGTGCGAGCAGGCGATGCGCCGGGGCGAGGACCTGCCGGTGTCGCGGTTCCCGGCACTGCTGGGCCTGGTGGTCGCCGTGGTGGCCGTGGCGATGGTCGTCGTCGTGCTCGCCGGGTGGGAGGGATGAGCGAGGGCGCCGCCGCGGAGCGCGACCCGGGACTCCAGCCCGAACGCACCCGGCTCGCCTGGCGCCGTACGACCCTCTCGGGCACCGTCTGCGCCGTACTCGCCGTGAAGACCGCCCTGCACGGCGGTCCGACCCCCGCCACCCTCGTCGCCTGCGCCCTGTGCTGCGCCCTCTGGCTGGGCCTCCTCTCCCTCGCCCACCAGCGCATCCGCACCCTGACCTCGTCGGACACCCCCGGGGCCCTCACCCCGCGACACGCCACGGCGGCGGTCCTGTGCACGGTGGCCATGGCGGTGTGCGGGGCGGCGCTGGTCTTCTGAGCGGCTCGGCCCCCATGTCCGGGCCCGCCCGTACTCACCCGCCTGCGGGGTACCCGTTCGCCACGCAGGCCCGAATAGCCGGATACACACCTTTCGCGTGACAGCCTGTCCGACGTCATCGCCCGTCGCTTCGAAGGTGAGCACCATGACCACCCTCCACCACGAACACGCCTCGCACGCGCACACCCACGCCCCGGACTGCGGACACACCCAGGTGCCGCACGAGGACCACGTCGACTACGCGCACGACGGCCATCTGCACCGCGAGCACGAGGGCCACTGGGACGAGTGCGAATCCGGCGGACATGTCGCGCACGACGGTCACGAGCACCGGCACGGCCAGGACTGCGGACACGAGAGCGTCCTGCACGGCGACCATGTCGACTACGTCCACGACGGCCACCGGCACGCCGCCCACGAGGGCCACTGGGACGACCACTGACCCGATCGAGCCACTCCGAGAACGCCGAGAAGCACCGCCGACAGCTCCCCGCCGCACCGACCGGGGAGCTGTCGGCCTATCGTGGGCCCGATCACGTTCCCCCTTCCCCCTGGACGACATACCGACCAGTCGGCATGATGGTCGGGACCCGTTCACGCGCGCGTAAGGAGCCCTGATGAGCCCCGACCATCCGCCAGGCCTCGATCTCGACCGGCTGCGCGGCCTCCTCGACCGCGAGCGGCCGGGCCTCGTGCAGGGCCCCCTGACCGGCCGGCTGATCGAGGGCGGACGGTCGAACCTCACGTACGCGGTGTCCGACGGCACCGCGAAGTGGGTCGTACGACGGCCCCCGCTCGGCCATGTCCTGGCCACCGCGCACGACATGAAGCGCGAGCACCGGGTCATCAGCGCCCTGCATCCCACCAACGTCCCGGTGCCTGATCCGGTCCTGCTGTGCGAGGACGAGGAGGTGCTCGGCGCGCCCTTCTACGTCATGGAGTTCGTCGAGGGCACCCCGTATCGCACCGCCGACCAGCTCGCCCCCCTCGGGCCCGAGCGCACCCGCGACGCCGTGCTGTCCCTGGTCGACACCCTCGTCGAACTGCACGCGGTGGATCCGGCGGAGGTCGGGCTCGCGGACTTCGGGCGCCCCGAGGGCTTCCTGGACCGCCAGCTGCGCCGCTGGGGCAAGCAGCTGGACGCCTCCCGCAACCGCGACCTGGACGGCATCGACGAGCTGCACGCGACGCTCGGCCGCCGTCTCCCGCAGTCCCCCGCGGCCACGGTCGTGCACGGCGACTACCGGCTCGACAACGTCCTGATGGGCGACGACGGCCGCATCAAGGCGATCCTCGACTGGGAGATGTCCACCCTCGGCGACCCGCTCACCGACCTCGGCCTGCTGGTGATGTACAGCCTGCCGCTGGGCATGTCCGACTCCCCGGTCTCCACGACGGCCGAGGCCCCGGGCCACCCGGATCCGGCCGAACTGGTCGCGCGGTACGCCGAGCGCTCCGGGCGGGACGTCTCGGCGGTGTCCTGGTACACGGCGTTCGCCTGGTTCAAGCTCGCCGTGATCCTGGAGGGCATCCACTACCGCTACACCCGGGGCCAGACGGTCGGCCGCGGTTTCGACCGCATCGGCGACCTCGTCCCGGTCTTCATCCAGCACGGTCTGACCACGCTTCACGACGGCATCCAGGAAGGCTGATCCGCATGGACTTCGCGTTCGACGCGCGCACCGAGGAGCTGCGCGCCAAGCTGCTCGCCTTCATGGACGAGTACGTCTACCCCGCCGAGGCCGTCGCGGAGGAGCAGCGTGCCCTGCTGGCCTCGCCGTGGGACACCCCGGCCGTGGTCGAGGAGCTCAAGGCCGAGGCCCGCAGGCAGGGCCTGTGGAACCTCTTCCTGCCCGACGCCGAGTACGGCGCCGGCCTCACCAACCTCCAGTACGCCCCGCTCGCCGAGATCACCGGCCGCTCCCCGCAGCTCGCGCCCACCGCGCTGAACTGCGCCGCGCCCGACACCGGCAACATGGAGGTCCTGAGCCAGTTCGGCGACGAGCAGCAGAAGAAGCAGTGGCTGGAGCCGCTGCTGGCCGGTGAGATCCGCTCGGCGTTCGCGATGACCGAGCCGGAGGTCGCGTCCGCCGATGCCACGAACATCACCACCCACATCGAGCGGGACGGCGACGAGTACGTCGTCACGGGCCGCAAGTGGTACATCTCCGGGGCGATGAACCCGGACTGCAAGATCTTCATCGTGATGGGCAAGACCGACCCGGACGGCGAGGACATCCGCCGCCAGCAGTCCATGATCCTGGTCCCCCGGGACACGCCGGGTGTCACGGTCAAGCGCGCGATGCGGGTCTTCGGCTACGAGGACCACTCCCACGGCGGCCACGCCGAGGTGATCTTCGACCACGCGCGCGTACCGGCCTCGAACCTGATCGGCGAGGAGGGCGGCGGCTTCGCCATCGCCCAGGCCCGCCTCGGGCCGGGCCGGATCCACCACTGCATGCGGCTGATCGGCATGGCCGAGCGGGCGATCGAGCTGATGTGCAGGCGGGCCGTCTCCCGCACGGCCTTCGGCAAGGCGCTGGCCCAGCAGGGCGTGGTCCACAACTGGATCGCCGACGCGCGCGTGACCGTCGAACAGCTCCGCCTGCTGGTCCTGAAGACGGCCTGGCTGATGGACACGGTCGGCAACCGGGGCGCCCACACCGAGATCCAGTCCATCAAGATCGCCACGCCCCGCGCGGTCGTCGACATCATCGACCGGGCCATCCAGCTGCACGGCGCGGGCGGAGTCAGCCAGGACTTCCCGCTGGCCGAGCTGTACGCCGGCGCCCGCACCCTGATGATCGCGGACGGCCCGGACGAGGTGCACCAGCGCTCGCTCGCGCGCCGGGAGCTGAAGAAGTACCTCTAGGAGGCGCTCTACGGCCGCAGGGACCGCAGGAGGAGGTCGGCCAGGTGGTCGGCGACCTCCTGCGGGCCCATCGGGCCGTCCGGGCGGTACCAGGTCGACAGGTGGTGGACGGACCCGAAGTGGTAGTCCACGACGAGGTCGGCCGGGGTCGCCTTCGAGAAGACGCCCGCTTCCTGGCCCTCCTCGATGAGCGCGCGGAAGCGCTCGTGGTACTTCCGGCGCTCGGCCCGCACCTGCTTGTTCTTCTCGGGGCTCAGGTGGTGCATCGAGCGGAAGAAGATCATCGCGTCGTCGAGGTTCTCGATCGTGGTGACCACGACATCCGCCGCGGCGGCCCGCAACCGCTTCTCGATCGGCTCGTCGGCGTTCGCGAGCGCGTCCAGGCGCTCCTGCTGGACGCGCAGCACGCGCGCGTACACCTCGTGCAGGAGGTCGTCCTTGGAGCCGAAGTAGTGGTACAGCGCCCCCTTGGTGACGCCGGCCGCCTCGACGATCTCCTGCACGGAGGTGCGGTCGTAGCCCTGCTCGGCGAAGAGCCGGGTGGCGGCGGCCAGCAGCCGCTGCGGGACGGGCGTACCGTCTCCGTCCGTCGTCCTGGGCACTGTGCCGCCACCTGCCTTTCGAGAGGTCATTCGCCGTCGTGCGGTCGGGAACGCAGTTCCCGACGGAGGATCTTCCCACTGGCCGTCTTCGGCAAGTCGGGCAGGATCTCCACCTGCCGCGGGTACTTGTAGGCGGCCAGTCTCTCCTTGCAGTACGCGGCGAGCGCACCGGGGTCGGTTTCGGCACCCGGACGGAGGCTGATGTACGCCTTGACGGTCTCCCCGCGATACCCGTCGGGCACCCCGACGACAGCCGCCTCGCGCACCGCCGGATGCGTGTAGAGCACGTCCTCGACCTCGCGCGGCCACACCTTGAAACCGGACGCGTTGATCATGTCCTTCTTGCGGTCCACGACGTACAGCCAGCCCTCGGCGTCCATGAACCCGATGTCACCCGTGCGCAGCTCGCCGTCCGGGAAGGTCTCGGCGGTCGCGTCCGGCCGCCGCCAGTACCCGGGCACCACCTGCGGCCCGCGCACGACGATCTCGCCCTGCTCGCCGAAGGGCGCCTCGGCGCCGCTCTCGTCGACGATCCGTACGACCGTCTCGGGCCCCGGCACGCCCACGGCGAGCGTCCCGGACACCGGGTCGACGGGCGCCTGCCGCTCGGGTGGCACGGAGGCGCAGGGCGCGGAGCACTCGGTCAGCCCGTAGCCGTTGCGGATGTACGGCCCGAAACCGGCCCGGAACTTCTCCACCAGGGCGGGCGGCAGCGGGGCCCCGCCCGAGGAGATGTTGACGAAGGACGAGAAGTGCTCGCGGGTGACGTCCGGGTGGGCCGCCAGGGCCATGAACGCGGTCGACGGGCCGACCGTGTAGTGCGGCCGGTGCTCGGCGAAGGCGTCCAGGACCACCCCCGCCTCGAAGCGGTACGCCAGCACGAGCGTGCCCACGCTGTTCAGACACGCCCCGAGCTGGCAGACCATCCCGGTGATGTGGAACAGCGGCGCCAGCGCGAAGTACACGGGCGCCTCGGGCAGCCCGAGCCCGGTGCGCTGCCGTTCGGCGTTGTACATGATGTTGCCGTGCGTGTTGGTGGCGCCCTTGGGCGTGCCGCTCGTCCCCGAGGTGTAGCTGATCAGCGCGATGTCGGAGGGCGTGACGTCCCGTCCCTCGGGCGCCTTGTGCCCGGCCCGGGCGACAGTGACCAGGTCGTCGGCGTCCTCGGCCTGCGGCAGCCGCTCGAAGGTGAGCACGCGCGCGTCCCCGCGGGTCTGGAAGTCCAGCTCGCACCCGGTCAGCACGATCCGCACCGGCGAGTCGGCCGCCGTCTCGCGCAGATACGACTCCCAGGCCCGGTCGGAGCAGATCAGCGCGGCCACCTCGCCGTCCCGCAGGACATGGCCGACCTCCCCCGACTTGTACATGGGGTTGACGGGCACGACGACCGCGCCCGCCTTCCAGGCGCCCAGCAGCGCGAGCACGAACAGGGGTGAGTTCTGGAGCAGGATCGCCACCCGGTCCCCGCGCTCCAGCCCGCGAGCGGCGAGGTGCCCGGCGACGGAGTCGCTGAGCTCGTCGACCTCGCGGTAGCCGAGCCGCCCGTCGAAGTACGCGAGGAAGGGCCGCTCGGGCGCCTCGGCGGCGGCCCGCCGCAGTGCGTGCACCAGTGAGTCGTCGGGCTCGATCGGCCCGCGCTGGGCCTCACTGAGCAGACCGAGCCAGGGCTTGGCGGCGTAGCGGGACTCGCTCATCGGGTCTCCTCCCACTTGCGCTGGAGGTGGTTCATGCCGGCCAGCCAGCGATCCGGGTCGGCGGCCCGTGCCTGGTAGTACTCGGCGACCTCCGGGTGCGGCAGGATCAGGAACCGGTCCTCCTCGATCCCCCGGAACAGGGCCTCGGCCACGTCCTCCGGCTCGACGGCGGTGGGCCTGAGCACCAGGTCCCCCGCGGTCCCGGTGGCGGCGAGCATGTCGGTCCGCACTCCCTGCGGACAGATCGCGTGCACCTTGATCCCCCGGTGCCGGTACGTCAGCGACAGGTACTCGGCGAAGGCGTACGCCCCGTGCTTGGTGACGGCGTAGGGAGCCGCCCCGATCATGGTCAGCAGCCCGGCGGCGGAGACGGTCGACACGAACCGCCCGCTGCCTCGCTCCAGCCACCCCGGGAGCAGTGCGTGGGCGGCTCGCACGTGTGCCATGACGTTGACGTCCCAGGAAGCGGCCCAGCCGGTCTCGTCGAGCGGCTCGTCGGCGTTCCCGCCCCCGAAGGCGACACCGGCGTTGGCGCAGTAGACCTCGACGGTGCCGCCGAGCGCGTCGAGGGCGTCGGAGACGACAGCGGAGGCGTCCCCCGCGACGGCGATGCCCCCGATCTCCTCGGCCACGGCCTTCGCACGGCCGGCATCGAGGTCGTTCACGACGACCCGGGCCCCTTCCGCGGCAAACCGGCGGGCCAGCGCGGCCCCGATGCCACCTCCCGCCCCGGTCACAACCACTCCGGCACCCTGCAGGGCTTCCACCATCGGTCTCCTTCGACTGCGGCTCGACTCCACGGCCAGACTAACCGGTCGGTATGTTCAAGGAAAGGGTGAGCGGAACCTCCCCACAACCCGCGGGAGCGCCTACCGTGCACCTCATGCGCCTATCCAGACGAACCCTGCTGGCAGCAGCAACGGCAACGGCGTCACTGACCTCCGCACCCCCCGCCCAGGCGACCCGCCCCCACAGACGAACCGGTTTCGAGAACCTGGCCGCATCCGGCTACGAACAGCTCCGCGGCGAGCGTATCGGCATCGTCACCAACCCCACCGGTGTCACCCGGGACGTTCAGCACATCGTGGACGTGATGCACGCCGACGAAAGGGTGAACCTCACCGCCGTCTTCGGCCCCGAGCACGGCTTCCGGGGCACCGCCCAGGCCGGCGGCTCCGAGGGCCGCTACGACGACCCGGCGACCGGCCTGCCCGTCTACGACACGTATCTGAAGAGCGGCCGGCCCCTCGCCGACATCTTCACCGCCTCCGGCGTGGACACGATCGTCTTCGACATCCAGGACGTCGGCGCCCGCTTCTACACGTACATCTGGACCCTGTACGACTGCATGGAGGCGGCCCAGCTCGCGGGCAGGCGCTTCGTCGTGCTGGACCGCCCGAACCCGGTCACCGGCCGCGCGGCCCTGGGCCCGGTCCTGCACAGGGAGTTCGCGACCTTCGTGGGCAGGCAGCCCATCTCCCAGGCGCACGGCATGACCGTCGCCGAACTGGCCCGTCTCTTCAACGGCGAGTTCCTTCCCGCCCCCGTCCCCCTGGACACGGTCCTCATGACGGGCTGGAGGCGCTCGGAGTTCTACGACACCTGGAACCTGCCCTGGGTCCCCCCGAGCCCGAACATGCCGACCCCCGACACGGCTCTGGTGTACTCCGGCACCTGCCTCTTCGAGGGCACCAACCTCTCCGAGGGCCGCGGCACCACCCGCCCGTTCGAACTGCTGGGCGCGGAGGGGCTGGACGGCCGCTGGGCCGCCGCCGTGAACGAACTCGGCCTGCCGGGCGTGCACTTCAGGGAGGCCTACTTCGCCCCGACCTTCTCCAAGTTCCAGGGCAAAACGGTCGGCGGGGTGCAGATCCACGTCCACGACAGGGCGGCCTACGACCCCGTCCGCACCGGCATCGCTCTGCTCGTGACCGCCAGGAAGACCTGGTCCGGGTTCGCCTGGCGCCCGGACAACTGGATCGACAAGCTCACCGGTTCCACTCAGGTCCGCACGATGATCGACGCCGGTGCGGACACCGACGAGGTGGTGGCGGGCTGGCGGCAGGAGCTGAGCGCCTTCCGGCGGATTCGAAGGAATTACCTCCTCTACGGATGAGCCGTGGAGTATGGCCAACTTCGCCCCGTAGCAGGACGATGCGCACCACCACGGGGGACGAGGGGGTCGGTGATGGCGGATCCGGCGATGAGTGTGACGCCGTACTGGGAGCTGACGTTCGACGCGGACGGCGACCCGGACACCGGCCGGCGGGACCGGCTGCTCGCGGAGGTGGCGGGCCGGGGCGTCAGGGACCTGGTCGTCCTCTCGCACGGCTGGAACAGTGACCGCTCGGGCGCGACCCGGCTCTACAGCCGCTTCTTCGAGCCGTTCCCGGAGCTCGCACCGGCCGCGAGGCTCGGGTACGTGGGGGTCGTATGGCCGTCGATGCGGTTCTCGGACGAGCCGATCCCGGACTTCCCGCGGGCGGTGGCCGCCGAGATGCCGCCGCGTCCGGTGCTCGACAAGGACACCCGGCACGCGCTCCTCGAGACCTTCCCGGGCCGGGCCACGGTGATCGACCGGTTGGCCCGGCTGCTGGACCAGCAGCCGGGCGAGGAAGCCGAGTTGGAGGAGTTCGGGCGGCTGGTGCGGCTGCTGGTGGAGGTCGTACCGCCGGGGCCGCAGGCATTGTTCGGGGCGGACATCCTGGCGGAGGGCGTGCCGCAGGACGAGCCGGAGATGTTCGCCGGGTCCGCGGCGGCCGTGTGCGAGGAGTTCGCGCAGGCTCTCGCCGGTCTCGAATCACCTGACGGGGCAGAGGCGTTCACGATTCCCAACCCATGGGACGGGGCGCACGAACTGCTGCGGCAGGGGACGTACTACGCGATGAAGCGGCGTGCCGGCACGGTCGGAGAGCGCGGGCTGGGGCCCGTGATCGGGCAGCTCGCGAAGGCGGCGCCCGGGGTGCGGGTGCACCTCGTGGGGCACAGCTTCGGCGGGCGGCTGGTGTCGTTCGCGCTGCGCGGACTGCCGGAGGGGGTGCGGTCGGTCAAGTCCGTCACGCTGCTCCAAGGGGCCTTCTCCCACTACGCGTTCGCGGCCCGGCTGCCGCACGACACACGCGCGGGAGGCGTGCTCCAGGGGCAGCAGAACCGCGTCGACGGGCCCCTCGTGTGCTGTTTCTCCCGCCATGACGCAGCACTCGGCACCCTGTATCCGCTGGCCTCGCGCATGGCGGGGGACGCCCGGGGCGTGGCGGGCTTCGACCTCGGCCGGACCCTGGGTGCCAAGTGGGGGGCGATGGGCCACGACGGGGTGCAGGCGGTGCCGGGCACGTCGTCCGTCGGCCTCGCCGACGCTCTTCTCGGGAGGCTGCCCGCGAAAGGCTGCGTGAACGTCGACGCGGCGCCCGTCGTCAGACGCGGCGGACCGCCCGCCGGCGCCCACAGCGACATCTGCCACCGCGAGCTGGCCCGACTGGTGCTGGCGGCGGGCCGTATCCAGTGACCCGCCGCCAACTGCCCTGCGTCGTGCGGTACTTCTACCGGTGCGAGGTGAACTCCACCACCTGCTGGAAGGTCGGACGGTTCTGCCAGCCGATGTTGTAGTGCTTGATGCCGCCCAGGGTGCGCTGCACGATTGAGTCGGCGCACCACTGGTCGCCCGCCGAGCACAGGTCGTCGCCGGGATAGACCTGGGCCGCGGTCTTGCCGGCCGCGGTCTTCAGGGTGCTGATCAGGATGTCCCGGCAGGCGCCGAGGCTGCCGCCGCCGCAGTACTTGTCCGCCAGCGGACCCCGCACGCTCTCACCGAGCACCGCGCGGACGTCCTTGTCGACGTAGCTCCACCAGCCGTACTGGAAGGAGCTGCCCGCGTGCGCGCCGGTGGGTCCGTGCGCGGCCGAAGGGGACTCGTCGACGGGCAGGTTGGCCTGGAGGGCGGTGTACAGGCCGGTGCCGAGGCCCGGCTCGAAGATGCCCTTGGCCAGCAGCGGCCACCACGCGTCCAGGATGCGGATCGCGTCAGCGTCGGCGTACTTCTTCGAACCCGCCGATGTCTCGGTGCGCTTGCCGCCCGCCGTCAGCCACGTCTGGAGCTTGGTCACCGCGGCCGCGGCCGTGGAGTCGGTGACCGTCGAGCTGTTGATCACCTTGAGCAGGTCCGGGAGGACGTCCTCGGCGCGCAGGTCGGCGAGGGACGCGTCCGCCATGGCCTTCACCAGCGAGACCCGGGTGACCCCGCCCGCGGCGACCAGTTTCCTAACCCGGTCCTCCAGCAGATTGCCGCGGTGCACGGACCCGTCGCCCCAGGAGGCCGTCGCGTAGTCGAGCGCCTGTTTGTTGTTCCAGGAGATGTAGTAGTCCTGGTCGATCGAGTTGGGGTGTGCGGAGGCCGGCGTGTAGTCGGCGGTGTTCGTCGTCGGGTTCCAGTTCTTCCACTCGTACGCCGTCTGCGCCCACACCGGGAACTCGGCGTCGACGCCGGACGCGCGCACCGGGTTGTTGCCGCTGTTGTAGTACGCGGTGTGCGTGGAGTCGGCGTAGAACCAGTTGAAGGTGTAGTTGATGTGCTGCACCGCGCTCTGGAATGTCTGCGGACTCTTGACGTAGTCCGGGTCGTTCAGCATCTGGAAGCCGATGATCGAGTCGGCCTCGTGGAGGTAGGAGGAGCGCAGGGTGGTGTAGGCGACCTTCTTGCCGCCGACGGTCGCCCGGTATTCGACGGGGCCGTACTTCGTGCGCCAGACCCTCATGGTGTACGACCCCGCGGCGGTGCCGTCGGCCGTGGTCGGGGCCCAGGAGTTCTTCTGCTCGATCTTGTCCATGGCCGTGCAGGTGCCGTGGTACAGGTAGTGGTAGTCGTCCTGGCACAGTTCGACGGCGTAGGTGTCGATGATGTCCTGGCCGGAGGTCGTGGCGGACCACGAGTAGTCCTGGCCGCGGCCGAGTTCGACGTACATGCTCAGGCCCGCGAAGGAGGCGCCGCGGGCGCTGATGCCCGGGCCCTGGATCTCCTGGAGCATGAGGAGCTGGGGGGCGAAGTAGCCGGTCTGCGGTCCGAAGACGGCGACCGGGTGACCGCTGGCGGTGTACTTGCCGCTGACGACCAGGGCGTTGGACATGCCGCGCTTGGCCGAGCTGAGGGCGTTCGCGGTCGCCGTGGCTGAGGCCGCGCTCGCGCTCTGGTCGGCGCCGGTGCCCGTGGCGTCGTAGACCAGGGGTTCGGTGCTCACCGAGCCGGCGTCGGGCAACGCCTCGCCCTGCGGATTCGCGGGCTTGGCGGCATACGGGAAGCTCTCGCCGTTGTGGACGGTGAGGGCCGCCTCGGGGTCGTTGCGTTCGCGGAAGGACTCCCAGACCTCGGTGCCCTTCGTCACGCCGTACCGCTGCTGGGCGGCCAGCAGCGAGATCGCGTTGTTGACCTCGCCGCCGCCTCCGGAGCCGAACAGGGAGCCGATGACGGAGGCCAGCGCGACCAGGTCGGTGATCTTGAAGTGGTCGATGGTGCCGGCGTTGGTGACGGAGTCCTTGTGGCCGGTCAGGACGTACTCGCCGGGGAAGGAGCGGCCGCTGTCGGAGGCGTCGATGTAGGAGTTGATGCCGGCGAGGTAGGCGTTGGCGTCGGCGAGGGCCTGCTGGCCGCGGGCGCCGTTGGTCGCGACCGCGTTGTCGATCTGCGCCTGGAGATCGGCCTCGCTGTAGGGCGCGTTGCGCCAGAACTGCTGCTCCAGGCCCTGGTTGGAGGCGGCACCGCCCGCGAAGGCGGTGAGCTGGCCGCGACCGACGTGCCGGAAGACGTCCATGAGCCACAGCCGGTCCTGGGCGGCCGCATAGCCCGCGCCGAACTCGGTGCCGTATCTGGTGGTACCGGTGATGTGCGGCACGCCCGTCTTCTTGTCACGGACGATCGTCACGTCGGTGCGGCCGGCGGGGCTCAGGGTGGAGGCGACTTGATCGGACGGGACCCCGAACGACGCGTCGTTGAAGAACGTGTTGATGGTGGAGTTGGTGAGTGCGGGGTACCCCTTGGCCAGGTTGGCGTAGGGGCCGAGCTGGTCCTCGGCGTGGTCGGGCTGGGTGCCGAAGGCCTGGTTGAGGAGGACCTGCGCGAGGGTCGCGTTGCCGTTCTCGCCGGGCGGCAGGATGTCGGAACACTGGCCGCCGCAGTAGTCGTTCGCCGCTGCGGCCTCGGCGGCCGAAGCCGTCTGGGCGAGCGGGGACAAAAGACCGGCAATCAGGACGCATATGGATGCGGACTTCAGGAACCCGGTGAGTGTGCCGGGAGTTCTCAGTCTGTCGAGTGCGGTGCGCGAGGCGCGTCGAGGCATGGCAGCTCCAACCGACGGGGGGCGTGGCCGGACGTTACCGCCGGTATCCCCGGGATTGAAGATGAGCATGCGTCAAGTTTTGGCAGGGGTTCTCCAACTTATGGGGGGCATCGGAAATCGGATGGAGCCAAATCGCTTGTCGATACGTCTATTCGGCAACGCCGAGCGAAGTCCGCTCGGTGACAACGCCGAAGTGACCGAAGTACAGGTGCAGGTGTGACGGAGGTGCAGGGCGATGGCCGGTTTCCGGAGTCTGGCGAGACAGGTGCGGGATCCGCGGTGCGATCTGGCGCTTCGGCGCTACTCGCTGCGCAAGTGCCTTGAGCGGTTCGCTCCTTACGGGCACAGGGCGACCTGGGACCACTTGTGCTCCCGGGCGGGATTCGGTCCCGAGGACCGCTCCCCGGACCCAGCGCGGCTCGTGGCCGCACTGGAGGAGCTGGAGGAGGCGCGTTCGGTCTGGCTGGCCTACGAGGTCGAGTTCGCCGAGCGGCGCAAGAAGGAGAAGCACGACGGGTTGCGCAGGCCGGGCAGTGTGGACGACTGGCACCGGCTGACCTGGGGCGGGTTCGGAGTCGCATGGTGCGACGACCCCCGGGTGCACCCCGATGATTCGCTGGCCGAGGTGCTGCGCAGGCTGATCTCCGCGCTGGAGCGCGAGCCGGGCGCGGTGTGTCCGGTGTGCGACGGGGAGCGGCTCGTCTGGAAGTACGAACTGGACCATGAACCCTCGACCGGGCCGGTCTGCGTGGACTGCGGGATCCTGGTGCCGCGGCCCGTGCTCACACCCGAGGCCCTGGCGGACGCCAGGCGCGGACGGTTGCTGATGTCGGCCTAGAGCGTGTGGGCGCACCGGGGGTGCGCCGGGGATGCCGCACCCCCTCTTTGACGGTGGTGAACTGTCGGTGCCGCCTGGCACCATCGAGGAATGGTGCAGGTGTGTCTCAACGGCCCGCGCGGGGCCGCCGACGGGACGGCGGTGCCGCTCACTCCCGAGTCCATGGCGCAGGCGGCGGCCGAGGCCGTCGCGGCGGGCGCCACGGACATCCATGTCCACCCCAAGTCCCCTTGCGGTGGGGACAGTCTGTCGCCGCGGGTGGTCGCGGCGACACTTGAGGCGATCCGGGAGCGGGTGTCGGTCCCGGTCGGTGTGACGACCGGCGCCTGGGCGGAACCTGACCCGGCGGCCCGGCTCGCCCGTGTCCGGGGCTGGACCGTGCTGCCCGACCACGCCTCGGTGAACTGGCACGAGCCGGGCGCCGAGGAGATCGCCGCCGCGCTGATCGACCTGGGGGTCGGTGTCGAGGCGGGCATCTGGTCGGGCACGGACGCGGCGGCCCGGTTCGCGGTGTCTGCGCTCGGGCCGAAGGTGCTGCGCGTGCTCGCGGAGGTGACGGACACCGACGCGGCGGAGGCGTCCGCGCGCACCCTCCTCAGCGAGCTGGGCACGGCCCACGGCCGCCCGGTGCTGCTGCACGGCGAGGACGCCGGCGCCTGGCCGGTGCTGCGGCTGGCGGGCCGCCTGGGCCTCGCGACCCGGGTGGGCCTGGAGGACACCCTGCTCCTGCCGGACGGCCGACGAGCCACCTCCAATGCTCAGTTGGTGACCGAGGGACTGGTCCAGTACGGGTGCGCCCAGCGGGCGTCGTAGGGCAGGGCGAGGAGTTCGGCGCGGATCGCCAGGTCGGGCTCGTTCCGGGCGCGCAGGCACGCGGGTGCGTGGGCTGCCAGCCAGGACTGGAGCGTGGCCACGAGGTAGTCGTCACCGCCGGGATACCACCAGCTGAACGGCGAGTCGTCGGTGATCAGGTCGTACAACCAGGTCTTCGCGCAACTGACGACATGCGCCTCGGCGACGGGCCGTGCCCGCAGGCGGTCGAGGAGCGGGACCAGGTCGTCCAGGATCGTGGCACAGGTCTCGAACACGTCGGGGACGGGGTACGGCGGCTCGGGCGTCGTGAGCGTGTCGTCCCACCACGCGTGCACGAACGCCTCGACGGCCGCCGCCTGCTCGGGCGGCCAGGCCCGCCAGTCCACCCGGTTCAGGCCGTGCTCCGACCAGCCGATGCCCCGCAGGCTGCCGTCGGCCATGGCGTGCGCGGTCTGCGGCAGGAGGCGGCGCATCACCGCCGCGTGATCCTCGAAGTGGCCGGGGCCCTCGAAGACGAACCGGCGGACCAGATCGGCGGGCACGCGCGTGTACGGCGTACGCAGGTATGCCGTCTCCTCGGGCAGGTAACACCGCTCGCAGCCGGTCTCGGTGGGACTGGCGAAGCCGTTGAAGACGGTGTCGATGTCGGCGAGGGCCGCGGCAAGGGCCTTTGACCTCATGGGAGTTGGTCCTGTCGGGACTCCGGGCGCGGTGTCGCCGTCGGCCGAAGATCGCGACGCTACCAGGCGCGGATCGCGCGGCACCAGTGGATTGCGAAGCCCCGGCCCGGCGGTGACGTGCTCCCAGCCCACCCCCGGCACTCTTCGTCCTACCGACCTGCCCGCCGTTCCGGCAGCAGCCGGGACCCCGTCAGCCGGTCGCCGAACACGTCGTCCGGGTTGGACAGGACACACGAGTCCAGGGAGAGGCAGCCGCAGCCGATGCAGTCGGTGAGGTGGTCGCGGAGGCGGTTCAACTGCTTGATGCGTTCGTCGAGTTCGGAGCGCCAGGCCTCGGACAGGCGGGCCCAGTCCTCGCGGGTGGGGGTGCGTTCCTCGGGGAGTTCGGAAAGGGCGTCGCGGATCGTGGCCAGGGGGATGCCGACGCGTTGGGCGGCCCGGATGAACGCGACCCGGCGCAGCGCGTCACGGGAGTAGCGGCGCTGGTTTCCCGTGGTGCGACGGCTGCTGATCAAGCCCTTGGACTCGTAGAAGTGCAGGGCCGAGACGGCGGCGCCACTGCGGGCGGCGAGCTGGCCGACCGTGAGTTCATGGATCTTCTCAGGAATCTGGGGCACCCCTCGAACCCTACCCATGCCGTCACCCTCGCGGTCCGTTGACAGGGGCTCCCCGGCCGACCATGCTAAGCAGTCGCTTAGACATCATGTGGCGAGGAGGCCGGGAATGGCAGAGCCGAGGATCTTCACGGGGGTCGACGACCTGAAGGCGGCGGTGGGCGAGGAGCTGGGGTACACCGACTGGCTGGAGGTCGACCAGAAGCGGATCGACCTGTTCGCGGACGCCACCGGCGACCACCAGTGGATCCACGTCGACCCGGAGAAGGCCGCCGCGGGTCCCTTCGGCACCACCATCGCGCACGGCTATCTCACCCTGTCGCTGCTGCCGCTGTTCGGACCGCAGCTGATCAAGGTCGAAGGTGTGAAGATGGGCGTCAACTACGGGACGAACAAGGTGCGTTTCCCCGCGCCGGTGCCCGTGGGTTCCCGGCTGCGCGCCACCGCGCGGATCACCGGCGTCGACGATGTCGCGGGCGGGGTCCAGGTCACGGTCGCCTTCAGCGTGGAGCGCGAGGGGGGCGACAAGCCGGTGTGCGTGGCGGAGTCGGTGTCCCGGTACTACCTGTAGGCGGCTACTTGGTGGCTCCCACCATCCGCAGCACGAGGTCGGCGTCGAGCGCGCCGACCTCGTCGGGCGTCCAGGGGCCGTCGAGGTTGAACCAGCGGGCCACGTCGATGCAGAGCGACATGACGGCGAGGGTGGTGCCCTTCACGTCGAGCACGTCGAACTCGCCGGAGGCCATGCCGTCCTCGATGATCCCGCGGATCTCGGCGTCGCACTGCCGTCGCAGGTCGAGGATCTCGGCGCGGGCGTCGGGGCCGAGGGAGTCCAGTTCGTACTGGACGACCCGGGCGGTGGTACGGCCGCCCGCGTGCCAGCGCACGAAGGAGCTCACCGCGTCGGTGAGCCGCTCGGTCGCGGTGCCCTCGCGGCGGGCGGCGACCCGGAGGATCTCCAGCGCCTTCGCGTGGCCGATCCGGCTGATGCGATGCAGCAGCTCTTCCTTGGTCTTGTAGTGGATGTAGAGCGCGGCGGGGCTCATCCCGGCCCGGCCCGCGATGTCCCGGGTCGTGGTGGCGTGATAGCCGCGCTCGGCGAACGCCTCCACCGCGGCAACGAGCAGCCGCCGCGCCGCGTCGGGCGTGACCTCGCCCCACGCCGACGTCTCGCCGTCGGCCGTCTCCTCCGCCGTACTCATCGCACGCCCCTCTCCACTGTCAGAACCCCCACCATACCGCCGAACCTGAGCGAGCGCTTAGCCTGCCCGCTCAGGGGGGTGTGCGTGCGGGGCGTACGGAGCGGTGGGAGGGCGCCGTGCGCGGGCTGAGCGGCGTGGAAGTGACGGCGGGGTGGGAGCTGCTCGGTCGGGGCCGCTGGGGGCAGCGGCTGGGTTGGCCGCCGGGAGCGGGTGGGGACGGGCCTCGACGGGAACGGCTCCGGCCCGGCCCCGGCCCCGGCGCCCGGGCCGGGCCCGCTACAGCCGGCGCCGTGGCCCGAGCCGAACGCCCGGGAAGCCCGGCACGACGGAGGTGCTTGGAGTCGGGCCCAGGCCTCGATCAGATCAGCCCCTGCGCGGCCCCCTGGAAGCCGGCCGCAGGCCAGGCCCTTCCGGCGATCGCCGTCAGAGCTTCTCGAAGGGGTCGTGTTCGGCCAGTAGTTTCTCCAGGCGGGCCTGGTCGACCCGGCTGACGATCTGGCCGGCCTCCTGGCGGTCGCGGATGACCTTGGCCAGGGTGAAGGCGGAGGTGACGAGGTACAGGACGGCGATCGCCAGGAAGCCCCGCACCCAGGCGTCGGCGTTCAGGCGGAAGATGCCGGCGGCCGTGGCTGCCATGGCCACGGCGAAGGAGGCGACGGCCTGACCGTAGAAGGCGGCCGTGTTCTGCTGCTTGACTGGTGTGTCGCTCATGAGCAGAGTCTCGGCCGTCCGTGACCCCGGCCACATCCGCTCAGGTACTCAGACCGGTACTCAGAACGCCGAGACCCCTGTCAACGCCCGCCCGATCACCAGCTTCTGGATCTGGCTCGTGCCCTCGTAGAGCGTCATCACCCGCGCGTCGCGCAGCAGTTTGCCCGCCGGGTACTCGTCGATGTAGCCGTAGCCCCCGAACACCTGCAACGCGTTGTTCGCGGCGCGCACCGCCGCCTCCGAGGCGAAGAGCTTGGCCTTGGAGGACTCGACGGCGAAGGGCTTCCCGCGGTCGATCAGGTCGGCCACCCGCCAGGTCAGCAGCCGGGCCGCGTCCACGTCGACGGCGATGTCGCTGATCAGCTCCTGGACCAGCTGGTGCCCCGCGATCGGCTTGCCGAACTGCTCGCGCTCGCCGGCGTATCGCAGAGCCGCGTCCAGAGCCGCCTGGGCTATGCCGACGCACCCCGCCGCCACCGACATCCGCCCCTTGGCCAGCGCGGACATGGCGACGGAGAACCCCTTTCCCTCCTCACCGACCATCGCGGAGGCGGGCACGCGCACCCCTTCCAGGACCAGTTCGGCGGTGGCCTGGCCACGCAGCCCGAGCTTGCCGTGGATCGTGCGGCGGGTGAGGCCGGGGGTGTCCGTCGGTACCAGGAAGGCGGAGACGCCCTTGTGGCCGGGCGCGTCCGTCGAGCGGGCGAACAGCAGCACCACGTCGGCCCACGTGCCGTTCGTGATGAACATCTTGGTGCCGTCGATGACGTAGTCGTCACCGTCGCGCACCGCCCGCGTGGCCAGGTTGCCCGCGTCGGAGCCGGTGCCGGGCTCGGTGAGGCCGAAGCAGCCGACGTAGGCGCCGGAGGTGAGCCCGGGCAGCCAGCGCCGCTTCTGCTCCTCGCTCCCCCACGCGGCGACCGTCTTGGCGACGAGCCCCAGGGAGACGGAGACGATCCCGCGCACGGACGAGTCACCCCGCCCCAGCTCCTCGGTGACCAGGCAGTACGCGAGATGATCGCCGCCCGAGCCGCCGTACTCCTCGTCGATCGTCAGCCCGAGGAAGCCGACCTCGCCGAGTTTCTTGACGAGGGACCGGTCCACCTCCTCGGCGCGGTCCCAGGCGATGACGTGGGGGGCGATCTCACGGTCCACGAACTCCCGCGCCAGCCGCCGGACGGCTGCCTGCTCCTCACTCAACCCCAGGTCGACCACGAGTTCACCTCACTTGAGAGCGGCGCCATTAAATTAGCACTGCTAGTTTCTGTTCCGCAGCCCTACTATGTGCGCCATGGCCCGACCGCGCAAGCCCCTCCTCAGCACCGACCGGATCGTCGAGACGGCACGCGCGCTCGTGGACGCGGAGGGTCTCGCGGCCCTGTCCACGCGCCGGCTGGCGGCGGAGCTCGGCGTCAGCGGCCCGTCCCTCTACAACCACTTCCGGACCAAGGACGAGATCCTGGAGGCGGTCGCCGACTCGGTGAGCGCCCAGGTCGACCTGTCGATGTTCGAGGACGGCCGGGCCTGGCGGACCGCCCTGCACGACTGGGCACTCTCCTACCGCGACGCCCTGCGCGACCACCCCAACATCGTCCCGGTCCTGGCCCAGGGCCCCGGCCGCCGCCCCGCGGGGCTGCGCCTCGCCGACGCGGTCTACGGCGCGATGGTCGACGCGGGCTGGCCGCCGGCGCAGGCCACCTCCATCGGGGCGTTGATGCGGTACTTCATCATGGGCTCCGCGCTCGGTTCGTTCGCCGGGGGCTTCGTCGACGACGCGAGCGCGTACGACCCCGCGGACTACCCCCACCTCGGCCAGGCGCACCTCCTCGCCGAACAGCAGGAGAAGATCGACGAGCGGGCGTTCGAGACCGGGCTCAGGGCTCTGCTGGACGGTCTTGCCCAGCAGTACGAGCAGGTCGGACGCACCGCGTAGGCATATTTCGGTGGGCGCCGAAGTGTCCCTGCCCCATGCTGGGACGCATGACCGAGGACCCACAGGCACTCCGGCTGGCGAGGCTCGCCGCCCTGATCGCCGACGAGACCCGGGCCGCCTGTCTCCTGGCCCTGCTCGACGGCCGGGCCTGGACGGCGGGTGAGCTGGCCCGGCACGCGGGTGTGGCCGCATCGACCCTGAGCGAGCACCTGGGCAAGCTGGTAGCGGGCGGGCTGCTGACCGAGGAGCGGCAGGGCCGCCACCGTTACGTGCGGCTGGCCGACCCGAGGGTGGCCCACCTGGTGGAGGATCTCGCGGCGCAGGTCGCCCCGGACACAGCACAACGCCCGCGGAACCTGCGGGAGTCGAGCGCGGGCTCGGCGATGGCCCGGGGCCGCACGTGTTACGACCACTTGGCGGGGCGACTGGGCATCGCGGTGACGGATGCGCTGACGTCCCGTCAACTCCTGCGTCAGGACACGGGTTTCGCCCTGACGGACGCGGGCCTGGCGTGGTTCGGGGACGTGGGCATCCCGCTCGACCACAACGGCCGCCGCCCCCTGGCCCGGGCCTGCCTCGACTGGACGGAACGCCGCCCGCACCTGGCCGGGGTGGCCGGCGCGGCTCTGTGCAGGCACGCGCTGGACGAGGGCTGGTGTGTCCGCATCGGCTCGGAGCGAGCGGTGAAGGTGACAACGACGGGAGAACGGGCGTTCGCCGAGCTCCTGGGAATCGACGCGGAGACGCTCCGCTGAGGCCTTCAGGGACGGCCCGTCCGAAATCCGCGAGCTTTTGACCCTCTTCCCTTCCTAACCTCAGGAGCATGATGAACCACCGCCGCACCGAACTCCTCGCAGCCGGCGCAGCCACCGTCACCGTCGTCCTCTGGGCCTCCGCCTTCGTCTCGATCCGCAGCGCGGGCGACGCCTACTCCCCCGGGGCCCTCGCCCTCGGCCGCCTCCTCTCGGGCGCCCTGGCCCTGGGGGCGATCTGCCTCGTACGACGGGAAGGACGGCCACCCCGAGCGGCCTGGCGCGGTATCGCGATCTCCGGCGTCCTCTGGTTCGGCTTCTACATGGTCGTCCTGAACTGGGGCGAGCAGCAGGTGGACGCGGGCACCGCGGCCCTGGTGGTGAACATCGGCCCGATCCTGATCGCCCTGCTCGGCGCGCGCCTGCTGGGGGACGCGATGCCACCCCGCCTGCTGGCCGGAATGGCGGTCTCCTTCGCCGGGGCGGTCACGGTGGGCCTGTCGATGTCGGACGACGGCGGCTCCTCGGTACTCGGCGTGGTCCTGTGCCTGCTCGCGGCGGTCGCCTACGCCGGCGGGGTCGTCGCACAGAAGCCGGCACTGGGCTCGGCGACACCGCTGCAGGTGACGACGTTCGGGTGCTTCATCGGTGCCGTCGTCTGCCTTCCGTTCGCCGGCCAGTTGGTGTCGGAGGCGGCCGACGCCCCCGTCTCGGCGACCCTCAACATGGTCTACCTGGGCGTGTTCCCGACCGCCCTGGCCTTCACCACCTGGGCCTACGCCCTGGCCCGTACGACCGCCGCGCGGATGGGGGCGACCACCTACGCGGTCCCCGCCCTGGTCGTCCTGATGTCGTGGCTGGCGCTCGGTGAGGTCCCGGGTCTGTTCACGCTCGCGGGAGGGGCGCTGTGCCTGGCGGGCGTGGCGGTGTCCCGCTCCCGCGCGCGGGCGGCTGCGGCCCCGGTGACGGCACCGGGGCCGCAGCCCGAGAAGGCGTCAGACGCCGCGTGAACGCGCCCTGCCCGCAAGGACCTTGATGCAGAGCAGCGCGATCACCGAGAGCCCGATGATGTACCCGGACACCGCCATCGAGGTGTCCGTGGTCTCCAGCAGCAGCACCATCAGGAAGGGCGCGAGCCCACCGCCGAGCACGGCGGCGATCTGGTAGCCGAGAGAAGCGCCCGTGTACCGCATCTCGGGCGTGAACAGCTCGGCGAACAGGGCGGCTTGGGGCCCGTACATGATGCTCAGGAAGCACCCGGCGACGAAGGTGGCGACCGCCAGCCACAGCAGCGAGCCGGTGTCGATCAGCAGGAACATCGGTACGGCCCACAGGGCGATGCCGGCCGCGCCGAGGGCGTAGATCCGGATCCGGCCGAGGCGGTCGGAGAGCGCGGCGGCGGCCGGGATCAGCACCAGCTGGGTGAGACTGATGCAGAGCGAGACGGTGAGAACGGCACTGCGTTTCATGCCGAGTTCGCGGGTGGTGTAGTCGAGGACACCGGTGATCAGGATGTAGAAGGTCGCGGTGTTCACGGCGAAGGAACCGCCCGCTAGCAGCACCGTGCCGAGGTGGTGGCGGAGGATCATGCGCAGCGGGGAGTTGGGCGCGGTTTGCTCCTGTTCGGCCAACTCCAGCTCCGCCCGGCGGAATTCAGGGGTCTCCTCGACCTTGGCGTGGATGTACCAGGCGAGTGCGAGGACGAACAGGCCGATGAGGAAGGGGATGCGCCAGCCCCAGGCCGCGAACCCGGCGTCGGTGGTGAAGGCGCCGGCCAGCAGGAAGACCGTGTTGGCGGTCACCACGCCGATGGGCACGCCCAGTTGGACGACACTGCCGTAGAGCCCGCGCTTGCCCTCCGGGGCGTACTCGGTGGCCAGCAGCATCGCGCCGCCCCATTGCGCGCCGACCGCGACGCCCTGCACGACGCGCAGCAGGACCAGCAGGATCGGGGCGGCGACACCGATGGTGTCGTAGGTCGGCAGGAGGCCGATGCCGGTGGTGGCGATGCCCATGAGCGTGAGGGTGAGGACCAGCATCGGCTTGCGGCCGCGTTTGTCGCCGATCTGGCCGGCGACGATGCCGCCGATCGGGCGGGCCAGGAAGCCGACGGCGAAGGTGGCGAAGGCGGCGAGGACGCCGGCAGTGGAGCTGCCCGAGGGGAAGTAGAGATCGCCGAGGACGAGGGCGGCGGCGATGCCGAAGACGAAGTAGTCGTACCACTCGACGGCGGAGGCGAGGGCGGCTGCGGTAGCGACGCGACGGCGGTGGGGAGACGCCGGCGCGGCTATGGAAGTGGGGTGAGCGGAAGGGGCCGTGTCCATGCGGTGCACACTCCGGTGGGTGCGTGGGGACGTTGGCGGCGAACATACTGACCGGACGGTATGGGGTCAACGGTTGTGCGGGATGGTTGCCCGGAGCACCCGAGACGGGGCTCCGGGCAGCCGCCGCTCAGAACACCACCAACGCCCTGCCGCCCTTGCCCGCCAGCATGTTGTCGAACGCCGCAGGGATGCCGTCCAGCGCGATCCGCTCCGTCACCAGGGAGCCGAGGTCGAGGCGGCCCGCCCGGACGTGCCCGGCGAGCACCGGGAGGTCCTCGGCGGGGTTGGAGTTGCCGTAGACACAGCCCCCGAGGGTGCGGCCCCAGTGGAAGATCTCCAGGGCGTTGAAGGTGACCTGCTGGTCCTTGCCGCCGATGCCGACGACCGTCGTACGGCCGCCGCGGCGGGTGGAGTCCCAGGCCGTGCGGATGGTCGAGGCGCGGCCCACGCACTCGACGGCGACATCGACGCCCTGCTTCGCGGTCAGGCCCCTGATCTCGCGGGCGGTGTTCTCGGAGGCCACGACGTACTCCGTGGCGCCCGCCGTGCGCGCCAACTCCTCCTTCTCCGGGGAGACATCGACCGCGACGATCGTCGACGCCCCCGCGATCCGGGCGGCCTGGAGCGCGGCCAAACCCACGCCCCCGACGCCGAACACAGCGACCGTCTCGCCCTCCCGGACCCGTGCCGCGTGGTGGACGGCGCCGTAGCCGGTGAGGACCGCGCAGCCCAGCAGGGCCGCGTCGGTGAGCGGGATGCCGTCCGGGAGGGGCAGGAGGCAGGACTCGGAGACGACGGTCTCCTCGGCGAACGCGGCGACGTTCAGGCCGGGGTGGAGGTCGGTGCCGTCGGCGGTGCGGGCGTAGACGTCGGCGGCGCCGTTGAGGGCGTTGGCGCACAGCCACACCTCGCCGAGCGAGCAGGCGTGACAACTGCCGCAGGAGGGGGCCCAGTTGAGGACCACGTCATCGCCGGGCAGCACCCCGGTGACTCCCTGCCCCACGGCGACGACCGTGCCCGCGCCCTCGTGGCCGAGGACGGCCGGGACGGGGACGCGCATGGTGCCGTTGGACAGGGACAGGTCGGAGTGGCAGACCCCGGCGGCGGCGAGGCGGACCCGGACCTGACCGGGGCCGGGGTCCGGGAGGTCGATGTCGGTGACCTCCAGGGGAGCGCCCACGGCGGGAAGGACGGCGGCACGAACCACGGGAAGGCTCCTCAGAACTGGAGGGACTTGGTCTGGAGGTACTCGGCGAGACCGTGCGGGCCGAGTTCGCGGCCCACCCCGGACTGCTTGTAACCACCGAACGGAGCAAGGGGGTTGAAGCGGCCGCCGTTGATGTCGACCTGCCCGGTGTCCATCCGGCGGGCGAAGGCCACGGCCTCCGACTCGTCGCCGGCCCAGACGGCGCCCGCGAGGCCGTAGACCGTGCCGTTGGCGATGCGCAGGGCGTCCTCCTCGTCCTCGTAGCGCAGGACGGACAGGACCGGGCCGAAGATCTCCTCCTGCGCGATCGTCATGTCGGGCGTCACGTCGGCGAAGACGGTCGGGGCGACGAAGTAGCCCTGCTCGCGCGGGGATTCGGGGCCGCCCGCCACCAGCCGGGCTCCTTCGGCCACGCCCTTCTCGATGTAACTCCGCACCCTTGCCTGCTGCTTGGCGTTGACGACGGGTCCGATGCGCTCCCCGTACTTCGCGGCGGCGGTGGCGGCGAGTTCCACGGCCTCGTCGTACTGCTCGCGATGGACGAGCATCCGCGTCCAGGCGCTGCACGTCTGGCCGGAGTTGGACATCACGTTGGCGACACCGACGTTGACCGCCTTGGCGAGGTCGGCGCTCGGCAGGATGACGTTGGCGGACTTGCCGCCGAGCTCCAGGGCGACCTTCTTCAGCGCGGCACCGGCACTCGCGCCGATCTGCCGTCCGACCGCGGTGGAGCCGGTGAAGGAGACCAGGTCGACGCCCGGGTGCTCGACCAGGGCCTGGCCCGCGACCGGACCGAGCCCGGTGACGAGGTTGAAGACACCGGCCGGGACGCCTGCCTCGTGGACGGCCTCGGCGAAGAGCTGGGCGACCAGCGGGGTGTCCTCGGCGGGCTTGAGGACGACCGTGCAGCCCGCGGCGAGGGCCGGCGCGACCTTGGCGACGATCTGGTGGAGCGGGTAGTTCCAGGGCGTGATCGCGGCGACCACGCCGACCGGCTCCAGATGGACCGTGGAGTTGCCCACCTTCTCCTCGAAGGGGTGCGTGGCCGCGAGCTCGGCGTAGGAGGCGGCGACCGCGACGGGCACGGCCGCGTGGACGTTCTGCGACAACTTCAGCGGCGAGCCGAGTTCGGCGGTGACGGTCTCGGCGATCTCGTCCTGGCGCGCGGCGAGGACGTCCCGGAGGGCGGCCAGGCGGGCGGCCCGTGCGGCCGGAGCGGTCGCGGCCCAGGCCGGGAGGGCGGCGTGGGCGGCCCGTACGGCGAGGTCGACGTCCTCGGCGGTGCCGGCCGGGACCCGTGCGATGACCTGCTCGTCGACCGGGTTCACGACCTCGATCACGTCCGGGCCGGTGGCCGGGCGCCACTCGCCCTCGATGTACATGCCGTCGTGCGCCTTCATGGTGCGTCCTCCCGGGCTGGGCCGTGTCGTGTCGTCGTCCGGTCTCATAAACTAGCGACGATAGTTTTCTGGCGCCAGGGCGAGGCCGGACCGTCCGGGGTCATCAGAAGCTGTGGCTCGCGGAAACCTACCTGACCGGATAGAGCACGATCAGCTCGGACGACCGCTCCGTCTCGATCTTCCCACTCACGTCCCACCACTTCCCGCGCCCACTCCGAACGGTCAGACCCTCCGGGAGGCTGGGCGCAACCTCCTCGTCGGCGAAGGCCGTGAACTGCCGGCCCATGACCACCGAGCCCCGCGCTCCGGTGCCGAGGAGCCGGCCTCGGCGAGGGTGGCGCAGGCACGCCCGGGACGGGCGGGCAGCAGGCGTTCATGGACATTCAGCCGCCACGACGACTGGCGCCACGCTGGCGACGGTGGACCCGGCCGGTCCGGGCAGCCTGGGATGACAGTCCTCCCAAGCGACCTACGGCCGTCCCGTCTCGGAGGTGCAGGCGGCGATCAACCAGCGCCGCGGTCGGCAGCTGTCCCGGTGTCAGGTGGCTCGCGGACCGCTCCACACGGTCGCGTCAGCGATGACGTCACTCTTGTCCCCTGCTGATGCAACCACGCGGATTTTCAGGAGTGCCGAGCGGCCCGCATCGGTGGGCGACGCACACCCAGTCACCAGACTTGACCACCAGCCGCTGCCCATCCGGCCCCGGGGAGGGGCCAAGGGACTGCGCGGCTTGCTCGCGGACGCCGCCCCCCATGTTCTTGATGCCGTGCGGAACCGGGGCGATGAAGGTGAGTCGGGAGGTCGCGTCCAGATTGCTCCAACGCAGCTTCTGTTCACCCTGGCATGTCTCGATCCAACCTTCGTTGGAGGCACCTTGGAGGTTGGTGATCGATTCCGACCCCCTCGAAGTCCCGTCAGTCGGAGACCCTTCAGACCCGGTCGAGGAAGGGGACGGCTCAACCGGCTTCTCAGCCCTGGCGCTGATCGACCAGGTCGCCGAAGGGGAGGAAGACGAAGGCGCGGCTTCAGACTTGCCGTCGTCCCTGAGATGGCCAAAGCCCCCCCGTGATGACAGCGGCGATGATTCCTCCGCTAGCGCTGATGGCTGCTGCGATGTACGCAGCTCGCATGGCCGTTGTATTGCTGCCGCCGCTGTTCCCGTCCGACGGGGGGTTGTTCTGGCTCATGGTCGTCCTGCGGTCGTGCGCCCTTGCGCGGCCGATGGGGGTGATCGGGGCGACCTGCACCAACTGTCGCGCGTGGCCCCCTGGTGACAGTTTGACGCATCTGTGGCCAATGTTGGTTCCTGTCCAGCAAAGATCTTCGAAAGCCGAACGCGCCGTCGCCGAACGCTCAACCGATCTAAAAAACTCTGGGCCATCGCGGCTCGGGGGCAAGATTCCACAGGATGGGTGGCCGACTGGACGAACCTATCCATGAAGTAGATGAACGCACGGCTCAACCGATTCGGCGCACCTTCGAAAACGGCTGTTTTCCGGTCCTGGGTGACGTGACAGACGGCCCTATCATTCCCTGCAACCGGATCGAATCCGCGATTGAGCGCGGTCGCCGGGATTTACTGGCCAACGCCGTGACGCGCAGCAGGTAACGGCCATGTAACAACACCTTCGACCCTGGAGCGCTACGCTCCAGGGTCGCGTACCGTCTCGACCGATCTGAGGGGGACTCAGTTCCTGGCGAGCTGCAAGGAAAACCACGTGACGAATCCCGCGCCCACTCCTCCTTCACCTGGCCCGAACAGTGACCCGTGGTGGAAGCAGCACATGGCGGCTGTCATCGGGGGGATTGCCGCCATTATCGCTGCCATCATCGCCGCATGCATCACCATCCTCCCCGGGCTGCTGGACAAGGATGGAAGCAACGAGGCCAAGGCTCCAGCTGCAACCGCCTCGACTTCGAATTCACCTTCACCGACGCCAAAATCTTCCCCTTATCCGTCCGAGTTGCTTTCGGCGTCACCTTCACTCAGAGAAACCGCTGGGGAATCGCCAGGAGAGGGTGGTGAGGATTCATCCGCACCGACGGTCTCCCTCGCTCAAGCAAGGAAATACCTGTCCGAAATGGACGAGGACAGAATTTCAGGCGGCTCCCTCTCTGACGGGAGCGTCAACCTCGCGGGAACCGACTACACCAATAGCATCTACACACGGATTGGAGGGTGCAGAAGGGAAGGAGACATCACCTACAACCTGAAAGGAGCTTGGCGGGAATTCAGCACGACCTTGGGGCTGACATCCGACACGGATTCAGACGCCGTAGTGTACTTCCGGATCTTTGTCGATGGCACTCAGGTCGGCCCACAATACCGTGCCACGAAATTCAAGGCCACGACCCCCAAGCCGGTCGATGTCTCGGACGCTATCGAGCTGAAGCTCAACATGGTCTTCACCCAGGGCGACATGGGGCTGTGCAGTAATGCCGGTTATGCCGCATGGGGAAATGCCGAGTTGAGTAAGTAACCAGGCTATTGCGACAGCCTCCCCCGTTATCTTTTTCGTGGCTCCGCAATGGGGCCTCCGGCCTTCGGGTCCGGCATGACTTCCCCCCTTGTTGTTCATGATCCGGGGGGTGGTGTCACCGGGTCCGGACGCATCGACGGACCGCTGATGAGGGGCTTGAGCACCGGCTTCGCCCGAGCCGGAAGAGCTCTCCGTAACGTGGATGTGGCAGCTCGGTGCCCTGGCAAGGCCGGACGAAAGCGTGATGGAGGGGCCCGCACGTGATCGACACCGGCGACATCGACGTCTTCCTCGGCCTGGATGTCGGCAGGGGCGAACACCACGCCACCGCCGTCACTCAGGTCGGAAAGAAGGCGTTCGACCAGCGGCTTCCCAACGCCGCACCCAAGCTTCGGGAGCTGTTCGCCAAGCTGCAAGCGAAGCACGGAACAGTGCTGGTCGTGGTCGATCAGCCAGCCTCGATCGGGGCTCTTCCTCTGGCGGTCGCCCGGGACATGGGCTGCCCGGTTGCCTGTCTGCCGGGTCTGACGATGCGGCGGATCGCCGACCTCTGTCCAGGTGAGGCGAAGACGGACGCGAGGGAGCGTTCATCATCGCGGACGCGGCCCTCCCGGAGAGGAAACAAGCAGCTCAAACGGGCCTTCTTCCTCTCCGCCTTCGCCGCTCTGGGCGACCCCGCGTCCCGGGCCTACTACGACACGAAAATCGCCCAGGGCAAGCACCACACCCAGCTCTGCTCTGCCTCGCCCGCCGTCGGGCCGACGTTCTGTTCGCGATGCTCCGCGACGGAACTTTCTACGAACCCCAGCCCGCCGCAGCTCGGTGAGGAGTGAGACCGCTCGATCAGTCCTCCGGCCGCAGCCTCTGACGAGCGGCCTCAAGCTGCTGGTCATCATCAGGCGAGAACAGCTCGGGAAGCGCCTTGTCGAGCGTTCCGGCGATCCGATGGATCGGCGCCCAGACCGCCGGATCGTCGACAACACGACTGAGGTCCGTCATCTGTGCTTCTCCAGCCAGTGCGACAGCACCAGTGCCTCGTCACTCGTGAGCTTGATCGTCACCTGGCTATCACCCATGCACACCCCTAAGGCTCGGCCCGCCCTCGACCACACGAACCTATTGGCCTTCGATCTTGACCAAACACATAGGGGCCCCCGGGTCCTCATTCGTCGAGGTCCGGCAGGTGGTCCGGGGACGGGCAGATGCGTTCGCCGTGCTGGTCGAAGACGAACAGGTGGGAGATGTCGACGAGGAGCGGGACCTGCATGCCGCGGCGGAGGTCGATGTCCGGGGTGGTGCGGACAACGAGGTCCCCCGGGAGGCGGGCGTCGGAGAGGGCGGGTTCGGGGGCGGCGTCCGGCGGGTCCTCCAGGACCACCACCGGGCCCGCCCGCAGGGAGCCCGCGCGATCCCGCAGACGCTCCAGGACCGTTCCCTCGCGGCGGCGGCGCCGGGGCGGGCGCGGAGCGGGGCGCGGGGCCTCCAGGTCGGGGACCAGAGCGGGGCGGGAGCCGGTGTTGAAGTGGACGAGGACCTCGTGGCCCTGGAACTCCATGTGCTCCACCAGGCCGGTGATCGGCATCTCCCCGGGGCGGGCGGAGGCCGGCTTGGCGATGCGGATCGCCTCCGAACGCAGGCCCACGATCACCTCACGGCCCTGCTGGACCCGGAGCAACTGGTGGTCCAGGGAAAGGGGTTCGGGCAGCCGCAGGTACTGCTTGCCGAGACTGATGGTCATCGCTCCGTCCAACGGGGCCCGCACCAGCCCGCGCAGGAGGTTGATGCGCGGGGTGCCGATGAAGGCGGCGACGAAGACGTTGCGGGGCAGCGAGTACACCGAGCGCGGGGTGCCGACCTGCTGGAGGACTCCGCCGCGCAGCACGGCGACGCGGTCGCCGAGCGACATCGCCTCCGCCTGGTCGTGGGTGACGTAGACCGTGGTGACGCCCAACTGCCGGGTGAGACCGGCTATTTCGGCGCGCAGATGGTTGCGGAGCTTGGCGTCGAGGTTGGACAGCGGCTCGTCCATGAGGAAGGCGGAGGGATGGCGGGAGATCGCCCGGCCCATCGCCACGCGCTGGCGTTCACCGCCCGAGAGCTGGCCCGGATAGCGGTCCAGGAGGTCCTCGATGCCCAGCATGCGGGCGGTGGCGTCCACACGGGCCCGGGGGTCCTCGTCGGGCGCCTCGATGCGCAGCGGGAAGCCGATGTTCCCCCGGCTGGTCATGTTCGGGTAGAGGGCGAAGTTCTGGAACACCATCGCCATCTTCCGCTCCGCGGGCAGCAGGTCGTTGGCGTATTCGCCGTCGAGCCTGAGCTGGCCTTCGGTGATCTCCTCCAGCCCGGCGATCATCCTGAGCACGGTGGATTTTCCGCAACCGGAGGGGCCGAGCAGGACGAGGAACTCGCCGGGCGCGATGTCCAGCGAGAGCCGGTCCACCACCCGGCTTCCCCGGGTGTAGGTCTTGCTCACGTGGTGCAGAGATATGGCGCGTGTCATGACGGTGCCCCCGGGGGCTGGATCAGGCGCTGGTGCTCCGCGGTCGAGAGGCCCCGTGCGGGTCGTACGGGGCTGTGAGTCACGGAAGTTAACGGAATGCATGCGGCCTGGGGAAGAGACTGGGCGGGATCGGGCGCTCGGGTCCAGCCTGCGAGATAACGGACGGTCGGATTCAGCGCGCCGTCGCATCTTTCGGCGGCGACCGCGGCTCGCGGGTCCGGGTGAGGTGGGCGAAGACGACGACGTTGCTGGTGTAGCCCGTCCGCCACTTGAAGAGCCCACCGCAGGTGATCACGCGCAGTTCCGGGCGCCGGGCGGGGCCGTAGACCTCCTTGTCGGGGAAGCCCGCCTTGTCGAAGACCTTCACCCGGTCCACGGTGTAGACGGCGGTACGGCCGTCCGCGCGTGCCGCCTCGATCACTTTGCCGGGCTTGACCTGGGCGAGCGCGGCGAAGACCGCGGGGCCGGTCCTGGTGTCGCGGTGGCCGACGGCGATCGCGGTGCCCGACTCGCCGGGCGTGGGACCGCCTTGGTACCAGCCCACGAGCTTCGGCTTGTCGACCGGCGGTGTCGACAACTCGCGGCCCTTGGTGAGCCCGAGACCCGTGACCGGCGCGTCGATGCCCAGGGACGGAATGCGGAAGGCCGTCGGCCGGGACCGGGACAGCGGGCGGGGCGGGGGCGTGCGGGTGGGCTCGGGGCGGGCGGAGGGAGGCGTCCCACCGGTCTGCTCCGCGTCCGGCCCGTCGGCTCCCTCCGCGTCCGGCCCGGCGGCCGCCACGGTGTCCGGACCGTCCGGCCAGTCCGGCGCGGTCGACCGGTCGTCACCCGTACACCGGACCCCCACCGTCACCAGGACGACCGTGAGCAGAGCCGTCCTGGTGAGGCGGTAGGCGCGGGTCCGGTACCAGGGCCTGCGTCTGCGCCTACGCGGCGCCATTGGGCCGACGGCGGTTCAGCCGGAAGTACGCGGCACCGCCGACCGCCACCAGGCCGACGGCCCCCGCGGCGGTCACCGGCGCGAACGCGGCCGCGGTGTCGACGAGACCGCCGCCACCCGCGTGCACGCCGCCCTTCGGGCCGCCGGACTCGTTCTGCTCCCAGCCCCCGCCCTCGCGCTGCTGGTCCTCGATCTGGTCGCCCGGCCGGCGCTCCGCGTCGCGCTTGCCGTCGTGGCAGTTGACGCGGAAGACCTTCTCCTTGGGGGCGCCCGCCACGATCCAGGTGATCTTGTACTGGCCGTCCGCCACCCCCAGCGGGTCGGTGTGACCGGCGCCGCCCGCGAGCTGGATGGTGCCGGCGACGGTGGCGGCGGTGGGCAGCGGAGGCTGGGGCGTGATGGTGTAGGCGATGGTGGTCAGGACGTCGAAGTTGACGGCGTCGAGGTAGAACTTGCAGACCCGTGGATCATCCTTCGAGACGCCGAACGGCACGCCCACGTGGTGGATCCTGATGTCGCCGTTCTCACCTGCGGCCGACGCGGTCGGCGCCGCCACCCACGACGCGCCGGCCGCGGCGAGGGCGGTGAGGACGACCGTGGCGCCCGCTCGGACGCGGAAGGTACGTGGGAGTGTCAGGGTGGGCATGCGCGCTCCTCCGATTCAGACGATTTCCATACAAATCGCTCTTTCGGCAGCACTCTCCTTCATGCGCGCGACGGTCGGCCGCATCGGCACCCGGCGCGCCGTCAGATATCGCTCGTGCGGCGCAATCCCGGACGCTTGGGCCGCTTCCCCGCGGCCGGTCCGGTCCTCTCGGGCTGCCCCGGCGACCGCAGCGCCACCCCTGCGGACAGCAGCAGCAATGTCCCGAGCATCACGAAGGGCGCGGCCACGCCCGCCACACCCGCGACCAGGCCCGCGGTGGCCGGTGCGGCGACCTGGCCGAGGCGGTTGCCGGTCAGCCGCAGGGCGAGGGCGGTGGAGCGGGCACCGTCGGGGGCGGCCTGGACGACCGTCGTCATGGACAGCGGCTGTCCCACGCCGAGGCAGAAACCGAGCAGGGCGAGCATGACGGCCAGCGCCCACACCGGGACCGGCAGCGCGAAACCCGCGCACAGCACGGCCGCCAGCAGACACGTCACGGTGAGGAGCACCGCGCGCCCCAGCAGCCGTAGCAGCGGGGTCAGTACCAGACGGCAGGCGATCGTGGCCGCCGCGCGCAGGCTCAGCAGCAGACCGATCACCGAGGGGGCGATGCCCCGGTGCTCGCCGACCACCGGAAGGTACGCGGTGAGGATGTCCGTGGCGGACAGCACGGACAGACTCATGAAGATGCCCCCGGGCACGCCCCGGGTCCGCAGGATGCGCCCGACGGGGATCCGATCGCCCTGCCCGGTACGGGACTTGGCCGCCGCTTCGCGGTGCTCGATGCGCCACAGCGAAGTGAACGCCACCGCCGCTCCCGCGCCCGAGACGAGCAGGGCCAGCGCGCTCGTGCCCGCCCTGTCGGAGCCGCCGATCAGCGCGCCCGCCGCGACCGGGCCGATCAGCTGGCCCAGGGAGGCGCCGATGGTGAAGTGGCCGAAGTTGCGGTCCTGTTCGTGCGGGGCGGACTGGCGGGCGACGAACGACTGGGCGCCGATGACGAAGCAGAGGTGTCCGAGGCCCATCACCCCGCTCCAGACCGCCATGGTCCACAGGGAGTCGGCGAGGCCGCTGAGCGCGCAGCCACCGGAGATCAGGACCACACCGACGGGCAGCAGCGGCGCACACCGCCCGTGATCCGTACGGCGGCCCAGCGGGACCGCCGCGAACAGCGGGAGCAGTGCGTACACACCGGCGATGACACCGATCGCCCGCTCGTCCGCGCCCAGCGCGAGGGCCCGGTAGGAGACGGCGGGCCGGGCCATGGACACCGCCCCCTGCGCGAAGCTGAAGGCGATGACGAGGCGGAGCAGCCAGCCGCGGTTCCCACCGGGCGCCATGGTTCAAGTCCTCCGTGGAACTGAAGAGTCGGAGCGGATGCCGTGGATCAGATGATCCCGAAGAGGAGGCCCGCCCCGAGGATCAACAGGCAGGTGAGCGCGGCCCACTTGACCACGAACCTGGTGTGGTCGCCGAACTCCACCTTGGCCATGCCGACCAGGACGTACACGGCCGGGACGAGCGGGCTCGACATGTGCAGCGGCTGGCCGACCAGGGAGGCGCGGGCCATCTCCAGCGGGGTGACGCCGTGCGCCGCGCCGGCCTCGGCCAGGACCGGGAGGACACCGAAGTAGAAGCCGTCGTTGGACATGAAGTAGGTGAGCGGGAGGCTCAGGACGCCGGTGACGAGCGCCATGTGCGGGCCCATGCCCTCGGGGATGACGTCCACCATCCAGCGGGCCATGTGGTCGACCATGCCGGTGCCCTGGAGGACGCCGGTGAAGACGGCGGCGGCGAAGACCATGCCGGAGACATTGAGGACGTTGTCGGCGTGGGCGGCGAGGCGGGCCTTCTGGTCGGGGATGTGCGGGAAGTTCACGGTGAGCACGAGTGCGGCGCCGATCAGGAACAGCACCGGGATCGGCAGCCACTCCATGATCATGGAGGTGAGCAGGGTGAGCGTGAGCAGCGCGTTGAACCAGTAGAGCTTGGGGCGCAGGGTGGCGCGGTTCGGGTCGAGGACCTGGAAGCGCGCCGCGTCGCCGGCCTCGTCCTCGGCGTCGGTGCCGGAACCGGAGCCGCCGGTGGCCACGGGCGTCTTCGAGCCGGAGCCGGAGCCCGAGCCGCCGGCGCCCACGAGCACCGTCTCGGTCTCCTCGACCTTCGTCTCGACCTTCTCGTCCACCAGGATCTCGTCCAGGGTGAGCACGCCCAGCCGCTTGCGCTCGCGCTTGCCGAGCACGTACGAGAGGACGAAGACGCCCAGCAGGCCGACGGCCAGGGCCGGGATCATCGGGACGAAGATGTCGCTGGCGTCGAGCTTCAGCGCGGTGGCGGCGCGGGCCGTCGGGCCGCCCCAGGGCAGCGTGTTCATCACGCCGTTGGCCATGGCGGCGACACCGGTCATCACGACCAGGCTCATCTTCAGGCGCTTGTACAGCGGGTACATCGCCGAGACGGTGATCATGAAGGTGGTCGAGCCGTCGCCATCGAGGGAGACGATCGCGGCGAGGACCGCCGTGCCGACGACGATCCGCATCGGGTCGGCCTTCGCGAACTTCAGGATGCCGCGGACGACCGGGTCGAAGAGGCCGACGTCGATCATCACGCCGAAGTAGACGATCGCGAACATGAGCATCGCCGCGGTGGGGGCGAGGCTGGTGACGCCGTCGATGACGTAGTCACCGAGCTTGGCGCCCTTCCCGACGAAGACGCAGAACAGTGCCGGGATCAGCACGAGCGCCGCGATCGGCGACATCTTCTTCAGCATGATCAGGACCAGGAAGGTCGCGATCATGGCGAAGCCGAGGATGGTCAGCATGAGTGGATACCTAACGTTCGCCCTTGAACTCCCACCGGAGTCGGCAGTGCGATGACGTTAGGACTCGTCAAGCGGCGTTAACAAGACGTTGACATGCGAGCAATAAGCGCAAAACTGCTGGTCACAGCTTTGCGCTGCTCACAGGGTCGTTACGGCGGCCAGTTTTACCGGTATGCCGTTGAGGACCGCGTTGCCGGAGAGCGGGTCGAGCAGGCTGCCGTCGAGGAGCTGGTTGACGTTGACGCCGGGGTCCTTGGCGGCGTGGCCGAGCCGGGTGCCGGGCCGGTCGTGGCCCCAGCCGTGCGGCAGGCTGACCACGCCGGGGCGCACCCCGTCGGTGACCTCGGCCTCGGTGACCACCTCTCCCCCGGCGCCCTTGATCCGTACCGCCGAGCCGTCCTCGATGCCGAGCCGGCCGGCGTCCTCGGGGTGGATGTGCAGGGTGCAGCGGTTGGTGCCGCCGGTGAGGGCGGGGACGTTGTGCATCCAGCTGTTGTTGGAGCGCAGGTGCCTGCGGCCTATGAGGACGAGCCCGTCGGCCTTGTGCCGCAGGGCCTCGCGCAGCCTGGGGAGGTCGTCGGCGATCGGCTGCGGCAGCAACTCGACCTTGCCGCTGCGGGTCTTCAGCGGCTGCGGCAGCCGGGACCTCAGCGGTCCGAGGTCGATCCCGTGCGGATGCGCGAGCAGCTTGGTGAGGCTCAGGCCGTCGGGCCGTACGCCGAAACCGTCGCCGTAGGGGCCGAGGCGCAGCATCATGTCCAGCCGCCGCTCGGGGCCGGTGTCGCCGGCGAGTTCGGCGGTGAGTTCGCCCGGCTCGCGGCCGTGCACGGGCGAGTGGGGGTCCTTGACGGCCTTGCCGAGGGTCTGGCCGATGACCAGGTCGTCGACGGCGGAGGGGTCGGCGCCGTGCATGCCGGTCGCGGCGAGGATCAGCCGGGCGAGGATCTCCGTCTCCGCCATCCGGCCGGGCTCCAGCGGAACGGCGGGGCGGGTGTAGCGGACCTGGTTGCGCACGGCGAGGGTGTTGAAGGCGAAGTCGTGGTGCGGGCTCTGGGAGGGCGGGGGCGGGGGCAGCACGACGTCGGCGTGGCGCGAGGTCTCGTTCAGGTACGGGTCCACGCTGACCATGAAGTCGAGCGAGCCGAGGGCCTTGTCGAGCCGGTCGCCGTCGGGGGCGGACAGCACGGGATTGGCGGCGACGACGACGAGGGCCCGGATCGGCTCGCCCTCCTGGGTCGCGGTGTCGATCTCCTCGGCGAGCGCGGAGAGCGGCAACTCGCCCTTCGCCTCGGGGTGTTGACTCACCCGGGAGTGCCAGCGCCCGAGCGCGAATCCGTGACTGGGTCCGGCGGGCCGGGGTGTCCGGTCGGTGGCGGCCTGCGGGAAGAGCGCGCCGCCGGGCCGGTCGAGGTTGCCGGTGAGGATGTCGAGCACGTCGACGAGCCAGCTGGCCAGGGTGCCGTGCGGGACGGTGCAGCTGCCGATGCGGCCGTATACGGCGGCGGTGGGGGCGGCGGCGAGTTCGCGGGCGAGGGTGCGGATGACGACGGCGTCAACGTCACAGGGCCCGGCGACGGCCTCCGGCGTGAAATCGCCGAGAGCCGACCGGAGTTCATCGATCCCCTGGAGATGAGGCGTCAACTCCCCCGTGTCCACGAGGCCTTCCTCGAAGAGCGTGTACGCCATCGCCGCGAGCAGCAGGGCGTCCGTACCGGGCCGGACGGCGATGTGCCGGTCGGCGAGCCTGGCGGTGCGGGTGCGGCGGGGGTCGATGACGGTGAGGGTGCCGCCGCGGGCCTTGAGCGCCTTGAGCTTGCCGGGGAAGTCGGGGGCGGTGCACAGACTCCCGTTGGATTCCAGGGGGTTGGCGCCGATGAGGAGCAGGTGGTCGGTGTGGTCGAGGTCGGGCACGGGGATGGCGTTGGCGTCGCCGTACAGCAGCCCGCTGGAGACGTGCTTGGGCATCTGGTCGACCGTGGAGGCGGTGAAGACGCTGCGGGTGCCTAGGCCGGAGAGCAGCACCGGCGGGTAGAGGGCGCCGGCCATGGTGTGGACGTTGGGGTTGCCGAGGACGACCCCGACGGAGTTCGCCCCGTGCCCGTCGACGACTGCCCGGACGCCGGCGGCGACCGCGTCGAAGGCCTCTTCCCAGGTGGCCTCGCGCAGCTCCCCGTCCCGTCGTACGAGGGGGGTGCGCAGCCGGTCGGGGTCCGCGTCGACGGCGCCGAAGGCGGCTCCCTTGGGGCAGATGAACCCCTTGCTGAACACATCGTCTCGGTCCCCGCGGGCGCCGGTGACCCGGGTCCCCTCGATGGTGAGCGTCAGACCACAGGTGGCCTCGCACAGGGGGCAGATACGCAGAGCGGTGCGGGACACGGGTCCTCCCGGGGCAGCGGTGCCTGTCCCGATGAGCATACCGACCGGTAGGGATGGAGGGGAGGGGGTGCGGAGGGTCAGTCCAGGACCCGCGCCAGGTAGGCCCGCAGCAATTCCCGAGCCTCCTGGATGATCCTTTCGTCTCCCTCGGGTGCCATCCGGAAGGCCAGGTGGACCAGAGTGTCGGCGGTTTCCACGGCGATGAGGAAGCTGCGGCGCAGATCGTCGTCGGGTTCGCGGGAGAGGTAGCCGGAGAGGAGGTCGGCGAGACGGTCGGCGACGCGGTGGTTGGGTTCGGCGTGGCGGGCGCCGACGGGGATCTGGTTGCCGAAGTCGACGAGGGAGAAGCCGGGGGCGGTGCGCTTCATGGCGAGGTACTCGTCGAGGACGACGTCCATCGCCTTGCGCCAGCCGCCTTCCTCGCCCGACTCCTTGAGGCGTTCGGTGACGCCGGCCGTGAAACGCTCGAGGTTGCGCTGGGCGAGGGCGTCGGCCATCTGCCGCTTGTTGCCGAAGAAGCGGTACACCGAGCCGATGGGCACGCCGGCGCGCAGGGCGACGGCGCGGGTACTGAGGGCGTCGTAGCCGACCTCGTCGAGGAGGTCGGCGCAGGCGTCGAGGATTCTGGTCAGCCGTTCGGCACTGCGCCGCTGCACGGGGGCGCGGCGAAGCGAGGTCGCTTGGGGCACGGGCTTCATGATGCCTTTCCGCCGCGGTCCGGTGAACCCTGCCCCCTGGTACGGCTCCGGGGGCCTGCGACACTCATCGCCCACCGCCGGGGCGTGCGCCGACGCCGGTGCTCGTCGTGAGCGACGGTTCCGCTGCCGCGGTACGGGCGCCGACCTGCGAGCCGGGGAGGCTTGCGCCCGCGAGGGGCTGCACGTCCGCGGCCACGCCGGTGCTGGGGCTCGTCGTGAGCGACGGTTCCGCTGCCGCGCTACGGATGCCGACCTGCGAGCCGGGGAGGCTTGCGCCCGCGAGGGGCTGCACGTCCGCGGCCACGCCGGTGCTGGGGCTCGTCGTGAGCGACGGTTCCGCTGC
>NZ_JBVHLJ010000007.1:69989-116882 GCF_055559055.1 Streptomyces sp. NPDC024687 | reverse complement strand
GCCGCGCTACGGATGCCGACCCGCGAGCCGGGGAGGCTTGCGCCCGCGAGGGCCTGCACGTCCGCGGCCACGCCGGCGCTGGGGCTCGTCGTGAGCGACGGTTCCGCTGCCGCCGAACGGTTGCCGACCTGCGAGCCGGGAAAGCTTTTGCCCGCGAGGGCCTGCACGTCCGCGGCCACGCCGGCGCTGGGGCTCGTCATGAGCGACGATCCCGCTGCCGCCGTACGGATGCCGACCCACGAGCCGGGGAGACCTGCGACGACCTGCCCGTCCAGGGCCACGCCGGCACCGCTGTTCGCCGCGAGCGACGTGGCGCTCACCTGCGAGCCCAGGAGGGCGCCGCCCGTGCCCGCCACGGCCTGCGCGTCGGGGGCGCCCGCGGCTGTGCCCGCCATGGCCTGCTCGTCCGAGGCCGCGCGCATCCTCGTCGTGAGCGGCGACTCCGAGGCTCGGCCGGCACCCGTGCCGACCCGCGAGCCCGCGCCACCGCTGCCCACCGCGACCCGCGTGTACGACACGCCCCCGCCGCCCACCCTCTCGATCGGCTGCGCCTCCAGGGTTTCGCCCGCGCTTCCCGTGGGCCACGGTTCCGACGCCCCGCTCCCCATGGACCACGCCCCCGAGCCGCCGCCGCTCCCCGCTGCCTCCGGTTTCGAGGCCGTCACGTCCGCCGTGCTTTCCACCGGGGTGCCGTCGACGGCCCAGACGGTGCCGTCGTCGGCGTAGAGACGGGCCGTGACCTTGTGGGTGCCTTGGGGGACGTAGGCGGACGCGAGGCGGTAGGACGGGGTGCGCAGGGTGGTGACGGGGCGGTCGTCCACGAAGAGGACGGCGATGCCGCGGCCGGAGACCGCCTTCGCCTTCGTCGCGGCGGGCGAGAAGGTGAAGTTCTCGACGGTCAGCCGCACGGTCCAGCAGTCGTCGGTGGCCGGCTGCACCTCTATGCCGACGTCGGGGGCGTTCTCCGGGTCCACCTCGCGGTAGTGCCGCCCCTCGTGATCGGTGTCGTCGAGGACCTTGCCCACCGGTGAGACCGACCGTCCGTCCTTGCGTTCCTGTGCCCCATGGGTGCCACAGCTCACGGATCCGGTGACCAGCAGGACACAGACCGCGAGCAGGGCAAGGAGTCCCCGCGTCCACGACATGCCGGGGAGCGTAGAACACGGGTCCGACACCGCGAATCCCCCTGGGGTCTGGTTCTCGTCCTCCTCCATGAGGAGGTCACAGGCGGGACATCGGTTCCATGGAGCGGCCGGGGAGCGGCAAGGGAGCGCCCTCTTGCGCCGGCCACACCGCAATCCTACGGTGTTCCATAGGAATCAGACCGCAAGGGAGCGATCATGACCGGGGACGCAGCGATCACGCGCGGCGACGCACGCAAGACCGCCGAGAGCCTGACCTACCTCTCCGGCTTCGGCAACGAGCACGCCTCTGAGGCCGTCCCCGGCGCCCTTCCCGAGGGCCGCAACGCCCCCCAACGCGCCCCCCTCGGCCTGTACGCGGAACAGCTCAGCGGCACGGCGTTCACCGAGCCGCGCGCCCACAACCGCCGCTCCTGGCTGTACCGCATCCGCCCCTCCGCCGCGCACCCGGCGTTCACGCACACCCACAACGGCCGCATCCGTACGGCCCCCTTCACCGAGTCGGTCCCGGACCCGAACCGGCTGCGCTGGAACCCCCTGCCCGAGCCCGCCGAGGGCACCGACTTCCTCGCCGGGCTGTGGACCCTCGGCGGCAACGGCGACGTCACCCAGCGCACCGGCATGGCCGTGCACCTGTACCACGCCACCGACTCCATGGACCGCGTCTTCAGCGACGCCGACGGCGAACTGCTGATCGTCCCGGAGCGCGGCGGGCTGCTGCTGCGCACGGAGTTCGGGCTGCTCCATGTGGAGCCGGGCCACGTGGCGCTGATCCCTCGTGGGGTGCGCTTCCGTGTGGAGCTCCTCGACACTTCCGCCCGCGGTTATGTGTGCGAGAACTATGGGGCCCCCTTCCAGCTCCCCGACCTCGGCCCCATCGGCGCCAACGGCCTCGCCAACCCGCGCGACTTCCGGGCCCCCGTCGCCGCCTACGAGGACGTCGAGGGGCCCGTGGAGGTGGTCAACAAGTTCTGCGGCAACCTCTGGACGGCGACCTACGACCACTCCCCGCTCGACGTCGTCGCCTGGCACGGCAACCACGTGCCGTACGTCTACGACCTGCGCCGCTTCAACGTCATCGGCTCCATCTCGTACGACCATCCCGACCCGTCGATCTTCACCGTGCTGACGTCCCCGTCGGACACTCCGGGGCTGGCCGGAGTCGACTTCGTGGTCTTCGCGCCCCGCTGGCTGGTCGGCGAGGACACCTTCCGGCCGCCGTACTTCCACCGGAACGTGATGAGCGAGTACATGGGCCTGATCGAGGGGGCCTACGACGCCAAGGCGGAGGGCTTCGTGCCCGGCGGCGGCTCGCTGCACAACATGATGTCGGCGCACGGCCCCGACCGGGAGACCTTCGACCGGGCGAGCGCGGCCGAGCTGAAGCCGCAGAAGGTCGACGACGGGCTGGCGTTCATGTTCGAGACGCGCTGGCCGCTGACGCTCACCGCGCACGCGGCCCGGGCCGACCACCTCCAGCCGCACTACGACGACGTGTGGCGGGGCCTGGAACGTCACTTCCGCCCGTTGCACTGACCGATCCGCGAACGGTACGGATAGCCCGTGACCTCCTTCGCCCCGGACTCCATCGTCCTGAACCGCAAGCTGCCGCTCTGGTACCAGGTGTCGCAGTCCCTGCGCGCCTCGATACTCGGCCGCACCCCCCAGGACCCGCTCCGCCTGCCCACCGAGGAACAGCTCGCGGGGCACTACGGGGTGAGCGTGCTGACCATGCGGCAGGCGCTGAAGGAGCTGGAGGACGAGGGGCTGATCACCCGTCACCGGCGCCGGGGCACGTTCATCGAGCCGGGTGCGACCAGGGGCACCCCGGTCCGGCTGCTCGGCTCGGTGGACGCGATCGTGGCCCAGCAGTCCGGTATGACGACCGAGCTGCTGGAGCACGGCAAGTCACCCGTGCCGCCCGAACTCGCCGGGCACTTCCCGGAACTGGACGAGGTGGCGTCGTACCACCGGCTGCGCAGCGACGAGAAGACGGGCGAGCCGACCAACCACGCCCGCAACTACGTCCGGCCCGAACTGGCCGCCCGCATCGACCCGTCGGACCTGGTGCGCTGGCCGATGACGAAGGTGCTGCGGGATGTCGTCGGGGCGGACATCAGCCGCATCACGGACACCGTGGAGGCACGCCTCGCGGACCCGGAGACGGCTCGGCTGCTCCAAGTCCCGCTACTCAGCCCGATCCTGCACTACACGGGGGTCACCTACGACACCGGCGGCCGGGTGCTCGACGCGGCGGTGATCCACTACCGGGGTGACCGCTTCTCCTTCACGGTGACCCTGGACGCCACATGAGCGCACCGGCCCCGACCGACTGTCGGCGGGAGGTCGTACGATGCCCAGCGTGACGCACGACGACGCTCCGCAGCTGGCGGACCTCATGCCGTGGTCCGTCGCACCGCCGCGGCTCGGCCGAGGGTGGCCGGCGGGCCCCGACGCGGCATCCCTGAAAGCCCGTTGGGACGCCCTGCTGAAGGCCGAGGGGCCCGACCGTGAGGCCCTGTTCGAGCCCACCCGGTCCCGCACCCTGCGTTCCGCGGTCGGACAGCTTCCGGGGCGCACGGGCGGCACCGAGCGGCTCGCGCGCGCCTCCGGCCCCTGCCCGGAGCCGGTACCAGTGCTGCACGCGCCCTTCGACGAACAGTGGCTGATCCCGGACCACCGGCTGATCGACGCGGCCCGGCCCGAGCTGTGGCGGGTGGCGGACGACGACCAGGTGTTCGTGGTGGAGACACCCACGGACGGCCCCGGCCCCCAGCTCCTCGCGACCTCGCTGCTCCCCCTGCTCCGCCCGGGCCGCATCCGCCCGCTGTACCGCCGCCCGGGCGGCGCGGAACCCAACCTCGCTCCCGGCCTCCTCGAGCACCTGCGGACCCGCCTGGGTGTCCCGGTGGAGCCTCTGGACGTGCTCGCCTGGATCCTGGCGGCGGTCCGCCCGGGCCTCACCGTCCCGCTCACCGACGACCCCGAACTGTGGGCCCGCGGTGTCGAGTGGGGCCACCGCGCCCTGTGGCTGATGCGCCGCGACGGCGACCGCCCGAAGCTGCCCGGCGGCCGCCGCCCGTACGTCCGCGCCCCGCTGCCGTCCCGGCCCCTGATCCTGGACTACGACCGCGACGAGGAGGCCCTGCTGCTGGACGAGGGCCGCGTCTCCCCCGTACCGCCCGAGGCCTGGGACTACGAGGCGGGCGGAGTGCGGGTGCTGGAGCAGTGGTTCGCGGCCCGGACCGCGGAACCGGAGCCGGGCACGCTGGCCGCGATCCGCCCGGCGACCTGGCCGCAGGCGTGGACGTCGGAACTCCTCGAACTGATCACCGTGCTGGCTCTGCTGGCGGATCTCCAGCCGCCCCAGGACGAGGTGACGTCACGGATCACGGCGGCCGACCTGCGCGGGGCGGGGGTGCTGCCGGTCCCGGACTCGGCCCGGAGGCCGGCGTCGGTCCTGGACGGCCACGAGGAGGGACCGGAGGGCCAGCTCGCGCTCCTCTAGGTCCCCCAGGTCCTCCGGGTCCTGGGTTCGAAGCCGTCCAGGACCCGCTCCAGCATCCGCTCGAACACCGCGTCCAGATCGATCGGCCCCGCGTCCTCCATGAACGACGCCGCCAGCCGCGGATACGCCCCCGACGCCACCTGACTGCCCAGGTACGCGATCCGCACCGCGTTCTCCTGCTCCTGCGACCACGGCAGCGACCGCACCCGCTCGGCGGTGGACAGCTCGTTGGAGACGTACGTCGTCACGCAGCCGTTGAGCATCGCGACCAGCTCGATCTTCGTGCCGTAGGGGGCGTCCAGCGGATCGAGACAGGCGAGGCAGTGCTCCAGATACCGCAGGGCGTTGGGGCTGAAGCCGTACGCCCCCGACATGAGCCGCGGCATCCAGGGGTGCCGGTGCATCAGCGCCTTGGTCTGGCGGGCGTTGCGCAGCATGTCGGCCCGCCAGTCACCCGTGGGCTCGAACAGCTCGTGCTCCCCGCCGACCGCGTCCACCATCAGCTCGTGCAGGTCCTCCTTGCGGGGGACGTAGTTGTACAGCGACATCGTCCCGCAGCCCAGTTCGGCCGCGACATGGCGCATCGACACCGCGTCCAGTCCCCCGGCGTCGGCCAGCCGCACCGCCGCCGCCGCGATGTCCGCCCTGGTGAACGCGGGTTTCGGGCCACGCCCGGTGCGCTCGGGACGCGTCCAGATCACTTCGGGTACGGCCGCTCGGCGCGCCATCGATCATCACCTCGGCCACCATCCTAGTTACGTACAGCGTACGTAGTGCGCTATGGTCACCCCATGACTTCTACGTACGCTGTACTTAGTGAAGGTCTGGAGAAGCGGTTCGGGGAGGTCCATGCCCTGCGCGGTCTCGATCTCGCCGTGCCCGCGGGCACGGTCTGCGGGCTCCTCGGCCCCAACGGCGCCGGCAAGACCACGGCCGTACGGCTGCTGACCACGCTGCTGCGGCCGGACGCCGGCTCCGCGCGGGTCGCCGGACACGACCTCGTCAGGGAACCGGAGGCCGTACGGCACGCCATCTCCGTCACCGGGCAGTACGCGTCGGTCGACGGGGACCTCACCGGGCGGCAGAACCTCGGGCTGTTCGCCCGGCTGCACCGAGTGCGGGGGCCGGCCGAGCGGGCCGCCGAGTTGCTGGACCGCTTCGGGCTGACCGAAGCCGCCGACCGGGCCGCGTCCACCTACTCGGGGGGTATGCGCCGCCGCCTCGACCTGGCGGCGAGCCTGATCCGCCGCCCGGAGATCCTGTTCCTCGACGAGCCGACGACCGGTCTCGACCCGGCCAGCCGCAACCTCATCTGGGACGCCGTGCGCGAGCTGACGGCGGACGGCACGACCGTGCTGCTGACCACGCAGTACCTGGAGGAGGCCGACCGACTCGCTCACGACATAGCCCTGGTGGACAGGGGGCGGGTCGCGCACACGGGTTCGCCGGCCCAGCTCAAGGCGCTGATCGGGGCGCACGTCGAGATCGTCGTCGCGGACGCGGGCCTGCTGGTAAAGGCGGCCGGGATCCTCGATCAGCTCACCGGCGGGGAACCGTCGTTCGACCACGACCGGAACGCGGTCGGCGCGGTCACCCGGGACTCCACCCTCACCCTGCCCCGGCTGGTGCGTGAACTGGACGCGGCGGGCGTGCCGCTGCTGGACGCGAGCATCCGGCCGCCGACCCTCGACGACGTCTTCCTGCGACTCACCAAGGAGCTTGCCGTATGAGCACGCTGACCCACGACGGCACCGCGATGCTGGGCCGTCAGCTGCGGCGGGTCCGGAACAATCCGGGGCTGCTGGTCCTGACCCAGACCATGCCGATCACCATGCTGCTGTTCTTCGGCTACGTCTTCGGCAGCGCGCTGGCGATGCCGGGCGAGCAGTACCGGTCCTACCTGGTGCCGGGCCTGCTGGTGGCGACGGCGGCGAACGGGATCATGACCGGGATGTTCCAGGCGGCCCAGGACGTCCACCGGGGCGTGACGGACCGGCTGCGCACCCTGCCGATCAGCCGGGCGGCCGTGCCGCTGGGGCAGTCGGTCGCGGACGTGGTGGTCACCGCCGCCGGGACGGTGCCGTTCCTGCTGGTGGGGCTCGCGGTGGGCTGGCGCGTCGAGGGGTCCGCGCTGCAAGCGGTGGGTGCCGCCGGGCTGTTGCTGCTGTTCCGGTTCGCGACCACCTGGATCGGCATCTTCCTCGGCCTGCTCACCCGCAGCGAGGAGGCCGCGGGGCAGCTGGGCGGAGCCACGTTCATCCTGCCGCTGCTGTCGAACGCGTACATCCCGGCCGAGGGACTGCCCGGGTGGCTGCGCACCCTCGCCGAGTGGAACCCGATCAGCGCGGTGACCACGGCCCTGCGGGACCTGTTCGGGAACGCCCCGGTGCCGGAGGGGGCCGCCTGGCCGGTGGCGCATCCGATCGCCGGGTCGCTGATGTGGTGCGGGGTGCTGCTCGCGGTCTTCGCGCCCCTCGCCGTACGGAGGTACGCGCACGGCGAGGGGTGAACGCCTCTTGCCGGGAGGGGAGTTCGGTCACCTGGATCGTGCTGCATGCCGTGGGGATGACGGGCAGGATCGCAGCACGATACCGGGCGGCGAGGGCTCAGTGTCCGCCGAACAGCGAACGGCGCAGTCGGCGCAGTGGCGCGAACAGCGAGACACGGCGAACCCGCGCACCCCTGTCACTGCGCTCCTGCTTGGTGCTGTCACGCGCGGTCAGCTCGCGCATCAGTGACGTCGCCTCCGCCGCCTCGCGCTGCGGGACGGCAGGTCCCGACAGCACCGAGAGATGGCGGTCGAGGCGCGAACTGGTCGCGCTGCTCCCGCAGGTGATCGCAGGGACCCTCGCCCTGCGCACTGTTATCTGTTCCATGTCACTCCCCACCCGTACGAGTCCACCCGGCCCGGGCAGGTTAACCCTATCGCCCCGTCGGGGCACACGTGTATCGGCGTCACAGGATTCACCTTCCCCGCAAGGGTGTTGACGACCCCTCCATGATTACTCTCCGAATCCGGCCGATTTCAGGGCGAGTTGGACAACTGGCTGGGTAGTGGGCTGTGGTGATCCCCCGTCGGGCTCGACCGTCACAGCGAGTGATGTGGCGGACTTGTCGAGTCCGCTCGCGACCAAGGGCGTGTCGGCGGCGAAGAGCCCGAGGGAGCGCGGTTGCTCGTCGGGGCGCATGAGCCACAGTTGGCGCACACGGCCGCTCGGGGGCGCCTCGTACCCGCTCAGGGTGACGACCGCGCGTCCTTCGGACGCGGAAGCGATCACCGCGATACTGCGGCCCTGTGGGTCCTGCCCCCGGGTCGCCCGGGCGTCCGCGGCCTGGAGAACGTGGGCGATCTCACTGGCCTGGGCCTTCTGCGCGTCCAGTTCGTCCTGGGTCCGGTTGGCCTGGACGGCGAACAGGGAGGCGACGACGAGGGCCGCGGCCGCGGTAGCCGTCGCGAAGGGCACGAACAGGGGACGACGCCTCTGACGCTGCCTGGGCGGCGGCTGGGCGCCCCAGACATGCGGCGGCAGCTGCGACCTGCGCGCGCGGGCCGGCTCCGGCCGCGCACGGGCCGGTTCGGGCCGTACGGCGGGCTCCTGCGGGATGGTGCGTACGGCGGACAGCACCCGGTCGCGCATCGCGAGCGGTGGCGGCGCGGCGGCCGACCAGGCGAGCCGTGCCGCGTCCTCGGACAGGGCACGCACGTCCGCCGTACAGCTGTCGCAGTCCTTGAGGTGCCGCTCGAAGCGGGTCCGTTCGGCGGGTTCCAGCGCGTCGAGGGCGTACGGGGCCGCGAGGGAGTGGAGGTCTTCCCGGCGGAAGAGGCTCATGCCGCACCTCCCAGGCACTCCCGCAAGCGGGTCAGTCCGTCACGCATCCGCGTCTTCACCGTCCCCAGCGGCAGGCTGAGCCGCTCGGCCACTTCACGGTACGTGTAGCCGTCGTAGTAGGCGAGGGTGACGGACTGGCGCTGGAGGTCGGTCAGACGCTCCAGGCACCGGCGCACCCACTCGCGCTCGAGGCCCGCCTCGACCTCCTCGGTCACCTGGTCGAAGGCGGGGTGATGGGACCGGCGTGCCTCGCGCTGATCGCGTTCACCGGCCGCGCGGGCGCTGCGCACCCGGTCGACGGCACGGCGGTGCGCGAGAGTGAGGACCCAGGACAGCGCGCTGCCCCGGCGCGGGTCGAACCGCGCGGCGGACCGCCAGCATTCGAGCAGCACTTCCTGCGACACCTCCTCCGACTGCGCCGGATCACGCACCACACGCCGTACGAGCCCGAACACCGGCCCCGCGACGAGCCCGTAGAGCTCCTCGAATGCCCTCTGGTCCCCTCCTGCCACGAGCATCAGAAGCTCGTCCGCCTCCAACTCGCCGCCCCCTCCCGCAAAGCCGCACCTGGGCCGTCCCGTCCCACGAGGTACTCGCAACACACACACCTCCGTATGGGGTTACGGATCAGAGGGCCGAAAACGCGGGTCGAGCAGCAGAAAAGAAGTTTTGAGATTCGACCAATCCGGCCCGCCCACCACTCCGAATCACCGGCGTCAGGCAAGTTGGACTGAGGACGGACGGCATGACACCTATCTCCAGGAACGGCTCGGGACGCAGCAGCCTTGCGACCCTCATCTGTGGCGCGCTGGCCGCCGGTGGGCTCGCAGCCGCCGGCGTGGCCACGCTGGAACCCGGGGCGGCCTCCGCCTCCAGTCACCGGGAGGCCCCGCTGATCTCGGGCGACCCTCAGTACGACAACACGGACGTGTACGCGTTCGTCAGCCCCGACAAGCCCGACTCGACGACCATCGTCGCCAACTGGATCCCGTTCGAGGAGCCCGGCGGCGGCCCGAACTTCTACCAGTTCGCCGAGGACGCGCAGTACGACCTCCACATCGACAACAACGGTGACGGTCAGGGCGATCTGCTGTACCGCTTCACCTTCAAGACGCATGTGAAGAACAAGAAGTCGTTCCTGTACAACACGGGCGTGGTCGAGAGCCTCGACGACCCGGACCTGAACGTCACGCAGACGTACGACATCGAGCTCTTCCAGCTGAAGAACCAGAAGGTCAAGTACAAGACGAAGATCGCGGACGACGTCCCGGTGGCGCCGTCGAACGTCGGCAAGGCGTCCATGCCGAACTACGAGAAGCTGCGGGACCAGGCGGTCTACAAGCTCCCCAACGACTCGGCGTCGTTCGCCGGCCAGGCCGACGACCCGTTCTTCGCCGACCTGCGCGTCTTCGACCTGCTGTACGGCGGGAACCTCACCGAGGTCGGCAACGACACGCTCAAGGGCTACAACGTCAACTCGATCGCGCTGCAGGTCCCGACGGACATGATCGCCGAGTCCTCGCACCAGCCGATCGTGGGGATCTGGTCCACGACCCAGCGCAGGAACGCGCAGGGGTACTACTCGCAGGTGTCGCGCCTGGGCAACCCGCTCGTCAACGAGGTCGTCAACCCGCTGAAGGACAAGGACAAGTTCAACGCGTCCTCGCCGTACGACGACGGCCAGTTCCTGAAGAACGTGACCAACCCCGAACTGCCGAAGCTCATCGAGGCGATCTACAAGATCCCCGCCCCGAAGGAGCCCCGCAACGACCTCGTGGACGTGTTCCTCAAGGGTGTGAAGGGGCTGAACCAGCCTCCCTACGTGCGGCCCGCGGAGGAGCTGCGCCTCAACACGTCCATCAAGCCCACCGATTCTCCGAAGCGGCTCGGTGTGCTTGATGGCGACAACGCCGGATTCCCGAACGGACGTCGGCTGACCGACGACGTGATCGACGCCTCGCTCCAGGTCGTCGAGGGCGAGCTGGTCGGGTCCAAGAACGACCTCGGTGACGCGGTCGACAAGAACGACAAGGACTTCGAGAAGTCCTTCCCGTACGTGGCACTGCCGACCGAGGGATCCCGTGGGCCGCTGGCCAAGGGCACGACCTCGGGCAACGACGTCCGCAACCAGCTCGGCGACGCGCTGTCCCCGGCGGGTGCCTCCGGTTCCTCCGACAACATGAGCCTGATCGCCGGGTCCGCGGGCGCGGGTGCGGCCGGGATCCTGCTCATCGGAGCGGCGCTCATGTGGTGGCGCCGGATGCGGCGGCGGGCGTACTAGGCCCTACCGGCCCCTTTACCGGCGCGGCCCGCACGTACTCATCCCCCACCGTGCGGGCCGCGCCGCACACACGATCACGATCTGACGAGGAGAGGGCAATGTCCGGCTCTACGACCGACAGCGCACCCGAGAACGAGCACGACGGACCGTCGGAGACCGTGGCGCCCTCTGCCCATGAGCCCTCTGCTCAGGAGCCCTCTGCTCAGGCCGACGAGGAGAAGGTCGCCGCCGTGCGGCGGGTCTCGGAGGCCGGGCGGCGCTGGCGGGCGGCTCAACTCGCCGGGTGCGCTGCCCTGTTGGCCGTCGCGCTGACGGGTGGGTCGATCGCCTTCGGAGCGCTGCGGGACGGGGGTGCCGCGACCGTCGCCAGTTCGTCGTCGGCACTCTCTCCCGGGCTCATGGCGAGTGGGAACCTCGACGCGGGCATCACGGCGATCCAGGCCCATCTGCGCGCCCAGCCCAAGGACTTCGGCAGCTGGGCCACTCTCGGACTCGCCTACGTCGAGCAGGCAAGGACCAAGGGGGACCCCTCGCGGTACCCGCAGGCCGAGCAAGCCCTGCAGAGGTCACTGGAGTTGGAGCCCGACAACGACCAGGGGCTCACCGGTCTCGCCGCCCTCGCGGCGGCCCGGCACGACTTCAAGGGCGCCCTCACGTACGCCGACAGGACCCTGAAGCAGAACCCGTACAACGAGCGGGCCCTCTCCTCCCGGATCGACTCCCTCGTCGAACTCGGCCGCTACGCCGAGGCGTCGAAGGCCGCGGACCTCGCGGACGAACGCCGTCCCGGCATCCCAGTGTTCACCCGCTACGCCTACGTCCACGAACTGCGTGGCGACGTGCGCACCGCCCGCACCGTCCTGGAGCGGGCCCTGTCGACCGCGACCACCCCGGGCGACATCGCCTACGTGGCCAGTGCACTGGGCCAACTCGCCTGGAACCAGGGCGACTACGACACGGCCCTGACCGACTACGCCCGCGCCCTCGCCGCCGACGACGCCTACCTCCCGGCGCTGGAGGGCAGGGCCCGCGCCCAGGCCGCGAGCGGGGACCGCGCCGCCGCGATCAAGGGCATGGAGGCCGTCGTGGCCCGGTATCCGCTGCCGGGGCCGCTCGTCGCGCTCGGGGAGCTGTACGAGGACCGGGGCGGTGACGGCGACAAGGCGAAGGCGGGCGACCAGTACGCGCTCGTGGACGCCTGGACGGCCCTCGCCCGCGCCAACGGCGTCAACGCCGACCTCGACACCGCGATGGCCGCCGCCGACCACGGCGACAAGGCCGCCGCCCTGCGCGCCGCCCGCGCCGAGTGGGCCCGCCGGCACACCGTGCACACCGCGGACGCCCTCGCCTGGGCCCTGCACGTGAACGGCCGGGACAAGGAGGCCCTGCCGTACGCCCGGCAGGCCACCGCGACCGGCTACCGCAACGCGTCCTTCCTCTACCACCGCGGGATCGTCGAACTCGCCGCGGGCGACGAGAAGGAAGGCCGGAGCCTTCTCCGTTCCGCCCTGAAGCTCAACCCCGGTTTCTCCCCCCTCGGCGCCCGCGAGGCCCGCAAGGCTCTCAAGGAGGCATCCGAGTGAAGCCCCGCCGTCTGTTCGCGTCCCTCACGGCCGTCCTGACGGCGGCTTGTGCGCTCGCGCTGCTCCCTTCCGGCAGCGCGAGCGCCCACCCCCTCGGCAACTTCACCGTCAATCGCTACGACGGTCTCGTCGCCGCCCCCGGGCAATTGCGCGTCGACCACGTCGAGGACCTCGCCGAGATCCCGGCAACCCAGGCCAAGCCGGACATCGAGAAGCTCGGCATGACCGAGTGGGCCGCCCGGCGCTGCCAGAAGGCGGCGGAGGGCGGCAAGGTCACCGTCGACGGCCGTACGGCCGCTCTCACCGTGCGGACCAGCCACGCGCGCGTGCGTCCCGGTCAGGCGGGACTCGACACCCTGCGCGTGGAGTGCCGGCTGACCGCCCCGCTGCCCGAGGACGCCACCGTCACGCTCGGCTTCCACAGCGCGGGCACCGACTCCGGACCCGGCTGGCGCGAGATCACCGCGCGCGGCGACCGGATGACGCTCACGAGGTCGGACGTGCCCGCCAAGTCGGTCTCGCACGAACTGACCACCTATCCGCAGGAGTTGCTCTCCTCGCCCGCCGACACCGTGACCGCCGCCCTGCGCGTGCGGCCCGGTGGAGCGGCGCTCGGTGAGGAACGGTCGGACGCCCCCGCCGCCTCCGTGCTGCCCCGTGGCGCCGACCGCTGGACGCGCGCCCTGGACTCCCTGGTCGCCCGGCACGACCTCACCGTCGGCTTCGCGGCGCTCGCCCTGCTCATCGCGGTCGTCCTCGGCGCGATGCACGCGCTGGCCCCGGGCCACGGCAAGACGCTGATGGCCGCGGTGGCGGCGGCGCGCGGCGGCAGGGCCCGGATGAAGGACGTCCTGCCGCTGGCCGCCTCCGTGACCGTCACCCACACCCTGGGCGTGGTCGCACTGGGCCTCCTCGTCACGGCAGGTTCGGCGGCGGCGCCCTCGGTGATCGCGTGGCTGGGCATCGCGAGCGGGGTGATGGTGACCGCGGCGGGCGTCACCCTGCTGCGCCGGGCCCTGCGCATCCGCGCACACCAGCACGGACACGGGCACAGTCACGACCACTCGCACGAGGCCGGAGAGCCCGAGGAGCGCTCCCTGGTCCTGGTCGCCGCCCACGCCGAGACGGTCCCGGCGACGGCAGGGGCCAAGGCTCGGACGCCCGCACACGCGTCCGCCCACGCCCACGACCACCCGCACGGACACGGGCACAGTCACCACCACTCGCACGAGGCCGGAGAGCCCGAGGAGCGCTCCCTGGTCCTGGTCGCCGCCGACACGGAGACCGTCCCGGCCACTGCAGGGGACCGGACTCGGACGCACGCACACACGCCCGTCCACACCCACGACCACCCGCACGGGCAGGGCCACAACCACGACCATGACCACCCGCACGACCATCCCCACCCCCACTCCCACGCCGTCGAGCACACCCACGGCGGCTTCACCCACACCCACGCCGTCGCCCCCACCCTCCGCGGCACGCTCCTCCTCGGCTTCGCCGGCGGTCTCGTGCCCAGCCCCTCCGCCGTGGTCGTGCTCGTCGGTGCCGCCGCGCTCGGGCAGGCCTGGTTCGGACTGCTGCTCGTCGTGGCGTACGGCGTCGGGCTGGCCCTGACCCTGACCGCGGCCGGATTCGCCGTCGTCAGGCTGGGCAGTGGAGTCACACGGCTGCTGGACAGGCGCCCCCGCCTGGCCGCGAGCCCGATGACCGCGCTGGTGCGCAGGACCGCGCCCCTGATGTCGGCGTTCGTCGTGGTGGCTCTCGGGGCAGGATTGGTGCTCAAGGGGGCGGCATCCGCACTCGGCTGAGCTACTTTTGTACAGAAATGACGCGTACGGAAATGACGCAACCAGAATTCACGCGCGACATCACGCGGAGTGGAGATTTCGCCCGGATGCGAATGGGGGACGCCCGTGTCCGAAGAACCGGGCAGTGAACGAGTGATCGCGGGCCGCTACCGCCTCCTGTCCCCGCTCGGCGAGGGCGGCATGGGGACCGTGTGGCGAGCCCGCGACGAGGTGCTGCACCGCGAGGTCGCCGTCAAGGAGGTGCGCGCGCCACACGGACTGGCGACCCACGAGGTGGAGCGGTTGTACGCCCGCCTGGAGCGCGAGGCGTGGGCGGCGGCGCGGGTCGCCAACCGCAATGTGGTGACGGTCTACGACGTGGCCACCGAGGACGGCCGCCCGTGGATCGTCATGGAACTGGTGCGCGGCATCTCACTCGCCGAACTCCTGGACGCGGAGGGGCCGCTCAGCCCGCAACGGACCGCGCACATCGGCGCCGAGGTGCTGTCCGCGCTGCGCGCCGCGCACGAGGCCGGGGTGCTGCACCGGGACGTGAAGCCCGCCAACGTGCTGCTGTCGAACGACGGCCGTGTGGTGCTCACCGACTTCGGCATCGCCCAGGTCGAGGGCAGTTCGGCGCTGACGATGACCGGCGAGGTCATCGGCTCGCCCGAGTTCCTGGCGCCGGAGCGGGCGCTCGGCCGCACGCCGGGCCCGGAGTCCGACCTGTGGTCGCTGGGCGTGCTGCTGTACGCCGCCGTCGAGGGCAACTCCCCCTTCCGGCAGAACACCCCGCTGAGCACCCTGCGCGCGATCGTGGACGAGGAGCTGCCGCCGCCGTACCGGGCCGGTCCGCTCACGCCGGTGATCGAGGGGCTGCTGCGCAAGGATCCCGCGGAGCGGCTGCCCGCCGACCGGGCGGAGCAGGAGCTGCGGATCATCGGGGCGGGTGGCACGCCCCGGGCGGACCCCGTGCAGGCGGGGCCCTACGCCCCGACCGTCGCGGCGCCCTTCCCGCAGGAACCATCGACGGCCCCGTACCGGCCCGCGCCCACGCCGACCTCCACTCCCACCGCGCGCTCCCGGCCCCCGGAGCGCAATCGCCGTGCGGCCGTCGTCCTGGTCGCGGGCGTGCTGGCCCTGGCGCTGGCGATCGCGGGGCTGACGTACGCGCTGCTCCACGACAACGGCGACCCGGACGGGGAGACCGCCAAGGACAGTGGTCCGGCGGTGAGTTCACCCGCGCCGACCACCTCGGACGAGCCCCGCGACACCCCGTCCCCGAGTCCGAGCAAGAGCACCACGAGCGCGCCCCCGCCGCAGTCGGTGGACGTCTCACTGACCGGCTCGCACACCGACTACACGGGCAGCTGTCCGCCGGACAGGTCCGCGGCCCCCACCTTCACCGTCACGCTGACGGTCGGCCGGCTCCCGGCGACGGTGACGTACCGCTGGGTGTCGGAGAACGGTTCGGTGAACGGCAGTTGGAAGACGCTCAGCTTCCCGGCCGGTGGTGACAAATCGCAGGAGGAGCGGCGGTTCGTCACCACGCAGGACGACAGCGGGACGTTCGAGGACACCATCGGCGTGGAGGTCCGCGACCCCGTGGAGAAGACGTCCAACTCGGTCCCGTTCTCGTTGACCTGCGTGGCGGAGACCCCGACCGGCAGCACCGGCGAGGCCTCCCCCACTGCGTCCCCGTGAGAGGGGATCAGGCCGCGCTGTTCAGGGCCGGGAGGTAGCCGCCGGACTGGCCGGCCGCGGTCGGGTGGTAGGACTCGCCGATGTTGAGCAGGTTGAGGCTGTGCAGCCAGGCGCTGCCGGAGCAGAGTTCGTGGCCGGTGAAGGCGGAGCGGACGTCACCCCAGGCGAAGCCGTGGTCCGCGGCCCGCTTGGCGATGGCGGTGTCGAGGTAGTCGGCGGCGTCGTTGATCGCCTTCCGTTTGGTCTCGGAGAGGCCGAGGCAGGTGGCGCCGAGCCGATAGAAGCGGGGGTAGCCGAGGACGACCACATGGGCGTTGGGGGCCCGGCTGCTGATCTGCGAGTAGACGGTGTCGAGTTGGCCCGGGAGGGTCGAGTCGACGTACGCCTTCGCGGTGTTGATCCGGGCCAGGCAGGAGCTGTCGGACTGGAGCACACAGGTCGTCATGACGTCGGCGAAACCGGCGTCGTTGCCTCCGACGCTGAGTGAGACGAGGGCGGTGGCGGAGTTCAGCGGGGTCAGCTGATTCGCCAGAACATCACCCGTACGGGCGCCCGAGCACGCGGTGAACGCGAACGACGAGGGTGAATGGGCGGCCGCCCAGAGGTAGGGGTAGGCCTTCGTGCTGCGCTTGCAGTCGCCGCTGGAACTGATGTAGCTGCCTGCGCCGACTCCCGAGGAATAGGAGTCTCCCAGGGCCACATACGGGCCTTCGGCGGCGTGGGCGGTGCCTGTCCCGGTGAGGACTGCGGCGAGTGCGAGGAGGAGTGAGCCGACGTATGCGGCAAATCGGGAACGTCTCATGGAACCTCCCTTTAGCAGGATCTCTGCCGTATCCGTCGTAGCAACGACACGCGGCGACGGGAAGTGTCCATGCCAAAACTGGCAATGATTTCGTGGACATGACAGGTTTGTTGACTCCTCCTCAACTCCCTTGTTCTACCCCCGTAGATGGTCCAGCGTTTACCTCGGCCCGGAGCGGAACGCGACGCTCCCGGTCGTGTGCGCGATCCCGTGCACACCCCCCACGGACGCGCGCCCGACCCAGGCGCGCGTCGCCCATGAGGAGGACTCCCTCGTAATGGCACAACTGCGTAGCAACACCTTCCGGTTCGCCGCGATAACCACCCTGACGGCCGGCGCCCTCGTCGGCGGGCTCACCGCCCTTCCCGCCCAGGCCTCCCCGGCCGAGGGCCGGGTCCTCGCCGCCGGCTCCCCCACGGCCGTCAAGGACAGTTACATCGTCACGCTGAAGAAGAACGCGGGCTTCACGTCCTCGTCCGGCACGGGCAAGGGGCTCATCAAGGAGTACGGCGGGACGGTCGGCAAGACCTTCGGTTCCGCGCTCAACGGCTACACCGCCACGCTCTCGGCGACCGAGGCGAAGAGACTCGCCGCGGACCCGTCGGTGGCCTCCGTGGAACAGAACCAGCGGGTCCAGGTGGCCGACACCACGCAGTCCAGTGCCCCGTGGGGCCTGGACCGCATCGACCAGACCGCGCTCCCGCTCTCCGGCACCTACACCTACCCGGACTCCGCGGGCAGCGGTGTCACGGCGTACGTCATCGACACCGGCGTCCGCATCACCCACAGCCAGATCAGCGGCCGCGCCTCCTACGGCTACGACGCCGTCGACGGCGACACCACCGCCTCCGACGGCAACGGCCACGGCACCCATGTGGCCACCACGATCGCGGGCTCCACCTACGGTGTCGCCAAGAAGGCGAAGATCGTGGCGGTGCGCGTGCTCGACAACGCCGGCTCCGGCACCACCGCCGGCGTCATCGCGGGCATCGACTGGGTCACCGCCAACCACTCGGGCCCCTCGGTCGCCAACCTGTCCCTCGGCGGCGGCGCGTCCACCACCCTGGACACCGCGGTCAGGAACTCCATCGCGAGCGGCGTGACCTACGCGGTCGCGGCCGGCAACAGCAGCGCCAACGCCTCCTCGTCCTCCCCGGCCCGCGTCACCGAGGCGATCACCGTCGGCGCCACCACCAGCACCGACGCCCGGGCCGGCTACTCCAACTACGGCTCGGTCCTGGACGTCTTCGCCCCCGGCTCCTCCATCACGGCGGGCTGGAACACCAGCGACACCGCGACCAACACCATCTCCGGTACGTCGATGGCGACCCCGCACGTCGCGGGCGCGGCCGCGGTCTACCTCGCGGGGCACACCTCGGCCACCCCGGCCCAGGTCGCCACGGCCCTGGTGGGCGGGGCCACGTCCAACGTGGTCACCAGCCCCGGCTCGGGCTCGCCCAACAAGCTCCTGAAGCTGGTGCGGTAGTACCCGAACAGGTGGCCCCCGGAGGTGACTCACGCCTCCGGGGGCACACCCCTGTCCAGGTCCGTACCAGTCGGCCTTGACGGCTCCCACGGGACTGCGCGACATTGAAGCCCGGCATCCGGCGCTTTCTGGGGGGAAACGTCGCCCATGCAGACCACACGTACCGGGAAATCCACGACGACGTCGGGCAGAGACCTGACGCCACTGCTCGCCGGCGCCGCGACCGCCGTGGGGGGATTCGGCGCACTGCTCGCGTTCACCGGCTCCGACTCACCGCTGCGCGCCCCGCTCACGCTCTTCTTCCTGCTCGCGGCACCCGCCGCCGGTATCGCCGCCGCACTGCGCGGCTTCGATCCGTTCGCCCGGGCGCTGGCCTCGCTGGCCGGCTCGGTCGTCCTCAACATGCTGGTGGCCCAGGGCATGTTGGCCACGCACCGCTGGTCGGCGCGCGGCGGCGTCCTGGCGATGGCCGTGATCAGCGCCCTCGTCCTCCTGCTGGTGTGGATGCGGCAACGCCGTACGGCGAAGGGCCGGGACCTCTGACGTGGACATCAGCGTGTACCGCCCCGGCGAGCTGACCGCGGCCGACCGGGTGGCGTGGACCGCCCTGCAGTCCAAGGCCCATCTGCACGGCTCGCCGGGCCTGGCGAACCCGTTCCTGTCCCCCGAGTTCGCGCTCGCGGTGGGCCGGTTCAGGCGGGGCGTGCGGATCGCCGTCGTACGGGAGCGGGGCGAGCCCGCCGCGTTCCTGCCCTTCCAGAGGACCACCACCGGTGTCGGCCGGGCCGTCGGCCTCGGCATCTCGGACGCCCAGGGGCTGGTGCACCGGCCCGGATTCACCTGGGACGCCCAGGAGTTGCTGCGCGCCTGCGGGCTGGCCGTCTGGGAGTTCGACCATCTGGTGGAGGGCCAGGGGCCGTTCGAGACGGGAGCCTCCGGCAGGTTCCCGTCTCCGGTCATGGACATCGACCAGGGCTACGAGACGTATCTGGCCGGACTACGGGAACGCTCGCCGAAGTTCACCCGCACCACACTCGCCAAGGAACGCCGACTGGTCCGCACGGCGAGCGAGGTGCGCTACGTCCACGACGAGCGCGACCCGGCCGCCCTGCGCACCCTGATGGGCTGGAAGTCCGCCCAGTACCGCAGGACCGGCCGCAGCGACCGCTTCGCGCACCAGTGGATCGCCCGACTGGTGGAACAGCTGTTCCACACCCGCTCCGAGCCGTTCGCCGGGATCCTCTCGGTGCTGTACGCCGACGGGAAGCCGGTCGCCGCCCACTTCGGGCTGCGCACCGAACGCGTCCTGGCGTGCTGGTTCCCGGCGTACGACCCGCAGTACGCGAAGTACTCCCCGGGCCTGGTCCTGCATCTGCGCATGGCCGAGGCGGCCGCCGCCGACGGCGTCGCGTACCTCGATCTGGGCCGGGGTCAGAAGGAGTACAAGGACTCCCTGAAAACACGGGAACTGACCGTGTCGGAGGGGTGGGTGACCCGCCGGCACCCGGTCGCGGTCGGACACCGCGTCCGCCGGGTTCCGGTGCGGGCACTGCGCAATGCCGTGGTGGCACGTCCGGAGCTGTTCGAACCCGCCGACAGGCTGTTGAAGAAAGTGGGAAAGATCCGCTCGGGCGCGACCGTAACGGTCAAACCAACAAAAACGTGAGACCTCGTTCCAGGTCTTGCCATACGGGTCCAAACGTCAATACCGTCATACATCACACCCGCACCGTCCCGTCATTCAGCGGCTCCAGGGGAGGGCTCAGGACCGCGACGGGGGCGCGGGGCGCGGTAGGGGGGTGCCGTGCTCGGTGACCGCACAGGTGACCGAGTCGTGCCGCGCGACCGGCTGTCGTTTCTCTGGAACGAGCACAGCACGACGGCGGTCGGCCAGCTTTGCCAGCTCACCCGGCACGTACGGAGATTCCTTCCGGCATGCCGTGTGTGAGAACAGAACCCCCCTTTCGAACCGGAGCGACAAACCGGACCGCCCAGGGGCGGGCGGTCCACCGGACGAGAGGGAACCAGACTCATGAGTTCAGTTCTGCGCCCGGCGACTGCGGGCCAGGATGTGCCGACAGCCAGCCAGTACCGGCCCATCTCCACTCACCTGGCCATCACGCCACCGGTGAGTGTCGTCATACCCGCCATGAACGAGGCGGAGAACCTTCCGTACGTCTTCAAGACCCTGCCCGACTGGATCCACGAAGTGGTGCTGGTGGACGGCAACTCCACGGACGACACCGTCGCGGTGGCCCGCGAGCTGTGGCCCGAGGTCAAGGTCGTCAAGCAGCACGGCAAGGGCAAGGGGGACGCCCTGATCACCGGGTTCGAGGCCTGCACCGGTGACATCGTCGTCATGATCGACGCGGACGGCTCGGCCGACGGCAACGAGATCGTCTCCTATGTGTCCGCCCTGGTCTCGGGCGCGGACTTCGCCAAGGGGTCCCGCTTCGCCAACGGCGGCGGCACCGACGACATGACCTTCATCCGCAAGCTAGGCAACTGGGCGCTGTGCACCATCGTCAACCGCAAGTTCGGCGCCCGCTACACGGATCTCTGCTACGGCTACAACGCCTTCTGGCGGCACTGCCTCGAGAAGATCGACCTCGACTGCACCGGCTTCGAGGTGGAGACCCTGATGAACATCCGGGTCGTCAAGGCGGGGCTGAAGGTGCAGGAGATCCCGAGCTACGAGTACCTCCGCATCCACGGCGCGAGCAATCTGCGGGCCGTCCGGGACGGGTTCCGGGTGCTCAAGGTGATCCTCGGGGAGCGGTCGAACCGGCGTGCGCTGCGCCGTCGCGCCCACTACTCGCCCATGCTCGACTCGCGCCGGGGAGAGGTGTCTTGAGCGATCCCGACATCTCCGTCGTGATCTGCGTGTACACCGAGGACCGCTGGGAGGACATCCTCGCGGCGGTCGTCTCGGTGCGGACGCAGTCGTATGCGGCCCTGGAGACGCTGCTGGTCGTCGACCACAATCCGGCGCTGCTTGACCGGCTGACCAAGGAGTACAAGGAAGTCCGGGAGGTCCGCGTGTTCGCCAACGCGGGCCCCCGGGGCCTGTCCGCGGGCCGCAACACGGGGATCACCGCCTCACGCGGTGAAGTGATCGCCTTCCTGGACGACGACGCCGTCGCCGAGCGGGACTGGCTGCGGCACTTCGCCGCCGGATACGCGGACCCGCGGGTCATGGCGGTCGGCGGCCGTACGGTGCCGATCTGGGCGTCGGGGCGGCGGCCGGCCTGGTTCCCCGAGGAGTTCGACTGGGTGGTCGGCTGCACCTACAAGGGCCTTCCGTCCGGCCTGGTCCGGGTGCGCAACGTCCTGGGCGGCAACGCCTCCTTCCGCCGCGGCGCCTTCGACGCGGCGGGCGGTTTCGCCACCGGCATCGGGCGGGACGGCGACAAGCGCCCGCTGGGCTGCGAGGAGACGGAGCTGTGCATCCGGCTGAGCCGGGCCAGACCGGACGCGGTCCTGCTGATCGACGACCGGGCGGTGATCCACCACCGGGTGCCCAGGGCGCGCGAGCACTTCGGGTACTTCCGCACGCGCGCTTACGCGGAGGGCCTGTCGAAGGCACTCGTGGCCCGAAGTGTGGGCGCGGACAAGGGACTCGAGTCCGAACGCCGGTACGCCACCCGGGTGCTGCCGGCCGGGGTGGTGCGCGGGCTGCGGGACGCCGCGCTGGTGCGGCCGGGGGGCGCGGGCCGGGCGGGCGCGATCGTCGCCGGGGTGCTCACGGCGGCCGGCGGGTACGTGGTCGGCACGGTCCGGGCGCGGCGGGGCGGGGCCACGTTCTCGGTCGCGGAGATACCGGCGGAGATACAGGAGGAGCTCCAGGGGGAGAGAGATGGCTGAGCCGCCCGTACCGATCCTCATGTACCACTCGGTCGCCACCGACCCTAGCGACGCCACCCGCGTGCTGTCGGTGTCTCCGCAGGCCTTCGCCCAACAGATGGAAGCGATCGGCGAGTTGGGCCTCACGCCGCTCAGGACCGCCGACCTCGCGGCCCGCTGGCGCGACGGCCGGCCGCTGCCCGAGCGGCCCGTCCTGATCACCTTCGACGACGGCTACGAGGGCGTCCACCGGCACGCCCTGCCCGTGCTCGCCAAGCACGGCTTCACGGCCACGATGTTCGTCTCCACCGGCTGGATCAGGGGCGCGTACGACACGGGCGGCGGCCTGGACACCATGCTGGACTGGGACCAGGTCCGCGAACTCGCCGCGGCCGACGTCGAGATCGGCGGCCACACCCACACGCACCCGCAGCTCGACCAGCTCGACGACACCGCGCTGCGCCACGAGCTGATCCACTCCCGGGAGATCGTCACCGACGAACTCGGCACCGCTCCGGTCTCGCTCGCCTATCCGTACGGCTACTCCAGCCGCCGGGTGCGCGAGGCGGTGCGCGAGACCGGGTACGGCCAGGCCCTCGCCGTGAACAACGGCCTCGCGCGGCGCCGCCAGGGGCCGTACGCGCTGACGCGGCTGACCGTGCGCCGCGCCACCACGGCCGAGGAGTTCGAGCGGCTCGTCCAGGGCCGGGCGATCGCCCGGGACTTCGCCAGGGACCGTGCCCTCACCAAGGGGTACGCGTTGGTCCGAAGAGCACGACAGGTCCGCCGGAAGGTCTCCCGTTCCCGTGTCTGACACGACGACCACGACCGAGCCCGAGTCGACCGCGGCGAAGGCGCCCGAGCAGTCGGGGCGCCGTCTTCGGCTGCCCGGCCTCGGCAGGGGCGCCGGCGGCGGCAACCAGCTGTTCCGCAACGCCTACGCGCTGATGCTCAACACCGGTATCTCCGCGGTCCTTGGCCTCGGCTTCTGGCTGGCGGCCGCCCGCTACTACTCCGAGTCGGCGGTCGGCCAGGGCTCCGCCGCGATCGCCGCCATGAAACTCCTCGCGGGACTGACCGCGGTGACCCTGACCGGGGCGCTGGCCCGCTTCATACCGGTCGCCGGCCGGGCCACCGGGCGTCTCATCGCCCGTACGTACGCGGGCAGTTCGGTGATCGTGGCGGTCGCCGCGGTCGTCTTCCTGCTCACCCTGGACGCGTGGGGGCCGTCGTACCGGTTCCTGCACGGGCCGGTGAACGGCCTCGGCTTCATCGCCGCCGTCGTCGCCTGGAACGTGCTCACCCTCCAGGACGGCGTGTTGACCGGGCTGCGCAGCGCGCTGTGGGTGCCGGTCGGCAACACCGTGTTCTCCGCGGTCAAGCTGGGACTCCTGGTCGCGTTCGCGGTGGCGATCCCGACGGCCGGTGTCTTCGTGTCGTGGGTCGCGGCGATCGCCGTCTCGGTGCTGCCGCTGGGCTGGATGGTGTTCCGGCGTCTGGCGCCGCGCCATGTCAAGGCGACCGAGGACCACGCGAAGCCGCCCTCCCTCAGGGAGATCGGGCGTTTCCTCGCGGGTGACTACACCGGCTCGCTGTTCTCGCTCGCCGTGGTCTACCTGGTCCCGGTGATCGTGGCGTCCCAGGTCAGCTCCCGGGACAACGCGTACTTCTACATCACCACGACGATCGGCGGCACCTGCAACCTGCTCGCCATCAACATGGGCGCCTCCCTGACCGTCGAGGGCTCGCACGACCCCTCACGCCTGGCCGCCAACACCCGTGCCGCGCTGAAGCGGATGGCGCGGATCATGCTGCCGGTGGCCGGGATCCTGTTCTTCGGGGCGCCCTGGATCCTCGGTGTGTTCGGCTCGGGCTACGCGGACGCGGCCACCCCGCTGCTGCGCTGGTTCGCCGTCGGCGCGGTGCTCCGGGTCGTCATGGAGACGTACTTCGCGGTGCTGCGCGCACAGAGCCGTACCTCCGGACTGGCCTGGCTGCAGGGCCTGTTGTGTGCCATGGTGCTCGGTCTGACGCTGCTGCTCCTGCCCCGCATGGGGCTGACCGGAGCGGGCGTCGCCGAGATCTCCTCGCTCGCGGTGATCGTCGCGCTCGCCGCGCCCCGGCTGTACCGGACGATCCGGCACGCCCCGGCCGCCGAGGTCCCCGCGGGCGCGGCTCCCGACGGCGACCTCGCCGACCTCGGGGCGCGCGAGGCACCGGCCGCCGGCCGCGCCCGCCGCCCCGGCTGGGCGCTCGACCAGGACACCCTGGCGCTGGGCATCCACGTCGACTTCGACCACCAGGAACGCCGTCCCGACGTCCGCCCGGGTCCCGGCACCCCGCCCACGGGTACACCCGTGCCGGGCGTGACGCGCGACCGGCCGACATGGGCGCTGCGGAAGCCGTCCGACCTGGGGCTGCCGGTGGACGCGCGGGAGCCGGGCGCCGAGTCGTCCGTCGGGCCGTCCGAGGCGGAGGTGGACGCACCGTTCGAGGTGGCCTTCGACGCGGGCAAGGAGGTCGACGTACCGGAGGAGCCCGCCGTACCGGAGGAGGCGCCACAGTCCGCGGAGCCGCCGCGGCCGCTGTCCTGGCGGGAGCGGCTGCAGCCCACCTGGCTCGGGGTGTTCCTCGGCTGCCTGCTGGCCGTCGCGCTGCTCCTGTACTGGGTGCCGGCCCTCGGCCTGGGCGAGGCCGACCTGGACCGGATGGGCGGGCTCGGGCTGATCTCGATCCTGCCGCTGCCCACGCTGGTCGGCGCGGCGCTCCTGGTCGTGGTCTTCGCCTCGCTGCTCTGGCTGGGCCGTGAGCACAAGGCGCTGCTGCTGGTCACGCTGGTGGCGACCGTGTTCTCGCTGCACGCGCTGCCCGCGGTGATCGAGGCCGAGCCGCGGTTCGCGACGGCCTGGCAGCACCTCGGGTTCATCGACCACATCGACCGGACCGGCTCCGCGGTGCCCGACCTGGACGCCCGCTGGAGCTGGCCGGGCTTCTTCGCGGTGGCCGCGTTCGTGGCGCAGGCGTGCGGGGTCACGGACTTCGCGGAGGTCATCCGCTGGTGGCCGACGGCGATCCAACTCGCCTACCTGGTTCCGATGTTCCTGCTCGTACGGCACATGCGGGCGAGCTGGCGGGCCAAGTGGACCGGTGTCTGGATCTTCGTGCTCAGCGGCTGGGTCGGCCAGGACTACTTCTCCCCGCAGGGCTTCACCTATCTGCTGTATCTGGTGTTCGTGGCGGTCCTGCTCGTCTGGTTCCGCGCCCCGCGCGTGATCTGGACGAAGCGGCGGCCCGGCGAGGCCGAGGTCGAACCCACGAACCGCCGCCAACGGGCCGTCCTGCTGGCGGTGCTGATCGGCCTGTTCGCGGCGAGCGTGCCCGCCCACCAGCTCACCCCGTTCGTGATGCTCGGTGTGCTGGCGGTGCTCGTCCTGGTCGGCCGCAGTGAACTGCGCGGTCTGCCGGTCCTGTTCGCCGTCATGGTGGCCGCCTGGATCGGCTGGATGGCCGAGCCGTACTGGTCGGGCCACTTCGACGACCTGTTCGGCGGGGTCGGCGGGGTCGGCGGCAACGTGTCCTCGTCGGTCTCCGGCCGTATCGAGGGCGGCAGTTCGACCCACAAGCTGGTCCTGTACGTGCGCGTGCTGCTGGCGGGCGGGGTCATGGCGCTGGCCTGCTACGGCTGGTGGCGCCGGCGCGACCACAAGTACCGGGAAGCCGCGCTGCTCGTCCTGACCTTCGTGCCGTTCCTCGGCTTCGGCATGCAGTCCTACGGCGGCGAGATGGCCCTGCGGGTCTTCATGTTCGCCCTGCCGGGCGCCGGTCTGCTCGCCGCCCTTGCGCTCTTCCCGCGCACGGGGGTCACCGCGAAGGAGCGCGAGAAGGACCGGGTCAGTCTCGCTCCGGTGGCCGCGCTGATGGCGGGTCTGCTGCTCGTCGGGGGCTTCCTGGTCGCCCGCTGGGGCAACGAGCCGTTCGAGCGGATCCAGCCCGGCGAGGTCGCCGCCATGGACTACGTCTACGCGCACGACGACCCGACGGTCCGGGTGCTGTGGCTGTCCAACGACACGATCGACAACGTGACGCCGGCGATGCCGTGGGGCGCGAAGGACATGGAGAAGGTGTCCTACGTGCCGACGCTCGCGCCGACCGACCCGGTGCTGGTGTCCGGGCTGGTGAAGGCACTGAAGGACGCGGGCCCGAACTCGTATCTGATGGTCAACGTCAGCCAGGTCACCTATCTGCGGCTGGACGTGGGCTATTCGAGGACGTGGGAGCCGAGGCTGCTCGACACCCTCGACAGCCGCAAGGAGCTCAAGCGGGTCCTCACCAACGACGACGTGACCATGTACGCCCTGCGGGACCAGCCCGCCGGAAAGGTCCCGAAGGCCGATCCCGGGCCGATCGGGCCGCAGGTGACCTGGACGCCCTGGTCGGTGGTGGGGGCGCTGGCGGCGCTGGCGCTGATCCTGCTGCTCTCGGCCCGTGAGGTGGTACGGGTCGCGGTGCGGCCGAGTGTGCGGCAGCTGCGGTGGCTGCAGAGCAGCTTCTGGTTCGCGCTGCCGCTCCTCGCGGTGTTCCTGGCGGCGCTGGTGCAACGGTTCCTGACGATGAAGTGAGGTCCAAGTGGCTCAGCGGGTGAGCCACTTGACCTCGTACGCCCGCATGTCGAACTTCTTCCCGTCGATCTCGGCGCTGATCTGCCGGTTCAAGGTGTTCACCACCAGCACGGTCCTGTCGGTGGCGAGGACGCGGACGTTGGGCACGTCGTCGGCGGCGACGGAGACGTTCTCGTACGCACTCCCCGGCGCGAAGGCCTTGCCGAACCGGCTGACCAGGTCGAACATCGGCAGCTTCCGGCCGCCGCCGCTGCCGCTGGTCGGCGTCCAGAGACAGCCCGCGCAGTCCGTGCCCTTCTCGTTCTCCGGGTTCCAGTAGAGGGCGGACGTGGTGCCGCCCCTGGCCAGCGCGATCATTCCGGCGGCCTGCACCGCGACTCGGCGGTTCTCGGACCAGCCCTCGCGTTCGTCCCGGCTGTCGGCGGGCTCGACGTAGTACTCGGCCCACCACAGCGGCAGGTTCCCGGTCCGCTGCCGCACCCACCGGCTCACCGCGGTGAACTTGTCGGTGGCCGCGAACTCGTTCGGCAGCATCTCGTCGTCGTTGGTGTAGCTGGAGCCGTCCACGACCACGAAATCGGCGCCGGCCTTGTTCCTGTTCCAGTAGTCGAAGGCGTCGAGGATCCGCTGGTCCATCGCACCCCAGGCGCCTTTGAAGCCGGCGGAGGCGTCCGCGGAGCGCGGGTCAACGCTGTCCATCACGAGATACGGTCCGCCCACCATGATCTTGGGGTCGACCTTCTTCAGCGCCTTGTAGACCAGGTTGTAGAGCCGGGTGTACCCCTCGTAGTCCCAGCGGGCCTCGCTGTCGTTCCAGAAGCCCTTGAACTCGTTCCAGACGATGAAGTGGCGTACGTCCGGGTAGCGCCTGGCGACGGTCGCGGCGAGCGCGGCGTAGTCCTCGAAGTGCGCGGGGTCCGGCGCGGTCTCCAGGGCCGCCTTGCTCCAGTCGGTGTTGCCGACGCCCGCCTCGCCGCCCTTCATCCAGTCCGGCGCGCAGCACAGGGTCACGATCGGGGTGGAGCCCGAGGCGCGGATGAAGTCGATGCGCCGGTCGAGGTTCTCGAAGTCGTAACGCCCCTTGACCGGTTCGGGGTTGTCGGCTCCCCAGCCCATGATGTGCTGGTTCTGCGGAAGTCCGCCCGCGTCGGCCAGCAGCCCCTCGACGCGCGCGGTGGCGGCGGAACTGCCCTCGTCGGCGCTGAACTGGGTGTGGGTGAAACCCCAGCCGACCTCCGGGGTGTCCGCGTCGGGTGTGGTCGTCGGGGTGCCGTGGACCCTGTCGCCGTTGCGTGAGGTGCCGTCGGTGCCCGCGCCGCCGCCCGGAAGCGTGTTGAGGAGGGTCACGACCAGTGCCAGGGCCGCCGCGCCCACACCGAGCAGAGCGGTGAGCCGCCACCGCCGTGCCCCCGAATTCCACTCATGACGTCCCATTGAGGGCAACGGTATCCGCGAACACACGTGTGCGGGCAGATGTCGGAGATGCACAGCCTTGTAACAGGAGTTAGCGGACAGACCGGAAAACACCGGACGCCGGCGACACGATCCCCGCACTCCGGAAACCGGGTGCGTACGGGGGTCCCGTGCCGGATCATGGGCCGCATGTCTGCCAACCCACACGACGCTCTGCCGATCCGGCTCAACGTCGACGACAGCGACTCGCCGTCCGACGTCGTCGACGCGCTGTTCCTCGGCCGCTTCGCGACGGGCGAGCAGCCGTACTCCCACGCGGCCAACATCGACCGGGTCCGCACCGGGGCCACGCTCCTGCCGCCGGGCGCCCGGGTGCTGCGCGTCGCCCGCGACGACGACCGCAGCGCGACCCTCGCCGAGGGCGACGGCTGGACCCTGCTGATCTCCCGCTGGAACCGCGGCGCCGACGTCACCGTCACGGCCACCGACGCCGAGCTGGCCAAGAAGGTCCTCGACCAGGCCACAGACGGCGCGGCGGACGAGCCGGAACCCCAGCCGGAGAACGTGACGATGGGCTTCTGGTACGTCTCCCCCAGGCGCGGCCCGCACCGCACGACCCGGCAGATCTCCGCGGGCACCTGGGACGAGGTGCGGCAGAACTACACGGCGCCCGTCGCGGACGCGATGGACACCCTGATGAAGACGACCCCGGAGGACATCGCGGGCCGCCTCCTCCTGCTCCACGGCCCGCCGGGCACGGGCAAGACCTCCGCCCTGCGTACGCTCGCCCGTTCCTGGCGGGACTGGTGCCAGGTGGACTGCGTCCTGGACCCGGAGCGGCTGTTCAGCGACGTCGGCTACCTGATGGACATCGCGATCGGCGAGGAGGACGCGACGGGCAAGGGCCGCTGGCGGCTCCTGCTCCTGGAGGACTGCGACGAGCTGATCCGCGGCGAGGCGAAGCACACGGCGGGCCAGGCCCTGTCGCGGCTGCTGAACCTGACCGACGGCCTGCTGGGCCAGGGCCGCAACGTCCTGGTGGGCGTCACGACCAACGAGGACCTGGAGCGTCTGCACCCCGCCGTGGTGCGTCCCGGCCGCTGTCTGGCCCGTATCGAGGTGGGCCCGCTGACCCGCCGGGAGGCGGTGGGCTGGCTCGGCACCGAGGAGGGCGTGGGCCGCGAGGGGGCCACCCTGGCGGAGCTGTACGCGCTGCGCCGGGGGACGTCACCGACGGCGCTGCCGGAGCCGCGGCCCGGGGCGGACGCGGGGCTGTACCTGTAGTGCTTTGATGGCTGTATGACCTGGTTCGTCGGCACATCGGGGTGGCAGTACAAGGACTGGCGGGGCGTCCTCTACCCCGACGGCTTGCCCGTGCGGCTCTGGCTGGAGGAGTACGCGGCGCACTTCCCGACCGTCGAGATCAACAACGCGTTCTACCGGCTGCCGACCCGGGAGACCTTCGAGGCGTGGCGGCAGCGGGTGCCGGGGGACTTCGTGGTGGCGGTGAAGGCGAGCCGGTACCTGACCCACATCAAGCGGCTGAAGGACCCCGAGGAGCCGGTGCACCGCCTGATGAGCCACGCCCAGGGGCTGGGCGACCGGCTGGGCCCGGTGCTGCTGCAGCTGCCCCCGACGCTGCGCGCCGACCCGGACCTGCTGGACGCCTGCCTGGCCTGTTTCCCCGCCTCGACCCGGGTCGCGGTCGAACCCCGTCACGAGTCCTGGTGGACGCCCGAGACCCGCAAGGTCCTGGAGACCCGCGGCGCGGCCCTGTGCTGGGCCGACGTACGGGCCCGTCCGGTGACCCCGCTGTGGCGCACCACCGACTGGGGGTACGTCCGTTTCCACGAGGGCCGCGCACAGGCGTGGCCGCACTACGGCAGACGGTCCCTGGAGACCTGGGCCGAGCGGATCGGGGGGACCTGGTCCGGGGACGAGGACGTGTACGTGTACTTCAACAACGACCCGAACGGTGCCGCCGTACGCAACGCGCAGCTGTTCGCCTCGCTGTCTCAGTCCGCCCCGTAAGCCGCCCGCAGCGCGTCCCGTACGGCCGCCAAGGCGTCGTTCTCCGTGAGCCCCAGTCGCCGGGCCCGCTCGACGTACGCCTGGGCGGCCGAGGCGAGTTCGCGTTCCGCCGCCGAGCCCGCCGCGGCGACGACCGTGCCGTTGCGGCCCCGCGTCTCGATCACCCCGTCGCTCTCCAGCGCCCGGTACGCCTTGGCGACGGTGTTCGGGGCGAGCCCGAGCGACTCGGCGAGGCCCCGCACGGTCGGCAGCCGGTAGCCCACCGGCAGCACCCCCGCCCGCGCCTGCTCGGAGATCTGCACCCGCACCTGCTCGTAGGGCGGCGCACTGTCGTCGATGTGGATCTTCAAGGTCACGAGCCGATTGTCCCGCACCGCCGGAAAATGAGAGGCACCCGAGGATGCCTCCCCCGTAACGTGCGCCTTCATGACCGTGATCGTGCGCGACCTGCGCCCACAGGACCCGGCCGACGTCGAGAGCTTCGCCCACGTCCGCCATCTGGCCCTTCCGTTCGTGCTGTGGACCCCGGCCGGCGTGCTGCACCGCCTCGTCCACACCCACCCGGACGCGCACTACCGCTCCCTGGTGGCCGAGGAGGACGGCGAGGTCATCGGCACGGCCCAGCTCGGTCTCGCCCACGACAGCGCGGAGCCGGGCCAGGGCTATCTCAACATCTACGTACGCCCGGACCGCACCCGGCGCGGCGCGGGTGCCCTCCTCGTGCGCACCGCCGAGGAGCACCTGGCGGCGCACGGCGCGACCAGGCTGTACTCCTGGGTCCTGGACGAGCCGCACAACCGCGTGTTCGCCGAGCGGCACGGCTACCGGGCCAGCCGCTCCGCGCACTTCCTGCGCCTGGACCTGGCCAACGGCACGCTGCCCCCGCTCCAGCCCCTTCCCCCGGGCGTCGAACTGCGCACCGCCGCCGACTTCGCCGACGACCCGCGCCCCTTCTTCGAGCTGGACGCGGAGACCTCGGGGGACGAACCGAGCGATGTCGACACCGAGTTGACGGACTACGAGACGTGGGTCGAGGAGAACTGGAAGCACCCCCTCCTCGACCATGCCCTGACCACGATCGCCCTGGTCGATGGTCGCCCCGCCGCCTTCAGCGCCGCCCACAGCGACGGCGCCGGCCGCTACGCCACCGCCATGACCGGCACCGCCCGCGCCTTCCGCGGCCGGGGCCTCGCCAAGCTCGTCAAGAACGCGTCCCTGCACCGGGCCCGCGCCGCCGGCTGCACGGAGGCCCTCACCGGCAACGACGCCGCCAACGAACCCATGCTCGCGATCAACAAGTGGTTCGGATACGAGATCTGCGCCACGGAGGTACGTCATGTCCGCGAACTCACCTGAGCCCCGGCAGCGGGTGACCGTCGTCCTGCTCAAGGCGGGCCGCACGAAGATCCGTTACGAGGCCGAGCTCCTCACCGACGACGCCACCCGCGTCACGGTCAGCGCGCCCTGGGCGGGAGAGGGGGTCCGCGACTTCGGCTTCGTCCGCTTCGAGCCGGGCGACGTCTTCACCGAGCACTACTGGCGGGACCGCTGGTACGCCGTCAAGGAGGTCCGCACCGCTTCCGGCACCCTGAAGGGCTGGTACTGCGACATCACCCGCCCGGCGACGCTGAAGGGCGCCGAGCTGGTCGTGGAGGACCTGGACCTGGACCTGTGGGTCTCGGCGGACGGCACGCAGGTGCTGCGTCTGGACGAGGACGAGTTCGAGGAGAGCGGCCTGAGGGAGACGGACCCCGAGGCGGCGTCGGCGGCACTGGCCGCACTGGACGAGTTGGAGGCGATGGCCCACGTCAAGGGCGGTTCCGCGGCCGGCACCCGACACCCCTTCCCACCCCTCTAGTCGCTCCTGGCCACCACCGCGTACCGCTCGTCGTCCACGTCCTTCCCCCACAACAGGGAATCCCCCGAGAGCCGCTCCACCAGCACCCTGGCCCCGAGCGGCTCCACCAACCCGCTCACCACCTCGGCCGGTATCCCGGCCGACCCCCACACCCCCTCCACCAGCACCAGCCGCCCACCCGGCCGCAGCAGCCCCCACCACCGGCGCAGCGCCCGCCCGGGATCCGGCAGCGCCCACAGCACATGCCGGGCCAGCACCACATCGAACCGCTGCTCCCCCACCGGAGGCATCGCGGCGTCACCGATCAGGAACACCGCGTCACGCCCGGCCAGCTTCGCCCGGGCCAGGTCCACCATGGCCGGGGACAGATCCACCCCGGTCACGCGGTGGCCCTGCTCGGCCGCGAGGAGCGACAGGCTCCCGGTCCCGCACCCGAGATCGAGGACGTCGCACGCTTGCTCCGGGAGCCACCCCCGCAGCCGCCCGGCCCAGGCCCCGCGCACCTCGGGGTCCCGCAGCCCGTGGTCCGGCTCCTCGTCGAAGGAGACGGCCTCGGCGTCCCAGTCCACGCCCCCACCACCACTGTTCTCCGTCATGCACCCAAGAGTGACACCCGCCACTGACACTCGAATCGTGACAGCCGCCACTGACAGACCGGTGACCGATGAGGAACTCTCCCCCAAAGCGTCTACCTCCGTGAGAACGCGGAACTCGGTAGGCACTGAAGGAGGCAGCCATGCGCCGTACCACCGTGCAGAAGCCCCTGAAGAGGACGGACGCCCGGCGACTTGCCGAGGAGGCCGAAGAGCGCCCCGCGGGACGACCCGAGGTCCGCAAGGACATCGCGCGGACCTGGTGGCCCGACGGCTGACGGCGGCAGGCATGCCCCCTCCGTGTCAGACCAGTCGCTTGCGGTAGTGGACGCGGTCGTAGGGCCCGTCCACTCGCCGTTCCACGACCTCATAACCGAACTTCGGATAGATCTCCTGGTTCTCCCACATCATCGCGTTGGTGTAGAGCCTGACCTCGGACAGGCCCAGCGCACGCGCGTGTGCCTCGACGAACCGCAGCAGCCGTCCGCCCACGCCCTGCCCCTGGGCCTCGGGCCGGACGGCGATGTTGTCGAGGTACAGATGGTCCGGGTACCGCTCGACCACCACGAGCCCGATCACGGGGTCACCCGTCACGAACACCCGCCCCGCGGCCACGTTCGCCGCGTGGTCCCGCTCCATGGGCTGCGGCACCTGCCCGGTGCGCTCGATGTAGTGCTCGTACGCCGCGTCGGTGACGGCCTTCACGGCCGGTACGTCGGCCGCGTCGGCGGGTCGGATCTCCTCGTTCGTCATACGCGGGACGCTATCTGTCTGATCTCCGTCTCAGCACTCCCTTAAGAGGGCCATAAAGATCGCCGCCGACCGTCACAAGCTCGGGATTTCACGGTTTCTTTGATCCGGCACCCGCCAGTACCGGTTCCGAGGAGATCCCCCATGCCCGCACGCCGCAAGGCCGCCGTCGCCGTCGGCCTGGTCCCGTTCACCCTGACCGCACTGGCCGCCGCACCGGCGTCCGCGCACGGCTCGATGGGCGACCCGGTCAGCCGGGTCTCGCAGTGCTACGCGGAGGGTCCCGAGAGCCCGAAGTCGGACGCGTGCAGGGCGGCGGTCGCCGCGGGCGGCACCCAGGCGCTCTACGACTTGAACGGCATCCGCATCGGCGACGCGAACGGGCGGCACCAGGAGCTGATCCCGGACGGCAGGCTGTGCAGCGCCAACAACGACGAGTTCAGAGGGCTCGACCTGGCCCGCGCCGACTGGCCGGCGACCAGCGTGCACAGCGGGTCGTACACCTTCAGGTACCGCGTGACCGCTCCGCACAAGGGCACCTTCACGGTGTACCTCACCAAGCCGGGCTACGACCCCGCGCAGCCGCTGGCCTGGGACGACCTGGACCTGTCGAACCCGGTCGCGACGGCCACCGACCCGGTCGCCTCGGGCGGCTTCTACACGTTCTCCGGCACGCTCCCCGAGCGCTCCGGCAAGCAGCTCCTGTATGCGGTCTGGCAGCGCTCGGACAGCCCGGAGGCGTTCTACTCCTGCTCGGACGTGACGTTCGGGGGCGACTCCGGTGGTACGACGAGCAGTCCGACCCCGGCCCCGAGCGCCTCCGCGCCCTCCGAGGAGCAGATCGAGGACGGCACCGGCAAGTCGACGGTCGAGCACCACGGGCACGGTGACGACGACGCCGGTACGTCGGCAGAGCCGGTGGCCGCCGAGACGGAGAGCGTCCCGGTCAACGACGTGAAGGCGGCGGGCACTTCGCAGGATCTCGCCGAGACCGGCGGTGACAGCGGTACGCCGTATCTCGCGATGGGCGGCGCTCTCACGCTCGCGGCCGGTGCGGCGATCCTGTTCGGCTCGGTGCGCCGGCGCGCGGTGAACGGCGGTGGTCGGCACGGCCGTTGACCGAATGAACTCCGGGGCCTGACCGGCGGCTCAGGCCGGACAGGCCCCGGCGCGGTCAACTGAACGCCGACGCGCAGGTGGTGGCGGTGGCGTGGGCCGGGTCGAGGGCGTTGGCCACCTCGTGGAAGGCGATCCGGTCGAACAGCCCGATGGCCACGTGCTCGGAGAGGTCGAGCGGACACAGGTCCTGCAGCAGGACGTTGTGGACGCCGGATCCGCTGAGGAACTGGCTCTGGTACGGCGTCACGACCTCGTCGTACTTGGTGGCGAGGACCGTGTACCTGACGCCGGGGACGGTGTCGCCGCCCGCGTTCAGCTTGGTGAGGAAGGGGGAGCCGACGACCTGGTCGGCGAGGGCCGGGGTGTGGGTGGTGAGCAGGTCCTGGATGCCCGGGAAGTACGGCAGCAGGTTGGTGATGCCGGACAGGGTGGTGCCGTGGTTGTCGGGGGCGATGCCGACGAGGGCGTTCACCTTGGCGGCTCCGCCGAGGAACTTGAGGTAGTAGCGGGGCATGAGGCCGCCCTGCGAGTGACCGACGAGGTCGGTCTCGGCGGCGCCGGTGGCGGCGAGCACCTTGTCGACGAAGGTCTTCAGCTGCTCCGCCGACTTGTCGATCGGGCCGAGGCCGTGGAAGAGGGGTACTCCGGACAGTTGGCCGTAGTCGAAGGAGAAGACGCAGTAGTCGCGGTTCTCCAGGTACGGGACGAGGGCCAGCCAGTTGTCGACGGAGTTCGCGAAGGTGCCGTGGGCGAGGACGACGGGGCGGGGGTGGGCGGCGGAGGGCTTGCAGGTGTAGTCGTTCCAACCGCTACTTGGAGCGGTCGCCGCCTGGGCGGCTCCGGCGGCGGGGACGACGGCGACCGCGGCGGTCAGGAGCAGGGCGGCGAGGGGTCTGAGCAGTCGTTTCCAGGGCAGCATCGGGTGATCTCCTTGCGGCTCAAGGGAGTTGCGATGGCTGTACGCCCTGTGACCCGGATCACGAGGATGCTGTTCAATTCGAAAGTTACGGACGAGTAGTGCACTTGTGAAGTTACGCGTCAGTAAAAACTTCCAGTGATAACCGCGCCGGGTGCACCGGCTGATGAACCGTCACCAAGTGGGCCTGATGGGGCCATGGGGAGCAACACGCCCCAACCGCTCACGCAACGCGCGCACTTCACCCTCACCGAGCACGTCGGTCCATGCCCGCACCGCCTCCGCCGCGGCCTCCTCCGCCGCACGGGTGCAGGCCCACCCCCGCTCGGTCAGCACGACGAGCCGGGCCCGCGCGTCCCCGGGATGCGGCCGGCGCTCGGCGTACCCCTTGCGCACGATCTCGTCGACCAGCTGACTCGCGGCCTGCTTGGTCACCCCGAGATGACCGGCGAGCTCGGTGACCGTGGCCCCGTCCGGCGCGAGCCGGGTGAACGCGAAGCCCCAGGCGGGCCGCGCCTCGAACCCCCGGGCCACCACCCCGTCGTTGATGCGCTGGGTCAGGTCACCGGCGGCGGCGAGCAGGGCGGCGGCCAGGGCGAGGGCTTCGGAGTTCTGCACTCAGGCATTGAAACACCCTTGACGAATTGGTCAAGCAGCTTGACCATGGAGGCATATAGTCAACCTGCTTGACCATCTATGACCTGGGGGTCCCGCATGCCCGTAGTCCGCTCGTCCGAGGCCGTCACCCACGAGATTCACGGCGCCCGCTTCGTCTCGTACGCCACTCCCCTCAGCGGCGCCAAGGAGCTCTGTGCCTGGCGCGGTGAGATCCCCGCGGGGACGAAGGCGCCGGCACACACCGTCAACCGCGAGGAGATCTTCCATCTGCTCATCGGCGAACTCCTGGTCACCCTCGACGGCGCCACCCACCGGATCACCGCGGGCGACACGGTGATCGTCAACCCCGGGGTGACCTTCGCCGTCGAGAACCCCACTGATCACACCGCCCTCACCTGGGTCACCACCTCCATCGGCCTGGAGGCGGAACTGGCCGACGGCACCCGCATCACTCCCCCGTGGGCCAACTGATCCCTACGCCGCCAGCGCCCCCGGCAGCACCGCCAGCGGTCCGAACCTCGCCCGGGCGCGGTCCGCGGCCTCCTCGATACGGCGGAGTTTCTCGTCGGTGGGGTCGAAGGTGAGCTGGTGGGAAGCGTGTTCGGCGGGGTCGAGGCCCTCGGCGCGCAGGGCGACGGAGCGGACCCGGGCGCGCTGGAGACCAAGCGCCTCGTACATGCCGTAGGCCGCCCTGGTGAGGGCCGCCGAGTGGGCGGTGGGTTCGCCGAGGGTGCGGCTGCGGGTGGTCCCGGTGCGGTCGGCGTAGCGGACGGTCAGGGTCAGGGTGCGGCAGACCTTGTCGAGGGCGCGCAGCCGGGAGCCCAGCTCCTCGGCCGCGGAGAGCAGCGCGCGACGGTGCAGACCGGGGTCCAACTCGTCGCGGGTGAAAGGGCGTTCGGTGGCGAGGGAGCGTGAGACGCCGTTCGGGACGACCCGGCCGCGGTCGACGCCGTTCGCCTTCTCGTGCAGTTCGCGGCCGGTCTTGGCGCCGACCAGGCGCTGGAGCGTGGACAGCGGGGCGGTGGCGACCCGGCCCAGGGTGTCGAGGCCGTACTCGCACAGGGTGCGGGCGGTCGCGGCGCCGACGCCGGGGAGCGCGGCGACGGGCCGGCCGGCGAGGAAGTCCGCCGCCGTGTCCTCGGGAACCGAGCAGGTCACCCCGGGCCGGGCGTCCTTCAGCGCCATGCGGGCCAGCATCGGCCCGGGCCCGGCGCCGATCGCGCAGTCGACGCCGTGCAGGGCGAGGGCGCGGACCCGGATCACCGAGGCCAGCTCGACGGCGTCCCGCTTGAAGTAGCGTTCGGCGCCGCGCAGATCGGCCAGCGCCCGGTCCGGCGGCAGCGCCTCGACGACCGGGGTGAACTCCTCCAGGAGGCCGAGCAGTTCGGGCAGGGCCGCCTCCCGCGTCGGCGGCAGCTGGAAACGTACGCAGAGGATGGTCATCCCGCACTCCCCGGACTCTGGTGCCACAACTTCCTTACCTGTGAAGCCTCTTGACCCGCCGGTCGCAGATCGGCCCACGGATGCAGTTCGTATCCCGTCGGCATTTGGATTCGTCTGCCGCCGGTCGGATCGCCGGTCGCGTCACCGGCCCGCTCCGGCACCGGCTCGGCCAGCCGTGCCGCCACCGCGTCGAGGCCTTCCCCGTCCCGCAGTTCGACCAGTTCGGCGAGGTTCCAGGCGGCCGCGCCCACCACGCTGAGGCTGCGCGGGCCGCGCCGCTGCACCACCCCGCGCACCAGCAGCAGCCAGGAGTGGAAGACGGTGTGCGCGCAGGCGTCGTGGGAGTCGTCGAAGAAGGCGAGGTCGACCAGGCCGGTGCCGTCGTCCAGGGTGGTGAAGATGACCCGCTTGCCGGACCGGATCGGCGGGGTCTGGGTGGCCGCCTTGGCCCCCGCGACCAGCACGGCCTCGCCGTGCCGCGCCTCCCTCAGCCGTCGCGCGCTGACCACGCCCAACTCCGTCAGGAACTCCCGGTGGTCGTCCATCAGATTGCGCGAGACGTCCATCGACAGCACTCCCAGCTCGGCGCTGAGCTTCTCCACGGAGGACAGGTCCGGCAGCCCGGCCGAGGCCGTCTTCCGCCCGCCGGACAGGGGGAGTTGGGCCCCACGACCCGCGCGAGCGCCCCGGTGCAGCTCGGTCAGGTGCAGTTGCAGATCACGCCGGTTGGCACCGAAGGCGTCCAACGCGCCGACCTGGGCCAGCCTTTGGGCCACCGGGCGGCTCGGCCGCCCCCGCTCCCAGAAGTCCAGCAGCGAGGCGTACGGCTGGCCCTCGGCGATCCGTGCCGCCTCGGCCTCGCTGATGCCGTGCACGTCGGAGAGAGCCAGCCGAAGTCCCCACACGGCAGCGGATTCAGACACCAGTTCGATCCGATGGGCGACCCCCGACTTGTTCACGTCCAACGGCAGGATCGGCACCCCGCGCCGCCGCGCGTCCGCCAGCAGCAGCCGCTTCGGGTACATGCCGGGGTCGTGCGTGAGCAGCCCGGCATAGAAGGCCGCCGGGTGGTGCGCCTTCAGCCACGCCGACTGGTACGTGGGTACGGCGAAGGCGACCGCGTGCGCCTTGCAGAAGCCGTACGACCCGAAGGCCTCGACGATCTCCCAGGTCCGCTGAATCGTTTCCGCGCTGTATCCGTTCGCCGCCGCGTGCTGCGCGAACCAGAACCTGATCCGCCCCTGCGACTCCGGGTCGGACAGCCCGCGCCGTACCCGGTCCGCCTCGCCGCGCCCGCACCCGGTCATGATGTCGACGATGTCGATGATCTGCTCGTGGAAGACGACGACCCCGTACGTCTCCTTCAGCGGCCGCTCCAGATCCGGGTGCGGATACCGCACCGGCGCCCGCCCGTGCCGCGCCTCGATGAACGGCCGCACCATGTCGGCGGCGACCGGTCCCGGCCGGAAGAGGGAGATGTCGACGACGAGATCGTGAAAGGTGGCCGGCTGCAACCGCCCGACCAGGTCCCGCTGCCCCGGCGACTCGATCTGGAAGCACCCCAACGTCTCGGTGGACCGGATGAGTTGATACGTCGCCGGGTCGCCCGGCGGTACGGCGTCCAGGTCGACCCGCTCCCCCGTCGCCCGCTCCACCTCCGCGACCGCGTGCGCCATCGCCGACTGCATCCGCACGCCCAGCACATCGAGCTTGAGCAGCCCGAGATCCTCGACGTCCTCCTTGTCGAACTGCGACATGGGAAACCCCTCGCCGCTGGTCGGCACGACCGGTGTACGGCGGAGCAGGGACGCGTCGGAGAGCAGCACCCCGCACGGATGCATGGCGATCCCCCGGGGAAGGGCGTCGAGGGCCTCGACCAGCTCCCACAGCCGGCCGTGACGCTGCTTCTCTTCCGCCAGCGACTTGAGTTCGGGCAGTTCCTCCAGCGCCGCGCGGGCGTCCCGCGCCCGGATGTGCGGGAAGGACTTGGCGATGCGGTCGATGTCGGCGGGGTCCATGGACAGGGCGGCCCCCACGTCCCGGATCGCGTGCCGCACCCGGTACGTCTCCGGCATCGCGACGGTGGCGACCCGGTCGGTGCCGAACCGCCCGATGATCGCCCGGTAGACCTCGAGCCGGCGCGCGGACTCCACGTCGATGTCGATGTCGGGCAGGACGAGCCGCCGGGTGGACAGGAACCGCTCCATCAGCAGCCCGTGCTCGACGGGATCGGCGTGGGCGATCCCGAGAAGGTGATTGACCAGGGAACCGGCACCCGAACCGCGTGCGGCGACCCGGATCCCCATGTCCCGTACGGCGTCGACGACCTGAGCGACCGTCAGGAAGTAGGAGGCGAAGCCGTGGTGGGCGATGATGTCCAGTTCCTCGTGCATCCGCTCCCAGTACGCGCGCCTGCCCGCGTATCCCTTCAGCACCATCCCCGCCGCCGCCCGTGAGGCCAGTGCCCGCTGGGCGCCGCGCCGGCCCGCGCCGACGAGGTGCGGCTCGGGGAAGTGGACGGTGCCGATCCCAAGGTCGTCCTCGGGGTCGACCAGGCACTCGGCGGCCGTCGCCTGCGTCTGCTCCAGCAGCCGGTGGGCGGTGTCGCGCCGGAAGCCCGCGGCCTCGACGATCCGCTCGGCACCCGCCAGCATGGCCCCCGCGTCCCTGAGCCATGCCTCGCCGGAGTCCAGTTCCTTGACGGCACCGACCGGGACGAGGCGGCGGGCAGAGTCCAGGACGTCGGCGACCGGGCCCAGGCCGGGGTCGGCGTACCGTACGGCGTTGCTGAGCACGGGACGGATCCGCTGCTCGGCGGCGAAGCCGACCGTACGGGCGGCCAGCCGCAGGGAGCCGGGTCCGGTGCCCTTGCGCCCGTGCCAGACGGCTTCGAGGCGCAGGGCGTCGCCGTAGGTCTCCCGCCAGGGGACGAGCAGCCGGGCGGCCCGGTCGGGGCGGCCGGCGGCGAGGGCCCGGCCGACATCGGAGTCGGGGCCGAGCAGCACGGTCAGCCCGTCCCCCCGGTTCTCGGCCCGGGGCACCAGTGGCGTGTCCCGCTCGCCCTTGCCGGAGTGCGCCGCCGTGACGAGCCGGCACAGGTCGGCCCAGCCGCGGGCGCCGTCCCGGGCGAGAAAGGTGACCCGGGGGGCCGACTCGTCGACGAAGGCTCCGCCGCGCACGGGAGCGCGGCGCCGCTCCTGCCGTACGGGCTCGGCCTCCGCCACGGCCAGCTCCGCCCCGAACAACGGCCGCACCCCCGCCTTCGCACAGGCCTTGGCGAACCGGACCGTACCCGCGAGGGTGTCGCGGTCGGTGAGGGCGAGGGCGTCCATCCCCCGCTCCGAGGCACGCTCGGCGAGGCGCTCCGGGTGCGAGGCGCCGTAGCGCAGGGAGAACCCGGAGACGGTGTGCAGATGAGTGAAGCCAGGCATCCGCACCTCCCGCTGTCGAACATCAGTTCCCTATCGCCTCACCTCCACCATAGACCAAAAACCGAACATGCGTACGACAGCGTTCGAGTCGCCTCCCACCTGCGAAAACGAGCTATTCGGACCCGGATGTGTCGGTCTCGGTGGATTCCTCGGCGGGGTGCTCGGCCGCGACGGTCGGCCGGGCGCCGGCGGCCGTCGCGCGCGGCGCGGTCTCCAGGGCGTGCAGGCGCCGTTTGATGTCACGGAGCTCGGTGAGGAGGGTGTCGGGGCGGTTGATCCTGGTCACGGGGAACTCCTCCGGTTCAAGGGATGTCGGTGGCGGGGGTGACGGTCAGCTGGACCTGCTCCTCGCCCGCGTCGTTGCCCGGGGTGACCTCGATCCCGGTGATCCGTACACCGAACCGGGTGCCCTCGGGAAAGAACACGTCCTTGATCACCACGAGGGCGTCGTCGCCGACCTGGTAGGAGCCGAGGACGGGCTCCAGGTCGGCGCGCACGGTCAGCTCGGGCAGGACAACGGGGGCGGAGACGGCGGCGAGGGCCGAGCGGGCCTGGGAGCGCAGAATGTCCGCGTCGGTGAGATGCACGTAGGAGACCTCGGTCTCGGTGAGCGGACGCCCGGTGCCGGGGTCGGGGTCCTCAGCGACCGCGACGAGCTGGCTGCCCTCGCCCTGCTCCCCGAGGGCGAAGACCCGGTTCGCGGTGGAGGCGCCGTCGGCCGGCCAGGTGTAGCCGATGAGGTTGGCGCCGTACTCCCACACGTGCGGGGTGCCCTGCTGGCCGAGGTGCGGGGTGCCGACGCGCAGTCTGCGCACCGGACGGCCGTCGCTGCCGTACGCCATGTCGAAGAGGAAGTCAGGGCCGCGCTCCAGGCTGGCCAGCTCACGCAGCGCCTCCCCCGTGCTCTTGAGGTCGCTGCCGGGGTAGACCAGGGTGCGGGTGATGCCGGACCGGGCATCGGACTCGGGACGTATCCCGATGTCGCCGTGGGAGTGTTCCTGGGCTACGGCGACGAGGGCGCGGGCGATGTCGCTCTGGTCGCGGTCGGTGAAGGTGACGCTGACGGAGCCGAGGTCGGAGGCGGCCGGGTCGAAGGCGGCGGGCAGGACGCGACGGTGGTCGAAGTAGGAGAGGAACCCGGCCGCGCCGATCTCCAGGTGCCGGTCGGCGGAGGTGTACTTGACGGTCCAGACCACCCCGCCCCAGACGAGCACGCCGTCCCGCTCGACGTAGAGGGCGGCGCGTCCCGGTTCGGTGAGCTCGCGCGGGCGGTGGACGGTGATCCGCGGGTCACCGAGCGGCAACCGGGCGCGGAACTCGCCGGCCTCGTTGAGCTCGGTGCTGAACGTGGCGTCGTACAGGGGGAGTTCGTCGGTGATGGCGCCGGTGGCGAGGTCGGCGGTGTAGTAGGTGTAGCGGGTCGGGCGGCCGGTCACTGGCCCACCAGCCAGGTGGTGTTGATGTAGACGATCTGCTCGGCGGGCAGGGCGGTCGTCTGCGGGTAGAGGTTCACGTTGCCGTCGGTGTCGACGATGCCCTCGATGCCCGTCCGGGTACCGCCGAGCACCACGTACCAGTGATGCCGTACCAGCGGGCGGAAGGCGGGCGGGAGGTTCATGAGGACCGTGGGGTTGGCCGACTGGGCGACACCGGTGCGGATCGCGCCGCGCAGGTAGGCGACCGCTCCGACCCTGCGGACAGCCGGCGCCTCGCTGTTGTACACGGTCCAGCTGGTGGGAAAGGTGAGGGGGGCCCAGCCGGTGTCGTTGTTGACCGCCCGCCAGTTGCCCGAACTGTCGTAGAACTCCAGGTGGTTGGTGTCCCAGCGGTGGATGTACATGCCGACGTAGGGGTACGCGGGCCGGCCGCCGTCGCCCCAGACCCGCAGGATGCCGCCGACCGCCGAGGTCCAGGGACGCAGGTCGTCGATGTCGGGAGCGGCGACGGACGACGCGTTCTTCGCCACCCTGATCCGGGCGAGCGGGATGAAGTCACCGGTCACCGCGGGGTCGACGGGGGTGGCGGCGGCGGTTCCCTTGACGAGTTCGACGGTCATGCCGGTGCCGGCGTCGCCGTACTGCGCGTCGCGCTGCCGGGCCACCACGAGATCGTTGCGCGGGTTGCTGGGGTCCGCGGGGTTCGTGCCGAGGACGTCGAGGGTCTTCTGCTGGCCGAGCGTGACGAGATAGGCGCCGGTCGCACTGGCCCTGGTCCCCTGGATCACCCCCTGGAAGGGAGCGACGGTGACCTTGCCGGAGACGGTGGCGGTGGCCTGGACCCGGCCGGGGTCCCCGGTGGCCGGCCGGATGCCGCTGCGGGCCTGGACCGGGCTCGCCCCGGGTGCGGCGAACACGCCGGTGGCGAGACGGGCGTCCTCGGCGTCGACGACCCCGCCGGAGATCCAGCCGGAGTCGCGTTCTGGGGTGGGCGTGCTCATGCGGATGCCTCTTCCGGTCGGGGGGGTCAGGGGACGGGGAACGCCATCACGCGCAGGCCGGTGTAGTGCGCGGCGGGCGAGAACACGCTCGCGGTACCGGTCGTCATCCCGCCGCCCCGGGCGACGTACTGGGTCAGCACGAGCGGTGTCGCGGCGGGCAGCAGCCGGTGCCCCTGGGCGACGCTGGTGGTGATCCCCGTGGGCCCGCCGTGGAAGCAGGCGAGGGACACGGGCGTCCCGTCCTGCATGCGCACCAGGTGGTCCCAGCGCTCGTTGGCACCCGAGGTCTGCGCGGTCAACTGCCCGGTGACCAGGAGCATTCGGGGGTACGGCGCCGCAGGCACGGTCACCTGGTTGAAGGTGTACCCGGTGGCTCCCGCCGAGCCGGTGGTCAGCGGCCAACCCGTGTCCGCCGGCCCGAAGAACTCCACCGCCCCCGTGACCGCGGGACGCCAGGCCGAGCCGGTGCGGACCAGGTCGAGGCCGGTCTCGAGGTCGTACAGCCGCTGCCCGGCGTAGCCGTCGGCCGGGAGCGACTCGTGGATCTGGAGAGGGAGGACCCCGCCCGCCGCGACGGTGGAGACCCGCAGGTCCTTGATGTCGTCCTTGGTGATCGACCCCGCGTTCGCCCGGACGGTGATCGCGGCGAGCGGGAGGTGGTCGCCGGTGACCGTGGGTGCGACCGGCGTCACCGCGGCCTTACCGGCCACCACCCGGACGAGCATGCCGTCGCTCTCGTCGCCGTACTGCCGGTCGGTCTGCTGGGCCACGACGAGTGCGATGCGCGGGTTGGACGGGTCGGCCGGGGCCGCAGTCAGCACGTCGAGGGTCTTCTGCTGGGCGAGCGTGATCAGATACGCGCCCGCGGCGGTGGTACGGGTGCCCTGGACAACCCCCTGGAAGGGGCGGACCGTCACATTGCGCGAGGGCGTGGAGGTCGCTTCGACGTTGCCCGGGCTGCCCGGGCCGGGCCTGATGCCGGTGCGGGCCGCGATCGGGTTGCCGGGGTCGGCCGCCGCCGAGGCGAGCACGCCGGTGGCCAGCCGGGCGTCCTCGGCATCGACGACGCTGCCGGAGAGCCATCCGGAGTCACGCTCGAAGTCAGCCATGCGGGTGCGGTTCCTTCTGTCTGGGGAGTTGTCCGAGGGAGCTGGTACGGGCCGGTCAGAGCCAGGCGTCCCGCCACTCCGCGGTCAGCCGGGCGGCCGAGGCGTAGTCGCGGGCGCGGAAGAGCACGGGCGTCGCGCCCGGCCGCAGCGGGAACCAGTCCGAACCGGGCAGCAGCGTGGCCCGGCGGGAGGCCGTGCCCTGGAGCAGGACCGAGCGCGCGTCGGTGTCGACGAGCAGGAACTCCCCTTCCTGGAGGGTGAGTTCGAAGGCCAGCTCCTCGCCGGTCGCGGTGTTGCTGATCACCGGCTGGACACAGGGCCCGGCGATCCGCCAGACCGGCCAGGTCGGGACGGTGCCCTTGTTCTCCAGCAGCAGCCGGCCACCGGAGGACCCGGACCCGAAATCCAGGGGGAAGGAGAGCGGAAAGGAGACGCCACCGCTGGAGGACGGCAGCGGACAGGTACTGCTGTTCAGACCGTACGAGTACCGCAGCGGGTCCGGCGCGGTCATGGTCAGGGAGAACTCGAAGGCACCGGCCTTGCGGTCGACGATCTTCGTCTCGGCGGTGAGGCGGACCAACGCCCGCCGCACGCGGTGCGGTTCGGTGACGACGAGCGGCGTCAGAGTGCTGCCGTCGGCGAGTACGGCGGCCAGCCGGTCCTTCGCCTCCTCCCGTACGGCGCGTTCGGGGGCGATGGCCAGGCCCTCCAGGGTGACCACGCGAGGTCCCCGGTAGGAGGGGGCGTCGAACGCGCCGTGCCGTTCGGGGCGGTCGGTCAGGGTGAGCCGGACGGGCGGGGTGGCGGCCCAGCCCTGCTCGCTGGTGACCCACCACTCGACGCCGTCGTCGTCGACGGTGTTCCCGGCCCAGCCGTCCACCTCGAACACCGGTTGCTGGAGCTGGCGCCCGCTCATCGCTTGGCCGCCCAGGCGAGTTCGCGGGCGGTGATCCGGCCGATCTCGTACTCGGACTGTCCGGGGCGGGGGTGGACGTTGACGGTGACGGGCCCGCTCGCCGCGGCGGCTCCGGTCCGGGCGGGCGCCCCGCCGGCGACTCCGGCGAGGCTGTAACCGGGTCCGATCACGCTGCGCGCGGTCGCGGTGGCAAGCCGTCCGGCGGCGCCCGCCACTCGGCTTCCCGCGCCCTCCATACCGAGGGCGAGCCCTTCACCGACATTCTCGCCGAAACCCATCATCACCTTGGAAGGGGACGAGATGCCGAGAATGCTGCGGATGGGCCCCGGAATGGTGTTGATGATGAAGTTCTTCACCGTGCTGAGAAGGGCCCCGGCCGAGTTCTTGATGCCGTTGATGAGCCCCATGACGAGGTCGCCGCCCAAGCCCATGAGCTTGCCCGGCAATTCCGCGAAGAAGCCCCAGATCTTTCCGGGAACCCCCCGCAGGAAGTCGACAACGGCGTTCCACTTGTCGACGATCCAGTCCCGCACCGACCCGACCGCCTCCTTGATCCGGTCCCAGTGCTTGACGATCGCGAGCACGGCGATCCCGACGGGCCCGGTGAGAATGGCGACGAGCAGAGGCCAGTTGGCCTTCAACCAGTTGACGACATTCTTCCCGGCGTCGATCAGCCAGTTGATGGCGACCGACGCCCCCTTCATGACGGTCCCCACCACCTGTCCGATGATCTTGAACGCCGCCTGCATGACGGCCTGCACGGTCTTGGACTGCATCGCCATGTCGATGAGCTTGGTGATGAGCGGCATGATGAGGGAGAGGATCGCGCCGAGGATGTTGGCCTTCATGGCGGTGTTGAGCCCGCGCTGGGCGGTGGTGGCGGTACGCAGCCCTTGGCTGAACCGGGAGAAGAGCCCCCCACCGGACGCGGCACTCCGCCCCGCCCGCTGCACGTCGCTCGCCGCCCTGGTGGCGGCGGTCCGCACCTGGTTGAGACCGGCGCTCGCCTGACCGGCCCCGGTCCGCAGCCGGTTGGTGGCCGTGCTCGCCTGCGTCGCCGCGCTCCTGAGCCGGTCGACCGAACCACTGGCCCCGGTCACCGCGGTCCGCATCCGCGTGACGGCCCCGCCGGTGCTGGTGGCCGCGGATCGCATCTGGTTCAGCGCCCGGGTGACCGATACGAGTGACGTCTGCATGGTGGGTTGGCTCCGTCGCTGTCGCCGTTGTCGTGTGAGTCGTTATCGCCGCAGGGCCTGATCGAGGGAGTTGAGGTCGTTGCGCAGCCCCTGGATGGAACGCCCCGCGCCCCGGGCACTGTCCTCCAGCTCACGAACCCGCTGCAGGCCTGACCTGACCTGCCGGTCCAGGTTGTTGGCCTTGATCCGCAGGGACTTGCTGCGCTGATCCGCGTCGTTGGCGACCTGACTGATCCTGCTGATCCTGGTCTTGAGGGAAGCGATCTGGCTGCGTACGCGTTGATCGTCGTTGCGCTGGGTCCGGATCAGTTCTTGGGTCCTGGTCCGCCCGGAGATGCTGCGCTGATTCCCGTCGTTGGCGACCTGACTGACCTTGCCGATCCTGGTCTTGAGGGAAGCGATCTGGCTGCGTACGCGTTGATCGTCGTTGCGCTGGGTCCGGATCAGTTCTTGGGTCCTGGTCCGCCCGGAGATG
>NZ_JBVHLJ010000007.1:0-69893 GCF_055559055.1 Streptomyces sp. NPDC024687 | reverse complement strand
GATGCTGCGCTGATTCCCGTCGTTGGCGACCTGACTGACCTTGCCGATCCTGGTCTTGAGAGAGGAGATCTGCTCACGCAGCTGCCGGTCGGCGGAGGTGAGGCGGGCGATCTGCCGGCCCACCTCTTGCTCCCGCTTGTGCTGGGCCCGGTCCTCAAAGAACTTGTTCAAACTGTATTCATGCTTGAACAGCCCGTACTCGAGCTGCCCGACGAACACGTCGGCCTTCAGGCCCGCGCCTTCCGGCTTGACGCCGGTGACCGGCACGTTGTCGGGAATCCACTTGGGGTCCAGGAGCTTCTTCTGTGCGGCCTCCTGCTGCGCCTTCCAGAGGGCGATCTCACCTTGTACGGCCTTCTTGAACTCCTCCGGAACAGTCGAAGCGTTCCCGAGCTGCTTCGCGAACTGTTCTTTGAACCGCGCGGTGAAATTCTCCGCGCCCTCCAGGATCCCGACCCGAGTGGTCAGCCTCTCGACCAGGACCTCGATGTCCTCAGCCACGCATCGGCCCCTCTCAACTCGGTGAACTCAGGAAGGCCATGATCTGGGCCGGTGACGCTCCTTGCTCCACAGTCGACCCAGGCACCCGCTCAGGGCTCCCGGTACTCCCCTCCCCCGGCCGCGGCACGGCCTCCGGATACTCCGCCGGCTCCGCGTCCTCGTCCCGGTGCACCGTCGCGAACATCCAGTTGGCTACGGCGAGATGGTCGACGACCGCCGCCAGCAGATGGTCCGTGACCGTCCAGTCCGCCTGTTCGCCGTGGACCGCCCGGGCGTAGGACGAGTCCGCGGGCAGGTGCTCGACGAGGATCCGCAGACGCCGGGAGGAGAGCCGGCCCCGGTGCCAGTCGAGGAGGTCGACCCCGTAGTGGCGGAGCAGATCCGCCTCCAGAGCCTCGGCGTGCTCGTCGACCAGCGCGCCGAGGCTCAGCCTTCCCCCAACGACATGCCGGTGTCGTTGCCGTAGGCCTCCAGGATCGCGGAGACGTCCTGGACACTGGTGTCGTACTTGCAGAAGCGCTCGAACTGCTCCCCCCCGAGCAGCAGCGCCAGCAGCCCGTCGATGTCGTTGTCCTCCAGCGCGGCGATCTGCTTGGCGATACTGCGCGGGAACTCGGTGGGCAGCCGGAACACATCCCCGTCCACCTCGAACTCCCAGCTCTTTCCGACTGCTTCGAGGCGCTGGGCGCGGGCGGCGTTGACGTTGAAGGGGGCCATGTCGGTGGAACTCCTTGCTGCGGGACGGGACAGAGGGATCAGGCCGCGCTGAAGCTCGGGTCCTTCATCAGGAAGGTCGCCAGCGGGGCACCGTCCACCGTGGCCAGCGCGGTGAAGGTGACGCCGAGCTTCACGGGGGCGGTACGGACGAGGGCGAGCTCCTCCGTCTCGGTCACCTGGCCGCGGGCGACGATCATGCGGTACTTGACCTCGTCGCCGTCGACGAACTCCAGCCCGAGCATCCGCTCGTCGAACTTCGGCTCGGCCGCCAGCTCGTACTTGTAGAGGCCGGAGCCGGTCGCCGTCTCCTTGACCTGCCCGCCGCCGAAGAAGAACGGCAGGGTGTCCTCGTTCAGCTGGAGGAGCTGGAACTTGAAGCTGAGATCGCGGTCGGAGTAGACGTACCTCGCCGAGCTGACGCTCTGCCAGGTGTCCACGGGGTCCAGCTTGTCCTTCTTGGAGATCTTGACCCCGTCGGTGGTGGTGTAGCCGAGGTCCTTCCAGCCGGCACCCCACGCCGCGGCGGTGTCGGCGGGCGGTGCGGTGGCGAGCGGGGCGATGAGCACACGGCCACTGCCCGCGACTCGGATCTCCTTGGCGTTCGTTCCGGCCATCACTGCTCCTTGCTGGGAGATGGACATGATGTGCTGCGGGGGGGATACGGCGAAGTCGCGCCGGGAACACGGCCGTTCAGGCCGGGCGGACCACCAGGCGGGTGGTCGAGACGTAGCGGTTGGCACTGGCGTGCCGGTAGTCGGGCAGCCAGCGCGGCCCGTCCTCCTCGACGACGTCCACGACGGTCGCCCCGCCGTAGCGCACGCCCCGCAGCTGGAGCATCAGGGAACGGGCCACGAGGGAGACGGTGTGGGCCGCGGCCTTGGAGGGGCCGTAGACGTCCAGGTCGACGAGCGGGTTGTCGAGCCGGGGATCCTCCGCCCAGGCACCGCCCATCCGGGAGACCAGTACGGCGCGCTGCGAGCCGTCGAACCCGGCCGGCGGTGCGACGTCGACGACGACACCCGCCAGTTCGCTGCGGTCCTTGAGCAGATCGACGACCAGCTGCTCCACGTCCGGGAAGGTCACGTACGGCTCGCTCATCGCCCGGGCTCCGGCCCCTCGCCGCCGTCCTCGGAGTCGTCGGATTCGTCGGGGTCGTCGGATTCCCCGGAGTGCTCCGCGGGCCGCGCGATGACATCGAGCAGTCCCCGCGCGGTCTGGTCGTCGACGTCCACGACGTCACCGGGCTCGTGCCCGTTCCACCAATAGGTCAACTGGATCTTCTGCACAGCACTCCCCCGTGACGATCGGCTGTGAAGGAACCTGACGGAAGATCAACTTCCGTTGGTCAAAAGGAAGTTGACGCCCCAGGAACCGCAAATGTAACGGCCGCCCCAAGCACAGCGTGAGCACCGCGAGGTCTCGAACGGATAACGATGACCAGGCATACAGCGCGAGAGAAGTGAGGTCTAGTCCTGTCCTGAATTCGACCCATCGGGGCCCGGATCCGGCAGGGACTCAAGAGGCGGACGTTGCTCCTGCACCGGTTGCTGCACAGACTGCTGCACCGGCTGCTGCGGCGCCGGCGCCGCCCGCTCCAGGAACCGCAGCAGCTCGACGGGGAACGGCAGCACCAGCGTCGAGTTCTTCTCCGCCGCCACCGCCACCACCGTCTGCAGCAACCGCAGTTGCAGCGCGGCAGGCTGCTCGGACATCTCCTTGGCCGCCTCGGCCAGCTTCTTCGACGCCTGGAGCTCCGCGTCCGCGTTGATGACCCGCGCCCGCCGCTCCCGGTCCGCCTCGGCCTGCCGGGCCATGGACCGTTTCATGGTCTCGGGCAGGGAGACGTCCTTGATCTCGACCCGGTCGATCGTGACGCCCCACTCCACCGCCGGGCTGTCGATCATCAACTCCAGCCCCTGGTTGAGCTTTTCGCGGTTGGACAGCAGATCGTCCAGCTCGCTCTTGCCGATGATCGACCGCAGCGAGGTCTGCGCCATCTGTGCGACCGCGAACCGGTAGTCCTCGACCCGGACGACCGCCTCGGCCGGTGCGGTCACCTTGAAGTAGACGACGGCGTCCACCCGCACCGTGACGTTGTCCCGGGTGATGCCCTCCTGCCCGGGCACCGGCATGGTCACGATCTGCATGTTGACCTTCCGGAGCTTGTCCACGCCCGGAACGATCAACGTGAACCCCGGCCCGCGCACATCCGGCCGGAGCTTTCCGAGGCGGAAGACCACGCCCCGTTCGTACTGCTTGACGACCCGCGCGGCCGCCATCACGTACACCGCTCCGGCCGACACGAGCGCTACGCCCGCCGCCACCAGCTCCTCGACCATCGCGACCCCCAGGGTCAGAACCAGGCGCTCAAGGTGTGTACTTCGACGGTAACTCCGCGGTGTACACAAGGGGAGACGGAGGACACAGGTGGTCCACGGCATCAGGACGCGGGACGGCCGCCGGCTGACGGTCGAGGAGTACGGCGACCCGGACGGCAGCCCGGTGGTACTGCTGCACGACACCCCGGGCTGCCGCTTCGGCGTCGTACCCGGGGATGTCGTGACCGCGCACCCGCACATCCGGTTCATCGCCTACGACCGCCCCGGCTACGGCGACTCGGACCGGCTGCCGGGCCGCCGCGTGGCCGACGCCGCCCGGGACGTGGCGGAACTGGCCGGCGCCCTCGGGCTCGGCCGCTTCTCGGTGCTCGGTCACGGCGGCGGCGCCCCGCACGCCCTGGCCTGCGCCGCCCTGCTGCCCTCCCGGGTACGGCGGGCGGCGGCACTGGCGTCCCCAGCGCCCCCGGACGCGAGGGACCTGAGCTGGTTCGACGGCATGGCCGCGTCCCAGGTGGAGGAGTTCACCCGGGCGCTCACCGACCCCCTCGCCTTCGCCGAGCGCCTCGCCGCCCGCGCCGCCGACATCCGCCGCGACCCCGCCCAGCTGCTCGTCTCCCTCCGCGACGGGCTCACGGACTCCGACCGGCGGACCGTCTCCGCCCCGGCGGTCGGCGAGATGCTGCTGCGCACCTACCGGGAGGCGGTGCGCGGTTCGTCGTACGGCTGGCTCGACGACGACCTCGCCCTGCTCAGCGGCTGGGGCTTCGACCCGGCGGCCGTGACCCGGCCCGCCCTGCTGTGGCACGGGGACCAGGACAGGTTCTCCCCGGTCGGCCACTTCAGGTGGCTGGCGGACCGCGTCCCGCGGGTCCGGCCCGTCCTCCAGCAGGACACCGGCCGCTTCGGAGCCCTGGAGGCCCTGCCGGCCGTACTGGACTGGCTCTGCGCGCCACCGGAGCGGACCTCGTCGTGATCACGACGAGCCCCCGTACGGATGCGTACGGGGGCTCACCGGGTGCCGGCTGCGGTTCAGGCCGTAGCCGGGTCTAGAAGACGCTGACGCCGTAAGCGCTCAGGGCCTCGGTGACCGGCTGGAAGAAGGTCGTACCGCCGGAGGAGCAGTTGCCGCTGCCGCCGGAGGTCAGACCGTAGGCGATACCGCTGTTGGAGTAGAGCGGGCCGCCGGAGTCGCCGGGCTCGGCGCACACCGTGGTCTGGATCATGCCGTAGACGACGTCGCCGCCGCCGTAGTTGACCGTCGCGTTCAGCGCGGTGACCCGGCCGCTGTGGATGCCGGTGGTGGAACCGCGGCGGTAGACCGTGGTGCCCACGCTCGGGGTGGCGGCGCTGGTGATGTCGACGCTGCCGACGGCGCCGGAGATCGACGAGGTCGGGTAGCTGCTGGAGTACTTGACGAGGCCGTAGTCGTTGGTCGGGAAGCTGGAGCCCGCCGTCGAACCGAGCGTGGTCGTGTGACCGGAGTTCGACCACCAGGTGCCCGCGCCGTCGGTGCAGTGACCGGCGGTCAGGAAGTAGTAGGTGCTGCCGCTGCGGACGTTGAAGCCGAGGGAGCAGCGCCAGCTACTCGCATAGATGGCGTCGCCGCCGGAGATCAGCTTGTTGAACTTGCCCGGGGTCCGCTTGATCGTGAGCGCGTCGGCGTTGCTGCCCGCCTGCTCCTTGATCTTGGAGATCTCGGCCTGCGAGACCGTGCTGTCGACGGTGACGACCACACGGTTGGTCTTGCTGTCGACGGCCCAGGCGGTGCCCGGGATGTCGGCCTTGAGCACCGAACTGCTGGCGCTCTTGAGTTCAGCGGTGCTGAACGGGGTCGCAGCGGTCGCGTTCGCGCTGGGGACCGCGATCGCGGCCGCGGCCACGAGGCCGGTGGTACCGGCGATCAGCCGGGTCCGTCTCGTAATGCCACTGCGGGGGTTGGTGCGCCTGATCCTCACGTTTCGTTCCCTCCCAGGGGAATTCGGGGGCCCGCGTGGGGTCGGGGCCCGTGAGGCGCAGTCAGCGGCCCGGTCGTCCGGTTTTCGGACAAGCCGTGCTCCTGACAAGCGCTGAGGGGGAGTATTCGGCCGAACGGACGGTCGGCGCAAGGGCGCCTTTCGGCCGTCAACCTTTGAAAGACCTTTGTGCTTCAGAGGGAACCGACACGCCTCGGCCCGCGTCGCTCTCCCCCGCAACCGGCCGTCTTACGGCTGTCGGTGTCCGACGCGGGTGGGCGCGCGTACCGGAAACACACCTTCCGTCCCCGCTCGCCGGATCGCCGAAAACAGCCCATGGCGAGCCGCTCGGAAAGCGGGCGGACAGCCACGTCCGTCACGGCTCAGGATGCTCGCCCGGTCCCGGCGCACCGGGTGGCCGGGCTGCCGAGGCCCAGGTGCTCCCGGAGCGTGCTGCCCGGGTAGAAGGTACGGAACAGTCCGCGGTGCTGGAGCAGCGCCACCGTGCCGTTGACGAGCCGCTCCAGGTCACGCAGCGGTTCGGCGGGGGTGAGGTGGAAGCCGTCGACGATGCCCTCGCCGTGCCAGGTGGCGATCAGTTCCGCGAGATCGACGGGGCCACCCCGGTACAGCGGCCCCTGCGCGGTCTGACGTGGGCCGCCTCCGCCGTGCCCCGGGGCGGCCGCGTGCTCGCCGTCGCCGAGGTCGACGAGGAGGCCGGCGAGGATCCGCGGTTCGTCGGGGCCGCGCCCGAACTCCGCGGCCAGGGTTCGGAGTTCGTCCCGTACGGCGGCGGTCTGCGCGGCACTCGCGGCGCGGACGAGGGCCACGTCGGCGTACCGGGCGGCGGTTCTGCGGGCGGGTCCGTCGGTGGCGTCGACCACGCGGACCGGGAGGCCCTGCGGGGGGCGCGGCACGATCGAGGGGTCCTTGGCGGAGAAGGGCGCGCCGGGGAAGCCGGCGTCCCGTGTCTCGGCACCGGCCGACACGGGCGGCGCCGCCGACATGGCCACGAGGTTGGGGTCGGTGGCCGACACGTCCATCCACCAGCCGGCCCGGCCCCGGCTGACGCGGTCGAGGGCCGCGACGGCTGCCCGCACGTGGAAGGGGTCGCGGTGCGGGGTCGTGGCGGTGGGCACCAGGCCGATCCGGCCCGTGGCGGACGCGATCCGGGACAGCACGTCGAGCGCGTCGGGGCCGGGCCGGGCGAAGGTGTCGTCCAGGGTCAGGAAGTCGAGCCCACCGCGTTCGGCGAGCCGGGCCGCCTCGATGCAGGGGCGCGCGTCGTACGCCGACGGATGGTCGAGGGCGGCGGCCAGGTGCACCAGGCCCCGGCCGTGCGAGGAAGCCATGTGGGGGAGTCCTTTCGGGGGAGAATCCGGCCCCGCCGCGGCGGGAAGCAACCACGACCGCGCGGACCGGCGGCCATCTCGCTCACAGCACCTTGGAGAGAAACGCCCTGGTCCGCTCGTTGCGCGGAGCGTCCAGTACCGCGGCAGGCGGGCCCTGTTCGACGATCCGTCCGTCGTCCATGAACACGACGGTGTCGGCGACCTCGCGGGCGAAGCCGATCTCGTGCGTGACGACGATCATCGTGGTGCCCTGGTGCGCGAGGTCCCTGATGACGTCGAGGACCTCGCCCACCAGTTCGGGGTCGAGCGCCGAGGTCGGCTCGTCGAAGAGCAGCAACCGGGGCTCCAGCGCCAACGCCCGTGCGATCGCGACCCGTTGCTGCTGCCCGCCGGAGAGTTGCCTCGGATAGGTGTCCGCCTTGTCGGCGAGTCCCACCCGGTCCAGGAGCCGCCGCGCCGCCTCGACGGCCTCCTTGCGCGGCCGCTTCAGCGCGGACACCGGGGCCTCGACGACGTTGTCCAGCACGGTCAGATGCGGGAACAGGTGGAAGTTCTGGAAGACGAAGCCGATCCGCGTGCGCTGTCGGAGCACCTCGCGCTCGGGCAGCTCGTACAACTTGTCACCGGAGCGCCGGTATCCGACCAGCGCCCCGTCCACGCTGATCGTTCCCTTGTCCACTTTCTCCAGGTGGTTGACGGTGCGCAGCAGCGTCGACTTGCCGGAGCCGGACGGACCGAGGATCACGGTGACCTCTCCGGTGCGTACGGCCAGGTCGATGCCCTTGAGCACCTCCAGGGGGCCGAAGCTCTTGTGGACGGACCTGATGTCGACCATGACGGTCATCGGTGAACTTCCCTGCCTTCCAAGTGACTCAGGCGGCGACGCGGACGGCGAGCTCGCCGAGAAACCGCAGCGCGGCCCGCGCGGTCGCGTCGTTCTGCCGGAACGCGGGCCCGCCGGTGCGCGGCCGGGTGAAGGCGCCGGGGGTACGTCCGTCGGTGTACGGCCCGAGCGCGAAGCGCCGGGGGTGCGGCCGGCCGGACCGGTCCAGGAGCCGTCCGTCGGCACGGTCCACCCGCAACAGCCCGTCCGGGCTCTCGGCGGCCCCCTCGGCGTACAGCTCGCGCAGCAGCGGATCGAGGGCCCGCCGGACGGTCGGCTCGGGCAGCCGGGCCTCGACCAGCGCCCGTGCCTGGACCGAGTGGCCCGGCACGGTGGGGCTCGACGCCCGGAACACCCCGTCCTCGGCGCGCACGTCCATGTCCGCCCCGACGAACCTGAGCACTCCGGCCCGGGACAGCGCGAGCAGCTGCCGCAGCCGGGGTCCGGGCGGGCCCGAGGCGAGATAGCTGAAGAACCCGTGCCACCATCCGCCGATGTCCCCGAGCCGGACCAACTGCCCGTAGACGGAGAGCAGTCCGAGGAACATGGCCAGGTCCGGGCTGTACCGGGAATCGTGCCGGCGGCTCAGGTCGGCCTCGACGTACTCCCGCAGCCCTTCCTGGAACTCCTCGTGGGTCGCGTACCGCACGCCCTCCAGTGGCCGGTCGAGCCGGGCGAGGTCGAGCCGGTCGCGGGGATCGGGCACGGCGGAGGCCGCCAGGCTCTCCTGTTCGGCGGGATCCCCGGCGGCCGCGTACTTCTCCTCGAAGTCGGTCCAGGACATCGCGGTCCGCTCCGGATGCACGGTGAACAGCCGGTGGTAGTGGGCGAATCCGAGCTCCTTCGCCACCAGCGGCCACACGTCCCGCCGGAAGTCGAAGCCCTCCGGCCGGGCGAGCAGCCCGTCGATCTCGGCCGGGCCCAGGAAGCGGGGCAGCGGCGGCCGCTCACCGGTCCAGTCGTAGCCGATCTTCGAGTGGTACGGCACTCCGCGCCGCGATCCGACGAGGAGGACCGGCTCACGCCCGGACGGAACGTAGGTGTCCCCGTCGTACCGTCCGCCCCGGCCCTCGGTCAGCAGCGCCATCAGGTCGACGAAGGCGAGCCCGAACCCGCGGACCAGGACCGGTTCGCCGGGCGCGAGCGCGGACAGGTCGCTGTCGGCGGTGAAGTCGGGCGGCAGGTGGACGAGGCCGTGGGTGCGGGCGTACGCCGCCAGGTCCCGCTGCTCCTCGTCCAGTTCGGCGTCGAGGTGGCCCAGGCTGAGGACGACCAGGTCGGCGAGGAGCGGGCGCGGACGGCCCTCCAGCCAGACCTGCTGACGTCCCTCGCGTGCTCCGCTCACCCGCACGGCACGACGGGGATGGTGGTGGACGGACACGGACGGCGGCAGCGCGGCCACCGCCTGCTCGTGGACCCAGCGCAGATAGGCGCCCTGGAGCTGCCGGTCGGCGAAGGTGCGGCCGTCGATGCCGGCCCACTCGTGCAGGGTGGGGCCGGGGCGCACGGGCCCCTCCATCTCCACCGTCTCGTCGGTGAACATGGTGACGTCCTCGGCGTGCGAGTTCATCCACAGCAGCGGTGACTGCGCCTCGCGCCAGATGCGTCCGGCGCCGGGCGGGTGCGGATCGACCAGGTGCAGGTCGAGACCCGAACCGTCGTACAGCTCGGGCGCGTTGGCGGCGATCCGCTCGATGAGACCGGTCCCCCGCGGCCCGGCTCCGACGATCACCAGTGAGTGCCTCATCGGGTGCGCTCCGAACCGCGGGCGTAGTGCTTCTCCACGTAGTACTGGCCGACGCCGAGCACCGAGGTGACGACGGTGTACCAGACGGTGGCGACCATCAGCAGCGGGATGACCTGGTAGGTGCGGTGGTAGACGAGCTGCACGGAGTAGAGCAGGTCCTGCACCGCGATCACGCTGACGATGGAGGTGCCCTTGAGGGTGCCGATCAGCATGTTCCCGGCCGGGGGCACGATGGAGCGCATCGCCTGCGGCAGCACGATCCGCCACCAGCGTCGCCACCGGCTCAGTCCGAGCGCCTGCGCCGCCTCGATCTGTCCGTGGTCGACGGACAGGATGCCGCCGCGCACGACCTCGGCGGCGTAGGCGGCTTCATGCAGGGTCAGGCCGATGACCGCGACGGTGACCGGGCCGAGCAGGTCGACCGTCTTCACCCCGAGGATCTGCGGGTACAGCGCCCCGATGTTGAACCAGAGCAGCAGTTGCACCAGGACCGGGATCGACCGGAACAGCCAGACGTATCCCCAACTCACGCTTCTGAGGACGGGGTTGGCGGACAGCCGGGCCGCCGCGAGCAGGGTGCCCAGCGCGAAGCCGAGGGCCATGACGACCGCGGTCAGCCAGAGCGTGAGCCACAGTCCGCGCAGCACCGCGTCCGAGGTGAAGTAGTCCGCGACGACGTCCCACTGGAACGCCCGGTTGCGCAGGACGGAGTTGACGGCCAGGCCCAGCAGCACGAGGACGGCGACGGCGGCCGTCCACTGGCCGAGGCGGCGCTGCGGGACGATGCGAAGGGAGTCCGCGTGTTCCGGTATGTCCGGTGCGGCGGGGGCTTTGGCGAGGGTGTCGGAGGACATGCGAGGGCTCCGTGGCAGCGAGTCGGTCGAACTCGGACGGGTGCCTTCACACGGATGCGGCCGAGCCCCTCAGCAGGGCCGCCCTTTGAGACTACGGGTGCGTTTCCGTCCGCTGTCAAGGCTGTCCATACTGTGAGCCGTACGTCTCAAGTCGGTTGACGGCAAACCGGATGCCTGTTCCACTTGGCCCATGCATCCACAGCAGTGGCTGGTCAAGCGCTCCCACATCGACCTCGGTCGCGTGTGGTCCTCTTCCTGTTGAGCTGACCCACTGCGCGCCCTGATACACAGGGCGCCTTTCGCGTTCTCCCCCTTCTTCGCGCTCTTCACGTTCTTCGCCTTCACACGCGCCTTCCCCTCACCCAGCGCTTTCTCGCTTCCAGGAGACCGCTCTCCCATGCGCACACCTTCGCGCGCCCGAAACGGGCTCATCATCCCGTTCGCCCTCATCACGGCGGGCACTCTGCTGCTGACCGCGTGCGGCTCCGGCGCGGACAACACCGCTACGGCCTCCGCCGAGTCCGACGCGGTCCCCACCGCGGACGTGGTCTCCGCGATCGGGACGGACAAGGCGGCGGCCCGGCTCCTGCCGCCCGGCACGAAGACCCTGACCCTCGCCGTCAGCGTCTCCGGCCAGCCGCCCGGCACCTCGATCCTGGACGACGGCAAGACCCTCGCCGGCCAGGACGTCGACTTCGCGAACGCGGTCGCCAAGGTCCTCGGCATCAGGCTGAGGACCGAGCAGGCGAGCTTCGAGGCGATCCTGCCCGCCCTCGACAGCGGCAAGTACGACCTCGGCGTCGGCAACTTCGGCGTGACCGACGAGCGCCGCAGGACGATCGACTTCGTCACCTACATCAACGACGGCCAGGGCTTCGCCACTCGCGCCGACAGCAAGCTCACCAAGGTCACCGACCTGACCCAGCTGTGCGGCCTGAACGTGGCGACCGGCGCCGGCACGACGTTCGAGGCCACTCTCGAGGACAACAAGCACCTGTGCGACAAGCCGTACAAGGTGCAGACCTACAACGAGCAGGGCGCGATCTGGTCCTCACTGCAGCAGGGCCGCAGCGACGTCGTGATGTCCACGATCAACGGCCTGCGTTACGCGGTGGCCCATCAGCAGGGCGTGAAGTTCCTCAACGAGTACCACCGCCTGGACGTGGGCTTCGCCTTCAAGAAGGGCACACCGCTGACGAAGGCGTTCCAGGCAGCGGTGAACGACCTGATCGAGGACGGCACCTACGCCAGGATCCTGAAGAAGTGGGGGACGACGGGCTCGGCGATTTCCACGTCCCGGATCTCCCCTCCGGAAGGAAAGGATTTTTAGCGCACCGGACTGAGCCACCGTCAGATCCCAGCACCAGCCCGGCGTTGAGCAGCGGGTTCCTCTCCCCGCCCCGTTCACCCGTACGCTCCAGCCCTCACCCATACGCCGCGAAGAATCATATTTCACTCACAGTCAGCAGCCGTATGGGACACGACCCTTGGGGTACAAGGGCTCTCGACGTATTCGCCGTGCACCAGTACCGTCACAAACCCCCCGCGCGGCGGCTATTCACTTGGCGCGCGATCCGCATCATGGATGACCATAGGGATACAGAAGCAAGAGAAACCGCTGTGAGAGGAGGCGTCCATGGGATCGGTGCGCAAGGCTAGTGCTTGGCTGGGCCTCGTTGACGACAACGAAGACGAGCGTTACTACGACGACGACGGATACTCCGAAGGGACCGAGCCCGGGGATGCCTGGGTCACCGACCCCCGGGTCAAGGTGGCCTCGGATGTCGCCGAGGAGAAGGGCCGTCGCATCGGCACGGTGACCCCGGACAGCTTCCGGGACGCCCGCGCCATCGGCGAACTGTTCCGCGACGGCGTCCCCGTCATCATGAACCTCACCGCGATGGAGGCCGGCGACGCCAAGCGCGTCGTCGACTTCGCGGCCGGGCTGATCTTCGGACTGCGCGGTTCCATCGAGCGTGTGTCCACCCGGGTGTTCCTGCTGACCCCCGCCAACACGGAGATCGTGAACGGCGATCCGGGACAGCACCGCACGGACGGCTTCTTCAACCAGAGCTGAGGCAGGGCCGCTCACCCGGCCCTGCCCCCAGCGGGGTTCACCGGAAGGCATCCAGTCCGGTGAGCGCCTTGCCGAGCACCAACTGGTGCATCTCGACGGTGCCCTCGTACGTCAGCACCGACTCGAGGTTCGTCGCGTGCCGCATCACGGGGTATTCGAGGGAGATCCCGTTGGCCCCGAGGATCGTCCGCGCCGTACGGCAGATCTCGATGGCCTCGCGGACGTTGTTGAGCTTGCCGAAGCTGACCTGCTCGGGACGCAGGCGGCCGGCGTCCATACGCCGCCCCAGATGGTGGGCGAGCAGAATCCCCTTGTGCAGTTCGACCGCCATGTCGGCGAGTTTGGCCTGGGTGAGCTGGAAGCCCCCGATCGGCCGCCCGAACTGCTCCCGCGTCTTCGCGTAGTCCACGGCGGTCTCGAAACACGACCGCGCCGCCCCCATCGCCCCCCACACGATCCCGTACCGGGCGTGCGAGAGACAGCTCAGCGGCCCCTTCAGTCCCACGACCTCCGGCAGCACCGCGTCGGCGGGCAGACGTACGTCGTCGAGGACGAGTTCGCTGGTGACGCTGGCCCGCAGCGACCACTTGTGCTTGATCTCCGGCGCCGAGAAACCCGGCGTGTCCGTCGGCACCACGAAACCGCGGATCCCGTCGTCGGTCTGCGCCCACACCACGGCGACCCCGGCGACCGACCCGTTGGTGATCCACATCTTGCGCCCGTTCAGGACCCAGTCCGTGCCGTCCTTCTTGGCGTACGTCCGCATGCCGGCGGGGTCGGAGCCGTGGTCGGGTTCGGTGAGCCCGAAGCAGCCGATCACCTCGCCGGCGGCCATGCGGGGCAGCCAGGTCTGCTTCTGCTCCTCGCTGCCGAAGCGGTGGATCGCGTACATGGCGAGCGAGCCCTGCACCGAGACGAGGGACCGGATCCCGGAGTCGGCGGCCTCCAGCTCCAGACAGGCGAGCCCGTACTGCACGGCGGAGGCGCCGGCACACCCGTATCCGCTGAGCGACATCCCGAGGGCGCCGATCTGTCCGAGTTCCCGGGCGAGTTCCCTGATCCCCGGCAGCTCGCCCTTCTCGTACCAGTCGGCGACATGGGGCAGGACGCGGTCGGCGGCCCAGGTCCGCACGGTCTCGCGGATCGCGAGGTCCTCCGGTTCCAGGAGGTCGTCGATGCCGAGGGGGTCGGCGGGGTCGAACGGGGGCATGGCACATCCTCCGGCAGAAGGGGTCCAGCGGGTGGGCGACGGGAAACAGTGGGTGGCGACTGGGCGGTGACTGTGCAGTGACAGAAACTAGCACCGCTAATTTAGCTCCGTCGCCGACGTTACAGCGCGCCGTGCCGCACATCCAGACGCCGGTCAGGCGGAGACGCGCGACTCCGCGATGTCCCTGGGCGCCGGAAGCCCGACCGCCGCCGGGGCCTCACCGCACTGCATCGTGCGCGGCAGCCGCAGCGCCATCACCGCGCCCAGCAGCAACAACCCCGCACTCACCAGCAAGGTCACGTGCAGTCCGTGCACGAAGGAGTCCTGGGCGGCCCGGCGCAAGGCGACCCCGGCGGGACCGCCGAGGCGTCCGGCGACCTCGTAGGCCTCGCCCAGGGAGTGCCCGGCCGACCTGGACGCCGAGTCCGGGACACCGGGCACGCCCGACAGGCCGGGCGTGTACGCCGCGTTCATCACGCTGCCGAGCAGCGCGATCCCGATGCCCGCCCCGAGCTGGTACGAGGTCTCGCCGATCGCCGCGGCCCCGCCCGCCTGCTCCGGCGGGGCCTCGCTGAGCATCGACTCGTACGCCCCGAAGAGCGTCGTCTCCAGACCGAACCCGAGCAGTACGAACCCGAACACCAGCAGGCCCGTGTTGTCCGCGTCGCCCATCGCGGTGAGCAACAGCACGGCCACCGCCGTGAGGCAGAACCCGGCACACACCATCAGGCGCGGCCCGAACCGCCGCAGCAGACGCGCCCCGGCCAGCCCCGCCGTCATCGCGGCGATCGTCAGCGGCAGCAACCGCAGACCGGTCTCCAGCGGGGACAGGCCGAGAACCAGCTGCAGGTACTGTGCCGCGATCAGTTCGAGTCCGACCAGAGCGAGCATCGCCAGGACGATGCAGCCGACCGAGGTGCTGAACGCCGGACGCGCGAACATCCGCAGGTCGACCAGAGGATGCGCGAGCCGCCGCTGCCGCCGTACGAAGAGGAAGAGCAGTGCCGCGCCCACGACCAGCGGGATCGCGGTGAACACGTCGAGCTCTCCCCCGCCGAGCCGCTTCACGCCGAGCACGAGAGCGAACAGGCCGCCCGCGGCCATCAGGGCGCCCACGACGTCCCAGGGACCATCCGCGCTGCCCTTCGACTCGGGCAGCAGAAGACGGCCCACCGGCAGACTGACCAGCATCAACGGGATGTTGATGAGGAAGACCGAGCCCCACCAGAAGTGCTCCAGGAGGAAGCCGCCGAGCAGTGGTCCGACCGCGGCACCGACCGCGGCGACGGCGCTCCAGATGCCGATCGCGAGCGCCCGCTCACGCCGGTCGGGGAAGACCTGGCGGAGGATCGACAGCGTCGCGGGCATGATCATCGCGCCGCCGACGCCGAGCAGCGCCCGCGCGAGGATCAGCACCTGGGCGGTGTCCGCGACGGCGGCGACACCGGAGGCGACGCCGAAGAGGGCGTAGCCGAGGAGGAGGACTCTTCTGCGGCCCACGCGGTCGCCGAGCGTGCCGAAGAGGATCAGCAGCGAGGCGCAGACGAGCGGATAGACGTCGACGATCCAGAGCAGCTGTATCGCGCCGGGCTTGAGGTCCTCGGTGACGGCGGGTACCGCCACGTGCAGCACGGTCGCGTCGAGGGCGACCAGGAGCAGGCTCGTGCAGAGGACCACGAGGACGACCCAGCGGTTTGCACCGGCCCCGGCCGCCCGACGGCGCAGCAACGCGGCGGCCGTGGTCGTCCCGGACATGTACGTACCTCCCAGAAGTTCCCTGGCGTTCGGCGGGCACACGGGGTGGGGATCCCCATGATCTCGGCCGGAGAGGAGCGGTGGTCTCCGGCCCGCGCAGCGAACGGCGGGTGACACGTCAGCGTACGCGAGTTCGCGCGTCGGCCCAGTGGCGGACCTCTCAGACTTCCGGCAGAACACGTGTGGCGTACGCCACTTTCGCCGCCGGTCGTCACGCCCCGGCGGGCGGCCTCGGCGACCGGTCGATAATCGGACCCGTGACCGATCTTGGAACGCGCACCGAACCGACCCTGCGCCGAGCCGCCCCGGCGCTGCTCGGCTATGCGGCCGTACGCGCCCTGGGCCTCCTCACGCTGGCCCTGTGGAGCGGGGCGCGCGACAAGAGCGCGTACACCCTCCTGACCGCCCGCTGGGACGCCCTCTGGTACACGAGGGTCGCCGAACTCGGTTACGGCTACGAGGTGCGGCTGCCGAACGGCGACGTGCACTCGAACCTGGCGTTCTTCCCGCTCCTGCCCTGGCTGGAACGGCTGCTGTCCGCGGTGACCCCGCTGTCGTCCGCCGACGCGGGCTTCGCGGTGGCCCTGCTCGCGTCCCTGGCCGCGGCCTGGGGCGTCTTCGCGGTGACGGATCTTGTGTACGGCCGCCGGGCGGGCGTCTGCGCGGTCCTGCTGTGGGCCGTCCTGCCCGTCGGCATCGTCCAGTCGATGGCGTACAGCGAGTCGCTGTTCACGGCTCTGGCGGCCTGGTCGCTGTACACGGTACTGACCGGCCGCTGGGTGACGGCGGGCCTCCTGGCCTCGCTGGCGGGCCTGACCCGCCCGGTGGGCCTGGCGGTGGTCGCGGCGGTATGGGTGGCGGGAATCGCGGCGCACCTGGGCGATCGCCGAGACCGGACCCGAGCACAGGGTGCCTCCGGTATCGCCGCGCCCGCCCTGCGGGGGCCCGCAACGACTCCGCGCCGGGGCGCCGCCGAGCACACCCGGCACTTCGCGGGTCACCTGGAGCTCGACGAGGGGTCCGCCCCGAATGTGGTGGAGACGGACCCGGCCGCACCAGGAACCGGTCCACGCGGGAACAGCCCGTCCGCACCGGGAGCGGACACGCCCAGAACCGAGCCGGCGGCACCCGGTGCGTCCTCGCCCCTCGACACCCCCGGCACATCCGAAATCACCCCCGCCCTTCAGGCCCCCGGCAACCCCGCCGACAGCTCTTTCGAGCGGAGCCGAAGCGCGGCCGGGGCGAGCGGCGCCCCCGACACCGAATACGCCCCCATCGGCCGGACCCCGTCGTCCACGACCGAGCGCATCGCGGACGCGGACAGCGCACCCGACCCGACACGCGCCTCCGGGGTCGGGCCGTCACGCGCTCCCGACCCCGGCCCGTCACCATCCGCCTCCGGCAGCGACCCCGCCGTCCCGTCCGGAGCGGGCTCCTCACCCGCCCACACCCCCCGCACCGGCCCCGCAACGGCCCCCGCCGACCACCCCACCCCCCGCCGCGCCCTCGGCATGGCTCTCGCACCCCTCGGTGCCGCCGCCTACGTCCTGTGGGTCGGTCACCGCACCGGGAAGGGCCCGCTCGGGTATCTCGACGTACAGGCGGGCTGGCGGAACGGATTCGACGGCGGGTACGCCTTCGCCCGTTTCACCGCCGACAAGTTCACGTCGTTCCCGTCGGCCCTGGCCGGGGCCGGGCTGATCGTCGGCGTCGGGCTGGTGGTGTGGCTGTACGTCGTCTGCGCACGGCAGGGCCAGCCGCTGCCCCTCCTGGTGTACTCCGGCGTCGTCACCGCGCTCGCCCTGTGCGCGTCGAGCTACTTCGGCTCGAAACCCCGTCTGCTGATGCCCGCCTTCCCCCTGTTGCTCCCCCTCGCCCTGGCCCTGGCCCGCTCGAGGACCCGCAGGTCAGCCGTGATCATCACCCTGATCGCCACCGCGTCCGCCCTGTACGGCGCCTTCTGGCTGAACGGTTCCGGTCCACCATGATCGACTCGGGAGCGCCGATGAGCGCCCGGAGAATTCCACCCCATGATTCGGTGAACGAATTCATAAGGGCCATAAAACCGTGAGCCGGAATGATCAAAACAATTGCGGAGCGCAGCCGCCGCCTTTGCGGAATCCCTGGAAATAAGCACCCGGCTGAGAGGAATCCCACATCACATCGTCATCACAAAGCCGCTGATTCGCCAGGGATCAGAGCTCACTCGCTGTAACGTCGATTGGGTGCGTACCGAACGAAACCCCACCCGTCTGGACCGGGTGTTCGCCAGGCTGGACCGTGAGCCGGAACGGCCGGCCCACCTCAGCGTGCCGCGGACGAGCCGCCACCGGACCGTCCTCGTGGTCGCCGCCCTGGCCATCTACCTGGCGATCGTGTGGCTCGTGGTGACCACGTCGTGGCTGGTCCGCCTCGACTGGCAGGTCATGTTCTTCCGGCCGTACCAGCAGTGGGCGTCCATCCACTGGTTCGTCGACTACTACGTGGTGCTGGGCCAGCGCGGCCCCACCGCGGTGATGGTGGCGGCCTGGCTGGGCTGGCGTTCCTGGCGCCAGCACACCCTGCGCCCGCTGCTGACCCTGGGTGCCTCACTGCTGCTGCTGAACATCACGGTCGGCGCCGCCAAGTACGGCATGGGAAGGCTCGGACCGCACTACGCGACCGTGATCGGCTCGAACGAGATGGGCCTGGGCGGCGATATATTTCCCAGCGGCCACACGGCCAACGCCGTGGTGACCTGGGGAATCCTGGCGTATCTGGCCTCCACCCCGAGAGCCCGCCGCTGGCTGTCCGCGATCTCCGCGGTGACGTCGCTGGGCGTCGGCATGGCCACCGTCTACCTCGGTACGCACTGGCTGAGCGACGTCGTGCTGGGCTGGGTCGCGGGTCTGCTGATCCTGCTGGCGCTGCCCTGGTTCGAACCGCTGATCGCCCGCACCGAGGCCTACGCCTTCGACCTGCGCGACCGCTGGCGGGCCCGCGGCGGCGCGAAGGCCCCGGCCCCGGTCACCCCCGTCGCGGCCCCCGCGCCCGCCCGACTCAAGCCGCTCACCGCCCCGCAGAACGAGACGGCGGCCCGCGAGGCCGCCGTTCCGGCGCGTGGTCCCAGGTCGCCCCTCCATGTGGCGCCGGGCCCGCACACCAGCCGTTCGGAGCGCACTCCGGTCACCCCGCTCGGCAGCCGCCGACCGCCGCACCCGGACCGAATCGTGCGCGGCACGCCGTCCGCGGCCACCCGGCCGGTGGCCGGCGGCTGATCCGGCGCCTCGCGGCCGACGGGGCCGGTACGCACCACCACCCCGGGCATGACGTGGGCCCCGGTTCCCTTCACGGAACCGGGGCCCACGTCATGCGGTTCAGCCCTTCCAGGCCCGCGCCACGCGGCCGTCCTTCACCTCGAAGTTCAGCCGGCCCGCGCGGTACTCCATCGTGATGATCGCCCCCGGCGGCAGCGACCGGACCGTCGACCAACCCCGCTCACGCGCGGTCCGCTCGGCGGAGTCGGAGTCGAGGCCGACGTAGGTGTCCGGGCTGTCCTGGGGTTCGGTGGGCGGTGTCGGAATGGGTGCCATACCGCCACGCTAGGCCCTGCCCGGCGGTCGCGGAAGTCCGGATCCCGCACGCCTCCTGTCACGCTTCTGTCACAGGATGCCGCCACCCGTTCCCCTCGCGCTCCGTCACACGGACGGGCGTTTCCCCGGCCTTACCGCGGGTATTCGAACGTAATTTCCGTGTGTCGTACGACTTCCCCGAATGGCCTGCGAGAAGGCCTGTCCGAAAACCGGTCCGGTGCCTCTTTGCCGACCGATTCCGGACACGGCCTCACCAGCTGACGCCGCATAGGAAATACACGGTTCCAGCACAGAACTCCCTTACGCCCCCTGTCGCCATGTACGACGGCGCGAGCATCATGGCGTCAGCCGAGCGGAAGGGGCGAGCGATGGGGACGCAGACCGTGCAGGCGACGGCACGACCCGTGCGGACCAAGCGGCACGGGCGGCTGGTCGTGGACTGGCTGACCACCACCGACCACAAGAAGATCGGTCACCTCTATCTGATCACGTCATTCGTGTTCTTCCTGGTCGGCGGGGTCATGGCGCTGCTGATGCGCGCGGAACTCGCCCGGCCGGGACTGCAGATCGTGGACAACCAGCAGTTCAACCAGTTGTTCACGATGCACGGCACGATCATGCTGCTGCTGTTCGCGACCCCGAGCTTCGCGGGCTTCGCCAACGAGCTGATGCCGCTGCAGATCGGCGCCCCGGACGTGGCGTTCCCGCGGCTGAACATGCTGTCGTACTGGTTCTTCCTGTTCGGCGGCCTGATCGTGCTGGGGTCGCTGCTGGTGCCGTCCGGCCCGGCCGCCTTCGGCTGGTTCGCCTACGCGCCGCTGAACAACTCCGCGCACTCCCCCGGCGTCGGCCCCGACCTGTGGATCATGGGTCTCGCGCTGGCCGGCTTCGGCACGATCCTCGGCGCGGTCAACTTCATCACCACGATCATCGGGATGCGCGCGCCCGGCATGACCATGTTCCGGATGCCGATCTTCACCTGGAACACGCTGTTCACGTCGATCCTGATCCTGCTGGCGTTCCCGGTGCTGGCGGCCGCGCTGCTGGTCCTGGAGGCCGACCGGCGCTTCGGCTCACAGGTCTTCGAGGCGGACAACGGCGGGGCGCTGCTGTGGCAGCACCTGTTCTGGTTCTTCGGCCATCCCGAGGTGTACATCATCGCGCTGCCGTTCTTCGGCATCATCACGGAGATCATCCCGGTCTTCAGCCGCAAGCCGATCTTCGGCTATCTGACGCTGATCGCGGCGACGATGTCGATCACCGGTCTGTCGATCGTGGTGTGGGCGCACCACATGTTCGTCACCGGCGCGGTGCTGCTGCCGTTCTTCTCCTTCATGAGCTTCCTGATCGCCGTGCCGACGGGCGTGAAGTTCTTCAACTGGACCGGGACCATGATCAAGGGCTCGCTGTCCTTCGAGACGCCGATGCTGTGGGCGACCGGCTTCCTGGTGACGTTCCTGTTCGGCGGTCTGACCGGGGTGCTGTTGGCCTCGCCACCGCTGGACTTCCACGTCTCGGACACCTATTTCGTGGTGGCGCACTTCCACTACGTCGTGTTCGGCACGGTCGTCTTCGCGGTCTTCGGCGGGCTGTACTTCTGGTGGCCGAAGTTCACCGGGAAGATGCTCGACGAGCGGCTCGGCAAGATCCAGTTCTGGACGCTGTTCGTCGGCTTCCACACCACGTTCCTGGTCCAGCACTGGCTGGGTGCCGAGGGCATGCCCCGCCGGTACGCCGACTACCTCGCGGCGGACGGCTTCACGGCCCTGAACACCATCTCGACGATCGGCGCGTTCCTGCTCGGCGCCTCGACGCTGCCGTTCCTCTACAACGTCTGGAAGACCGCCAGGTACGGCGTGAAGGTGGACACGGACGACCCCTGGGGCTTCGGCCGCTCCCTGGAGTGGGCGACCTCCTGCCCGCCGCCGCGGCACAACTTCACGACCCTGCCCCGGATCCGCTCCGAGTCCCCGGCGTTCGACCTGCACCATCCGGAGTACGCGGCCCTGGCTCCGCAGCCCGAGCCGAAGAGCGAGCAAGCGAGCGGGCAAGCCGGCCGTGAGCCGTCCTGATCGCCTCGGTCAGCTCCGCAGGCTCCAGCACCTCGAACTCGAAGCCCGTCATCATCACGTGGATCACCATCACGTCGAGACTCGAGGCCCCGGTGTGCAGGAGGCAGCTGTCGGGTCCCTCCGCCTCCAGCACCCCGGCGCTCGGTGAGAGCCGCTCGGCGGCCTGTTCCTTGGGCACGAGCAGCCGTACGACCGCCTGCGAGGCGTACACGCGCGTGGAGACGCCTCGCGAGACGTAGGCGGCGAGATCCTCGGCGGGCGGAGTGCGGGGAGGGAACCGCGGGCCGTGCGGCGGCTTCGGGGTGATCCGGTCGGCGCGGAAGGTCCGCCAGTCGTCGCGGTCCAGGTCCCAGGCGACCAGGTACCAGCGCCGCTCGCTGCACACCAGGCGGTGCGGTTCGACGGTACGGCGGCTGGCGGCGCCACCGTGGTCGCTGTACTCGAAGCGCAGGCGCTCGGCGTCCCGGCAGAGGTTGGCGAGCTCGGTGAGGACACCCGGGTCCACGGCGGAGGGCTGGGGGCCGCGCAGCATCGGCACGGTGAAGGCGTTCAGGGCGCCCACCCGGCGGCGCAGCCGGCCCGGCAGGACCTGCTCCAGCTTGGCGAGGGCCCGTACCGAGGTCTCGCCGATCCCCTCGATCCCCTGCCCCGCGGCGGTGCGCAGGCCGACGGCGACCGCCACGGCCTCGTCGTCGTCCAGGAGCAGCGGCGGCAGCTCGGCGCCCGCGCCCAACTGGTAGCCGCCGCCGGTGCCGGGGCTGGCGTTGACGGGGTAGCCCAGCTCGCGCAGCCGGTCCACGTCCCGGCGCACGGTGCGCGAGGTGACGCCGAGGCGGTCGGCCAGGTCGGCGCCGGACCATTCGCGGTGGGCCTGCAGGAGTGAGAGCAGGCGCAGGAGTCGTGCCGAGGTCTCCAACATGGTGCCGAGTCTGCCAGCGCTTGCGGACAGAAGCTGTCCGCAAGCCCTCCTAGCTTGGAGTCATGGCAGACAACAGACCGCAGAGAACCGTGACATCCGACCGTTCCGGATCGACATCCTCCAGGCGCAGCTCGACGATCTGCACACCCGACTGGACCTCACCCGCTGGCCGGACGAGCTCCCGGACGCCGGCTGGGAGTACGGCGCCTCGCTGCCGTATGTCCGGGAGCTCGCCGCGTACTGGCGCGGTGCCTACGACTGGCGCAAGCACGAGGCCGCCCTCAATCAGCTCCCGCAGTTCGTCACCGAGATCGACGGTGCCCAGGTGCACTTCCTGCACATCCGCTCGTCCCGGCCGGACGCGCTCCCGCTGATCCTGACGCACGGCTGGCCGGGATCGGTCGTCGAGTTCCTCGGCGTGATCGGCTCGCTGAGCGAGGACTTCCATCTGGTGATCCCGTCCATCCCGGGCTTCGGGTTCTCCGGGCCGACACGCGCCAAGGGCTGGAACGTCAACCGGGTCGCCCGCGCGTGGGCGAAGCTGATGCACAGGCTCGGCTACGAGCGCTACGGCGCCCAGGGCGGCGACCTCGGCGCGCTGATCTCCCCCGCGCTGGCCCGGGTCGCGCCCCAGTCCGTCGTCGGTGTCCATGTGAACGCGGCTTCGGTCGGGTTCATCCCGCTCGGCCCGGTCGACGAGGAGGCGCGCAAGGGGCTGACCGACCGCGAGCGGCGCAGCCTCACGAGCATCGCCGAGTTCACCACGGACGGCTTCGGCTACAACGCCCTCCAGTCGACCCGCCCGCAGACCCTGTCCTACGCGCTCACCGACTCGCCGGTCGGCCAGCTGGCCTGGATCATGGAGAAGTTCCAGGCGTGGACGCACTCCTCGGCAGCGCTGCCGGAGGACGCGATCGACCGGGACACCCTGCTGACGAACGTGATGCTGTACTGGCTGACCGGCACCGCCGGTTCCGCGGCCCGCATGTACTACGAGAACAGCCATGTGCCGACTGGTTCCCGACGGCGAGCTCCCAAGTGCCGACCGCGGTGGCCAACTTCGGCGAGGACGTGGCGATCCGCCGCTGGGCCGAGCAGGTCAACACCGTCGTCCGCTGGACGGAGTTCGACCGCGGCGGCCACTTCGCGGCCCTGGAGGTGCCCGAGCTGCTGGCCGGTGACGTCAGGGAGTTCTTCGGCTCACTGCGGTGACGGGCACGCGGTGACCGACACCGACAGATCGTTGTCCCGCGTGTAGTACGGCCCGGCCTCCACCGGGCCGTACGCCGTCTCCACGCGTGCGCGTGGGTAGGTGAACACGGGCTTCTTGTCGGCGACGTCGTCGAGCAGCCGCGCGATCCGTACCCGCGGCCCGCTCTCGCCGTGCGGCCGCAGCCACAGGTCCCAGACCCCGGGTCCGAGTGCCGCGTACCCGACAGAGCAGCCGAACCGGGCCTCGTCCACGGCGACGTCGATGCGGCGGGCGGGACCCGGGGAGTGCCGGGGGCGCACCTCGGCGTGGGCGCCGGGGGCGAAGGCGGTGCCGTACAGCCGCCCGCGCACGGTCAGTCCGGCGCTGTCGACGCGCAGTTCGCCCGCCTCGGCGTGCGGGGCGCGCAGCCAGCTGCGGACGGTGAGGTTGCCCTGCCGGGTCGCGTAGGGGATGCGGACGGCGACGTGGCCGCGGGAGCCGCTCGGGGTGCGGGCGCCGAGCGCGCGCAGGTCGGTGGCGCCGGGCGCGAGGCGCAGCGGCTCGTCGTCGGCCACGCATACGTACGCGTCCCAGCGGCCCTCGGGCAGGGCAACGGTGCTGGGCAGGGCGGCGCGCAGCCGCCCGGCCGCGGCCGGGGCCAGGGGCAGTCCCACTTCCTCGTGGCCGTCGCGCCGGCGCAGCACCAGATGGGCCGTACGGCTCGCTCCGCCGGCGGTGACGTCGAAGGTCAGTCCGCCCGCGGAGTCGGCGACACAGTCGGCGCGCAGTTGTACGCCCTGCCCGGCGGGCATGGTCCTCCCGTGGTTCATGGTGCTCTGTCAGACCCTCGGGCACCTCCCTTGGTTGCGTGCGTCCGGTGACTCACTGCTGATACGGCAGTTGCGGAACGTCGAAGCACGTGCGGTCCATGTCGCCCTGGGAGACCCAGCCCCGGCCGTCCTGCCAGCGGGCCACCGAGAGACAGGTTCTGCGGGACTTCGGCGGCTCGGCCAGCCGCTCGAAGCGGACGGGGAGAAGCAGGCCGTCCGCGGTGTAGTCCTGGCTGTGGTTCATGTAGGCGTCGACGCACGCGCGCGTGACGCCTTGCGGCGTACACGACTTGGCGGCGTCCGTGAACCACTTCGCGGCCGCCCAGCCCTCCAACTGCCACTGGGAATGCGTTTCCAGGCTCTCGGTGGCGTCCCTGAACTCGCGCACGGCCGCAATGCCGCCGTCCTCGAAGCTCCGGCTGGACCCGGTCGCCCACAGGGCGTTGCGGCAGCGCGGGGCGTCCTTGTAGTCGTCCCGGACGGTGGACGTCCAGTTCTGCACGTTGGTGACCTTGGCGGTGACCTCGACGCCCGCCTTGTCCATCGCCTCGCACAGCTGCGCGTTGCCATGGCTGTCGACGGCGTCGAAGACCAGGTCGGCGCCCTGCTCCTTCAGGTCGGCCGCCACGGCACGGAAATTGGGCAGCGCGAAGTCGACCTGCTCGGTGACGACCTTGTACCCCTCGGCTTTCAGACCCTGCTCGACGAGCCGGGCGTAGGCGGCGGACGCGGCCTGGTTGTACGACACGACAGCCGCCGTACGGGCTCCGTGCTCACGCTTGAAATAGCGGTAGACCTCGGTGCCGCCGTACTGCTTCCCGCCCCAGCCGGTCGAGCCGGACCGGGGCGCGAGGCTGCCGTAGATGCCGTAGAGGTGCGGCCAGGTGTCGTAGGCGGCGCCGATGGGCTGGCCGCCGATGTCGGGCACGCGCGCGTGGGAGACGCGGGAGGCGCCGGCGTAGTCGAGGGCGGTGGTCGCGACCAGGGCAACCACCTTGTCCTCGTCGATCAGCCGGTGCACACAGGTGTTGTTGCCGACCCCGCTGCCGCCGTCGTCGCACTCGCGCACCTCGATCCGGCGGCCGTCGAGGCCCCCGCGCGCGTTGAGGCGCTCGAAGTACGCCTTGGCGCCGTCGCGCGGGCCGGTGAAGGCGCTGCCGCCGACCGGGCTGGTCGCGCTGGTGACGATGCCGACCCGGATCGGGGTGTCGTCCCGGGCGGGGGTCGCCCGCTCCCGGTCCTCGAAGTCGCTCTCCGGCAGCCGGCTGCCGCACGCCGTTCCCACCGTGAGCAGCAGGACCGCGAGGGCGGCCTCAGCAGCCCGGAAGAGCCGACGCCGTGGCATTGCCGCTCAACTGGACCAGCGCGCACAGGGTGTTGACGGACACCTTCCAGGTGCCGTCCTGTTCGACCGCCGTTCCGGAGGCGTCCGGCAGGGCGGTGGCGCCGTTCAGCATCAGGGTGTACGTCACGTCGGCCGCGGTCGGCTCGGTGAACCCGACCTTGGTGACCTTCGCCTGCACCTGTCCGCCGCGCTGGTCACCGCTGAAGGCCTGGAGCACCGGGCCCATCTCGTCACCGTTCTCCAGGACGGCCTGTTTGTCCTTGGTGGAGGTCTTCGGGTCGAAGAACTTCTCCCAGTTCGTCTTGATCTCCTGCCGGGCGGCGGCCGCGTCGGCGGGGCCGCTCGGCGACGGGGCCGCCGACGGTGTGGTCCGCTCCACGGAAGGCGTCGGCGGCGGGCTCTCGCTGCCGCCGCCGCTGTCGTCGCTGCACGCCGTGAGGGCCGCGGCGAGGACGAACCCCACCGTCATCAGCCCCCGGCTGCCGTTCCCCCACGTGCGGTCGCTCCCGAGAACCATCTGGCTCACCACCGGGTGTCGGTCCGGGCCGTGCGCGCCCGGTGCTTTCAGGGTCAGCTTGCAGAAGGCATAGTGCAAGCCATCGGCTGACATGGACAGACACACGACGTGTGGAGGCCAGAGATGCGGACAGCCCGACTGCGGACCGCTCACCCCGTCCTGTGGGCCGGCTGGGCCGCGCTCGCCGCGGGTGCGGTGCTGTGCGTCCTCGGCTGGTACGGCGTCTCGGGCGAGCGGTACGCCGAGCGGCAGCTGCCCTACCTCGCCTCCTGCACGGTGCCCGGCGCCGCGCTGATCGTCGCCGGGGCGGTGCTCCTCGCCCACGGCCGGGGCGCGCTCGCCGCCGCGCGCGTGGAGGAGCTGTACGGCCTCCTGGTCGCCGCCGAGCCCGCCGAAGCCGAGGAGTCCGCCGCGGCGGCCGGCGCGCCCCTGGCGGTCAGCGGGGACCTGCTGATGGTGCCCGGCGGCACCCTGTGGCATCGCGCGGACTGCCCGCTGGTCGCCGGGAAGGTGGAGTCGGTCCCGGTGGACGCCAAGCTCCTGGCGAGCGGCGAGCTGGGCCCCTGCCCGATCTGCGAGCCCGTCGAGGAAACCGACTGATGTCGTCGCTGACCTACGACCTCACCCTGGCCGGGTTGTCGGTCGGCAGCGCGGCCGCGCTCACCGGAGTCGGCCTGATCGTGACGTACCGCGCGACCGGGGTGCTGAACTTCGCGCACGGGGCGATCGCGATGGTGTGCGCGTACGTGCTGCGGCAGTGCGTGGTGGAGTGGGGCTGGCCGCTGTGGGCCGGGGCGGTGGTGACCCTGCTGATCCTCGCGCCGGCCCTGGGTGTGCTGCTGGAGCGTTTCGTCTTCCGGCCCCTGTCCGTCCTGGGCGGCGACCCGGCCCAGACGCTGGTCGCCTCCATCGGCGTCTTCGTGCTCCTGGTGGGCGGGGCCGCGCTGCTGTGGGGCCAGGGCGCCCGCGACGACGCTCCGGAGCTGCTGTCCGCGGATCCCTGGGGGCAGCTGGCGGTCGTCCTGGCCCTGGCGGCCGGGGTGGGCGCGATGATCCGCTGGACGCGCTTCGGACGGGAACTGCGGGCCGTCGTGGACGACCGCGGGCTGGCCGTGCTCGGCGGGATCGACGCCGACCGGGTGGCGGCGGCCGGCTGGGCGTTCGGGTCGTTCACGGCGGGCCTCACGGGCGTCCTGCTGGCCCCGTACGTCCGCCTGGACCCGTACGGGCTGCCGCTGCTCGTCATGGAGGTGGTGGCGGTCGCGGTGGCCGCGCGGATGCGCAGTCTGCCGGTGGCGGTGGTGGTGGCGCTGGCCATCGGGGTGGGGCAGAGCCAGCTGACCCGGCTGCACCCGTCGGGCCGGGGCGAGCCGTTGCTCCAGGCGGTGGGGGCGAACCTGTTCGTGGTGGCCCTGCTGATCGCTTCGTCGGTGCTCCCCCGCATCGGCACCCGGGACGTGCTCCCGCGCACGGCCACCGCGCGCGTGCCCACGCCCCAGGGCGCGTGGATCGTCGCGGTGGTGCTGTTCCTGCTCCCGCTGGGCTTCGCGGGCCCGGACCTGCACACGTCGGTCCAGGTCCCGGCGCTGGGCGTGGTGCTGCTCTCCCTGGTGGTCGTGACGGGCAGGGGCGGACAGATCTCCCTCGGACAGGCGGCCTACGCGGGCCTGGGTGCCCTGTTCACGGCCCTGCTGGCGGCGGGCCGCTTCCCGGGCCTGCCCCGCCTGCCGGAACTGGCCGCACTGGCGCTGGCGGTGGTCCTGGTGGCTCCCCTGGGCCTCCTGACCGGCTGGCCGGCGATCACCCGGCGGGGCCTGGCGCTGGCCCTGGCGACCTTCGCGGTCGGCGTCGGCGTGAGCCGCTTCGTCTTCGCCCAGCCGTACGCCACGTCCGGCCTGTCCCTGGGCCGCCCCGAGGGCTTCGACGGCGACCGCACGTACTACGTCCTGGAGCTGGTCCTGCTCGCGCTCGCCCTGCTGGCGACCCACGCGCTGCGCAGAGGCCGCACGGGCCGGGCCCTGGCCGCCCTGCGCGACCACGAGTCCGGCGCCTCGGCAGCAGGCGTCCGCGTCCCCGCCCTGAAGCTCCTCGCCTTCGTGGCGGGCGCCGCGTTGGCCGCCCTGGGCGGCGGAATGCTCGGCATGGGCCTGCGCGCCTTCGATCCCACCGCCTACGACCCCGTCCGCGGCCTCCTCTGGTTCGCCGCGGTGGTCGTCCTGGGCGCCGACAGCACCCTGGGCGCCCTGGGTGCGGCGGCCCTGTTGGTCGGCCTGGACGCGGGGGCACGGGGAGGGGTGGCGGCGGCTCTGATCGGAGTGCTGGCGGTCCTGGTGGGCCGCTTTCCCGGGGGGCCGTACGAGGCGGTGCGGGCGGTGGCGGGAAGACTGCGGCCGCCCCGGTCGACAGCCCTGACCCCACTCGGAGCGCGGGTGAGACGGCGCCTGTGCCCACCTGGCCTCGCACAGCCCCAGGCACCGGCTCCGCCCCGGGCACCCGCACCCGCCCACCGACCCCGCGCGGGTGGTACCGCAGGCCGGGCAGTCCTCACCACCCACGACCTCCAGGCCCGCTACGACGGTTTCACCGCCCTCGACGGAGTCGACCTCACCGTCCCACCCGGCCGGATCACCGCGATCATCGGCCCCAACGGTGCGGGCAAGAGCACCCTGTTCCACTGCCTGGCAGGCACGATCCGGCCCAGCCGAGGCCAAGTCCGCTACGGCGACCGCGACATCACCCGCCTGTCCCCCCACGCCCGCACCCGCCTCGGCATCGCCCGCACCTTCCAACGACTCGCCGTGTTCCCGACGTTGACGGTGGCCGAGAACATCCAGGTGGGCGCGGAACAGGGCCATGTCCCGGACCCGGCCGCGGTGGACCGCGCTCTGAGGCTGTTCCAGCTGGACGGCCCGCTGCGCGACGCCCCCGCCGCCCACCTCCCCACCGGCACCCTCCGCCGGGTGGAACTCGCCAGAGCCCTCGCCGGCTCCCCGAACGTCCTGCTCCTCGACGAACCCGCCGCCGGCCTGGACACCGCCGAGGTGAGCGCCCTGGCCCGCGTCCTCAGGGCCCTCGCGGCGGACGGCACCGCCCTCCTCGTGGTCGAGCACGACCTCGACCTGGTCGCCGGCCTCGCGGACGTCGTGCACGTGATGACCGCGGGCCGCATCGTCGCCTCCGGCCCCCCGGCCCGCGTACTGGAGACGCTCGAGGCCCGGGAAACCGCCGTATGACCGCCAGGACGGCCGTCTCCCTGCGCCACGCGCGCGTGCGCTACGGCCCCCTGGAGGCCCTGCACGGCGTCACCCTCACCGCCCCCGGCCTCACCGTCCTGCTGGGCCGCAACGGCTCCGGCCGTACGACGGTCTTGCGCGCCCTGGCCGGGACGGTACCGCTCACCGACGGCAGCGTGGTGTGGGACGGCACCGACGTGACCCGCGTACCGGCGTACGAGCGGGCCCGGCGCGGTCTGTGCCTGGTCCCCGAGCGCCGGGCGGTGTTCGGCTCCCTCACCGTGCGCGAGAACCTCGAACTCGCCGCTGCCACGCCCGACCCGGCCCTGGACGCCTACCCGGAACTGGCCCCGCTGCTCCCCCGTCGCGCCGGCACCCTCTCCGGCGGCGAGCAGCGCATGCTGGCCCTGTCCCGTGCCCTGCTGGGACGCGCGCGCGTGGTCCTCGTCGACGAGCCCGCGCAGGGCATGTCCCCCACGGTCGCGGCCCGCACGTACGAACTCCTCGCCGCACTGGACGCGTGCGTGGTCGTGGCCGAGCAACGGCTCCCACCCGCGCTGCACGGCCGGACGGCGATCGTGTACGAACTGCGGCGGGGCTCGGTCGTGTTCAGCGGGGAGGCGGCGGAGCTGCGGCACGGGCGAGAGCGACGGTGATTTTCGGCCACCCACTTCATTCCGTGATTTCCTGATTTGTCGACCAGTGGTCATAGCGATCCACGACCCACTTCCCGTGACCAACTTCCCTGAATTTCCCGGGGAATTGACGTTGAGTGCGCGAATCCATACGTCCTGTGACCCTGAGCTGTGGTTGGTTCGATTCCGTTCGCCGTGGGGCGTGACTCCCGCCACAGATCGCCCGTTGTCTCCTTCATGAGCCCGGGACCCGCCCGGTTCACGGGCCGGGAGCCACCCGGCCCCACCACGCACCACTTCCCGAGGGAGCCACCCGTGCCGCGCATGCTCGACGTCAGCGACGAGGTACGCGCTGAGATCGGCGACGAAGAAGCCGACCGGCTGCTCGCCGGAGACAACGCCCCCGGCAGCTACGACTGCACGTCCTGCCGCACCCAGGGCGACTCCGAACAGGAGCGCACCAGCACCGTCCTGTTCATCGGCGACGAGACCGCCGTCCTGGCCTTCGCCCACGCCTCCTGCCTGCCCTCCCAGATCGTCCAGGTCACCGAGGAGCAGCTCCAGGGCGCGGTGAAGTCCATCACCGGCGACACCGTCGACCTGGACCCGGAGAAGGTCGTACCCGAGCAGGCCGTACTCGGTGTGACCAGCGGACTCGTCCTGATCGCCGGGGAGCTGCACCCGGCGCTGGTCGTGGAGCCGACCGGGCCGATCGCGCGGCCGGGCGCGACGGGAGGCGGCGACGACTTCCTGCCGCTGCTGATCGAGCAGGGCTTCATGCCGCTGACGTCGATCGAGTCGGTGCCGTCCGTGCTGCACGGGTGGTCGGTGCTGCTGGCGGTGGGGCAGCTGCACGCGGTGCTCCAGCCTTCGGCGAACGGCGGGCAGCCGGTGGCCTGGTGGCAGGCGCACCAGCCGCTCCAGGTGACGGAGAGCTGGCGGGCCGCCGCCAACAAGCACCAGCAGGTGCTGATGTTCGCCGCGCCGGTGGGCTCCATCGGACGGCAGCCTCGCGAGGACCTGCTGCGGGACGCACTCGACAAGGCCGCGGCGAACGGCAAGTTGGTCGCGGCCGCGATGCCGCTCGCGGGGACGTGAGGACGCCGGACCGCATCCCCGAGCTCCCGGTGTCGTTTGGACATACGTGCACCCATACGACGCTCCGCGCCGGTTTCCCGGCGGACCATCGGCCACGCCGATCTACGACGCGCTCTACTCCGAGTACGTCAAGGCCTTCCGTTCGCTGCCGGGCGACCGCAGCGGCGAGGAGGAGCTGGGCTTCACCGCGTTCGGGAACACCCTGCACACCTCGGGCTCGTTCAGCAGCTCGTACAGCGCCTACAGCGCGGGGGCGTTCAGCGCCCGCCAGCAGTCGCAGTGGCAGCGGGTGGGACACATCGGACAGCAGCAGACCGGGACGCAACAGACCGGGACGCAGCACACCGGGATGCAGCACGTCCCGGCGGCGCTGCCACCCGGCCGGCGCAGAGGGATCTGACACATGAGGAAGGGCGGCCCCCAGCGGGGCCGCCCTTCCTCATGTGTACGTCACTGCCGGTACGTCACTTCTTCTTCGCGCCGCGCTTCTCGCGCACCCGCACCGAGATGTGGATCGGGGTGCCGTCGAAGCCGAACTCCTCGCGCAGCCGGCGCTCGATGAAGCGCCGGTAGCCCGCCTCGATGAACCCGGAGGCGAACAGCACGAACCGCGGCGGCTTGGTGCCGGCCTGGGTGCCGAAGAGGATGCGCGGCTGCTTGCCGCCCCGGATCGGGTGCGGGTGGGCGGCGACCAGCTCGCCGAGGAAGGCGTTCAGGCGGCCCGTCGGGACCCGTGTCTCCCAGCCCGCCAGCGCCGTCTCGATCGCGGGGACCAGCTTCTCCATGTGACGGCCGGTCTTCGCCGAGACGTTGACCCGCGGCGCCCAGGCGACCTGGCCGAGCTCGGTCTCGATCTCCCGCTCCAGGTAGTAGCGGCGCTCCTCGTCGAGGGTGTCCCACTTGTTGTAGGCGAGGACGATCGCGCGGCCCGCCTCGACGGCCATCGTGACGATCCGCTGGTCCTGCACCGAGATGGACTCGGAGCCGTCGATCAGGATGACCGCCACCTCGGCCTTCTCGACGGCGGCGGCGGTGCGCAGCGAGGCGTAGTAGTCGGCGCCCTGCTGGAGGTGGACCCGCTTGCGGATACCCGCGGTGTCGACGAACTTCCAGATGACACCGCCGAGTTCGATCAGCTCGTCGACCGGGTCGCGGGTGGTGCCGGCGATCTCGTTGACCACGACCCGCTCCTCGCCGGCCACCTTGTTCAGCAGCGAGGACTTGCCGACGTTCGGGCGGCCGATCAGCGCGATCCGGCGGGGGCCGCCGACTCCGGTGCCGAACGTCTGCTCGGGCGCCTCCGGCAGCGCCTCCAGAACGGCGTCGAGCATGTCGCCGGTGCCCCGGCCGTGCAGCGCGGAGACGGGGTGCGGCTCGCCCAGGCCCAGGGACCACAGGTACGCCGCGTCGGACTCGCCGCTCAGGCCGTCGACCTTGTTGGCCGCCAGCACGACCGGCTTGCCGGCCTTGCGCAGCAGCCGTACGACCGCCTCGTCGGTGTCGGTGGCACCCACCTTGGCGTCCACGACGAACACGACGGCGTCGGCGGCCTCGATCGCGTACTCGGCCTGCGCGGCCACGGAGGCGTCGATGCCGAGGACGTCCTGCTCCCAGCCGCCGGTGTCGACGACCTTGAAGCGGCGCCCCGCCCACTCGGCCTCGTAGGTGACGCGGTCGCGGGTGACGCCGGGCTTGTCCTCCACGACGGCCTCACGGCGCCCGATGATGCGGTTCACCAGAGTCGACTTGCCGACATTCGGGCGCCCGACGACGGCGAGCACCGGCAGCGGGCCGTGGCCGGCCGCCTCGATGGCACCCTCGATGTCCTCGGGGTCGAAGCCCTCTTCCGCGGCGAGCTCCATGAACTCCGCGTACTCGGCATCGCCAAGCGCCCCGTGGTCGTGCTCCTCGCCCGAGCCCTCGGAGTGGATGTGGTCGTTCATGAAGTGCGTACCTCGTTCATCGTGGTGATCGGTGGACCGCCGGCCCTTTCGCCGGATCGGTCCACTACTCAGTGTCGCCTAGCGCCCGGTCAGGCGCCTGGCGTTTTGCAGGTGGGTGCTGAGCTGCTTCTGGATGCGCTCGGTCGCCTCGTCGAGCGCCTTGCGGGTGCGCCGTCCGCTGCCGTCGCCCGCCTCGAAGGGGTCGCCGTAGACGACGTCGACGCGGCTGCGCAGCGGAGGCAGCCCCTTTATCAACCGTCCGGGCTTCTCGGAGCTTCCCAGAACCGCGACCGGGACGACCGGCACCCCGCTGCGCACCGCGAAATACGCGAGCCCGGCCCGCAGGGAGGCGAAGTCGCCCTCGCCCCGGGTGCCCTCCGGGAAGATACCGAGGACCCCGCCGGTCTTGAGGACGTCGAGCGCCTGGGTGATCGCCCCGCGGTCGGCGCCCGAGCGGTCCACCTTTACCTGCCCGATGCCGATCAGGAAGGGGTCCAGCGGTCCGATGAACGCCTCCTTCTTGATCAGGAAGTGCGTCGGCCTGGGTGACACGCCCATGACCATCGGGCCGTCGAGGATGTTGGAGTGGTTCACGGCGAGGATCACGGGCCCGGCCGCGGGCATCCGCCAGGCGCCGAGCACCCGCGGCTTCCACAGCCCGTACATCAGCCCGACGCCGATGCGCCGGCCGACCTCGGCACCCTTCTCGGAAGGAACGGTCACTTCCCGGCCCGCTTCTCCTCGACGAGGGTGACGACGCACTCGATGACCTGCGCGAGGCTGAGCTCGGTGGTGTCCACCTCGACCGCGTCGTCCGCCTTGGCGAGCGGCGAGGTCTTCCGGCTGGAGTCGGCCGCGTCCCGCTTGATCAGGGCCTCGCGGGTGGCGAGTACGTCGGCGCCCTTCAGCTCGCCGCTGCGGCGGGCCGCGCGGGCCTCCGGCGAGGCGGTGAGGAAGACCTTGAGGTCGGCGTCGGGCAGCACGGTCGTACCGATGTCCCGGCCCTCGACGACGATGCCCTTCTCCGCGGAGGTGGCGAGCGAGCGCTGCAGCTCGGTGATCCGGGCCCGCACCTCGGGTACGGCGCTCACGGCGCTGACCTTGGAGGTGACCTCCTGGCTCCGGATGGGACCGGCCACATCGGTTCCGTCGACCGTGATCGTCGGGTTCTCCGGATCAGTGCCGGAGACGATCTCCGCCTTGCCCGCCACGGCGGCGATGGCGGACGGGTCGTCGATGTCGATCCCGTTGGTCACCATCCACCAGGTGATCGCCCGGTACTGGGCCCCGGTGTCCAGGTAGCTCAGCCCCAGCTGCGCGGCGACAGCCTTCGAGGTGCTCGACTTACCCGTGCCGGAGGGGCCGTCGATGGCGACAATCACGGGCTGGGCGGCGCCGTTTTCCACGGGGGGACACCTTTCGGGTGCGGTCTGGCGAGTGGTGTGGGGGCGCGACTGTGCCCCGCACAAGGTTACTGGGTGCGCGTCACTCGTCCGGACGCGTGCCCGACCGACGCCGGCCGGGCGCTCCCGGCCCGTCCGCCCTACTGCCGGATGGCCCAGCCCCGCTCCCGCAACGACGCCGACAGCACCGGTCCGGCCGACGGCTCCACCATCAGCTGCACCAGACCGGCCTGCTGCCCTGTCGCGTGCTCGATCCGCACGTCCTCGATGTTGACCCCGGCCCGCCCCGCGTCCGCGAAGATCCGGGCCAGCTGCCCCGGCTGGTCGTCGATGAGCACGGCCACGACCTCGTACACCCGAGGAGCGGACCCGTGCTTCCCGGGCACCCGCACCTGCCCGGCGTTCCCCCGCCGCAGCATGTCCTCGATCCCCGACACGCCCTCGTCCCGCTTGGCCTCGTCGGCGGACTGGAGCGCCCGCAGCGCCCGCACCGTCTCCTCGAGGTCCCCGGCCACATCGGTGAGCAGATCGGCCACCGGCCCCGGATTCGCGGAGAGGATGTCGATCCACATGTCGGGGTCGGACGCGGCGATCCGGGTCACATCACGGATCCCCTGGCCACACAGCCGTACGGCGGCCTCCTCGGCGTGCTCGAGCCGCGCGGCGACCATGCTGGAGACCAGATGCGGCATGTGCGAGACGAGCGCCACGGCACGGTCGTGGGCGTCGGCGTCCATGACCACCGGCACCGCGCGGCAGTGCGAGACCAGCTCCAGTGCGAGGTTCAACACCTCGGTGTCGGTGTCCCGGGTCGGGGTCAGCACCCAGGGCCGCCCCTCGAAGAGGTCCCCGGAGGCGGCCAGCGGCCCGGACTTCTCCCGCCCGGACATCGGATGCGTACCGATGTACGCGGAGAGGTCGAGTCCCAGTCCTTCCAGCTCCCGACGCGGCCCGCCCTTCACGCTGGCCACGTCGATGTACCCGCGGGCCACGCCCCGTCGCATGGCGTCGGCGAGCACTGCGGCCACATGCGCGGGCGGCGCGGCGACGATCGCGAGGTCGACGGGCCCCTCCGGCGCCTCGTCCGTGCCGGCGCCGAGCGCGGCGGCCGTGCGGGCCTGCTCGGGGTCGTGGTCGGCGAGATGGACGGTGACGCCCCGTCCCGCCAGCGCCAGCGCGGCGGACGTCCCGATGAGCCCGGTCCCGATGACGAGTGCGGTCCTCACTGGGCGATGTCCTTGCGCAGGGCGGCCGCGGCGCCGAGGTAGACGTGCGCGATGTCGGCGCGGGGCCGGTCGGACTCGATATGGGCGAGCACCCGGACGACCCGGGGCATGGCGCCCTCGATGTCCAGCTCCTGCGCGCAGATCAGCGGTACGTCGACGATGCCGAGCTTGCGGGCCGCGGCGGCCGGGAAGTCGCTGTGCAGGTCTGGCGTGGCCGTGAACCAGATGCTGATCAGGTCGTCGGCGGTCAGCTCGTTCCGCTCCATGATGGCGGTGAGCAGCGCCCCGACCTGCTCGTCCATGTGGCCGGCCTCGTCCTGTTCGAGTTGGACGGCGCCCCGGACCGCTCGTACCGCCACGGCATTGCTCCTCGCTGATGCTTGCTGGTGTTGCTGATGCACAACCCGGCTCTTCGTACGACCAGCCTAGTCAGCCCGTGCGGCACGGGTCCGCGGCGCCCGCGTCCTGAGATGGCCTCCCGGACCGTGGCAATGTCACCCGAACGTCGCAGTTCCGCTACTTGGGGTGAAAACACACCCGTGCGCCCCTGGACTCGGGACCCCGGGTCCGCTCTGATGGCAGGACACTCGCCTCGGGGGAGGCCCCTCACATGAAGCGTTCCGGACCGCTGCTGACACTGCTCGCGGGATTGCTGCTCGGCCTGTTCATGCTCTCGCTCAACGCCACCACGGGGGAGAAGCCCACGTCGTCGTACGTCAAGCCGCCGGGCTCCGGGAAGTCGTCGCCCAGCACCAAGGCGTCACCGAGCACCGCACCGGCCCGGACGTCCGCGCCACCCGGCAAGTCCCCGACCCGGACCCCGGTGCCCGGGGGCGTCTACACGGGCCGTACCGACGACGACTCCTCCGCGGTCGCGATCACCGTGCGCGACGACAAGGCGATCGCGTACGTCTGCGACGGCCACAACGTCGAGTCGTGGCTCCAGGGCGACGTGAAGGACGACGGCAGCCTGCGGCTCACCGGCAAGGGCGGCGCGAGCCTGGACGGCAGGGTGAAGGGCACCAAGGAGATCCGCGGCACGGCCGAGGTCGGCAACGGGAGCTACGCCTTCACCATCGGCAGGACGAAGAAGTCGTCCGGGCTCTACCGGGCGAACAGCACGGTGGCCGGCGCGAAGATCGAAGGCGGCTGGATCGTCCTTCCGGACGGCGAACAGGTCGGCATCCTGAGGCGCGACGGCAAGCCCTCCCCGGCGCCGGAGATCGACCCGAAGACCGGTGCGGTGACGGTCGACGGACAGCGGCTCACGGCCCGCCCGGCAACCCCCTGACCCAGGGCCCTTAGGAGCCGATCATGACCGTCGACCCGAACGCGGCCACCCAGAGCTGGCCCTCGCCCGAACCCGAGCGCGGCCCCGGTGCGGCCCGCTATCTGATCCCGGCCCTGGTCGCCGCCGCGGTGGTGGTCGCCCTGGGCGCCTACGGCAAGGTCCACGACCCGACGGGCACGGCCTTCAACCTCGCCGGCTTCAGCAGCACCGGTGCGGTGAAGTCATGGCTCGCCACTGTCGCGTTCTTCTTCGCGCTCGTGCAGCTCGTCTCGGCCCTGATGGTGTACGGCAAGCTGCCGGGCCCGAGCTGGTCCGCCACCCTGCACCGCTGGTCCGGCCGAGCGGCGTTCCTCGTCGCGGTGCCGGTCGCGGTGCACTGCCTGTACGCGCTGGGCTTCCAGTCGTACGAATCACGCGTTCTGTGGCACTCCCTCTTCGGTTGCTTCTTCTTCGGTGTCTTCAGTGCCAAGATGCTGCTGCTCCGCTGGGAGCGACTTCCCGGATGGCTCCTGCCGATCGTCGGCGGGCTCGTCTTCACCGCGCTCACGATCCTCTGGCTGACGTCCGCCCTCTGGTTCTTCCGCACCTTCGGAGTCACGACATGACGCACAGCCCGACGCGGCGCACGGTCCTTCTCACGACGGGCGCGGCCGCGCTGACCGTCAGCTGCGGCGAGTACGGCAACGAGAACGGCGACTCCGGGTCCAGTTCGGTGCAGGCCGGCACCGAACTGGCGAAGACGAGCGAGATCCCGGTCGGCGGCGGGAAGATCTTCAAGGACGAGAAGGTCGTCGTCACCCAGCCGAAAAAGGGCGAGTTCAAGGCCTTCTCGGACATCTGCACCCACCAGGGCTGCCAGGTGACCAGCGTGTCCGACGGCACCATCAACTGCCCCTGCCACGGCAGCAAGTTCAACATCACGGACGGCTCGGTGGCCAACCCGCCGGCCGACAAGCCGCTGCCCGAGAAGCAGATCAAGGTCAGCGGCGACTCGATCCAGCTCGCCTAGGACGCAGAAGGGCTCTAGGCGTCCCAGAGCGCGCCGAGCGTCACCAGTTCACTGCCGTACTCGATCCGGTCGGCCCATTCCACCGGCCAGGCGTCCGCTCCCAGATGGGCGCCCGCAAAGGCGCCCGTCAGGCAGGCGATCGAGTCGGAGTCGCCGGAGCTGCACGCGGCCCGCCGCAGGGCCGTCAGCGGCTCCTCGGGGAACTGGAGGAAGCACAACAGCCCGGTGGCCAGGGCCTCTTCGGCGGTCCAGCCCGCTCCGGTGGCCAGGCAGGGGTCCTCCTCCGGCGAGGCGGTGCGCACGGCGTGGTCGAGCCGGTCGAGGACCGCCAGGCACTCGTCCCAGCCGCGCGCGATGAACTGCCCCGGCGTCGGGTCCTGGCTCCTCGCCCACAGGTCGCCGAGCCAGCGCTCGTGGTACTGGCCCCGGTTCGCCAGGGCGTACGACCGCAGCAACTCGACGAGTTCGTCAGGCCCGGTGCCCAGTGCGAGCAGCCGTACGGCACGCGCGGTGAGGTCCGACGCGGCGAGCCCCGTCGGGTGCCCGTGGGTGAGCGCGGCCTGCAACTGGGCGGCGCCCGCCCGCTGTTCGTCACTGAGCCCGGGAACGAGTCCGACGGGCGCCACGCGCATGTTGGCGCCACAGCCCTTGGAGTTGATCTGACTGGCTTCCTGCCAGGGCAGTTGCTCGTTCTTGAGCAGGTAGCAGGCCCGCAGACAGGTGTTTCCCGGCGCCCTGTTGTTCTCCGGTGACTGGTACCAGTCGACGAACTCCTCCCGCAGGGGCCGCGCCAGCCTCTTGGGCTCGAGCACACCCCGGTCCATCGCCGTCCGCAGCCCCCTGCCCACCGCCAGCGTCATCTGGGTGTCGTCGCTGACGACGGCCGGCGTGCGCAGCTCCATCTCCCGCCACGGCCCGCACTTGGCGAGGATCGACGGCACGTCGTTGAACTCGGTCGGGAAACCGAGGGCGTCCCCGAGGGCGAGGCCGACGAGGGTGCCGGTGGCGGCGCGTTTGGTCAGGATCGTGGTCATGCGGGGCGTCCTTCCGGGGACGGGCGGAGGAGAGGGGGGTGCAAGGAGGTGGCCGGTCCCGCGCGGTAGAGCGCGGCCGGTTTGCCGCGGCCGCCGGTCAGCCGCGCGGCGCCGGGGACGGCCTCGACGAAGCCGGGCGTGGCGAGCACCTTGCGGCGGAAGTTGGGCCGGTCGAGCGTGGTTCCCCACACCGTCTCGTACACCTGCTGGAGCTCCCCGAGGGTGAACTCGGGCGGGCAGAAGGCGGTGGCGAGGCAGGTGTACTCGAGCTTGGCGCCGACGCGTTCGTGGGCGTCGGCCAGGATGCGGTCGTGGTCGAAGGCGAGCGGTCCCGCCTTGTCGTACGGCACCCAGCGGGCCTCGGCCGCGTCACTGCCGCCGTGCGGCTCGGGAGGGTCGGGCAGCAGCGCGGCGAAGGCGACGGAGACGACCCGCATCCGGGGGTCACGGTCGGGCTCGCTGTAGGTCCGCAACTGCTCCAGATGCAGTCCGGAGAGGTCCGACAGCCCGGTCTCCTCGGCGAGTTCACGCCGGGCCGCCGTCTCCGCGGACTCGTCCGGGTGCACGAACCCGCCGGGCAGCGCCCAGTGTCCGGCGTACGGCTCCTGCCCCCGCTCCACGAGCAGCGCGTGCAGGGCGCCTTCGGCGACGGTGAGGACGGCGAGGTCGACGGTGACGGCGAAGGGTTCGTAGGCGTACTTGTCGTAGTCCACTCGCGCTCGCCCCCTCTATGGTCAGGATGACTAATAGTCATTACGACTATAAAGAAGCGCGAGGGTGTTCCACAAGCCCCTGGAAGTGCCGCCCCAGAAAGGCGAGAAGCCGCGTCTCAGGCCGCGCACCGGAAGGAACGGGGACCGGTTCGGCGAACCGCACACCCCGGTCCTCCTCCCCCACCACGCACTGGGCGACGGACAGGAGTTCGGCGGCGAGGCCCTCCGGAATGGGCCGCGGCTGTCCGCAGGACCGGGCCACGTCCCACCCGTGGACGGTGATCTCGACAGCACCGACGGCGGCCATCACCCGTACGTCCAGCGGGCGTTCACCCACCAGCACGTCCTCGGGCGGCCCGGCGGCCCAGGCGCCGAGCACGGCACACGCGCGTGTGCGGAAGCCGCAGACCCGGTCGGCCTGCGGGAGCAGTCCGATCCGCCCGCCGCTCAGCCCCTCGTACAGCGCGTCCAGCGAGTCGTCGAGATGCCCCAGCAGCTCGCCCAGATCCCACTCGGCGCACGGCGTACCCGTGCCGAGATCCACGCACCGCGACGCCGCCACGCTCCCCAGCGCGTACGCGAGCGAACGCTCCAACAACTCCCCCGCGCTCATGACAGCACCTCCGTCAGGCCGCCACAGCAGCCCCTCAGCGATCTCACGGGCGACTCCTGCTCCCCTGGCGCCCGACAAGGCCACGAAGGCCGCACAGGGCCCTCCAGCGCTGCAGGACCCGTCTCGTCACGGTGAGCGTTCCTCACGTCCATCCCCACTCCCTCCATCCCCACTCCCTCCATCCCGACTCCCTCCATCACCGATACAGACCGGCAGGAGGGCGAAAACGCATCGGCCGGTCCCGGAGAACTCCGGAACCGGCCGCACTTGCACGCGTGGGAGACGCGGGACTACAGATCGACTTCCTTCAGCAGCATGCCGACCTCGGTGTTGGACAGCCGCCGCAGCCAGCCCGACTTCTGGTCGCCCAGGGTGATGGGGCCGAAGGCGACCCGCACCAGCTTGTCGACCGGGAAGCCCGCCTCGGCGAGCATCCGGCGCACGATGTGCTTGCGACCCTCGTGGAGGGTGACCTCGACGAGGTAGTTCTTGCCGGTCTGCTCGACGACCCGGAAGTGGTCCGCCTTCGCGTACCCGTCCTCCAGCTGGATGCCGTCCTTGAGCTGCTTGCCCAGGTCCCGCGGGATCGGGCCCACGATGTGCGCGAGGTAGACCTTCTTCACGCCGTACTTGGGGTGGGTCAGCCGGTGGGCCAGCTCACCGTGGTTGGTGAGCAGGATGACGCCCTCGGTCTCGGTGTCGAGCCGCCCCACGTGGAAGAGCCGCGTCTCACGGTTGGTGACGTAGTCCCCGAGGCACTGCCGGCCCTCGTTGTCCTCCATCGTCGAGACGACACCGGCGGGCTTGTTCAGCGAGAAGAACTGGTACGACTGCGTCGCCACGGTCAGGCCGTCGACCCTGACCTCGTCCTTCTCCGGGTCCACCCGCTTGCCCTGCTCCAGGACGATCTCGCCGTTGACCTCGACCCGCGCCTGCTCGATGAGTTCCTCGCAGGCCCGGCGCGAGCCGTAGCCCGCGCGCGCGAGGATCTTCTGGAGCCGCTCGCCCTCCTGCTCGGCACCCGGGAAGGTCTTCGGCGGCTTCACGTCCTTCTTGCCTGCGTACCGCTCCCGGTTGCGCTCCTCGGCCCGCGCCTCGTACTCCCGCGAGGTCGCCGGCACCGAACGGCCGCGCCCGGTGCCCTGGCCCTGCTTCGGCCCGCCCTTGGCGCCGCCGCGCGCGGAGGCACCGCGCCCGGTCTTCGGTCCGTCGTGGGTCCCGCCGGGGCCCACGTCGTAGCGCCGCTCCTCGGGGCGCGGGTTCTTCGGCCGGCCGCCCTGCTTGTCGTCGCGGTCGTTCCCGGCCCCGCGGAAGTTACCGCGGCCACCGCCGCTCCCCCCGCGGCCACCGCTGCTCCCGCCGCGGCCGCCGCTGTTGCCACCACGGCTCCCGCCGTTGTTTCCGCTGCTGTTCCTGCCGCTGCTGCTTCGCATCAAAGTTCCGTCTTGTCGTCTGCGCCCTCGGAATCCGGGGCGTCCGGATCGAACGACGGTACGCCTTCCTGGGTCTCGGCCTCGATCGCCTCCGCCTCAGGGAGGAAGGGCGCGAGCTCCGGGAGCTCGTCCAGACCGCGCAGGCCCATCCGCTCCAGGAAGTAGTTCGTCGTCACGTACAGGATCGCACCTGTTTCGGGTTCCGTGCCCGCCTCCGCGACCAGACCCCGCTGGAGAAGGGTGCGCATCACACCGTCACAGTTGACTCCGCGCACCGCGGAGACCCGGCTGCGGCTGACCGGCTGGCGGTAGGCGACCACCGCCAGCGTCTCCAGCGCGGCCTGGGTGAGCCGGGCCTGCTGGCCGTCCAGGACGAACCGTTCCACGGCCGGGGCGTACGCGGCCCGGGTGTAGAACCGCCACCCGTTCGCGACGTGCCGCAGTTCGAAACCGCGCCCCTGTGCGGCGTACTCGCCCGCCAGTTCCCGCAGCGCCCTGGTGATCTGCCGCTTCGGCCGCTCCAGGATCTTCGACAGGTGCTCCTCCGTCGCGGGCTCGTCCACGACCATCAGGACGGCCTCCAGCGCCGGCTTCAGGTCGAGGTCGGCGACACCCGGCAGTCCCGCCGGGGCCTCGGTGGTCTCCTCGCTCACGTCTTGTCCTCCTTGGGCGGCTCGGGCGGCCGGTCGAACTCGTCGGTCACCGTCGGCTCCGCCTCGCCATCACCGCCGGTCCACCGCACGAGCAGCTCTCCGAGCGCGGTCTCCTGGTCCAGCGCCACGGCCTTCTCCCGGTACAGCTCCAGCAGCGCCAGGAAGCGCGCCACGACGGTCAGGGTGCCGTCGGCGTCCTCCACCAGCAGGCGGAAGCTGGCCTCGCCGAGCTCCCTGAGCCGTGCGACCACGATCCCCGCCTGCTCCTGGACGCTCACCAGGGGCGCGTGGATGTGGTCGACGTACACCTGCGGCTTGGGCTTCGGCTGCATCGCCTTCACGGCGAGCTTCGCGAATCCCTCGGGCCCGATGCTGATCACGACCTCGGGCAGCAGATCGGCGTGGTGCGGTTCGAGTCCGACGGTACGGGGGTAACGCCGGGCCTCCTCGTCGAGCCGCCGGTTGAAGATGTCGGCGATCTGCTTGTACGCGCGGTACTGGAGCAGCCGCGCGAAGAGCAGGTCCCGGGCTTCGAGGAGCGCCAGGTCGGCCTCGTCCTCCACCTGCGCGGCGGGCAGCAGCCGGGCCGCCTTCAGGTCGAGGAGGGTGGCGGCGACGACGAGGAACTCGGTCGTCTCGTCCAGATCCCAGTCCGGCCCCATGGCCCGGATGTACGTCATGAACTCGTCGGTGACCTTGGAGAGCGCGACCTCGGTGACGTCCAGCTTGTGCTTGGAGATCAGCTGGAGGAGGAGATCGAAGGGCCCCTCGAAGTTGGCGAGCCGGACCTTGAAGACACCGCCGGAGTCGCCCTCGCCCCCCTCTTGAGGCACAGACTGGGGAACGGTCTCCGCCTCGGCCTCGGGAAGCGTCGCGAGCTCGGGGACCGGCTTGAGCTCGAATCCCGCCTCGGGCCCGGGAGCCCCAACCTCCGGCCCCTCGGAAACCGGCACCGCCTCCGCGGCCATCCCGCCCACGGAGACCACCTCGGCCTCGAAGCCCGCCTCGGCCTGCGGAACCCCGGCCACCGGCCCCTCGTAAACCGGCACCGCCTCCGCAACCGGCTCAGGCTCCTCGCCCACCCCGGCCGGAGAAACCAACCCGGACTCCGGAACCTCAACCTCCGGCCCCCCGGAAACCGACACCGGTTCGGGCTCCCCGACCACCCCGGCCGGAGGAACCGCCTCGGACTCCGGAACCTCGGACTCCAGCTCCTCAGGAGCCGGCACCGCCTCCGCGCCCTGCTCGCCCCGCGGAGCGCCCGGCCCCCGGCCCAGCACACGCCGACGACCGGCCGTTGCGCCGGAGCCGAGGGGAACGTCGTTCGAGGTCATAGCCCTCGCAGGCTACCGCTACCGCCCACGCAGCCGGCGGACGAGAATGCTCGCGTCCCCGCGGGACTCCAGATCAGCCAGCACCACGGCGACCGCCTCGCGCACAATGCGCCCACGGTCCACCGCCAGCCCGTGCTCACCCCGGAGCACAAGACGGGCGTGCTCCAGATCCATGAGCTCCTCGGCCGACACGTACACGGTGATCTTCTCGTCGTGCCGCTCGCGCCCGCTGGGCCGCCGGGCGGGCGACCGGCCGCGCTTGCCGCGCGGCTGCGCCCCGCCGGAGGCCTGGGCAGAACCTTCCTGCGCCTCCTGACGTCGCGCGGTGCGCTCCGCGGCGGCCGCCCGGAGACGGGACTCGCCCGCCTCCACGGACTCGGCATCGGCCGCCACATGCTCGGCCCCGTCGCCGTCCCCGCCCTGTGCGGGCACGGACTGCGGCGCGTCCTCGGCTCCGGCCCCGTCGGACTCCCCCGCGGGAGCCGGCACCCGGGCCTCGCCGTTGGTCCCCCGCCGGGGAGTGGACGCCTGGAGCGCCATCCCCCCTGTCGTACGGAACAGTTCGTCGGCCCCCGGCAGACTCACTCGGCGTGACACCGGGCGAGCACCTCCCTGGCGAGCTGGCGATAGGCGGCGGCACCGACGGAGTTGGAGGCGTACGTGGTGATCGGCTCACCGGCGACCGTGGTCTCCGGGAAGCGCACCGTGCGCCCGATGACCGTGTGGTAGACGTGGTCGTCGAACGCCTCGACCACACGGGCCAGGACCTCACGGCTGTGGACCGTGCGCGAGTCGTACATCGTGGCGAGGATCCCGTCGAGCTCCAGCTCCGGGTTGAGCCGCTCTTGGACCTTCTCGATGGTCTCCGTCAGCAGTGCGACACCACGCAGGGCGAAGAACTCGCACTCCAGCGGCACTATCACCTTGTGCGCGGCCGTCAGGGCGTTGACCGTGAGGAGGCCGAGCGAGGGCTGACAGTCGATCACGATGTAGTCGTAGTCGGCCATGAGCGGCTTCAGTGCCCGCTGCAATGTCGACTCGCGGGCGACCTCGGAGACCAGCTGGACCTCCGCCGCCGACAAGTCGATATTGCTCGGCAGCAGGTCCATGTTGGGGACCGCGGTCTTGAGCAGGACCTCGTCCGCCGCCATGCCCCGCTCCATGAGCAGGTTGTAGACGGTGAGGTCGAGCTCCATCGGGTTGACACCGAGACCCACCGACAGCGCGCCCTGCGGGTCGAAGTCCACGAGCAGCACGCGCCGGCCGTACTCCGCGAGCGCGGCACCCAGGTTGATGGTCGACGTCGTCTTGCCCACGCCGCCCTTCTGGTTGCACATCGCGATGATCTTCGCGGGGCCGTGGTCGGTCAGCGGGCCCGGGATCGGGAAGTACGGCAGCGGCCGCCCGGTCGGACCCACGCGCTCACGGCGCTGGCGGGCCGCGTCGGGCGCGAGCGTCGCCGCGTACTCCGGATCCGGCTCGTACTCGGCGTCGGGGTCGTAGAAGTGCCCCTCGGGCAGTTCGTCGTAGTCGGCGAAGTGGTTGTGGGGCGCGCCACTTCCGTCGCCGGCCATGGCGTTCACGTGATGGCCATCCATGCTCTGGTGTGCTGTCCGCACGGTCGGCGGACTCTGACGGGCTGCGAAGGTGCGCACCGCGACGGAGCCGACAGCCTCGAACCCCGCGGGGCTCTGGGCCCCGGCGGGCATTCCTGGTTGACCACCCCCGGGAGAAAATGTCGACTCATTCACAAGTCGTCTTACCTCCTTGGAGACCAGGAAACTTCTAGACAAGGTCAGCGTGGCACCATGCCGACGGTTGGCGACTCTATGGCGTGTCGGGTGTTCACAGCAACACAATCCGCCGGACCCGGCAGGATGTGTCGGCAATGAAACATCACGCTGTCAAGGGCGTACGGCAGTCGCACGGCAGGTTTCGCCGGTGTACGAATCGGTTCAAGGGTTACGTTCGACGCGAGTTGACCGAGAGTCGCAAAGTGACCATACACACATCCGGCCGGACCTTGTGGGGCAAGGTCCGGCCGCCTGTGCATCGTTGACGCGTCTTGTTGACGTATCGCCTTTACGAAAAGGTGACTTAGCTGTCGGAGCAGGTCACCGGCTCAGCCGAGCAGTGTCTCGAGCTCCAGGTGCTCCAGGCCGTGGGCCTCCGCGACCTCCCGGTAAACGACCTTGCCGTCATGGGTGTTGAGACCCCTGGCGAGCGCGGGATCGCGGCGCAGCGCCTCCACCCAGCCCCGGTCGGCCAGTTCGATGATGTAGGGCAGCGTGGCGTTGGTGAGCGCGTAGGTGGAGGTGTTGGGAACCGCGCCGGGCATGTTGGCGACGCAGTAGAAGACCGAGTCGTGGACCTGGAAGGTCGGCTCGGCGTGAGTGGTGGGACGGGAGTCCTCGAAGCAGCCGCCCTGGTCGATCGCGATGTCGACAAGGACACTTCCGGGCTTCATCCGCGCCACGAGTTCGTTGGTGACCAGCTTCGGAGCCTTGGCGCCAGGGATGAGCACCGCGCCGATGACGAGGTCGGCGTCCAGGACGGCCTTCTCCAGCTCGAAGGCGTTGGACATGATCGCCCGGACCTTGGTGCCGAAGACCTTGTCGGCCTCGCGCAGCTTGTTGATGTCGCGGTCGAGCAGCGTGACGTGGAAGCCCATGCCGACGGCGATCTGCGTGGCGTTCCAGCCGGAGACACCGCCGCCGATGACGACGGCCCGCGCGGGCTGGGTGCCGGGGACACCGCCGGGCAGGACACCGCGGCCGCCGACCGAGCGCATCAGGTGGTAGGCGCCGACCTGCGGGGCCAGCCGGCCCGCGACCTCGGACATCGGGGCGAGCAGCGGGAGCGCGCGGGAGGGCAGCTCGACGGTCTCGTAGGCGATCGCGGTGGTGCCGGACTCGATGAGCGCGTCGGTGCACGCCTTGGAGGCGGCCAGGTGCAGGTAGGTGAAGAGCGTCTGGTCCTTGCGCAGGCGGTGGTACTCCTCGGCGACGGGCTCCTTGACCTTCAGCAGCAGGTCGGCGGTGGCCCACACCTCGTCGGCGGTGTCCAGGATCCGGGCGCCCTCGGCGACGTACTCCTCGTCCGGGATGGAGGAGCCGACGCCGGCGCCGCGCTCGATGACGACCTGGTGGCCGTGGCGTACCAGCTCGTGCACACCGGCGGGGGTGATGGCCACCCGGAACTCGTTGTTCTTGACCTCGCGGGGGATGCCGACCTTCACGTGGATCACGGTCCTTGGCTCAGAGTGTGTGGGGCAATACAACACATACCCGGGCATGCATGAGCACACCAGGAGACACCGCAGGAGAAGGTGCGGCAGAGCCAGTCTAATGAAGGTGTTCCCGCTGTCTAGCCTTCCATTGCATCAATCTTCTGCGGATGTACTACGGATTTCGCAGGCATCAGCGTCGTGTTTCGGTTCCTCGGCCTGCTGGGACCCGGGTTCCCCCTGGGAAAGCTCCTCATCCAGCAGACGTTCTGCGGCGCCGCGGTGCAGGTGGGCGGCGGCGGGATCGCCGAGGCGGTCCAGGGTGTCCGCGAGCCGCAGCTGGAGCGCGGCCTGCAGCCGGACGTCCTCGGCGCGCCGCGCCCACTCCACGGCCTCCTGACAGGTGCGCAGCGACTCCTCGGGGTGTCCGGCGTACTCCTGGACCCGGGCGAGTTCGCTCAACGCGCGTGCGTGGGCGGCGACATCGCCGTTCTTGCGGTGCCCGGCAAGCGCGGCCCGCCAGTTCCTGGCCGCCTCGCCGTAGCGGCCGGCGTAGGTGTGCGCGGCAGCGATACGGCCGTACAGCCGGGCGGCCTCCGCGCGTTCGCCCCGGGCCTGCCGCTGGGCCAGGGCCCGGCCGAACCAGTCGGCGGCCCGGTCGTAGTCCCCGAGCTCCAGATGCGCGCCGCCTACGGATTCCATCGCGCGGCCGGTCGCATACGGGTCGTTCGCCTCCCGTCCGGCGTCCAGGGCCGCCCGATAACGCGCGAGTGCCTCCCGGGTACGCCCGGTCCGGGCGTCCAGGTCGGCGAGGTTCAGCAGGGCGGCGGCCTTCTCGCGGGGCAGGGCACGCCGCTCGGCCACATCGAGCACAAGGCCGTGGATGTCGTAGAGGTCGGAGGCGGCGGCCTGCATCCCGAAGTGGGCCACCATCGCGCGCACGAGCTGCGACATCAGGCGCCGGGCCAGGGTGTCCAGCTCCCCGTCGGCGACCGCGAGGCGGGCCGCGGCGAGCAGCGCCGGCCGGCGGACGCGCAGCCAGTCCTCGGCGGCCCTGGGGGTCGGGAAGCGCACCGAGGGCGGCATGCCCTGGAGCTTCTCCCGGGCCTCGGCGCTGTCGGTCTCGGTGATCGCGCGGGAGGACTGGAGCAGCCGTACGGTCCGCTCCAGCATGCGGGCGCGGGCCAGCTTGAGCTCGGCCGGGCGGTCCTGGGAGTCGGCGAGTGCCTTGAGCAGGGGGTACAGGCAGCCGGGTACCTCGTACTGCGGCAGCGGTGAGTCCACGGCGTGCAGCAGTCCGAGTGCGACGAAGTCGTCCAGGGTGGAGCGGGCGCCGGCCACCGAGCAGCCGGCGAGCGCGGAGGCGGTGTGCGGGTCGAGGAGGCCGGCCGGGGCGAGCGAGAGCAGTCGCAGGGTCCGGGCAGCCGCGGCGGGCAAGGAGGTGTAGACGAGTTTGAAGACCCGGCTGAGCGGACCGGCCTCGTCACTCTCCGCATGCAGCTGCTTGGCCAGATCGGCGACGGCCGCCTTGGGGCGGGTGGCGAGCCAGCCCCCGGCCAGCATCAGCGCGGCGGGGTGGCCCTGGCACTCCTCGACGAGTCCCTCGGCGGCACGGGGGTCCACGGTGATGCGCACCGCCCCGGTGTGCCGGGACAGCAGATCCAGCGCGGACTTGGTGTCGAGCCCGCCGAGCGTGCACGGACGGACGTCCGCGATCCCGGTCAGCGGACCTCCCGACACGGCCACAACCAGGCACTCCGGGGTATCCGGAAGCAGGGCGTCCACCTGTTCCGGGGCCACCGCGTCATCGAGCAGCACCAGCGCGCGACGGTCGGCGAGAGCCTCGCGCAGCACTGCCGTGAGGTCCTCCTCGGCGGCTCCGGCGGGTGCCTGGACGTCGAGCGCGGTGAGCAGTTCCCGGGCGGCGTTCCCGACCGGTACGGGGGTGCCGTCGGGCTCGCTCAGCCGGACCCGCAGCACCCCGTCGTCGTAACGGTCAGCGACCGCCCGGACAAGTTCCTCAGCGAGTGCGGTACGGCCTGACCCGGGTCGCCCCGCGATGAGCAGTACGCGCGCGCGGGGTGCCTTCCGGCCGGAGAGCGTGTCGAGTCCCGCGCGCTCGATGTCGGCGCGCAGCTCCTTCAACTCCCGCGTCCGCCCCAGGAATTGGCCTTCGCCGGACAGCCGTACGCCGCCTGCGTCCACCGCCTGATCCGTCACGGGCCACACTCCCGTCCCACCGCACGCGCAAAGCCCGCCGGTGACCCCGGTTCGGGCTTTTCAGAGCCTAGTTCACCCTGTGCAACGTTCCTGGTGGAGCACGACGGTAGAGGCCGAAGAGTCCCCTGATCGGATCAACGGATCATAGGAACTACGGCACGGTGGTGCCCCGAAGTCGGGGGGACACGGCGCGTCCCGGAACAACCGTCACGCCTCGAAAGGCCGCGCAGGCCACTCCGCCTCAGCCGGCCGCAACCCGTCCAACCCGCCGGAGGCTCGCGCGGCGACCAGCGACAGCACACCCACGACGAGGCAGTTGTTGTGCAGCTCCCCCGCCAGTACCCCCCGCACCAGCTCGGCGACCGGCACGCGCGCGTACTCCAGGTCGATCTCCTCGTGCTCGACCTCGAAGCGCTCGCCGTCGGCCTCGGACAGCCCCCGGGCCAGGAAGATCCGGATCGCCTCGTCACAGCCTCCCGGCGAGGTGTAGACGTCCGTCAGCACCCGCCAGTCCTCCGCCTTGACGTGTGCCTCCTCGTACAGCTCCCGCTGGGCCGCGTGCAGCGGATTCTCACCCGGCACGTCGAGGAGCCCCGCCGGGATCTCCCACAGCTTCTGCCGTACGGGATGCCGGTACTGCCGGATGAGCAGGACCCGGTCCTCGTCGTCGAGGGCGAGGACGGCCACGGAACCGGGGTGGACCTGGTAGTCACGACCGGCCACCGATCCGTCGGGCATGACCACCTCGTCCGTGCGGACGGAGGTCTTGTTGCCCACGAAGGGGGTCTTCGTCGCCCGGATCTCCCACTCCTCCGGGGCGTCCTTGATCGTCATCGCCTGTCCTTCCCCACGTGCGCAAAAGAAGCCGGGGCACTCGCCTTTGAATGCGTGTGCCCCGGCCACCGTACAACTGTCGTGCTACTTGGAACTCTGCCGCTCCACCGCGGCCTTCACCAGGCCGGCGAACAGCGGGTGCGGCCTGGTCGGACGCGAGCGCAGCTCGGGGTGGGCCTGCGTGGCCACCAGATACGGGTGGACCTCGCGCGGGTACTCGATGTACTCGACGAGCTTGCCGTCCGGCGAGGTGCCGGAAAACAGGATGCCCGCCTTCTTCTCGAGCTCGGCGCGGTAGGCGTTGTTCACCTCGTAACGGTGACGGTGCCGCTCCTCGACGTACTCCTTGCCGTCGTACACCTCGCGGACGATGGAGCCCTCGGCCAGCTTGGCCGGGTACATGCCCAGCCGCATGGTGCCGCCCATGTCGCCCTCACCGGCGACGATGTCGAGCTGTTCGGCCATCGTGGAGATGACCGGGTGGCCGGTGGCCGAGTCGAACTCGGTCGAGTTGGCGTCCGGGATGTCGGCGAGGTTGCGGGCGGCCTCGATCACGATGCACTGCAGGCCCAGGCACAGGCCCAGCAGCGGAATCCGGTTCTCGCGGGCGTACTTGATCGCGCCGACCTTGCCGAGCACACCGCGGTCACCGAAGCCGCCCGGGATGCAGATGCCGTCCACGTCGGCGAGCTGTGCCGCGGCGCCGGCCGGGGTCTTGCAGTCGTCGGAGGTGACCCACTTGATCTTGACGCGGGCCTTGTTGGCGAAACCTCCGGCGCGCAGCGCCTCGGTGACCGAGAGGTAGGCGTCGGGCAGGTCGATGTACTTGCCGACCAGGGCGAGGGTGATCTCGTGGTCGGGGTTGTGAACGCGGTCGAGCAGGTCGTCCCAGGTCGTCCAGTCCACGTCCCGGAACGGCAGGTCCAGCTTGCGGACGACATAGGCGTCCAGGCCCTCGCTGTGCACGGTCTTCGGGATGTCGTAGATCGAGCGGGCGTCGGGGCAGGCGACCACGGCGGCTTCGTCGACGTCGCACATCAGCGAGATCTTGCGCTTGATCGCGGTCGGCACCTCGCGGTCGGACCGCAGCACGATGGCGTCCGGCTGGATACCGATGTTGCGAAGAGCCGCAACCGAGTGCTGGGTCGGCTTCGTCTTCAGCTCCCCCGAGGGGCCGATGTACGGCAGGAGCGAGATGTGCACCACAAACACGTTGTCCCGGCCGACCTCGTGACGGACCTGGCGGACCGTCTCCAGGAACGGCAGCGACTCGATGTCGCCGACCGTGCCACCGACCTCGGTGATCACGACGTCGACCTCGTCCGTCGCCATGCGGCGGATGCGGTGCTTGATCTCGTTGGTGATGTGCGGGATGACCTGCACGGTGTCGCCCAGGTACTCACCGCGCCGCTCCTTGGCGATCACCGTGTTGTACACCTGGCCGGTGGTGACGTTGGCGGAGCCGTCGAGGTCCCGGTCGAGGAAACGCTCGTAGTGGCCGATGTCCAGGTCGGTCTCGGCGCCGTCGTTGGTGACGAACACCTCACCGTGCTGGAAGGGGTTCATCGTGCCCGGGTCGACGTTGAGGTACGGGTCGAGCTTCTGCATCACGACGCGCAGGCCCCGCGCCTTGAGCAGCATGCCGAGGCTGGAGGCCGTCAGGCCCTTGCCGAGCGAGGAAGCGACACCCCCAGTGACGAAGATGTGCTTGGTCGTCGTGGCTGTGCTGTTTCGAAAAGCAGCGGTCATGGCCAAGAGGGGGCTCCCGTGGTCGCGATCTGGAGGTGCGGTTCGGGGGTCAAGCGCCCACCGGTCCACGGGCTACCAGGGTATCAGCGCCGCGGGGAGATGGCTTCCGGCCACGCTCCGCACACACGCCGACACGGACCCGCACGAACGCACCTGTTTCTCACCCGTTGCTCACCCGTTCGGCCCAGCCGCGTTGCCCGGAGCGGCACACAGATCATCTACGTGCGTCGTATCCTGCTCGGACACTCACTGCCGAGCCCGGCCGAAAACTCGGGACCACCCCACCCGTGAGCGCCGGAACAACGAGAGCTCGTCAGTTCGTTGAGCAGCAGTTGTCGTTTTGCCTCACAGCGGCAGGCCTGTTTTGCTTCACCGCTCAACGACTCAGTACAACCACCCCCTTGACCGCACCAAGCGACAGCCCCCTTTCCTACCGGGGGCGACGTGGCCGTTCGACTGGAGTTGCACGTGGCCGGGCGCATCGAAGACTACGCACTCATCGGAGACATGCAGACCGCAGCCCTGGTCTGCCGGGACGGCACGGTGGACTGGCTGTGCCTGCCCCGCTTCGACTCGCATGCCATCTTCGCCGGCCTGCTGGGCACAGAGGAACACGGCTTCTGGCGCCTGGGCCCCGCCCATGGGGCCGACGCCGAGCCCCCCACCGCCGCCCGGCGCACCTACCGCGGCGACTCCCTGATCCTGGAATCGGAGTGGGACACATCACGCGGCACGGTCAGAGTGACCGATTTCATGCCCCCGCGTGACGGCGCCCCGCAGCTGATCCGGATCGTGGAGGGCATCTCGGGCCGCGTGCCCATGCGCTCGGCCCTGCGGATGCGGTTCTCCTACGGCCGGGTCGTCCCGTGGGTCCACAAGCACGAGGGGCGCACGGTCGCCGTGGCGGGCCCGGACTCGGTGTGGTTCGACACCGACTGCGAGACCTACGGCAAGTCGCTGACCACGTACTCGGACTTCACGGTCGCCCCGGGTGACCGGATCGCGTTCACCATCTCCTGGGAGCCCTCGCACAAGCAGCCGCCGCCGCTGCCGGAACCGGAGCAGTCCCTTGAGGCCACCGAGGACTTCTGGCGCGAGTGGGTCGAGCACTGTACGTACCACGGCCCCTACCGCGAGGCCGTCATCCGCTCGCTGATCACCCTCAAGGCGCTGACGTACGCTCCCACCGGCGGCATCGTCGCGGCCCCGACGACCTCGCTGCCCGAGGACATCGGCGGTGTCCGCAACTGGGACTACCGCTACACCTGGCTGCGCGACGCGGCCATCACCCTGTCCTCGCTGCTGCGCACCGGCTACCGCGAGGAGGCCCGCGCCTGGCGCGAGTGGCTCCTGCGGGCCGTCGCCGGCGACCCGGAGAACCTCCAGATCATGTACGGCATCGCGGGCGAGCGTGAGCTGGGCGAGGCCGAGCTGGACTGGCTGCCGGGATACGAGGGCTCCGGGCCGGTGCGGGTCGGCAACGGCGCGGCCCACCAGCTCCAGCTCGACGTGTACGGCGAGGTCACCGAGGCCCTGCACCTGGCCCACATGACGGGCCTGTCCCGCAACGACTACGCCTCCCTGCTCCAGCTCAAGCTGATCCGCTACCTCGAGGACCACTGGGACGAGCCGGACGAGGGCATCTGGGAGGTGCGCGGGCCGCGCCGGCACTTCGTGCACTCCAAGGTGATGGCCTGGGTCGCCGTGGACCGCACCATCAAGCTCATCGAGTCCGGTGACGCGGACGGCCCGCTGGACAAGTGGCGCGAGCTGCGCGACGACATCCACCGGGACGTGTGCGAGAAGGGCTACGACAAGGAGCGCAACACCTTCACGCAGTCCTACGGCTCGAAGGAGCTGGACGCCTCCCTGCTGCTGATTCCGCAGATGGGCTTCCTGCCTCCGGACGACAAGCGCGTGATCGGCACCATCGAGGCGATCCAGCGGGAGCTCTCGACCTCGGACGGCTTCATCCTGCGCTACCCGACCTCCGGCGGCGAGGAGAACCTCGACGGCCTCCCCGGCGACGAGGGAGCCTTCCTGGCCTGCTCGTTCTGGATGGCGGACGACCTCGCGATGATCGGCCGCGTGGACGAGGCGAGAAGGCTCTTCGAGAAGCTCCTCTCGCTCCGCAACGACCTCGGACTGCTCGCCGAGGAGTGGGACCCGCGTCTCAAGCGCCAGGTCGGCAACTTCCCGCAGGCCTTCAGCCACGTCCCGCTGATCGACACGGCCCTGCGTCTGACGGCGTCGGGGGCGTACGGGGGCTGAACAGCACCTGTGCGGAAGGGGGGTGCCCCATGGGGTGCCCCCCTTCCGGCGTCAGGAACCTCAGGCCGGCCCGAGCGCCGTCAGCGTGCGTTCGCCGCCCGGGTCCCCGGCCGTGGCCGGCACGAGGGCGATCTCGTCGAGCCCGGCCTCCCGGTAGGCGTCGATCCGCGCCCGTACGGTGTCCAGGTCGCCCACCAGCCCGACCGTGCCCGCGGCCGCCTCGGGCAGGGCCCGCATCAGGGTCTCCCGGTCCGCCCCGCTCGCGGCGAGCTCCACCGCCTCTCCGAACCCGGCCTCTACGAAGACTTCGCTGTAGCCCGGCACGGTCAGGTATCCGGCGATGCTGCCCAGTACCTGCGCCAGCGACAGCGGGTCGGGGTCGACGGCCGCCGGCAGCCAGGCGGCGAGCGTGGGCGGCGTACGGCCCGCCTTCCGAGCCGCCGCGTCCAGCTGTGCGCGCAACGCCCGCACCTGCTCCGGGGAGACCACGTCCAGCAGCATGCGGTCGGCGTGCGCGGCGGCCGTGGCGATCGCGCGGGGCCCGAAAGCGGCCACCGTGAGGGGCCCTCCGGGCGGGGGCAGACGGCGGCGGAAGGGGCTGCCGGGCACGACCGGTTCGCCCGCAGTGGCGTGCAGAAACCGCCGTAGGGCTGCCGCCTGCTCCTCCAGTACGGCGGCGGGCCGTGCCCGGGGCCGGCCGTGCACGGCCTCGACCACGCGCTTGCTGGACGTGCCCAGCGCCACCCCGACCGGCCGGCCGACGAGGGCCGCGACCGAGGCGGCACCGCGGGCCGTGGTGTACGCGTCGCGTACGTTCACCGGCACGGGCCCCGCGGTCAGTGCGACCCGCTCGGTGGCCCGCCCGATCGCGGTGGCGAGGACGAAGGAGTCCCACGTCGGGCCCTCCCCGGCCCACACCTCCCGGTACCCGAGCCGGTCGGCGGCCACCGCCACCCGCAGCGGCTCCTCGACCGCACTGTCGTCCTCCCGTGCCACGGCCACCACGCTGAAGTCCATGCACCGGCCGCTACCCCGCCGCGGCTCCGGGCACGCCTCGGGTAGCGTCCGGCTCATGGACAGCGGCACGAACAGCGGTTTCGACACCCAGGGCGCCGGGATCACCGTGCAGCGCGCGCTGGAGCTGCCCGGTCTGCGCAGCGGGCTCCCGGAGATCCTCGCGGGCGCGGACCGGCTGCAGCGGACCGTGCGCTGGGTGCACGCGGGCGAGGTGCCGAACATCGCCTCGCTGCTGAAGGGCGGGGAGCTGCTGCTGACCACCGGTTACGGTCTCGGCACCCGTCCGGCCGAACAGCGCGCGTTCGTGCGCACCCTGGCCGAGCGCGGGATCGCGGCCCTGGTCGTCGAGCTCGGCCCGCGCTTCGCCCGGCTGCCCGCGGCCCTCGTCGACACGGCCCGCGCGACCGGCCTGCCGCTCGTCCAGCTGCACCGCGAGGTGCCGTTCGTGGCGGTCACCGAGGAGATCCACACCGAGATCGTCAACGGCCACTACGCGCTGCTCCAGCGGGCCGAGGAGGTGCACCGCCGCTGTACCGAGGCCCTGCTGGGCGGCGGCGGTATCCCGCAGGTCCTCGGCATCCTGGCCGACTTCAGCGGCAACCCGGTCTTCCTGGAGACGACGGACGGGCAGCTCCTGTACGCCGCCGGGGAGGGCCCCGAGGGCGCGGACCCGCTCCAGGTCTGGGAGGGACTGCGCGGCCAGCACAAGGACGCTCCGCCGTCCGGCTCGGCTCTCGTGGACGTGCCCGGGGGCGGGCCCGGCACGGGGTCGGTACGGGCGCGGCTGGTCCTGCTTCCGGTACGGGCCCCGCTGGCCCCGGTGCACCGCATGGCGGCCGAGCGCGCGGCGGGCATCCTGGCCGTCGTCCTGATGCAGGCCCGTCAGGAGGAGGAGCTCGCGGCACGCGGCCGCGGCGACTTCCTGACCGACCTCGCGGAGGGCCGTATCACCCCGGAGGACGCGCCGGCGCAGGCGCGCGTGCTGGGCTTCAGGCCGGGCACCGGCCCGCTGCTGCCCGTGGTGATGCGGCTCGGTGACGCTCTCGCTCCCGGCGGTGGCTGGGCGGTGCTGGCCCGGGCGGTCTCCGAGGAGCTGGCCGCGGTCGGCGTGCCGGTCCTGCTGGGCGTACGGCCGGTCGAGGGCCGGGTGCCGGTCCTGCTCGGTCTGCGCTCGGAGTCGGAGCGGCCGGCGGTCGCGGACCGGGTCGCGGCGGCGCTGCGGGCGGGCGTGGAGCGGGCCGGGATGCAACGGCCGGGCGCCCAGCCGCCGGTCGTGGTCGTCGGGGTCGCCGGCAGCTGGGCGGCGGCCTCGGCGGGCCTGCGCCACGCGGCCGAGACGGCGACGGCGGCGCAGGGCCTGTCGGACCGCCCCTGGTACGACGCCCGCCGCCTCGACATCGACCTGCTCCTGTGGCGGCTGCGCGAGCACCCTGACCTCGCTGCCTTCGTGGACCGCGCCATCGGCCCGCTGCGCGCCCACGACCACCGCTCCAAGCCGCCACTGCTGCCGACCCTGGAGACCTACCTGGCCCACGCCGGCCGCAAGGCGGAGACGGCCCGCGAACTCCATCTCAACCGGCAGACGCTCTACAACCGCCTCGCCCGGATCGGCGAGTTGCTGGGCACGGACCTCGACGACCCGCAGACGGTGCTGGCGTTGAGCCTGGCGCTGCGGGCGCGCAGACACGTGCCCTAGATGAGGGGCCGGGGCTGGGTCAACTCGTCGTAGACGCTCAGCACTTGCGCGACGGTCTCGTCCTCCGTGGGCCACGTGGCCGCCTGCCGGATGCCCCGCTCCCTCAGCAGCTCCCGGCGCTCGGGATCGCCGAGCAACCGCAGGACGGCCTCGGCAAGGGCCTCCGGGTCGCCGTACGGGACGAGTTCGGCCGCGTCGCCGACGAGTTCGGGGATCCCGCCGACCGCGGTCGCGACGAGCGGCACCCGCGCGTGGAAGGCTTCCTGGGCGAGCACCGAACGCGCCTCCCAACGGCTGGGCAGGAGTGCGAGATCGGCGGCCGAGAGCAGCTCGGAGAGGTCGTCACGCCGCCCGATCAGCCGGACCGGCAGCCCTTCCTCCTCGATACGGCTCTGCAGGACCGGCCGCAGCGGACCCTCGCCCGCGACGGCGACCAGCGGCACGGGGTCGAGAAGGCGCCACGCGCGTGTGGCGTCCAGCAGGGTCTCGTAGCCCTTGTGCCGCTCCAGGGCGCCGACCGCAAGCAGCAACGGACGCCCGATGGCCCCGAGTTCCGCCCGCACCTTGGGCCGCAGCCGGTCGGGGTCCTCCTGCTCGACGGCTGCGCGCGGCCCGGGCAGTGCAACGGCGGCGAGCCGCGCGTCCCGGGCACCGGTCCTGCGGGCCCGGTCCACGAGTACCGACGTGGACCCGAGCACCACGGAAGCGGCCTTCACGACCCGGCGTTCCAGGAGGCGCACGAAATGGGCCCGCGCTCCCTCGGCGTACGCCCGGTCGTGCCAGGTGACGACGAGCGGGGTCCGCCGCCCGCTGAGCGCCAGCACCGCACGGAACGAGGCGTGCAGTCCGTGCGCGTGCACCAGATCGGCGTCCGCGCAGGCCGCCCGCAGCACGGCCACGGAGGTCGGATCGCTGCTGCGCGGCACGTGCACGTGGTCGGCACCGGCCCCGGTGAAGTCGTAGGCGCGGTCCGCCTCGGCGGGGGCGCACACCGTGACCCGCACACCCCGCGCGACGAGCCCCGAGGTCAGGGAGCGCACATGCGCGCTGCTGCCGGCATTGCCTCCGCCCAGCACCTGCACGGTGCGCAGCGGCGACTGGCCGTGCGGTGAGTGGCTGCTCACGGGGGTCACGTGGCCGGGCTCCTGGTTCGGGTCGGACGGTCACGAGGAAACGTACAGAAGGTGTCGAGCGGAGGGGTGTACCGCGCGCTTCCTACGCGTGATGGGTTCTCTGCCAAGGATGCCAGGACGTACGGGTGTTCCGTGCATGCGGAGAACGGGGGACGGGCGTGTGCGGCGAGTCGGTGTCACTCACACGAGTGACGGAACTGGTTCCGACCTGACGAAGCCCGACCTGAAGGGGCACGGGGAACTGCGCGACAAACCCCCCGCGCTGGTCACTTCACCGTCCGCAGCGCGGCCAGATGCGCCCGGAACCCTGACCGTGCAGCCATGCCGGCGACGTCAGGCCGGAGGTGAGTCCCAGGGACGTACCCTCACGCGTCCGCCCGGGCCGTGGCCAGCAGCTCCTCCGCGTGTGCCCGGGCCGTCTCCGAGTCCTCCTGCCCGGCGAGCATCCGGGACAGCTCCCGAATCCGCTCCTCACCCTCCAGCACCTTCACACCGGAGCGGGTGACGGACCCGTCGTTCGTCTTCTCGACCAGCAACTGCCGGTCGGCGAAGGCCGCGACCTGCGGCAGGTGGGTCACCACCACGACCTGCGCGGTCTTCGCGAGCCGCGCGAGGCGCCGCCCGATCTCGACCGCCGCCTTGCCGCCGACACCGGCGTCGACCTCGTCGAAGAGGTACGTCGGCACCGGGTCCGTCCCGGCGAACACGACCTCGACGGCCAGCATCACGCGCGAGAGCTCACCACCGGACGCACCCTTGGCGATGGGCCGCGGCGGGGCGCCCGGGTGCGGGGCGAGCAGCAGCTCGACCTCGTCGACACCGGCCGGGCCGTACGCGACCGCGCGCCCGCCGACCTCCACGCCCTCCGGGTCCTCCGTCTGCCGGATGGCGAAGGACACACGCGCGTGGGGCATCGCCAGCGACGCCAGCTCTGCCGTCACCGCCGCCGCAAACCTCTCCGCGGCCTCGGTACGCGCATCCGTCAGCGCCTGCGCCAGCCCGCCCAGTTCGGCCCTGAGCGCGTCCCGTTCGGCGGTCAGCTCGTGGATCCGCTCGTCGTCGCCGTCCAGTTCGGTGAGCCGCGCGGCACTGCGCTCGGCCCACGTGAGCACGGCGGCCACGTCGTCGCCGTACTTACGGGTCAGCGCGGTGAGCGCGGCCCGCCGCTCCTCGACGGCGGAAAGGCGCAGCGGATCGGCGTCCAGGTCGTCGGCGTATCCCGCGAGCTCCCCGGCCACGTCGCCCAGCAGGATGCCGATCTCCCCGATCCGGTCGGCGAGCGCGGACAGGGCCGGATCGTGCGACCGTACGGCTTCCAGAGCCCGCTGAGCGCCCGCCACGAGCGTCGCGGCGTCGATGCCCTCGGGATCCTCGGGGTTCCCGGCGAGGGCGGCATGGGCGGCCGTGGCCGCGGACGACAGCGCCTCGGCATGGCCCAGCCGCTCGGCCTCCTCCGCCAGCTCGACGTCCTCACCGGCCCGCGGTTCCACACCCGCGATCTCGTCGAGCCCGTACCGCAGCATGTCGGCTTCCTGGGCCCGCTCACGCGCGCGCGTGACGATCTCGTCCAGCTCGCCGGAGACGGCCCGCAGCCGCCGGTAGGCCTCGGTGTACTTGGCCAGCGGCACGGCGACGGCGTCACCCGCGTACCGGTCGAGCGCCTGCCGCTGCCGGTTCAGCTTGAGCAGCCCCTGCTGATCGGTCTGTCCGTGCACGGCGACCAGCTCGTCCGCGAGCTCGGCGAGCACTCCGACGGGCACCGACCGCCCGCCCAGATGCGCCCGGGACCGCCCTTCGGCGGAAACGGTACGGCTGATCAACAGCGCCCCGTCGTCGAGCTCGGCCCCGGCCTCCTCGGCGCGTACGACGACGGAGTCGCCCGGGGACACGGTGATCCGCCCCTCCACCACCGCCTTCTCCGCACCGATCCGCACGAGCGCCGCATCGGCCCGCCCACCGAGCAGCAGCCCCAGGCTGGTGACCACCATGGTCTTGCCCGCACCCGTCTCACCGGTGACCGCGGTGAACCCGGGCGACAGCTCGACGACGGCGTCATCGATGACTCCGAGCGACCGTATCCGCATCTCTTCCAGCACGGTGAAGACCTTACGAGGTCCGGGTGGCTCTGTGCGAGGCACCCTGTCACCCAGGGGAGGGAAGCGCCCCACGGAGCGCTAGTGCGGCGCCCCCCGCCACCCGGAAACCGGCAGCGCGAACTTCGCCACCAGCCGGTCCGTGAACGAGGCGTGATGCAGTCGGGCGAGCCGCACCGGCACCGCCCCCCGCCGCACCTCCACCCGCGCACCCGGCGGCAACTCGAAGGTCCGCCGCCCGTCGCACCACAACACACCCGGCGGAATATGCGGCAGCAGCTCCACGGCCAGCACGGAATTCGGCGAGGTCACCAGCGGCTTCGCGAACAGCGCGTGGGCGGAGATCGGCACCATCAGCAGCGCCTCCACCTCGGGCCACACCACGGGCCCGCCCGCCGAGAACGCGTACGCCGTGGACCCGGTGGGCGTGGACAGCACGATCCCGTCGCACCCGAAGCCCGTCACCGGCCGCCCGTCGATCTCCAGCACGACCTCGAGCAGCTTCTCGGCACCGGCCTTCTGCACGGCGGCCTCGTTGAGCGCCCAGTCGGTGTGGACGATGTCCCCGTTCCGGTGAACGACGACATCGACGGTCATCCGCTCCTCGACCTCGTACGCCTTGGTCACCACCCGGTCGACAACCTTGTCGAGATCGTCCCGCTCGGCCTCGGCGAGGAAGCCGACACTGCCGAGGTTGACGCCCAGCATCGGCACCCCGGAGGCGCGGGCGAACTCGGCGCCGCGCAGCAGCGTCCCGTCACCGCCGAGCACGATGAGCAGCTCGCACCCTTCGAGGCACTGCGGAGTCGCCTCCTTGACGAGCTGCACCTCGGGCGGCAGCGGCAGGTCGGCCGCCTCGTACTCCAGGACGCGCACGCCGATCCCGGAGCGCATCAGCCCCTTGACGACCAGCTCGGCACTGCGGATGGCCGCGGGCCGCCCGGTGTGGGCGAGCAGGAAAACAGTACGAGCTCGGTTCTGGCTCAACGGGGCCCCTCCGCCACTGCACGGTCGACATCGGCCGGGTCCAGGGCCGGCGCCCCGGCACGCAGCCACAGAAAGTATTCGACATTGCCCGAGGGACCGGGCAACGGACTGGCCGTGACCCCGTTCACCCCGAGCCCGAGTTCCCCCGCCTTCTCGGCCACTCCCCGCACGGCCTCCGCCCGCAGCTGCGTGCTCCGTACGACTCCCCCGCTGCCCAGCCGTTCCTTCCCCACCTCGAACTGCGGCTTCACCATCATCACCAGATCGGCGTCCGGCTTCACGCACCGCACCAGGGCGGGCAGTACCAGTCCGAGCGGGATGAAGGACAGATCCCCCACGACAAGATCCACTGGTTCCCCATCGATCGCTTCGAGCGTCAACTCGCGTACGTTCGTACGGTCCTTGACGGTGACGCGTTCATCGCTCTGGAGAGACCACGCGAGTTGTCCGTAGCCGACGTCGACGGCGACCACGTGCGCCGCCCCGGCCCGCAGCAGCACATCGGTGAAACCGCCGGTGGATGCCCCGGCGTCCAGCGCCCGCCGCGCCTCGACGACGAGTCCCCGCGGCCCGAACACCTGGAGGGCGCCCGCGAGCTTGTGCCCACCCCGGGACACGTAGCCGGGATCGCTGTCGTCGCTCTGCACGACGATCGCGGCCGCGGTCTCCACCTGGGTGGCGGACTTGGTCGCGACGGTCTTGCCGACGGTGACCCGCCCGGCCGCGATCAGCTGCCCGGCATGCTCGCGCGAGCGCGCCAGCTTCCGGCGGACCAGCTCCGCGTCCAGACGGTTGCGTGCGACTCCTGCCACGTTCGGTTCAGCTCCTAGTGCCATACGAGGGTGAGGGCGCCCTCTGGTCATACGACGGTGAGGGCGCCGGAGGTCCCGGGCGGGCGTCGAGCGCGGTGAGCTCGTCGCGCAACCCCCGGTGTACATCCTCGTACACCTCGATGTGGCCGTCGGTGGCGAGGTGGTCGGCGTCACCGAGCCGCTCCAGCTGGGCGTCGACCTCGACGTTGCCGGTGGGGATGCGAGGAACGTTCAGAGGGGCGGGGGCAGCCGGGTCGTACCCGGCGGGTTCGACCGGGCCCTCTTGTGAAGGCTCTGGAACTGCGTCGCTCATGCCCAGACGCTACCCCGAACCGCTGGGGTACCGTCGAGCGCGATGGCCACGATCGAGGAGTGCCGCGCCGCACTCGAAAAGCTCTCCGGCAACATGCGCAACGCCGAGGGGGACGCCGCCACGGCGGCGTCCATGGACCGCTCGGTGAGCTGCCGCATCACCGATCTCGACGTCACCTTCGTCGGCCGGATGACGGGTGGCCGGATCGTGGTGCACGACACCCTTGAGGGCCCTCCGAAGGAGAAGGCCCAGATCAGACTGGCCATGTCCGGTGACGACCTGGTGGCCCTGGTGAACGGCGAGCTGAACTTCGCCAAGGCCTGGGGCTCGGGCCGGGTGAAGCTGGAGGCGGGCCTCAGGGACCTGTTCCAGCTCAGGAAGCTGCTGTAGATCCCTGGTCAGGAAGCTTCCGTGGCGGCCTCCACGCGCACGCGTGCCTTGCGCGCGGCCGGCACCACCAGCGGTGCCCCCGTCTCCGGGTCGTCGATCACCTGGCAGCGCAGCCCGAAGACCTCCTCGACCAGGTCGGCCGTGACGATGTCGTTCGGGGCACCCTCGGCGATGATCTTCCCGCTCTTCAGCGCGATGAGATGCGTGGCATACCGGGCCGCGTGGTTGAGGTCGTGCAGGACGGCGACCAGGGTGCGGCCCTGCTCCTCGTGCAGTTCGGCGCAGAGGTCGAGGACGTCGATCTGGTGCTGGATGTCTAGGTAGGTCGTCGGCTCGTCGAGGAGCAGCAGCGGGGTCTGCTGGGCGAGCGCCATCGCGATCCACACGCGCTGCCGTTGGCCGCCGGACAGCTCGTCGACGTACCGCTCGGCGAGTTCCGCGACCCCGGTCTGCCGCATGGACTCCTGTACGACCCGCTCGTCCTCGGTGGACCACTGGCGCAGGATGCCCTGGTGGGGGTAGCGGCCGCGGCCGACCAGGTCGGCGACGGTGATCCCGTCCGGCGCGATCGACGACTGCGGGAGCAGACCCAGGGTGCGGGCGACCTTCTTCGCCGGCAGCGACTGGATGACCTGCCCGTCGAGCAGCACCTTGCCCTGGCTGGGCTTGAGCATCCGCGAGAGGGCCCGCAGGAGCGTGGACTTGCCGCACGCGTTGGGGCCGACGATCACCGTGAAGGAGTGGTCGGGTATCTCCACCGACAGCTGCTCGGCGATGACCCGCTGGTCGTAGGCGAGGGTGACGGTGTCGGCGGACAGGCGGTTCACGGTGCTCCTTGGGTTGTTCAGTCCGCTGGTGAGGACGGTCTCGGCACTCATATCCGGCCCGCTTTGCGCTCGGTGACCAGGAGCCACAGCAGATAGACGCCGCCGAGGACTCCGGTGACCACGCCGACGGGCAGCTGGTCCGCGCCGAAGACCTTCTGCGAGATCCAGTCGGCGGTGACCAGGAGGGTGGCGCCCATGCACAGGGACGGCAGCAGATTGGGGCCGGGCGAGCGGGTGAGGCGGCGGGCCAGCTGCGGTGCGGTGAGCGCGACGAAGCTGACCGGCCCGGCGGCCGCGGTGGCGGCGGCGGTGAGCAGGACGGCGGCGACCAGCAGCAACAGTCGTACGCGCTCGACCCGCACCCCGAGGGCGTGGGACACGTCGTCGCCCATCTCCATCATCCTCAGGCCCCGCGCGTTGGCGAGGACGAGCGGGACGAGGACGGCGCACAGCCACAGCAGCGGCCAGACCTGCGTCCAGTCCCGGCCGCTGAGGGAGCCGGTCATCCAGACGACGGCCTGGGCCGCCTCGGTGAGGGTGGACCTGGTCAGCAGATAGCCGTTGACCGCCGTGACGATCGCGGAGACACCGATGCCGACCAGGACCAGTCGGTATCCGTGCACGCCCTGCTTCCAGGCGAGCAGGTAGATGGCGAACCCGGTCACCAGTCCGCCCACGAGTGCGCCCAGGGTGACCTGGGTCGCGCTTCCGGAGAACAGCACGATCATCGTCAGTGCCCCGGCCGTCGCCCCCTGGCTGAGCCCGAGCACGTCCGGACTGCCCAGCGGATTGCGGGAGATGGCCTGGAACAGCGCGCCCCCGAGCCCGAGCGAGGCGCCGACCAGCAGTCCTACGAGGACTCTCGGCAGCCGCAGTTCGTTGATGATGAACTCCTGCCCGGCGTTGCCGTTCCCGAGCAGCGTCTTGAGCACGTCCCCGGCGGGGATCGGGAAGTCGCCGGTCCCGATCAGCACCACGCTCGCGGTGAGGGCGGCAAGCAGGATCAGGGCGACGACGACAGCGGCCCGGACGTCCAGCCGCAGGGAGAGCCCGCCGGGGGTCCTGATGGCACGGTTGGTCCTCACAGCTGCGCCGTCCTCCGCCGTCGTACGAGATAGATGAAGACCGGCCCGCCGATGAGCGCGGTGACGATGCCGACCTGGAGCTCCGCGGGCCGGGCCACGATCCGGCCGATCACGTCGGAGCCCAGCAGCAGCACGGGCGACAGGACGGTCGCGTACGGCAGGATCCAGCGCAGGTCGGGGCCGGTGAAGGAGCGCACGATGTGCGGCACCATAAGGCCGACGAACACGATCGGTCCGCAGGCGGCGGTCGCGGCCCCGCACAGCACGGTCGCGGAGAGCATGGCCAGCGCCCGGGTGCGGTTGAGATTGGCGCCGAGGGCCTTGGCGGTGTCGTCGCCCATCTCCATCGCGTTGAGCGGCCGCGCGAGCGCGAGGGCGAGGAGTGAGCCGGTCGCGAGGAACGGCAGCACCTGCCAGATGGTCGAGTTGCTCGCCGAGGACAGCGAACCGACCGTCCAGAAGCGCATCTTGTTGAGCGCCTGGTCGTCGGTGATCATCACGGCCTGGAGATAGCCGTACAGTGCCGCGCTGATCGCCGTACCGGCCAGCGCGAGCCGCACCGGGGTGGCGCCCCGGCTGCCGCCGAGGAACCAGACCAGGGCGCCCACCGCGACCGCGCCGAGAAAGGCGAACCACACATAGCCGCTGAGCGAGGTGACGCCGAAGAAGGTGATGGCGGTGACGACCGCGGCGGACGCGCCCGCGTTGATGCCGAGCAGCCCGGGGTCGGCCAGCGGATTGCGGGTGAGCGCCTGGAGCACCGCCCCGGACAGACCGAGCGCGGCACCCGCGAGCAGCCCGAGGACGGTCCGCGACAGCCGGTCGGCGACCACGACGTCGCCGTAGGTCCCCGTGTCCTGGAACAGTCCGTGCCAGACCTGTGCCACGGACAGCCCTTTCGCCCCGACCGCGATGCTCGCCACCGCGACGAGCACCAGGATCACGACGGAGACGAGGAGCCCAAGGACTCGTATCGCCCGACGGGTTGGGGGCGCGGGGGCGGTCTCCGCGCGCTGTTCGGGAGGACTGTCGACCAACACGCAGTTAGGTTAGCCTACCCTGCCAAACGGCCACGATCCCTGGCACCGACCGTGCGTGGACTCACACGGAGACCTGCCCGCCCCGATGGCTCACAACCCCAGCTTGGCCAGCGCCTTGCCCCCGTCCAGCTCGCACGCCTTCTCCCCCGCCGCCGTCCAGGCCGCTGCGCACAGCGCCCGCAGCCCGTCCAGGGCCTCGCCGTCACCGTCCAGTTCCAGCCGCGCCTCCCCGGCCGTCGCCGTCCATCCCCCGCACCGGAAGCCCTCTCCCGCCTCGGTGACCTCGGGCTGCCCGGTGAGCATCCCCCGCAGATCGGCGTCCACATAGGTCGGCCGGTGCTGCGGCGGCGCGGCCAGCAGCTGGGCGCCGTCGGTGACACCGGTGAGCACGAGCAGCGAGTCCACCTCGCCGTTGAACGCGCCCTCGATGTCCGTGTCCAGCCGGTCCCCGACCACCAACGGCCGCTTCGCGCCGGTCCGCAGGATCGTCTCCCGGTGCATGGGAGGCAACGGCTTGCCCGCGACCTGCGGCTCGGCGCCGGTCGCGATCCGCACGACCTCCACCGCGGCGCCGTTGCCCGGCGCGATCCCCCGCCCGCTCGGAATCGTCAGGTCGGTGTTGGACGCGAACCAGGGCACCCCGCGCGCGACGGCGTAACTGGCCTCCGCGAACCGCCCCCAGGGCAGGTCCGGCCCACCGAAGCCCTGCACGACCGCCGCCGGCTCGTCCTCCGCCGACTCCACCGGCTCGAGCCCCCGCTCGCGCAGGGCCACCCGCAGCCCCTCGCCACCGATGACAAGGACCCGGGAACCGGCCGGCACCTGCTCGCTGATCAGCCGCGCCACCGCCTGGGCGGAGGTGATGACGTCATCGGGCCCCGTCGGTATGCCCAGCTCGGTGAGGTGCTCGGCCACGGCGTCGGGCGTCCGCAGCGCGTTGTTGGTGACGTAGGCGAGGTGCATACCGCCCTCACGCGCGGTGGCCAGCGACTCGACCGCGTGCGCGATCGCGTTGCCGCCCGCGTACACCACCCCGTCGAGGTCGAGCAGCGCGGTGTCGTACGCCTCGCTCAGGGCCTGCCCACTGCCCTCAGGCCTCGTCCTCACGCGCTGGCTCATTCCGCATCGCTCCTCGTTCGACGGCTTTCCCCCGATCATCCCCCATGCCACTGACACCCGTACGATGCCGGGATGAACACAGCAGGTCACCCGGAAGCAACAGCGCGCCGAGGCCTGGAACTCACCCCGTTCCGAGGCCTGCGCTACGACCCCGACCGGGTCGGCAGCCTGGCCGCCGTGACATCCCCGCCGTACGACGTCGTGGTCCGCCCCGACGGCCTTCACCAGCTCCAGTCCAACGACCCGTACAACATCGTCCGGCTGATCCTCCCGCAGGCGACGACCCCGGCCGAACGCAACGAGCAGGCCGCCCGCACCCTGCGCGGCTGGCTCTCCGAGGGCATCCTGACTGCCGATCCGGAGCCCGGCCTGTACGTCTACGAACAGCAGGACGGCGCCGGCCTGCTCCAGCGCGGAATCATCGGCACCCTGCGCCTGTCGGAGCCGTCGGAGGGCGTGGTCCTGCCCCACGAGGACGTCATGCCGCACGTCGTCGCCGACCGCGCGGCCCTCATGCGCGCCACCTCCGCGAACCTGGAACCCCTGCTGCTGACCTACCGCGGCAACGGCACGGAGTCCGTCACGACGACCGCGATCGAGCGCACGGCCGAGCAGCCCCCGCTCCTCGCCACCACCACGGAGGACGGCTACAGCCACCGCCTGTGGTCGATCACCGACCCCGCCGAAGTGGCCCGCATCCAGTCCGACCTGACCCGGCACCAGGCCCTCATCGCGGACGGCCACCACCGCTGGGCGACCTACCGCCGTCTCCGCGCGGAGCACCCCTCCCCCAGCCCCTGGGACCACGGTCTGGTCCTCCTGGTCGACACGGCCCGCTACCCCCTGCGCGTCCGGGCCATCCACCGCCTCCTGCACGACATCCCGGTGTCCCGGTCCCTGGCGCTCCTCGACGGCCTCTTCCGTGTACGACACCTCGACATGCCCCTGGCCGAGGCCCTGGACGCCCTCGCCGACGCGGCCTGCGCGGGCAACGCCTTCCTCCTCGCCGGCGACGGCGTCTTCCACCTCGTGGACCGCCCGGACCCGGATCTCCTGTCCCGCACGATCCCCACGGACCGCCCCACCGCCTGGCGCACCCTGGACGCCACGGTCCTGCACGCCACACTCCTCGCCCACGTCTGGCACATCCCCGAGGACGACCCCGCCCGCATCGCCTACATCCACGACACGGCCGCCACGGTCGAGAAGGCGGAACGCGACGGCGGCACGGCGGTCCTGATGCACCCGATCCGTGAGGACGTCGTCCGCGAGCTCGCCCGCCAAGGCGTCACGATGCCCCGCAAGTCGACGTCGTTCGGCCCGAAACCGGCTTCGGGCCTGGTCCTGCGCGCACTGGACGTATGACGCACAAAGGGGCGGGATCCCGGGATCCCGCCCCTTTGCTCACCGACAACACACGTCAGTCCTTGAGGTCGCCGTCCTCGACGTCCTCGACATCTTCCACGTCCTCTACGACCTTCTCGGCAGCCTCGCCGTCAGGCTCGACCTCGTCGACCTCGTCCTCAGCGAAGGCGTCGACGAACTCGACCCCGTCCAGCTCGGCGAGCCGGTCGGACGCGTCGGTGCTGCCGTCCTTGTCGGACTCCACGGCCTTGGCGAACCACTCCCGCGCCTCGCCCTCCCGACCGGCCGCGAGCAGCGCGTCGGCGTACGCGTACCGCAGTCGCGCGGTCCACGGCTGCACCGAGTTGGAGGCCAGCTCGGGGCTCTGCAACGTCACAATGGCCGCGTCCAGCTGCCCCATGTCACGCCGGGCACCGGCGGCGACGAGCCGCATCTCCACCTGCCCGGCCTTGTCGAGCTTGTGCACCTCGGGCGCCCCGGCCATGTCCAGCGCCTTCTCCGGCCGCCCGAGCCCACGCTCGCAGTCGGCCATGACCGGCCACAGCTCCACGTTCCCGGTCATCCGCCGCGCGGCCCGGAACTCGGCGAGCGCCTCGCTGTACTTCTGGTTGGCGTACGCCGCGAACCCGGCCGCCTCTCGCACGGCCGCGACACGCGACGCGAGCCGCAGGGCCACCTTGGAGTAGCCATAGGCACCCTCGGGGTCCTCGTCGATGAGCCGTGCGACCATCACCAGGTTCTTGGCGACATCCTCCGCGAGCCCCTTGGGCAGGCTCTGGAGCTCCTGCCGTACGTCCTTGTCGATCTCGTCGCCCGTGACGTCCTCGGGGATCGGCAGCCGCTTGATCGGCTCACGGTCGCGGTCCCGCTCATCACGGAAACGCCCGCCACCGCCACGCCGGTCATCGCCACCGTGCCGGTCGTCCCGACCACGGAACCCGCCGGGCCGCGCCCCACGGTCATCCCTACGGGGCCCACCGCGGCCGGCGCCCTGGTCGTCCCGCCGTTCGTCACGACGGAAGCCACCGCGCTCGCCCCGGTTGTCGTCACGTCGGGCATAGCCACCGCCACGGCTGTCGTCTCGCCGGGTGTAGCCACCGCCGCGGTTGTCACCACCACGACTGTCGCCGGCACGGTTGTCGTCACGACGGAAACCACCACGGTCCCCACGGTCATCGCCGCGCCGGTCGTCACGCCGGTCATCCCGGCGGTCGTCACGGCGGTCGTCACGGCGCTCGAAGCTGCCGCGGTTGTCGTCACGACGGAAACCACCGCGATCCCCACGGTCTCCCCGGTCGTCGCGACGGGGCCCGGTCGGACGGTCGTCACGGCGGAAGGCAGGCCGGTCTCCGCGGTCGTCGCGACGGGGCCCGGTCGGACGGTCGTCGCGACGGAACGCGGGGCGAGCTCCGCGGTCGTCCCCACGGGGACCACGGTCGCGGTCATCCCGCCGACCGTAACCACCGCCACGGTTGTCACCACCACGACTGTCGCCGGCACGGTTGTCGTCACGACGGAAACCACCGCGATCCCCACGGTTGTCATCCCGCCGGACGTACCCACCGCCACGGTTGTCGTCACGGCGGAAGCCGCCACGGTCGCTGTCCCGGCGCTCTACGCGCTCGCCGCGGTCGTCACGGCGGAAGGCAGGCCGGTCTCCCCGGTCGTCACGGCGGGGCCCGGTCGGACGGTCGTCGCGACGGAACGCGGGGCGAGCTCCGCGGTCGTCCCCACGGGGACCACGGTCGCGGTCATCCCGCCGGCCATAACCACCGCCACGGTTGTCACCACCACGACTGTCGCCGGCACGGTTGTCGTCACGACGGAAACCACCACGGTCGCCTCGGTCGTCCCCACGGGGTCCACGGTCGCGGTCATCCCGCCGGGCAAAGCCACCGCCGCGGTTGTCGCTGGGACGGTCGTCACGGCGGACGTAGCCGCCACCCCGATTGGCACCACGGTCATTGCCGCCACGACCACTGGTACCGCGGTCGTTGTCGCGGCGGAAGCCGCCACGGTCACCACTGTCCCGTCGCCGCTGGTCGCGCTCCGGTCGGTCGTCGGGAGAGTTGGTGGACATGGTGACTCCTGTCTTCGGTACTGCAAGCATTCTAAAAACAAAAGGACCCCTGGTCCCAGCTGAACGCTGGGACCAGGGGTCCTCCAAAGATTGTTCGGCGGTGTCCTACTCTCCCACAGGGTCCCCCCTGCAGTACCATCGGCGCTGTAAGGCTTAGCTTCCGGGTTCGAAATGTAACCGGGCG